>CAZSGD010000031.1:0-48931 GCA_964606155.1 uncultured Chitinophaga sp. | reverse complement strand
ATTTGACCGCGGGGCAAACTTGTTTGCCTAAGCGGGCGAATAAAAAGACCGCGAGCATAGCGAGCAGGGGATTGGGGTAAGTCCAATGCGAACAGGTTCATTGAAAATAATCCTGGCAGAGACAAATATCCTAATCACTAATCCCTACTCCCTGCCCATCCCTCACTTTTTTGGCATCACCAATGTAACTTTTGTACCTTTTCCCAGCTCGCTGCTGATCTTTAACTCACCGTTCAGACGGTCCACTATATCCTTACAGAATTTTAACCCGAGCCCGGTACCTTTTTCTTTTTCGGTACCCGATGTTTGAATGTACTCCCCATCCATGATCTTTCGGATATTCTCCTTGCGAATACCCACCCCATGGTCCCGGATGATCAGGCGTAAACTGCGATCGCCTTCCTCCACATCAAAAAAGATATTACCCAGCGGGTAAGAAAACTTAATAGCATTGGATAATAAATTCCGTAATACGATCTTGAAAAGATTAGCATTGGCATATATATTCAGGCAGCCCGGTATGTTACTGGTTACCCGAAGGCTTTTCCCGGCTATCGGGACCCTGCTTTCCTGTATTGTTTTATCAATCAGTTCGGAAACAGAAAAATTAGTTTTGGTGATATAATCCTGCTGGCCCGTAGTACTGGCCAGGTTCAATATTTCTTCATGCAGCATATACAGCCGCTCAATTTCCAATTCCAGCCGTTGCACATAAATCTCAAAATCTTCCTTTCCCACATAATTGTAACGCATGTTGTGCAACAGGTATTTCAAAGGCAGAATGGAGCCTTTGATATCATGAGACAGTATCGTGGTCAGGTTTTTATGAAATTCCGCAGCATTGGATATGATCTTATTCTTCTGCGCAAGCAATTTCAATTTCTGTTCAATTTCCCTGTTCTTTTTGTCCAGTGAATTATTGCTCTCGTTCAGCTGGATCAGCGCTTTGCTCCGTTCAATATGATAATTATCAAGCAGGTTGCGCAGGTAAAGCAAGGCATAAAAAAGACCGATAGTGAGTACCACATATCCAAAAACAGAAGCCGCCAGGTCATCATGAAAAGAAATATTTACTTTATAATCCAGGTACAGGTGCATTATTATAAAACTGGCCATCGATACAAAAAAACCGAGCAATACCTGTATTTTTTTACGCACCAGGAACATGCACACAATAGCCAGTAATATGGATATGCTCTGCAGTCCATTGATATAATCGTAAAGGAACCGGGCGGTAATAGATGCAGGAAACAAAATGAACATTAAGAACCAGGATGCATTTGTTTGCCCTTTCCTGGTAACACAATCTGAAATAAAACATATCAAGGCAGGCATGAAGATCAGGCTAAGGTCCAAAGGCTGCAAGGGGACCTTGCTAATTGCAAGCAGGTAAATAGTGTATAGCAGGCAAATCAGGAAGGCCAGCAGGATAAAAGAACGGAACACCACGGAAATATTCTTTTTTTCGTGGACAAGCATCTCCCTGTTAAACGACAATTTTTCAGATAGTATTTTAAACACCATTGCCAGAATCTATCATGTTGTTAATGTTTTGTACAGGACCGCTTAACAGCCATAGTTTTTAAACATCCGGCACATATAAACCATGCAGCATGGCAAACACGATAAGATCTCTCGATTTATTTATCTTCAATTTTTTCAGGAGGTTCTTGTAATAATAATGCACGGTATGGTAGCTGATCTTTAATTCAAAGGCGATTTCTTTAAAGGCATATCCCTTGCAAACCATTTCCAGCACCTGCATTTCCCTGTCCGTCAGCTTGAAATTGATTTCGTTACCAACAAACATATTATCGATCATTTGCTTTCGGATCGACCCGGCAATATACTTATTGCCCGATATCACTTCGCGAACACCCAGCAACAACTCTTCCACCGGCACCGACTTACTCAGGTAGCCATTCACTCCCAGCCTGATCGCCTGTTTAACGATCTGTACATTGGCAATAAAACTGAGGATGATAATTTTTAACCCGGCAGGATAGTTTTTCCTGCAAAATTCCACCACTTTCAACCCATCCATGCCCGGCATCCTTACATCCAGTATGATCAAATCAGGCACCGCCACAGGTTTTGCATACACAAAATCATCTCCGCTTTCGTACAGTATTACATTATCAAACTCACCCGTACCCTCAATAGCTGTCTTCAGCAGTTCGGAGAAAAGAGGATGGTCGTCTATCAGTATGGCTGTCATACTACCAAGTTAGACAGATAAAAAGGGCGACTTACCCCCAAAAAGTTTGGGTTAATACTCCAAATTTTTTGGTGGGGGTTTTACGATAAAGAGGTGACTTGAGCTTTGTTCAAATTCCTCCATCGATCGCTTATCCGGTAAGATTTTACCAGGATTATTTTGAGTTAACATAATCAGGGGGAGGCAAAAGATATAACAAAGCACTAAATATAATTTGTATTTAGTGCCCGTAAATCCTGAATTCCAAAAATGCCGGTGATACATACTTGCCTCTATCAACCACTAATTTCTGTCATCCGGCTGGCATAACCTGCTCCCATATCTGTACATCATTACTAAAAATTGCGGGGGGAATCTCTATTAAAACGTAGCGTTTACCTCTATGTCTTATTATTTTTTTCGCCAGTTCGGCAGGTATTTATCGAGCAGGTCCTCAAATTCTTTATACTTACGTAATCCCATCAGGTCAGGATCATCCATCAGGTTTTCGGTGTTCTTATAACCCCTTTCATAAGCCTGGCGTAAATATTGGATAGCCTGTATGGGTTTATCAGACAAGGCATAGCTGCAGGCCAGTTGATAATATGTTTTCCCTTTTTTCGGGTCGAGGCGTATCGCATTCTGGATATACACGATCGCAGAGTCGTATTGCTGCATGGAATGATACACCAGGCCCAGGTTCAACGAAGTATTATGCGATTCGGGGTTGATGCGCATCGCTTCTTTCAAATATCCAAAGGCAGAATCATGCATTTCCATCTTCATGTAAATGCTGCCGATCCCGGTATAGGCCGATTCATAATCTCTGTCTTCTGCAATGGCTTTACGCAGGTAAACGATCGCAGAATCATACATCTTCAGGTCGGCAAAGAAACTTCCAACAGAAAAATAAGCCTGGGCGCCGGCATTCGATCTTGTATGGATCTGCTGCTTAAAATAAAACGCTGCAGAATCAGGAAGGTCAATTTGTTTGAATATAGCAGCCAGGTTTTCCATAAAATCAGGATTGCCCGGTTCATTTTTTACAGCTTTTTGCAAATACACCCGGGCCGAATCATAACGCTTCATACCTCTGAAGGTCATACCAAGATTATTCAGCAATTGCGGGTTGCCTGGATCTTTTTGTAACCCGATACGGAAATAGCGGCGGGCGGAGTCGTATCGCTTCTGGTCCAGGAAGGCCAAACCCATATCATTCATAAAGGGCACACTGTTGGGATCGAATAATGAAACCCCTTTCAGGAAATTGGTGATGGAATCCAGCTGGTTCAGGTCTTTGAATATCTTTTGCAGGTTATTGGATGCCGGCCGGTAATCGGGTTTTACGAATAAGGCTCTCCTGAAATAGCGTTTGGCTGAATCAAACATTCTATCCTCCCCATAAATCACTCCCAGGTTGTTCAGGATCGACGGGTTCCTGGGTTCCAGGGTGATAGCCTTCTGAAAATAAGTATAGGTTGAATCGGGATCTTTTAGTTCTTTGAACACCAATCCCATATTGATCAATGAAAATGCAGAATGAGGATTAGCATCCAGGGCCCTGCGATAAAAGATCTTGGCTGAATCGTATTGCTTTAAAGCAAAACTGGCCCGGCCCAGGTTATTGAACGCATCTTCATAGGTCGGGTCCATTTCGGAAGCCAGCCGGTAATACACTTTGGCAGAATCAAATTCTTTTAACTCCTTAAAAAAATTACCAATGTAAACATTCACAATCGACTTGTCCTGGTAATGATCAAAGGCCCTCGCATAATACATCCGGGCAGAATCGTACTGTTTGGTTTCCACGAATGTTTTTGCCAGCCCGTTATAGGCATTGATCACACGGGGATCGGCCTTTATACTTCGTTTAAAGTACTGGACCGATTTGTCGTATTGCTTTTTATCGTGGTACAGCCAACCGATATTATTGCTGGCATACACATTATTGGGTTCGATCCGTAATGCCCTTTCATAATTGGCAATGGCTGAATCTGCCCTCGACAAAGAATAATAAAAATGTCCCAGGTCCACATACGCATCCGCATTGTTGGGCTGCACTTCAATGGACTTGCGGTAATATTTGATGGCAGAATCAGGCTTATTCAGTGTTTTGTAAGCAAAAGCCAGTGTTACATACGGATAGCGCCAGCGCGGGGCTGTAAGTATCGCCCTTTTGGCATAATAGATCGCACTATCATAATTACTGTTATCCAGGTGCAGCGATGAAAGGGTGTTCGAAATATAGGCCGCATCCTTATCTGTGGCATACGCATTATAGGCATACTGGAAAGCTGTTTTAATATCCACCACTTTCCGGTTCCGGGCAAAGTAACCTCTTGCCTTGAAGAAATACATTCGCCCCATCAGCGCATTGGCAAAAGCCGGATCATCGGCGGAGATATAGCTGATCGCTTTCTCCAGCATATACCCCACTTCATAGAACTCCTGCTGGGCCACTTTCTCCATCCGGGCCAGGCTGGTATTGATCTCATCTGTTTTTTCATCTTCGTCTATCTGTGCCCGTAATTTCTGGATAGACGACGCATCCCGGCAGTCGAGATAAAGATTGATCTTGGTCTGTGCAAAGTTGATGTACTCCACCGCTAAAGTGGTTTGTGCATCGATCGTATAAGAATTGCCGGGAAAATTCTTTTCCATCTGGTCATAATAATATTCTGCAGAAGCATTCCCGATCAGCCGGTTCTCCCGGATCGCACTATTAAAAAGGTTATAGGTCTCTATCAACAAGGTATCAGCACGGTCCGATATGGATCCCCGACCCCTTGATGAGAGGGCCGCTGTGCCCATGGATTTTTGAAGTTCTTTTGTCCGGAGCCATTTCTGAAGGTAGGCCGTATCCACTATACTCACCACTTTCTCACTATTCTCACTGCAGCAGAAAAAGGGGTCCTGTTTTTTCCGGAACTCCTCCTGGGCCACTGTCGGCACATTCCGCTGCACATATTTCTGTATTTCCTCCACGGTCACTTTATTGTCCGGGGCCCCGCCGGCATCAGCAAGACCATTCAGCCCGTCCACAAGGTAATAGGTAAAAAGCCCATGCCCGTTACCGATAGTTGATGCCTCCAGCGATTCCTGGCCTGCTGAAGAAGCGAGCATGATGATCTCCCCGGCCTTGGTTTCCGATACAGCCGTATTGAAAAAACTCTGACCATTGGATCCTCCCGGCAATTCATTGGACCGGCAGGCATCCATCACCAGGTACACTTCCACGCCTTTGGAAGCTTCCTTTTGGATCTTGATCTTCACATCCAGCATACGTATGGCGCCACTGACCAGGTAACTGTTCTTGTCCCCTGCCGGGTTACAATCATAAGCCAGGTAAAAGAACTGGTCTTCATCAATGGCATCACCGTGACCGGCGAGGTAAATAAAAAGACGATCCCCTTTTTGCAGCTTTTTCACTTTCAGCCATTGAAAACCCCTTACATAAAAATTGGCAAGGGTGGCCTGGTCATTCAATAACATGTAAATGTTATCGTCCTTCAGGTTGCCGCCGGCAGGTGATTTCAGAAAATCGCGGAACATTTCAGCATCCTTATCTGCATAAGCCAGCGGGCGAACATACTTGTAAGAAGATATGCCCATGATCATCGCAAAGGTCTGGGGGCCCTGTATGGTCGTATCTCTTGGCCTTGGTGGGGCCGCAGTTTGGCCGTATACAGTTAGTCCGCTGCCCATAAATAAAATGGCAGCTGCGATTATGGGAATGTATTTTCGCATAATTTCGGCCTACTAATTTACGGATTTACAAAGGAATGTGCTGCAGAAATCGCCCAAAATGTTGCCTAACGGTTACGTAACAGCGCAGTTTCAGGGAAGATGGAGTTAAAGTAATGGAAGGTTGCAACCCCGCCCGGCCGGAGTAAATCCATTATACAGATCATCAGAAAACCACTGCCGGATGAAGAAAGAAGTTCATAAACACCTGGACCAGGGCCCCAAAAAGGCCCGTAATAAAGTCACCAAATACCTGCTGGAAAGAGACACTTTGTTCGCCACTTTATGGGTCTTTATATTCATTATAGTTTTAGGGCTGATCCCCGTAAATTTTTATGTACTCAATCCCATCAAACTGGCCCTGAAGGATTTTGATTTCAATGACCTCAGCTATGCCAAATTAAAAAAAGGCGAGAATACCGATTTCGATAAAAATATTGTGGTGGTCAATATCGGCAATGCCGGCCGGGATAGTATAGCCAAAGTGATAGAAAAAGTGGACAGTATGAAACCTAAAGTGATGGGACTGGATGTTATGTTTGACAAACCCGGTACCACACTCGAGGAAGATCTGCACCTGGCTGCTGCCATCGAAAACACCAAAAATCTTGTGACGGCCAGTAAACTTATTTATACAAATAAGATACCTTCTGCTGATTCAGGTCAGTTTGCCCCGGTGATGCATACCACCGGTTTTGTAAACATGGTGCAAAAGGATATACAAACCATACGCCAGTACCTGCCCAGGGAAAAACTACAGCATCACCAATTCAACAGCTTTTCCTCCGAGATCATCCGGCTATTTGATTCTGCTGCATATTCGGCATTGGAAAAAAGAGGAAAAGAATTTGAACTGATCAACTATACCCGAAAACTGGCCACTTTTGCCGACACTACCGATCATTTCTCCAGCGTTAATAAAGATCAATACCTGGTATACAATTCAGATGATATCATCAACAATAATGTGGATGATTCAGCCCTGGCAGGAAAAATTGTGCTGATCGGGTATGTGAGCCGCTACCGGGATGATATCCTGGATAAGAAATTTACCCCGATGAACCAGCAATTTGTCGGCAAGTCCTTTCCTGATATGAACGGGATCATCGTTCATGCCAATATTATCTCCATGGTATTGGAGAAAAACTACATAAAAAAGCTACCTTCGTGGGTAAATTGGGCAGTCGCCATCCTCATTGGCTGGCTGCATATGTCCTTCTTCATCCATTATTACCTGGAAAGCCATATCTGGTTCCATTTAGTAGCAAAAATCGCCCAGTTAGCATCCGCCATATTGTTTGCCTACATCGGGATGTTCCTGTTCGATCAGTTCCGTATCAAGATCGATATGAAAATGACACTCGTGGTGATCGTACTGGCCGTGGATGTGATCTATTTTTATGAGGCATGGGCCAGCTGGATGCACCGGAAATATAATTACCATACCGTGTTTAAACCGCATCATCATTGACATTGAACCTTAAAGCATAAAAAATGAAAAAAATTTATTTCCTTACCGTGCTCGTTTTTTTCACCGTTGCTGTGCATGCGCAAAACAGCAACTTCCTGTTGTATAGTTTCAAAGGAACAGTGGCCGTCATTGAAAACAATACGGAAAGCAAAGCCAAAGTGGGCCGCCTGTTAAAAAGCAACGCTTCTATCAAAATAGCCAACGCCTCTGCGGTTACGCTTATATGTAATGAAGCAGCGATGTTCACCATCACCAAACCCGGCACTTACCAGCTTAGTAAGTTCGGCGACTCCTGTACCATTACCAATAGTTCCTTCAGCGCCAATTATGTAAAATATGTGTGGGCGCAAATGACAAAATCCTCCGGCTCTCCGGGCAGCGACAGAAAAGCCTACATGAGCACCGTGGGCGCCGTAAGCCGCTCTATCAATAATGTATGGATCGATCCGAGGCTGGATACCGTTAATTATTCCGGGGGTGAGTTCCCGCTTTCCTGGAAATCATACGCGGAAGCCAAGGAATTCGAATTTTCCCTGTACAGCGCCGATAATATCACAGAGCCTATTTACAAGTCAACAGTTTCTAAACTGAAAATACCCGTACCGAATTTTATTTCAAAAATAAAACCCGGTAACACCTATTTCTGGACAGCAGCCATAAAAGGAGAAGAGAATGATGAATTGAAAGTTTTCAACTATGTCAGCACCGCCACATTCAACGAAGTGGTGGACCGCCTGAAAAAACAGGGCACTGCCGGCGAAGGAGCAGCTGAAGAAGCGTATCGTATCGCTTTTATGCTGGAAGATGCGCATTATCTTTCCGAAGCCTTTCAGTACTATTCAAAGGCAGCCACACTGGACCCGGCCAACGTATTGTACCGCTCCACGCTGATGTCATTCAAAAAAGATTACGAGATCAAATAGCACCCAAAACAATTCTCTTTAAAAGTAGTCCTGTCTCTGGCAGGACTTCTTTATTTTTAGAGTATGAAGATATCATTCTGGTCCATTGGCAAAACGAATGAACCTTATGTAAAAGAAGGTGTGGAAGAATTTACCCGGCGCATCTCAAGATATCATAAGATCAGCTGGGAGATCATCCCCGTGCCGAAGAATGCGGGCATGATGAGTGAAATGGATCTGAAAAAAAAGGAAGGCGAAATGATACTGGAATGGCTGGGAAAAGATGATTACCTGGTGGCACTGGATGAGCATGGCAAACAAATGAGTTCGGAGGGATTGGCCGCTTTTATTCAGGCAAGGGCCAATGAAAGTGTGAAACAACTGGTTTTCCTTATTGGTGGGGCTTTTGGAATAGACAAGGCTGTATTAAACCGGGCTAATCATGTATGGGGATTATCGCAACTCACTTTTCCGCATCAATTGGTCAGGCTGATCCTGGCCGAACAGGTGTACCGGGCCTGCACGATCATAAAGAATGAAAAGTATCATCATAAATAGTTTTATTTTACACGGAACTAATTCTTAGCCATGGATCAATTTACCATCACACTGGCCATCATTATCATTACAGCGCTGGTTTCTATCGGGGCATTTAGTAATGAAAAACTGAAGGATGATCTTATTTTTTACCCGCCTTATATTAACCGCGGACAGGTATATCGTTTCATCACGCATGGTCTCATTCATGCAGATGTGGTGCACCTCATCTTTAATATGTTTGCCCTTTATTCATTCGGTGAAGTGGTGGAATTGATGTTTTCCTACCCGGTAGTATTCGGCTCCGGCGGGAAACTCGTGTACCTGGCCCTATATTTTTCTGCACTGATCATTGCCTCCGTACCCGATTACTTTAAACACAAGGATAATTATTACTATCGTTCGCTGGGAGCATCCGGGGCTGTTTCCGCTGTTATTTTCGCTTCCATCCTGTTCAATCCCACGGCAGGGATCGGTTTTGCATTTTTGCCCGACAGTGTTTCCATACCGGGATACATTTTCGGTTTAGCCTACCTGGTCATATCCACCATCCTGGCCAAAAAGGGACAAGACAATATCGGGCATGGGGCGCATATTACAGGGGCTATCTACGGGCTTCTTTTTACTTATATCGCCACCAAATTGTTTACGAAGATTGATATCCTGGATCATTTCTGGAAACAGGTGACGGGATCACTTACTTAAACTAAGATGTAAAATCCTCCTGGTTTTGGGTGTGATCTTAAACCGGTCGTCGATGCGGCGACCCATCACCCATACAATGCGGTTGGCGCTTTCCAGCACCCAAACCTTTTCCTTTTCGGTAACCGAAAGTTTTTGATCAATGAAGAAACGGGCCAGCTTTTTCTTTTTCCGCATGCCTAAGGGATAGAAATAATCACCCGTTTTCCAGCGACGGAGCAATAAAGGGAATTTTATCTCATTCAAATCCAAACAGGCAATATTGTCTGCCTGGTTGATGGCAGATGGCGATACGGGTATGGTTTGAATACTTAATTGACCAAAACCCAGCTGCACTTTACTGGCTCCTTCTTCAATAACGATGGTAGCCGGCTCCCGGTTACGGACAGGACTGATGATAAACCAATGGCGGTGTTTGATGATGCGGTAAAGCTCATCAGGCGATTGAATATAATGACCTGATTCACTTGCTGCCAGTTTGATCAGTTCCTCAATTTGCTTCTCCGAAAACCCATATCGGGAAATGATCTCATAGATCAATGCCCTGTTGCTGAATTGCATCAATTGCTTTACAGGGATATGCACTTCCTCTCCTTTTACCCTGCATATTTTTTTAATGATCCCGTCAACTGATAATTGATATAATTTTTCAATTTCGCTGAAGCGCTTAATATTATCCTGCAGGTTCCCTTTTACCTGCGGGTATACTTTAGCGATAGCCGGGATCAGTTCATTCCGGAAAAAGTTGCGGGTGTATTTGGAAGAAAGATTGGAAGAGTCTTCCACGTAGGTTAGCTTATTATCGCGGGCAAATTGATGAAGTTGTTCTTTCGAAAAAGGCAATAAAGGGCGACGTATATATGAAAGAATTTCAGATGGCCCTTTTACAGGAATACCGGTGAGTCCATGCAAACCGGTACCCCGGAAAAAATTCATCAGTATTGTTTCAATGTTGTCATCCGCATGATGTGCTGTTACAACAAAAGGTATTTTATCGGGAGCTTTCCATCCTGGACTATTATCTTTCAAAATTCCTTCGCCGGAATTCATCTTTTCCTGCCAGAGATCGAAAAACCATTTGTACCGCAAGTCTCTCGCAGCTTCCTGTACAGATATCTTATTCTCAGTTGCACATTTTTCCGTTTCAAATCTTTTCACCATTATTTCCACGCCATATTTCTTCCCCAATGCCCTTACAAATTGTTCGTCTCTTTCACTCTCCTCCCCTCTCAATTGAAAATTACAGTGCAGGATAGAAAAATCGTAGCCGGCCTTTTTGCACAACTCACACAATACAATGGAGTCCACGCCCCCGCTCACGGCAAGGAATAATTTATCTTTTGTGGTAAAAAGTCCGTTGTCCTTAATGTGTTGTATGAATTGTGGCAACAGTTCCATATCAGGGCAAAGAAACAAAATGTATTTTTGATGATGGCTGAAAAATCAAAAGCAGAAAAACAGCTTGAATGGGCTTGCAGGATATTGATGACCCTTGATGTCATTGTTATACTGGCAGGTTACCTCTCTTTTTTTCAAGCAAAATGGCAACTTACTTCCCCGCTTATTCCTAAGGACCTTGTTTACCGGATCATGGATGATGGTGCCGACAGAATTATGAATGCAAGTATTATTGCAGGGGTGATTTTTATGACAGGAATATGGTTTTATTCATTTCAAAAACGGAGGATCGCCGCGGGATTATTTGGAATGGCCGTGATTGCTTTCAGCATTTTCCGTCTTTAGGCCACTTTTAGCAGCTTACGGGCAACCTTAAGGTCATAATCCATTTGCAAGCGCAACCAGAACCCTGCACTAATTTTAAGATGCTTTTCCAATTTTAGTGCTAACAGCGCAGAAACATGACGTTTCCCTTTTATCAATTCATTGAGGTGGGATGGGCGCATATCAAGGGTCCCGGCAAAATTCTTTTGAGAAATGCCTCTTTCATCCAATTCATCACCTAATACCTCGCCCGGATGGAGCAATACATCAGTCTCTATCTCTTTCCTGCTTTTACTGATGACTTTATACGTTTTCATCTATAATGATTTGAAAGGTTCTCAATAATCACCATTTCTTGCAGAGTGATCTTATTATTTTCAATTGAAAATTCCAGCCTGTATTTTAAGTCTACTCTGATTGAATACAACCCTGATTTATCTCCCTTTAATGCTTCAAAATGTAAGCTATTGAATGATCTCAAATCTGCTATACTACCTGCACTTTGCAGGATCAGTATTTTCTTCCTGAATTTCTCAATAATATCTGACTGATAACGCAGTTTTCCGCTTACTGGTGATCCTATAAATAATTTTTCCAGGTAAGCATTTCTAAAAATAACTTCCATTCAAAAATGTTATAAACATTATTCAATGGGACAGTCAGTCAGGTAAAATAATTCCCAAAATTAGGGAATTTTATTTAAAATGGAAATTTAAAAAATCAATTCCTCGTAAGCCCCTCTCAGCTCACCAAACGCATGGTTATCCCCCACCTTCTTCGCTTCCTCCATTCCCTTCACATACACTTTCACCGCCCCTTCCGTATCCTCACTTCGCTCCAGTAATTTGGCCAGGTGATAATAAGTACCCACATAGCCTGGTTCGTTTTCCACAATTTCTTCAAACAACTTACGGGCCGTTGCATCATCACCCAGTTTTATGTATTCCAATGCCAAAGCATGCTTCAGGAAACTGTCGCCGGGACTGGCAACCAGGAATTCTTTCAGCTTTTCTATCCGCTCAATGTTCATATAAAAATTTTACCTGTAAATGCCCGGAATTACCTTTGCAGCACTTATCTTTGCTTTAGTTGCATAAACAACTATTCCGCCCGGCGGAACTAAAACTTGAAATATGAAGATCTTAGTTTGTATCAGTAAAACGCCGGACACCACGGCAAAAATAGCTTTCACCGATAACAACACGAAATTCGACACCAACGGTGTGCAGTGGATCATTAACCCTTACGACGAATGGTATTCGCTGGTGCGTGCCATCGAATTAAAAGAAGCCGATGCTTCTACAATTATCCATCTCGTAACGGTGGGAGCAGCTGATGCCGAGCCCATCATCCGCAAGGCACTGGCGCTGGGTGGTGATGAAGCTATTCGTGTAAACGCCGACAGCCACGACAGTTTTTTCATTGCCTCCCAAATAGCCGAAGTGGCCAAACAAGGTGGTTACGATCTCATCTTTACCGGCAAGGAAACGATCGATTATAATGGCTCTTCCATCGGTGGTATGGTGGCAGAACTGCTGGACCTCCCCTACGTATCACTGGCCACCAAATTTGAACTCAGTGGCACACAAGCAAAAATCACCCGTGAAATAGAAGGCGGTGAAGAAGTGTGTGAGGTGGCATTGCCCGTGGTGGTAAGCTGCCAGAAAGGTGTGGCCGAACAAAGAATTCCCAATATGCGGGGTATCATGGCCGCACGTACCAAACCATTGAAAGCAGCGGAGCCCAAAGGGGTGGATGCATTAACTTCTGTTGCAGGTTTTGACCTCCCCCCTGCCAAAGCTGGTGTGAAACTGGTGGATGCAGAAAATGTGGATGAACTGGTAAGACTGCTGCACGAAGAAGCAAAGGCGATATAACGATCCATTTAACACTATAAACTTATTATATGTCAGTTTTGATTTTTATAGATACGGCTGAAGGCCATATAAAGAAAGCTTCACTCGAAGCCATGACTTATGGGGCTAAAGTAGCAGAATTGCTCGGCACCACGGCTGAAGGCGTTGTACTGGGCAATAGTTCAGAGGACCTTGCCTCATTAGGGAAATACGGTGTAAAGAAGGTCCATCACGTTAAGAATGATTCCCTGGCACAACTGGATGCGCAGGTGTATGCCAAAGTGATTGCACAGGTGGTGGAAAAAACCGGAGCGAAAGTGATCGTTTTCTCCAATAATGTGGATGGTAAAGCCATAGCACCCCGTCTTTCTGCACGATTGAAAGCCGGTTTGGTATCGGGCGCTGTGGCACTGCCGGATATAAGCAAAGGTTTTATAGTCAAAAAAACAGTTTTCTCCGGTAAGGCATTTGCCAACATTGCTGTAAATACCGATATAAAGATCATTGCACTGAACCCGAATGCTTACCAGACCATTGCCGGAAGTGGTACAGCAGAAGTAGTGGCTTTTGATGCCGCAGTGGATGCCCCCAAAGTAAAAGTGACCGGCGTTTCCAAAGCCAGCGGAGAAGTACCGCTGACCGAAGCGGAAGTGGTGGTGAGTGCAGGCCGTGGTTTAAAAGGCCCTGAGAACTGGGGTATGGTGGAAGACCTGGCTAAAACATTACATGCAGCCCTGGCCTGCAGCCGCCCGGTGGCCGATGCACACTGGCGTCCGCATAATGAACACGTGGGGCAAACAGGTATTGCCATTGCGCCCAATTTATATATCGCCATTGGAATTTCCGGTGCCATTCAGCACCTGGCCGGTGTAAACCGCAGTAAAGTGATCGTGGTGATCAATAAAGACCCGGAAGCTCCCTTCTTTAAAGCGGCCGATTATGGCATTGTAGGAGATGCATTTGATGTGGTACCTAAACTCAATGCTTCTATCAGGAAACTGAAAGGGCTGGCATAATAAGACGGCATAACATAACGAGAAACCACAAACGAAAATGTTTGTGGTTTTCTTTTTAAATTACATGTATGATTACAATGCGCAGCACCCTATTGGTTTTTGCTTTTTTTTCCTGTTTGCCCGCATTTGCACAACAACCTTTTGAAGGTAAGATCAGATACACCGGTAATAATGATGGGACAGCAACCCTGCAGGCAGAATATTTCTTTTCTCCGGCATCTCTACGCATTGATGGATACATGCCTTTTTTTCGGGGTGAAAAAAGAGATAGTTTACCAGCCTTCACCCAATTATTTAAGCCGGATAGTAATCTCGCTTATTTGATCAATTATGAGCTGAAAGAAATTCAAAAAATTGTTATTGATACAATTATTCCACATCGCAGTGGTGAACTGGTGAAACAAAACGTTGAAGAAAAAATAATCAGCGGGTATCGCTGCTCGGCTATTGAAATAACCATCAACGAAAATGTGAAGGCAGGTGATAGCAGCATCCGCTTTTATGGTAAAAAGAGATGCTGGTATGCTGATGAACTGCGTGCCCTTTATCATCCCTGGGCTTCCCCATTATTTGATGAAATGGTCCGCGACGGGAAGATCTGTTTAATGGTTGAAACTTCCATGATCTTTGGTAAGGACACATTACCCATGGAAGTGCTGATGATGGCAGACCACATTGAGCCCGTAAACCGGACGCTGATCTTTTTACGCTACCGGCTGGTTATAAGTTTACCACGCACCTTCTTTCGAACATGCTGAAAGATTCAATAACTTCTGAACTCAAACTTGTCGATATTCAACAGGTAAAAGAAACAAGGGAGCCTCCCCCGCCGCCACCTCCAAAGCCGCCAAAAAGGAAAGCAGTAAAAATGACCCCGGCTACAAAAAAAGATGTCAAAGATCAGCCCTGAACAGGTTGATTTTACCGACCGTTTTTTTGGCGAAAAGCCTTAGTTTCGTGTGATATTTTATGAAAAAGATCGAACTGGAAATAGTGGCCCTGTCACACAGTATTACACAGACCCATTCCTATGCTGTGGTATTGGGCGAAGTGAACGGATTACGTCGTCTTCCCATCGTCATCGGTGGTTTTGAGGCACAGGCTATTGCCGTGGCGTTGGAGAAAATGCAGCCCAGCCGCCCCCTTACCCACGACCTGATGAAAAATTTCATGAATGCTTTTGCCATTGATCTCCTCGAAATAATCATTACCGACCTGCAGGAAGGTATCTTCTACTCCAAGCTGGTTTGCTCCACAGAGAATGATACAGTGGAAATCGACTCCAGAACATCTGATGCGATCGCCCTGGCCGTTCGATTTGGCTGCCCTATTTACACTTTCGAGAATATTCTGGAAAGTGCCGGCATACTTATGGAAGACACATCCTCCGGCGGCGGCAAGAAAAAGAAAGCAAAACAGGAAGCCGTGATCGAAGACGACAGTCCCACAGGCAATGAAGATCTGAAAACCATGACATTAGAAGAATTAAATCATCTTCTGAATGAAGTACTGGACACGGAAGATTATTTGCGTGCTATTGCCATTCGCGATGAAATTAATAGCCGGAAAAAGAAGAAATGACTATTTTGTTCTCCTTGTTTCAGCCCTGATTAACACATCCCTATGATCGTCTTTCCGAATTGCAAGATCAATCTTGGACTTCACATTCTTCGTAAACGCGCCGATGGCTACCATGACCTCGAGACGATCTTTTATCCCATACCCATTACCGATGCTTTGGAAATAGTCACGTACAAAGACCCTGTTCGCAGCACATCCATGCCTTTTACGGTAACGGGCATAGAGCTCGATACAGACCCTGTCTCCAATATTTGTGCAAAGGCTTATCGCCTGTTAAAAAGGGATTTTCCCGGTCTCCCGCACATTCACATGCATCTTCATAAAGTGGTCCCTTCGGGCGCCGGATTGGGCGGAGGCAGCTCGGATGGGGCCTTTACCCTGGTACTGCTGAATGACCTTTTTCAGCTCAGTATACCCGGGCCGGAACTAATCGACTATGCATTACAGTTAGGAAGTGATTGCCCCTTCTTTATCCTCAACAGGCCCTGCCTGGCCAAAGGACGGGGGGAAATACTGGAACCCATTGAGCTTAGCCTTGCCGGGTACCAGTTGGTGGTGGTCAATCCCGGTATTCACGTTAATACCGGTGATGCATTCCGTCATCTTACCCCTGCCATGCCGGATACATCCCTGAAAGAGATCATCAAAATGCCGGTAAAAAAATGGAAGGATGAACTGGTGAATGATTTTGAAAAAGTGATCTTCAAACAACACAGGGAGATCGTGGATATAAAAGACGCTTTATATCAGCAGGGAGCGATCTATGCTTCTATGAGCGGCAGCGGCAGTACCGTATACGGGATCTTTGAAAAGAATGCACAACCTGTACTGTCTTTCCCCTCCCATTATTTTGTAAGAAATTTATCCCTCCGCTAATTTCAGCAAGGACTCCAGGTCAAGGGGTTCAGTCACCATTTGCAGGTTACCCTGTGCGTCCTTGGGCCATTGGCTGGCTGGCTTATCCCAATATAATTCCACCCCATTCTTATCGGGATCATCCAGGTAAATGGCTTCCGACACACCATGGTCTGCTGTGCCGGTCAAAGGGTAACCCGCATCGATCAACCGTTTTAGTGCAGTTGCCAGATCTTTCCTGGTAGGATATAAAATAGCAGTATGATATAATCCGGCAGCTCTCACGGGGGCCGGACCTGTATTCTTGCTGTGCCAGGTATTTAACCCGATATGATGGTGATAGCCGCCAGCCGAAATAAAAGCTGCACTGCTGCCAAATAGCTGTTGTACTTCAAATCCCAGCAGGTCACGGTAAAAATGCAATGCCTTTTCTATATCCGTTACTTTTAAATGCACGTGCCCAATTCTTGTGCCTGCGGGTATGATGTAGTTTGCTGCCATGTTTGTTGGTTATGAGTTATGGGTTACGTGTATTGCGTTTCCGCTGCAATCACTTTGCATGCCCGGCTTCGTCGGGTAATCACAATCCTTGTACCTTGCACCTTGTATCTTGCACCTTGTACCTTGTACCTTGTACCTTGCACCTTGTATCTTGCGCCTTGCACCTTTCGTCTTTCTTTCGTATCTTTGTTCAAATTTCGCATTATCCCACAACTTTCATTTATATCATTTTTCCTGCGGCAGAACCTGGATCTGCTCAATCACCGATGATGCATCCCTGCTAACCGGCCTGTACAGGACCGGTATTGCTTTCATTCGTTCCCGATCTTCATTCATTCACTTTTTTATTTTTTAAAAGCTATGCAAACGCTTATCAATATACCCGGTAATGCTCAGCATTATCTTGAACTGGAAGAACAATACGGTGCTCATAACTACCATCCCATTCCGGTGGTATTAAACCGCGGAAAAGGGGTTTTTGTCTGGGATGTGGAGGGTAAAAGATATTATGATTTTCTCAGTGGCTATTCTGCCGTCAACCAGGGCCATTGTCACCCGGAGATCGTAAAGGCACTTACAGAACAGGCACAGCAGCTCACACTCACCAGCCGGGCTTTTCACAGCGACCAGTTGGGGGAATATGCAAAGTATATCACCCGTTATTTTGGTTATGATAAAGTGTTGCCGATGAATACCGGTGTGGAGGCGGTGGAAACCGGTATAAAGCTTTGCCGCAAATGGGCCTATGAAGTCAGGGGTATTGAAGATAACAAAGCCGTGATCCTGGTGTGCAAGGGCAATTTCCACGGACGCACTTCCACTGTTATTTCATTCAGCAGTGACCCGGCCGCCACAAAGAATTTCGGACCTTATACACCGGGTTTTGAAGCGATACCCTACAATGATATTCCGGCCCTGGCTGCCGCATTAAAAAATAAAAATGTTGCCGGCTTTTTGGTAGAACCGATACAGGGCGAAGCTGGTGTGCTGGTACCCGATGAGGGTTATCTCGCCAAAGCAAAACATCTTTGTGAAGAAGCCCGTGTCCTTTTCATCGCAGATGAAATACAAACAGGGCTTGCCCGTACAGGTAAAATGCTGGCCTGTGATCATGAAAATGTGCGCCCCGATATTTTATTATTGGGTAAAGCATTGAGCGGCGGCATGCTGCCGGTCAGCGCTGTACTATGCGATGACGAGATCATGCTCACCATACAACCCGGAGAACATGGTTCTACCTACGGAGGCAATCCCCTCGCCTGCCGGGTAGCCATCGCTGCACTGGAAGTACTAAAAAAAGAAAGGCTGGCTGAACATGCTGCTGTAACAGGTGAATTGTTGCGTAATGAATTAAGGAAACTGAATTCCCCGCATATCGATATCGTACGGGGTAAAGGATTGCTCAATGCCATTGTGATCAAACATACTGACAAAGATGCTGCCTGGAAATTATGCCTGGCACTGAAAGAAAATGGCTTGCTGGCCAAACCCACACATGGCGACAAAATTCGTTTTGCCCCACCCCTGGTGATTACCAAGGAACAGGTATTGGAGTGTGTGGATATGATCGGCCAGAGCCTTGCTGTACTGGATCACGTCTGATCCGTATATGCATAAAAAAGGACCATGTTGCCATGGTCCTTTCGAAAAGAACTATTGGTAGTTTTTCATGATTACAAAAAAATGATCCTGCTCACAACATCATTCGTAGTCATGCGGCATGCGATATAAAAACTAACTATTCTAGGGTGGGGAATGTTCTGGTACTACCGGTATTGTATAAGCGAATTTAATTCTTTCACCGGCCTGCAGCAAATTCTTTTTCTTTTTTTCAAAAAAATAAAACAGGTAACCGGTCATATTACAAAAATGATTAAACTCAATAAAAGGCGTTGATCCATGATCACGATCAACAGGATCTTTGCAGGCCGGTTATTCTCTTCCCATTTCTTTTTTTCATCATGCTGAAGGATTTTTTTCCCTCTACTAGTTATCACTTATCATTTCCGCGGCTGCACACGTTTGCGTAGAAGACAGGCTACAAAGGAAAGAATGAATCTTTATTTTCCACGGGCTTGCTGCGTTGTTTCTTTGCATCAGCAATTCAGGGAACGGATCCGGTACCAGTGAAAAACCAAAATAAATCCAATATCCCGATAAGCCATCCAACCCTTTGAAAAAGTCCAATTTCCAGCGCCCAGAATTGCCTTCTTCAGCGTTTTTTGGTTAGTAAATAGTCCCGGGGTCGTACTCCGGGATTTTTTCATGCCTGTTACTGCGGTTTAGCTTTAGCAGGAACTTTGATATCCGGGAAGAGTGCGGCGACCAGCATCACTACAGATGCGGCCAATACCAGCCAGATGCCGGTTTGCCGTTCCGCACATTCACCACCGGGACACCAGGCCGCGATCGCAAAAAAATTCCTGATCATCCAGGCCAGGTTTACGGCTGCGATCAGCACATTCCATTGCTTGGCCCAGATACGGGGAATGAATGTAAACAGAAGGAATAAAAAAGTAAGTACAAAATGGCCATATCCCGGGCGACCATATTTTTCTCCGCCATCAATGCCTGAAAGTATGTTATTGTTCCAGGGCAGCAAATACCAGGGCGTGAAACAGGAAGCCACCAGCAGCAAAGCTGCCGCAACACCGATCCATTTCAAGTACTTCATATTGCGGCGCAATATAATAAAAGAAATGCCCCGCTCTTCATAGCGGGGCACATGCTTGTCATTGCCACCTGTTTAAAGGCCATCATCCACCTCATAATTTAATGCCCAGGGTAAGGCTCAGCACTCTGTGCTTGTTATTATCATCGGCACTGCTGTTACTTCCGGATTGTAACTTGGCCAGCCCATGACCATAATTCACAGCTAATACCGAATTCGTAAATTGAATACCCGCTGTTGCATTCACACCATAGTCAAAACGTTTCATGATCCCATAACCTGCCCCTTCTTCATAATCCAGCGTGCCGGGATCATCATCGCTCCATTTAATACTGCCTTCGCTATGAAACTCCGTACCCAGGAATCTGCCATCCACTTTATTCTTACCGGCAATGCCAATGGCGATATAGGGCCCCGCGCCGGCAAAGAATTTCACCGGGCCTGTGGGTGTTTTCAATATAAAATTCGCCGGGATTTCAATATAATAGGGATTAGTAGTGGCCCGGTAATAAGTGGGATCACTGGTGGAACCCGCTTCTGATTTAGCTCCTTTTCCCGTGAATAAAATTCCCGGCTGGAAATAAAGTATGGGTAAAATTTTAATATCACCGGTAATACCAACCTGGAAACTGGCCAGCGTTTTATTGTCATCCACCTCTCCATCATCATTGATGGAAATATTGGCAAAATTGACACCCGCTTTTAAGATTTGGGATTGTGCCGTAATAGCCGCTGTAAAAAGGCACAGGGATACAATGATTACTTTCTTCATGATCATACAGTTTGGATTAAGTTTTCAAAAGTCTTGCCAAAATAAAATAATGGCAAAGGATTCTTACAATGTCTTATTTATGACCGCCTTTTGACGCTTACCGGCCTTTGAGGTTTAAATACCACTTTACTTTTTTTTGTCATTGCTTCCTCACAAAAACAGGTTATTGGCAACATTTTTCTGACAATGCGGATAATGACTCATGCATTATTATACACTTTGATAATCGGTTCACGCAACGAATCTCCTTCAGGGCTGCAATAAAACCACAGTACATCAGCGATCGCTTCCGGTTTTACCCATTTGTCAAAATCAGCGTCCGGCATCGAAGCCCTGTTCTGCGGCGTATCAATGGTAGATGGTACCACCACACTCGTCACCACATGGGTTCCTTTGGCCTCATCATTCATCAACTCAGCCAAACGAAAGATCAGTGATTTGGCCAGCCCATAAGCCACCATGCCCTTACTGTTATGCATATCCGAACCCGGCCGGGAACCGATCAGGAAAATATGGCCACTACCCTGCTTCAGCATTTGTTCAAATACAGGGCGTGCCACATTATAGGCAGTTTCAAAATTCAGTTTGATCTGTTTGCTGATATCGGCCGTTTTTGTGCCGGCTATTTTACCCATCGCAAAGCCCCCTACGGTTAATACCGCAGCATCAATACTGCCATAGTTTCCTGCCACATCCTGCACCAATGCCGCTGCGGCCTCTTCATTCAGCAGGTCGGCTGTGGTGGTTGAAAAAAGAGGGTTTGTGATCTCCATTTTTACGGGGTCGTTGGGAATAACGGTACCGATTACCCGAAACCCGCCTGCCAGGAATTTCCTGGCAACGGCCTGACCCATATTACCTGAAGCACCGGTTACAATGGCTGTTTTCATATGATTGTTTTTGCTGTTCATGTGTTTATACGAAAATACAGAAATTGAAAGGCTGCGTGCAGTGATGGCCATTAAGTTTCCAGCACCACTACTGGTAAAGCGCTATTTGTTTTGTAATTTACATACTGCTTCAGCAGCCGGCTATACACCTGACCGCCATGAGAAAACCAGGTCTTATATTGGCTTTCTTATTACTGCCCGTCATCACCTTACGGTCCCAATCACTATGCACGGGCAGCGGACAAACCCCTTCTTCCGCCATCAACATTTGCAGCCGCGAACCTTATGTGATCAATGCCATTCCGCAATGCGGCACACTGAACGTTCCGGGATGTTCTGATAATTTTTCTTACCAGGACAGAAATCCCATCTGGTTCAAACTGGCCTGTTATGTTTCCGGTTCTTTGGGCTTTACCATATTCCCTGCTGATAACATGGATAATTATGACTGGCAGTTATTTGATATCAGCAACAGAAATCCACCGGATGTATTTACCGACGGGTCCCTATTTGTTGCCAGTAACTATTCCACCGAGCCCGGTGAAACCGGTGCCTCCTCCGATGGATTAAATGAAATGATCTGTTACGGTTTGTATGACAGGTTTAGTAAAATGCCACAAATCATACAGGGCCGGCAATACCTGCTCATGGTCAGTAATCGTGAGGGTACTCCCAATGGTTTTACACTGGCTGTGGATGGCGGTACGGCCAGTATCACAGATCCGGTGGAACCTCGGCTGCAGAGCGCTATTCAAAGTTGCGACGGGTCCAGGGTCATAGTCAAACTGAACAGGCCTGTACGCTGCAATAGTATTTCCCCCGATGGATCTGAATTCGCCATCAGCGGAGGCTACACCATTACATCTGCCAGTTCAGCCGCCTGCGGGCTGCATCCATTTACCGATACAGTTGTGCTCACCCTCAATGCTCCCTTACCATTGGGTGCTTATACGATCACTATTCTCAATGGAACAGATGGAAATACTGCTCTCGATGCCTGCCTGCGCCATGTTCCGGCCGGTCAGCAAATCCCATTGGTGGTGTCTCCGCCTCAACCAACTTTAATGGATAGTATCGCCAGGCCTGAATGTTCGCCCGCCAGGTTAAGGCTGCAATTTAAAAGAGCGATCAACTGCAATTCTATTGCAGCAAATGGAAGCGATTTTATCATTACCGGTCCGCAGCCGGTCATGATCAGCAGTATCAGTACCAGTTGTAACAGTGGGGCACCGCCGCGGCCGTCCAATTCTTATTATATCGATCTTGTACTTACAGCACCGATACTTACGGGCGGCTCTTACCGGATCACATTGGTCCGGGGTGATGATGGTACCACCCTGCTGGATGAATGCGGAAGGGAAACACCGGAAGGCGGGTCCTTATTATTTGACCTCCCCGACGGTGTGGTAGCCGACTTTACCTATGATATCCGGCAGTCATGCCAGGAAAACCTGGTCAGTTTCCTGCATCCCGGTGGTGGCAGCATTACCAACTGGGACTGGAATTTTGGAAGCACAGGCACCAGCACACAACAAAATCCAGTACAGGTATTCGGAGCAACCGGTAAATATAATATACGGCTTGTTGTCAGCAATGGTACCTGTACCGATACTGCAACTGCTGATTTCAACATGGATAATGAAGTAATAGCCTCTTTTGATGCGCCAAAAGTTATTTGCCCCGGTGATTTTCTCCGTGTAACGAATCACACCAAAGGCAAAGTGGACGTATGGACCTGGAATTTTGGTGATGGTAATAACAGTAACGCACATACGCCGGTTTCCTTTGTGTATCCCGACAATGGGCTCGAGGCCACCTACACACTACAACTGATCGCACATAATAGTGAACTGAACTGCAACGATACGGCCACGCAACTGATCAAAGTACTCAGTGAATGCCAGATCGCCGTACCCTCAGCCTTTACCCCTAATGGAGACGGGCTCAATGATTTTCTTTACCCGCTGAATGCTGCAAAAGCAGAAGGGCTGGAGTTCAGGGTATTCAACCGTTACGGACAAGTGGTATTCTTCACGCAGGACTGGACGCGAAAATGGGATGGCACTTTGAATGGAAAACGACTGGATACCGGTGTATATATCTGGATGCTCAGCTATACACACAAGGCCACGAAGAAGAAAACTTTTCTGCGTGGCACCACCTTACTGTTGCGCTAAAAAAAACCGGCCTTTCGACCGGTCTCTTACTAACCCGTTGCATCATCCAATAATACTATTCCAGTCATACAGATCTTCCGCCAGTCCCGTTCGTATTCTTTCCAATCTTGTTTTTAATTTATTCAACAGGCTATCATGGCTATACCCCGGCAGAGAATGATCCATGCCGTCGATGGATATGATTTCTATGGGTGCCACCACGGCGGCTGTACCGGCCCCAAATGCTTCTGTAATAGTAGCATGAGCAAATGCTGTCCTTAATTCGTCCACGGATACAGGTCTTTCTTCCACAGCATAACCCAGGTCGTTGGCGAGTGTGAGCAATGAATCTCTTGTTACACCGTCCAGTATTGAATCAGATACAGGTGGTGTTACCAGGCGGTTATTGATGACAAACATCACATTCATCATGCCCGACTCTTCAATGAATTTATTTTCCCTGCCATCGGTCCACAATACCTGGTCATAGCCTTGCTTACGGGCCAGTTGTGTGGGATAGTATGCGCCCCCATAGTTACCCCCGCATTTTGCATACCCTGTTCCCCCTCTGACGGCCCTTACATATTTTGTTTCCACTTTTACTTTAATGGGTTTGGCATACAACTCCGGAACGGGCCCGGTTACGATCAGGAACCGGTATTCTTCCGACACTTTCACCCCAAATCTTTCTTCTGTAGCAATTACAAAAGGACGGAGATACAAAGAGCAACCGGCTTTCCGGGGCACCCAGGCTTTATCGGTGGCGATCAGCCGCAGCAATCCTTCCACGAATAATTCTTTCGGTGGTACGGCCATGCACATCCTTTCCAGCGAACGCACAAAACGGTCGTAATGCTTTTCGATTCGGAAAATATTAATGCGGTCATCCTGCATGCGGAACGCTTTCATGCCTTCGAAAACAGTTTGACCATAATGCAATGCCAGTGACACAGGGCTCATGGACAGGTTGGCAAAAGGTACAATGGACGGATGGTGCCAGTGTCCCTGTTTAAAATCACAGACCAGCATATGATCGGATACATATTTACCGAATTCCAGGTTATCGAAATCAACTTCGGTTATGCGTGACCGGTACACTTTTTTTACAGGAATGTCAGTCAGTAATTCCATATGGTGTTGTTTAAGGTTTTATTATACGGCGGTTGCCAGGTTATTTTTATACTGTAAAGCGCCGGCCACCGCCTTTTCTATTCCGATCACCATTTTCACATTGGCCCTTTCATATACACCCGCTTCCACGTTCACATGACGGAACCCGATCTTCTCGTATAATTTTATGGCGCCGGCATTTTTTGTATTGGAATAAAGTATCACCTGCGTGGCGCCCAGCTCTTTTGCTTTTTCAAAACTGGCATAGCTGATCGCTTCCGCCAGGCCGAGCCGCCTGAAATTCTCATCCACCGCCATCTTGGTGAACTCATAAGTGGTTTCATCCACTTTTCGTAAACCTACTGTACCGGCAATGGTTCCTTTATAAGCTACCATCAATATAGCGCCGCCGGGTTCCAGTATGGCTTTATCAGGGTTTGTCAGCACCCATTCATCCACCGGCTCCATATGAAACATCGCTTCAATCCATGCCCGGTTGAATTTTTCAAACCAGGGCTGATGTTCCGGCCTGTATTCAATAATGGTAATATCATTCATTGCTTTACTTTTTTAAACTCACGGTTGACGAGATATACGCCCCCCAGCGTGATCAGCATACCCAGCGCCATATTCAGGTTCATTTTTTCTGATAAGAATAACCAGCCCAGCCCCACCGCCACCACGGGGTTAATATATGCATACACCGATACCAGTGTGGGCGGCAGTTTGCTAATGGCAAATACATAAGCCGAATAAGCGATCAAAGATCCAAATACAATGAGATACAATAAGGCCAGCCAGGAACTTTGCCCTGCTTCCGCCAGGTTCACATATTTGCCGGTGAACCCGCATACGATCAGCATGATGATGCCCGCGATCAGCATCTGCAATCCCACATTGAACAGTATATCAATAGACGATTTGTGACGGGATGAATAAACCGTGCCAAAAGACCAGGACAGCACAGAGATCAATGCCAGCACTACCCCGATGACAAATGTTTTGTTTTGCAACTCCCCCATATAATCATAAAAGATTGTCAGCACCCCTGCAAAACCAATCACCAGTCCCAGCATCATCCACTTGGTGATCCTGGCACATTTGGAAAACATCACTGTAAATAATGCGATAAACATAGGCACTAATGCCACGATGATGGCGGCCAGTCCGCCGCTGATATATTCCATGGCCCATGTCAATAACCCATTAGCGATGCATAAAAGAAAAATTCCCTGGATGGATATATACTTTGTCTCCTTCCAGGTGGGCAGTTTGGCCCCTTTGGAAAGAAAGAATACCACGAGGATCAAACCGGATAAAAATTGCCTGACACCCGCAACGAATAAGCCGGGCATTTGCTGCGCACCCACCCGGGCTGCCACATAAGTGGTACCCCAGAAAAAACTCACCAGGGCCAGTGCGATATATGCCTGTTTCAATTCCTTTTTCATAACGTTGGCCTTTAATTCATTCTTCGTAAAAATCCGGCTATTGCATCAATGCCACAACCCGCTTCTTGCTCTTTTTCCGGGAAGTACCGGATGATGACACAAAATTTCTCCAAAAAATTAATAAAAAACAGATTCAGATTTTGTATTTTTGACTGTATCAGATTTACCGGTAAGGATAAATCCCCGTTATCGGTGATAAGCGGCAACCGGATGGTGGTATACTATTATCCGGAAGTTTTGTATCCTGCCCTTTACTAATTTGTTTACTTCAAACAAAAATGTATGCGCAAAAATGGTTTCTCCGCTGATGATCATCTTTACCTGCAGGTAGCAGACGGATTGGAAAAAATGATCGATGATGATGTGCTGAAAATCGGCGACAAACTACCATCTGTCCGTGTATTAAGTGATGAATATGGCATCAGCATGGGCACAGCCTTCCAGGCTTATTATCATCTGGAAGGTAAAGGCCTTATTGAATCAAGGCCCAAATCCGGGTACTATGTACGGTTCAATCAGCGCCGTTATCCTGATCTGCCCAAAACCATTCAACCAGATCCTTTATCGCATGATGTGAGTGTGCGGGAGATGATCGCATCTATTTATAGTGACATTGCCTCACACCAGGACAAGGTTATCAATTTTGCACTCGCTGTTCCGGACCCTGCTCTTCTCCCCCTTGCCAAGATCAATAAGTCGGTGATGCAGGCCCTTCGTAACAGCAAAGATGCCTGTACCGGTTATGAACACACGCAGGGTAATATGGAGCTGAGAAAGCAAGCTGCTAAACTGGCTTTTAACTGGGGAGGAAAAGTAAAACCGGATGATGTGGTTATCACGGGCGGCTGCCTGGAAGCAATTACTATTTGTATCCGCTCTGTTACCCAACCCGGTGATACGGTTGCGGTGGAATCGCCCAACTACTTCGGTATATTCCAGTCGTTGGAAAGCATGGGTTTAAAAGTGGTGGAAATTTCTTCCTCTCCTGTTACCGGTTTGGATATTGATTGTTTACAAAAGGCCATCAAAAATTACCCGATCAAAGCCTGTGTGGTGATCCCGCATTTTAATAACCCTTTGGGGGGATGTATGCCGGATGAAAACAAGAAGAAGCTGGTGGAGATCATCACCCGTCACCATATACCCCTGATAGAAGATGATATCTATGGAGAGCTTTATTTTGGAAAGAACCGGCCCCGGCCCTGTAAATACTACGATACAAAAGGCCTGGTGATGTATTGCACTTCGCTTTCCAAATCATTAACACCGGGTTACCGGGTGGGTTGGGTAATGCCCGGAAAATTTATTGATGAAGTAAAACAAGTGAAGCGTATACATAATATCAGTTCACCAACCCTCACACAGGCGGCGATGGCCCATTTCCTGCAAAACGGACGTTATGAATACCATTTGAAAAATATCCGTAAAGCGCTCCACACACAATGCCTGCGTTATGTGCAGGCCATTATTGATTATTTTCCGGAAGACACGAAAGTATCCCGGCCGCATGGAGGTATTGTGTTATGGGTGGAATTGAATAAAAAGATCAACACTTTCAAATTGCGGACCGAAGCCATGAAGCATAATATTTCGGTTACACCGGGAAAGATATTCTCTGCCAGCTGCAACTATAATCATTTTATCCGTATCAGTTTTGGCAAGCCCTGGGACGATAATGCCGATTATGGGTTGATGATGCTGGGCAAACTGATCCGTAAAATGCTTTAACCCTTTTTGTATTTTTTCCTGTAATAAAAATAAAGTGGCACTCCAATCGCCGTGATCAGCAATCCCAGTAAAGAATTGATCACCGGCTGCCTGTCGGCAAGATAATTGGTGATATCATTGTATAAAGTGGTGATGAGATAGAATCCCGTAAAACCAATAAAAAGCAGTGTTACCACCGGGTGCCCCCAGATCTTATAGGGCCTTTCGAGGTCAGGCATCTTTTTGCGCAGCATAAAAATACCCACCGCCCCCAATCCATAAGCGATCCAGGTAATAAAGACAAACATATCGGCAAGCATATCGAATGAGCCCGTAATGATAAAGAGGACCGTCCAGGCGCCATGCAGTACCAATGCATTGGCGGGAGTTTGAAAGCGGGCATGTTCCCTGCCCGTCCATTTAGCAAATGTTCTGTCTTTTCCCATGGCATAAGTAACCCTTGCGGTGGCCATAACATTCCCATTCACCGAACCCAGTGTACAAATAATGATCATGGCCGCTACAATCGCTTCACCTGTTCTGCCCAATGCAACACCAATTGCATCGGTGGCCACCAATGAGGAGACAGCTACTTTTTCTACCGGCAACGTGTAGAGGTAAGCCTGGTTCACGAGTATATAAATGATCATACACACCAGTACGCCCAGGAATAAACTTTTGGGAATATTCTTTTGTGGGTTTTTTATTTCTCCCCCAATGAATGTAACGTTGATCCATCCATCATAGGCAAAAAAAGCGCCTGTCATGGCTGCGATGATGCCGCTTAACAGCGCACCCCCCTGCTTTGGGTTTTCTGCCACTACAAAATGTTCAAACGAACCATTGCCTGAAGCAAAGATGCCAACCACCAGTAATGCTATCGCTCCAATTTTTACGATCGTAGATATCAACTGGAAAGCACTGCCGGCTTTGGTACTGATATAGTTCACTGCAGTAAAAATGATCACAATAAAAATAGCCAGTGACTTTACGCCAAAATTTTCCAGCGGATGCAGATCGCCGATAAAAGGGATATGCCAGGTGACCTGTTGTTCAGTAACAGGGTCAAACCGCGGCAGGTGCAAAAAATAATCTGCGTACTGTGCACACACGAAAGCAATAGCTGCCACAGAAGCCGTGTTGATAACGGAGAAGGCGGCCCATCCGTAGAGAAAGGCCACAAAATCGCCGAACATTTTACGGAAATAAACATAGATGCCACCTGTTTCAGGCATCATTGCGCCCAGTTCTGCATATACCAATGCGCCGGAAAGGGAAAATATACCGGCGATCACCCACACAATGGCCAGCCAGACCGGTGAACCTAATTGAGCGGCCATACTGGCCGGCTTCATAAACACACCCGACCCAATGATAGTACCGATAGCAATAGATGTAGCTGACCAGAAACCGATTTTTTTGGCAAGTGTGGCGGCTGTCATAATAATCAAGGAAGATAAGGGAAGCAAAGGAATAGCGCAAGAAAAAGCCCGGCAGTAACGCCAGGCTTCGAATAACTTTGTTTTCTGGTTTCAACCCGAATATCCCTTGCTCATAAGCAGGTGTTAAGGACATACCCTCCGGCCGGATACAAATTTTTCCCGGAAGGACTAACAGGTACGGTAGGAATGGATCTTCCAGAACTGAGGCTAAGATAATGCGTAGTTAAATTGTTTGCAAAGATTGAAATCCCTTTTTTTAAACAACAGCAATAGGAAATCTACGTTTTTATGCTTCGAAGATGAATTTCGGTTAGGCATTGCTGTTTTTTGCAGTTTTAACGGCAAAAAAATTCCTGCCCAAAAGACAGGAACTATTATCTATTAACTATTATCTTTTTTCTTATTTATACATTTCATCCTTCAACGTCTTCACCCTTTCATCTTCCAGGTATTCATCAAAGGTCATCAGGCGATCAATGATACCATTCGGAGTTAGTTCAATCACCCGGTTGGCCACTGTTTGCATAAAGGTATGGTCATGGCTCGTTAACAAAACAATGCCTTTATAATCCGTACACTGTTCATTGAAACTTTGAATGCTTTCGAGATCGAGGTGGTTGGTGGGCTGGTCCAGCAGCACTACGTTCGGGTTTTGCAGCATCATACGGCTGATCATACAACGTACTTTTTCTCCACCACTGAGTACATTGGTCTTCTTCATCACATCATCTCCGCTGAATAACATCTTCCCTAAAAATCCGCGCAGGAAGGGCTCGTCCACATCTTTCACATGATCAGGTACATACTGACGAAGCCAGTCCATCAGGTTCACTTCCTGTTTGAAGTATTCATTATTTTCCTGCGGCAGGTAGGCATGGGTAACAGTGCTACCCCACTCATAGGATCCGCTGTCAGCAATGGTTTCAGCCGTTATGATATTAAAGAAGTTGGTAATTGCCAGCGGGTCTCGGCTGAGCAGGGCGATCTTATCTCCCTTGTTAACGGTAAAAGTTACATCCTTAAAGAGTACCCGGCCATCTACCGATTTGGTCAGTTTTTCCACGTTCAGTATCTGGTTACCCACTTCCCTTAACTGCTGGAAAATGATACCGGGATATTTTCTGTAGCTGGGTTCAATTTCTTCGATAGTTAATTTCTCCAATGCTTTCTTTCTTGAGGTAGCCTGTTTACTTTTACTTGCATTGGCGCTGAACCGGGCGATGAAGTCGATCAAAGCCTGTCTTTTCTCTTCTACCTTTTTGTTCTTGTCATTGACCTGGCGGGCCATCAATTGAGAGGACTCGTACCAGAAAGTATAGTTACCAGTAAATATTTTTATTTTCTGCCTGTCCACATCGGCCACATGCGTACATACTGCATCCAAAAAGTGACGGTCGTGGCTCACCACTAATACGATATTTTCATAATCGGCCAGGAAGTTCTCCAACCAGCTGATCGTTTCAATATCCAGGCCGTTCGTAGGCTCATCGAGCAGCAGGATATCAGGGTTGCCAAAAAGCACCTGTGCCAGCAATACCCTTACTTTCAGGTTCGATGGGATATCCTTCATCAACGACTGGTGAAACTCTTCTGTTACGCCCAGTTCGCTTAACAAAGTGGCTGCGTCACTATCTGCAGTATACCCTCCCATTTCGCCAAATTCTGCTTCTAACTCACCAGCACGCATGCCATCTTCTTCCGTAAAATCGGCCAGGGCATAGATGCTCTCCCGCTCCTTCATCACACTCCAAAGCCGTGTATGGCCTATCATAACGGTATTGAGCACGGTCTCCTCGTCAAACTGGAACTGGTTCTGTTTCAGTACGGCCATCCTTTCACCGGGTGTAATTTCCACGGTGCCTTTATTGGCTTCAATTTCACCGCTCAGAATTTTAAGAAAAGTACTTTTACCGGCACCATTGGCCCCGATCACACCATAGCAATTGCCTTTGGTGAAGTTCAGGTTCACTTCTTCAAACAATACCCGTTTACCATAGGCTAGTTTCAGGTCTCTTACGCTGATCATAGTTAAACTCCTTTGGGAAGGCTGTTAGCGGCCTTCCGGCGAGGCGCAAAGGTACGCCAAATCAGGTTCAGGGAAAAGCAGAAGAGGCCCTTGTTCATAAATTCACAGGGTGTTGAAAACCACAGTAAAATGCCTTTTTACAGGCGATACCGGCAAGGTTGCCTCGAATACCGGGCCCCATGCAAGAAAACCGGCTTTGTTGCGTTAAATAGTATCCTCTGAACTACCACCATCGTAACACCCCCACTAAATCATTTTGCATGAAATATTTTACCACCGGAACAGCGCTGTTGCTGCCATTCCTGCTTTTATCCCAGGCAAGAGAATCTTTCCCTGTTTATTTTGATACTGATCATCATCAACTCAATACAAAAGCAATCGTTCAGCTCGACAGTTTCTGGCGCTATCACCAGCCTGCGCTTTCTTCCCTGGTTTTTGAATTAAAGGGGTATTGTGACAACCGGGGAACGGATGCCTATAATGCTTCGCTTTCCGAAAAAAGAGTAAAAACGATACGGGACTACTTGCTGCAACGGGGTGTAAAAACCCAGCACATCCTTTCGGCTATGGGTTATGGTGAAACTGTTCCGGTGAATGAAAATCGTACAGAAGAAGAAATGCAATTAAACCGGAGGGTAGATATTTTTTTTAGTCATGAAGTAAATGCAGCCATAAAAGATACAACTCCTTTAAAGGAAAAGATCAGGGATGAATCGGTTAAAAGCGGCAGCAATATTGTATTGAGAAATATCAACTTCATGCCGGGCATGCATAAATTCCTTGATTCATCGGGGCCTATGCTCCAGGAGTTACTGGATGCCATGCTCTCCAACTCCGCCCTGGAGATACGGGTGGAAGGTCATATTTGTTGTCAGCCAGACACCCGTGATGGCCTGGATGCTGAAACAAATATTTTCAACTTGTCTGAAGCCCGTGCTAAAGCGATCGTTGACTTCCTTATCTCCAGGGGCATCGCAGAAGAAAGACTGAGCTACCAGGGATTTGGCCACTCCAGGCCTTTATATCCCTACCCGGAGCAAACAGAAGAAGAACGAATTGCAAACCGAAGGGTAGAGATCAAGATCATAAAAAAATAAAAAAGCCCCGGCCATAAAGGCCGGGGCTTACTATAAAGAGGATCAGAAATGATTACCTGCTTACGATAATGCTAACTCCTTTGCTTGATTTGATACCGTCGTTACCATAGAGGTAGATATGGTAAACTCCGTTCTGGATCTTAGAACCAAGGCTTACAGGGATCACACTGCCATAGCCCAATCCTGAGAAACTGGCAGACTGAACCACAGAACCACGGCTATCAAATATTCTCATACTAATGCTGCTGTACAGATCAGTATTCAGGCGAATATTGAAATTACCATTGTTCGGGGTCGGGTAAACAATCACAGCCGGGTATTTATCCAGTGTCAGATGACGCTCTGCGCATTCGTTCACCAGGATCACTCTTGACTGAGTGGAAGTACAACCGGCATTTGTGGCAGAGTAAGTAACGGTTACCGCACCAACGCCTGCAACAGAAGGTGTGAATGTGGAGCCGGAAATACCAGTACCGGTGAATGTTCCATTGGATGGGGAACCAGTCAGCGTCATGGCAGGATCAGATTTACAAACCACAGCAGGTATACCAGTCAGGCTAAGCTGAGGATAGGTATTAACAGTGAGTACGCCTGCATTGGAAGTTACAGATCCGCAACCTGCTGTTACCACCACGCGGTAGCGATAGTTATTCGCTCCGGCTGTTACCAGCGTTAATGGCAGTGTATTATTGGTAGCGCCAGCTATGCTATTGTAAGTTGTACCACCATCTGTGCTCACCTGCCACTGGTAGCTTAATACACCCACACCTGTGGTGGCAGTAACACTGAATGTATTGCCTGCGCCTTCACAGATAGTTGCGCTTTGCGGCTGAGCTGTAATAACAGGGAATGTATTTACAGTCAGGGTGGCTGCTGTAGATGTGCCCGGGTTACATGGCGGGTTAGATACCACGCAGCGGTAACGGTAATTGTTCATACCGGGCGTTGCTCCTGTGATAGTCAGCGTGCCGGAAGTGGCACCAGAATACACACCACCGTTGTTTACGTTATTGAATGTTCCGCCACCATCGGTGCTTACCTGCCACTGGTAGGATAAACCTGATCCGCTGGCAGCCACGGTGAAGCTGGTATTTGTTCCTTCACAAATGGTAGAGTTAACCGGGTTGGTGGTAATAGTGATAGAAGATGAAACGGTCAGTATGGCCGCATTGGAAGTGGCTGCAGGTGTACAAGCACCGCTAACCACGCAACGATAACGATTATTATTCTGACCTACTGTTGTGCTCGCAATGGTGTATGTAGCTGCATTGGCACCAGCGATAGGATTCCAGGTGGCACCGCCATCGGTACTTTCTTCCCACTGGTAAATAAGGCCTGAACCCGTTGCAGTTACATTGAATGAAGCAGCACTTCCGGAACATACTGATATGTTTTGCGGATGAGCTGTTACGGCAGGAGCAACATTTACTGTTAATGTAGCACAAGCAGTGGTGGTAGATCCGCACTGGCCCGTTACCACGCACTGGTAAGCTGTGTTAGTAGTGGCACTGGCAATATTCAGTGTTGCTGCTGTAGCACCTGCGATATTGACGAACGGACCACCGCAGGTTGGAGCTGACTGCCACTGATATGCAGTAGCGCCAGTAGCTGCAACAGTAAATGAAGCCGGAGTTCCGGAACAAGCTACCTGGTTGGCAGGTTGTGTATTAATAACCGGACCAGCACCCGGGCTGATGGTAAAGGTGATATCTCTAACCTGGGTTGGAGCGCCTGTACCAGTACCTGTTACACTTACCACATAGTTACCTGCCGGTAAAGTGCTGGTACCATTCAGTGTTACTGTAGTGGTTGGGGTTGCCATGGTGAGCGGGTTGGTACCAAATGTAACAGTAGGACCAGCCGGGTTAACCGTAGCAGTCAGGTTGATATCGCCTGTAAATGTTCCAAAATATGTAGCAGTCAGGTTAGCCTGCATTGTTGCACCGGCAGGACATGCTGAAACAACGGGTGCCGGGCTGCTGAAAGTGAATCCGTTTGGCGGAGGTGTGATCGTAAAGTTGGCATTGGAAATATCAAAGAAGATATTACCCACTGCCTCCACTTTGATCCTCGCTGTAGCAGTTGTTACTACAGGAACAGTAACATTTTCTGAACCATCATTTGGCGTATTAGCCACCAGCATCGAGAAGTTATTGCCACCGTCTGTTGAAATCAGGATGTTCACGTTCGCACAACTTACAGGTGCGGCCGTGGTGTTATTTACATCCCAGGTAACAGTTTGTGTGGTACCACCTGCCCAGGATACTGCCGTATTAGGCGATGTTACCTGGAAGGGGCCGGATGAAGTAACCACAGTTACCGTCATATCCGTAAACTGAGTTTGTCCCACTTTCACGGGTGGAGTGGAGCTATAGGGGCTGTTATCTCTTACTGTTAATCTGAAGTTGAGCGTTCTTCCCACGGAGCTTAATGCCTCAATATTGGCTACAGCATCACCACCCGGGAATGGGGGTGTTATCTGCAAGCCAGCCAGGATGGTTGACAACCTGGGCATATATCTTGTTGGAGAAGCTGTGGCGGGCAATGAAAGCCAGTTTGGACCCACCAGTTTGGCAGGGAAAGCCACACTGTTATTACCGGTAACGGTACTGTTGGCATTATCATTTTGCTCCCAGCAATACGTGAGCGGGTCGCCATTGGCATCTGTAGCAGAACCGGTCAATGCAAACGGTGTTTGCATGGGGATGGTATAGTTGCTTACAGGGGCCACCACTGGTGTGGCGTTATTGGCTGTGATATTAGTAGTAATCGGACAAGTTTTGGTAGCCAGGTTATTCTGGATCTGCTGGATAGAGCGCTCATGGAAGATATCGATAGAGTGAGGCGCCACATCCTGTGCAGTAATGCCTGCATAACCCATGATGGTGATACCGGAACCAACTTCAACGTTGTTGGCACCACCTGCTTCAATACTCATGGAAAAAGTATGGTTACCACCTAATTGGTGACCTACTTCGTGGGCCACATAATCAATATCAAAGTTATCACCCATCGGTATGCCATCCGCAGGGGAAGTGATACCGGCACCCTTTGCCAAAGAAGTGGGTGTGGGAGGATCCACGCACACGCAACCAATACAACCGGCATTACCACCGCCGCCGCTGGCACCGAACATATGACCGATATCATAGTTAGCATTTCCAATAACGCTGGTCAGTGTTTGCTGCAATTGCAGGTTCCATTGGCCCATTGTTGTATAAGGGTCTGTGGCCGGGTTATAAAAAATAACCTGGGTGGTGGTAGGAATAAGGTTCAGGTGCAGGGCCAGGTCTTTCTCGTAGCAGCCGTTACAACGCGTGAGCGTACCATTGAACGCTGCCAGCACAATTGCCTCGTCTGCAGGTGTTCCGGTGGTGGATGCGCCAAACCAGTTGGCATATTCACCATTACAGGATTGAGCTAAACGCATTGTCTTTAATTCACCGGCATTGCTCTCGATCCGGTTAACATTACCCAGCTGGGAATTGATACCCGCAGCAATTTGCTGGTCCTGGGTAGTACAGGTCCAGGGCAATTTTCCTTTTTCGCGGGTAGACCTGTATGCAGCATAAATTTTACCATCTGCAGAGTAAGGCTCAATAAATTCATTGTCCTTATCTGTTCTGAAAACCATCGTTTGTATTCCCTGGGGGGAGATACTGATTTTTAATGTAGCATATCTGTCAGTAATTCCTCTACCGGAATAAGCCCTGATCTGTGGAAACCTGGCCTGAAGGGCTGGTTCAAAGTTTGAAGCTTCAAATACTTCAAATTGTTCCATTTTACCATCAGCACCGGGCAATGTGATGATCGTGGAACGCTTGCTTGCATTAGCGCCCACAATGGAGAACAACTGCTGTCGTAATGGTTCAATATTTAAGTCGAATAACTTGAATTCCTTGGGGAAGGCAAGCCTTGCAACAGCCTTATGCTTTTCAAAGCCACTGTTGTCAGAGCGGGAAGCCCAGTATCCGTCCTGGGCGAATGCACTAAAATTTGCTATGCTAACTATAAGAATAGCCAGCAAAATTTTGTAGATTTTACTCATAAATCGATAGTTTTTATCCGGCTAAGCTAATGATAAAAAAATACTTTACAAAAAAGGAAAACGCACAAGAAATCAAGGTAAAAGGAACTCCAATCGGCTCATATTTTCGTGAACGTTCCCGGATTATAAAGGCAGATCTGGTTCATGAAAATGCCCGGACCAGTTCCATAACAAAGCCTGCTCCACTCCTATCATAAAATTGTCCTTTATGGTTGCCTCTGTGAAACAGAAATGATCAGGTCTATTACAAAAAACTATAATATAATTCTGACGCCTTAAAGCGGCTTGGGAATAAAAAAAGTCCGGCCCTGGAATTTGTTGGGCGAGGCCTGACTGCTGAAAACCAATAATTGGAATTACCTGGAAACGACAATAACAACCATTACAACGGGTTAATGTTGCATTAAAGGCTGCTAATACAATGGCCTGGTCAGCTGCTGTTCCGGCAGCGGAAGCTCCAAACCAATTAGCGTATTCACCATTACAGGATTGGGCCAGCCTTATTGTTTTAAATTCCCCTGATTTACTTTCGGTACGATGAACATTGCCAAGTTGTGAACGCAGGCCTTCTTCGATCAACTTATCCTGGTTAGAACAAAACCAGGGCAGTTTTCCCTTCTCCCGCCTGGATTTGAATACTGCATATATGCCAGCATCTGCAGAATAGGGCTCAATGAATTCGTTCTCTTTTTCTGTCCTGAAAACCAAGGGCGTTATATCCAGGTTAAACAGCTTCAATTCTTTGGGGAATGTGACCCTCTCAACAGCTTTATACTTATTAAAACCGCTGTTATCGGCACGGGCTGTCCAGTATCCTTCCTGTGCAGAAGCGCTTACTGATAAAAAACTAATTATTAAAATAGTGAATAACGTTTTGTAGAATTTCATCATAAACAAAATGGTTTGACTACGTTTTGAAATAATAAGAAAACCGAGTTCAAATTATAAGAAAGGCATGAATGCAAACACCCCAAAAAATTGGGGTGTTTGCCATATTTATGTATCAACAATTTTATTTTCTTGCTCGCAAAAGAACATTGAATTCTGAGCTGACTTGCATGTTGCCAGCAAAAAAAACTCCATACCGGATAACCGGTATGGAGTGTATTATTTAACCGCAGTGGCTCTTACCACCAGGATAATAAATTTTCTTAGTATCCCATGCCACCCATATCAGGCGCAGCATGCGTATGCGGCTCTTCTTTCTTTGGTTTGTCTGCTACCACGCATTCGGTGGTTAACAGCATACCGGCGATAGAAGCTGCATTTTCCAGGGCGATACGGGTAACTTTAGTAGGATCGATCACCCCTGCTTTCAGAAGGTTTTCATATTCCTCGCTTCTGGCGTTGAACCCATAATCAGCCTTTCCTTCTTTTACTTTTTGTACCACGATAGAACCTTCAATACCCGCATTAGCCACAATCTGGCGCAATGGTTCTTCCAATGCTCTTTTTACGATGGCCACACCTGTGGTTTCATCTTCATTGCTACCTTTTAATTTATCGAGTGCTTCAATAGCACGGATAAAAGCCACGCCGCCACCCGGCACGATACCTTCTTCCACAGCAGCTCTTGTTGCGTGTAATGCATCATCCACCCGGTCTTTCTTTTCTTTCATTTCCACTTCTGTGGCAGCACCTACATATAATACAGCCACCCCTCCGCTCAATTTAGCCAAACGCTCCTGCAGTTTCTCACGGTCATAATCAGACGTAGTTGTTTCGATCTGTGCTTTGATCTGGTTTACACGGGCAGCGATATCTTCTTTTTTGCCTTTTCCACCCACCACCGTTGTGTTGTCTTTATCAATTGTTACGGAAGTGGCCTGACCAAGATAGCTCAGGTCGGCATTCTCCAGTTTGTAACCCTGCTCTTCGCTGATCACGATACCTTTTGTCAGTACAGCAATATCCTGCAGCATTTCTTTTCTGCGGTCGCCAAAGCCTGGCGCTTTAACAGCTGCCACTTTCAGCGTACCACGGAGTTTATTCACCACCAATGTAGCCAGTGCCTCACCCTCGAGGTCTTCAGCAATGATCAGCAGCGGACGACCACCCTGTGCCACTTTCTCCAGGATATGGAGAATATCTTTCATATTGCTGATCTTTTTGTCGTAGATCAGGATATAAGGGTTTTGCAATTCGGCTTCCATTTTTTCGCTGTTGGTAACGAAATAAGGAGAGATATAACCGCGGTCGAACTGCATACCTTCCACCACATCTACTGTGGTATCTGTACCTTTTGCTTCTTCCACCGTGATCACACCTTCTTTACCTACTTTCTTCATAGCTTCAGCGATCAGCTTACCGATCTCTATATCGTTATTGGCTGAGATGCTGGCCACCTGCTGAATTTTATTCGTATCAGACCCTACTGTCTGGCTCTGGCCATTCAGATTTTCCACCACTTTATTCACAGCTTTATCAATCCCTCTTTTCAGGTCCATCGGATTAGAACCTGCGGCTACCATTTTCAAGCCTTCGCTGATGATGGATTGTGCCAGGACTGTAGCAGTAGTGGTACCATCACCGGCAATATCAGCCGTTTTGGAAGCCACTTCTTTCACCATCTGGGCGCCCATGTTCTCAATGGGGTCTTCCAGTTCAATTTCTTTTGCTACAGTAACACCGTCCTTAGTGATAGAGGGGGCACCGAATTTTTTTTCGAGAACCACGTTGCGTCCTTTAGGACCGAGGGTCACTTTAACAGCGTTGGCCAGTATATCAACGCCTTTCTTCATTCTATTTCTTGCCTCAATATCGAAGAAGATTTGCTTTGCCATTTTTATAGATTTTGAAATTTTTGAATTGGGGAATTTTGAAATTTGCCGACTAGCTCATTTTTATACTATTGCCAGGATATCCGACTCTCTCATGATCAGGTAATCTTGACCATCGATCTGGATCTCGGTACCCGCATATTTGCCATATAATACAGTATCACCTGTTTTTACAGTTACAGGCTCATCTTTTTTACCCGGACCAGCCGCGATCACTGTGCCACGCTGGGGTTTTTCTTTTGCAGTATCAGGGATGATGATGCCACCTGCTGTTTTTTCTTCTGCAGGAGCTGCTTTGACGATTACCCTGTCATGAAGCGGCGTAACATTCATTTTTTTAGCCATAATAGTATTGATTTGAGTTTTTTTGATAAATGTCCACCCGGAACAACCGGGATTTTTTAGGATGGCAAAGGTACAGGAAATACCATGCCGCCCCGGACAAAAGAGACAAATTTTCAGCAACGCTGAAATAATTGACAGTACTGCACGGCTTCAGGAAGTAATTAAAGGACAGATTTTCATTCTTCAGGCATACTAACGCCTCAAACAGAGGGTATTGCCTCCAGTTCGATCGCTTTATCCACTTTCAGGGTAATTGTCTTTCCTTTAAAGAAACCTTTAATCAGAACCGGGTATTTTTCATTGGGAATGACAGGCTTGCCCGAAATAGGGTCGGGTTCCAGGAAAATACGCCATAAAAAAACACCTTTTGCCGGGGAGATAACCAGTTTTTCACCTCCATCCTTTTTAGTTCCAACCTCATGGGGGGTATTGTCAATTACAGCAGCGTGTATTAAATATTGCACATCCCCTTTGCTGGCACTATCCCATTTAATATCAGCAGTGGTCGTTTGTATATATACCTGCAGAATACTGTCTCTCTTTAGCAGTGTTGGATCAGCGGGAATATTACCCGGAAGACGCTCTGAATAATAGGCCTGCACATTTTTTACTACTTTACTGGTTTGTGCGCAGGAAAACAGGCTGGTCAATGCAGGTATCATCCATACCCAGCCACTGATCAACGCCACCCTGCTTTTTTTCTCCTTTATCATACTATATATAAAAAAAGCCTGCCCTGGTATAGCAGGACAGGCTGTAAATATCCGTTTTATTTTTTACTGTATGGCGATGCGAAGATTATCCGTTTTTACACCTGCCGTTAACCGTAAAATATAAATACCAGCTCCGGGCCTGGCCCCATTGAATGGCAATACCACATATCCCTCTATTTTACCCAACTCCCACCGCTTCATCAATTGACCCGTACTGCTGAACAACTGGGCCGAGACATTTTCTTTATCGGGGTTATCGATAATAAATGGAATATTATCACCAACCGGGTTCTGCACCAGCTCCACAAAACGTTGTGGTTTGTTATTGTTGATGCGTATAATAGCGCTGATCTTAAATCTTCCGTCATTGTCTATCATTTTCAGCCTGTAATAGTTCACGGCTTTGGCAATGACCGGATCAGTGAATGTATAATCCTGTATGATGGCAGGGTTTTGCAGGGCGGCCACGGTTCCGGCCGTACTGAAGTTTATCCCATCATAACTCCGCTGTACTTCAAAACTGCCGAGATTATACTGGTTAGTGGTCTTCCATAATAAAGCAGCACGGCTTTGTGTGTTCAAGGTCCCGCTAAAAGAGATCAGGTCCACCGGTAAGGTAACCAGGTTATCGATCAGGAAGAATTTAGAAAATCCTGTAAAGGTTCCTGTAAATACAAAGTCGCTGCCGTTGTAGGCCGCGAACGAAGTAGTCACCACGGTAGTATTGGTGGCATTTGCCAGGGCCATGGTTGCGGCGGTAGTTTTGGCGATGCGAACACTGGCCGCGGGCTTACCTGCCAGCTCTGCTGCTGTAAAATAGAGTGCAATGGTGAACGTTGAACCGCTGTTAGTGGTAGGTGTTACCTCTATCACCTTTTGTGACCGCTCTCCTCCCGAAAAAGTTTGCCAGGTCGTTCCTGCTTCGTAAATATTGGAGGATACACAACCCAGGCTGCCAGATGCAGCTGTAATACTATTCATCAACCTGTTCACCCCACTGGAGTAGAAATAATAAGTACCATTATTTCCCAGGTGTTCGGTGATATTATTGTTCAATGTAGTTTCTATAACAGTTGTCGTGGGAGCTACATCCTGTTCCACTACAGTAAATGTGTAAGAACTGCTGCTGGGCGCCGCCACTGCATCGGTGCTTCCGCTTACCACATAATTAAAGGTAAGTAGTTCTGGTGTGGTGCTTTCCACTTCCACATCATTATATATTCTTACCGTGATGGGTTGGGGTGTGGTGGCACCGCTGGGGAAAGTAATCACATTGGAGGGTGTGGTAAAATTTCCATTGGTGGTAAAATCATAATCCACACCTTGTGTGGCAGTAGCGCCTCCTGCGATACTCAGGGTAACAGTTGCTGTACCTACCGGGGCCTTATCAATATGCATGTTAACGGTATAATCTGTATATCTGCGGCAACCAGTGGTGGTGGTGGTGGCTTCTGTTTTTTCATTATATGTATAGGAAGAAGCAAACCGTATATAAGGCTGTGCAGGTGTGATGGTGGATGTCCACATTCCTCTTCCATGCGTGGCAGCCAGAAAAGTATTGTCGCTGTACCTGTATTGCAGCATATCCACCCGGGTGGGCGGTATGGAAGAATTCTGCACCCACACCGTGGAAGCCCCATTGATCAGTGATGTTTCATAGATACCCATATCGGTGGCCAGTATAGCCTGTGTGTTATCCTCCGGATAAAACATAGCCCAGCGCACTGGAATATCGGGTAAGCCGGTACCTGTGATATTTGTCCAGCCGCCCGAGCCGCCACCCACCGTACTCACCCAAACATGTACGGACCCATAATTTGAAAAGGTAGCCAGCAGATTATTTTCAGTGGTACCCTGGGCTACGCAGCTTACATTGGTGGTGTTCATACCACTACCTGTAATATTGGTGGCAGAAAAACCGGCAGTGTTGGCATTGTCAACCCTCACAATCCGGCCGTTGGTGGTGCCAAAGTAAACACGGTGTGCGGTGTATTTCGATACCCCTACATAGTTTACAGTACCCCCTCCAAATGCGGCTACTGCCCGCGTAGCGGCGCTGCCACCTGTTGGGGCATTGGGCCAATGCATGTAGTTCCCTGCTGTCCAGGCAGCATAAAATCCATTGGTTACATCATCATAATCGGTGGGGTTGATAAATTGTCCTGCTCCTGCAGAGAAATTAGCGTTTGACCAGGTGGCGCCTCCATTGGTACTTCGCCTGTATTGATTGTACACATAGGACCCAAACTGGTTATTGGGTTCGTCTTCATCAATATGCACGAATGCGCCATCACCTCCCGTTACTTCCACGCTGCTGGCAATTCCGGCCCCATTTAATTGGTGAACACCATTATCCTGTGTGCCCCCCAGGAAATAATTAGTGGAAGTGGGATGTATAGCACAGGCATAGAATTGTTTTAACCGGAGCCCCACATTTCTATCGGCCCAGGTGGCGCCATCATCGGCTGAATAAAATATTCCTCCGTCCCCTCCATCCAATACCTGGTTATTATTCCAGACAATGATGTGATGATCGGCATGAATATAGTTGGTGGAACCGGGGACACCGGTTACCCAAACAGAATTGACGGCCCAGGTTGCCCCGCCATTGGTAGATCTGTAACTATTCAATCCACCCACCATCACATTATCGGCGTTTGAGGGGTCCACACCAATGGCAAGATTATACCAGGCCTGCCCGCTGCTAACAGGTGCGGAGCCTCCTGTGGGTGGCGTGGTACCGGTAATAGCCCAGTTTGCCCCTCCGTCGGTTGATTTCCACACCTGGGGGGTTTGATAAGAAGAGTTGGCAGGTAATGCATATAAGGTACTGCCCGCAGTGGCTATGTCCACATTATATGCCGTGGAGGTAAATGCGGTGGTGGGTGCTGTCCATGTGCCGGCAGTAACGGTGGAGGGCGCATCAGTAAACCGGTAACCAGATGGGTTCGCGTCGTAAAATCCACCAGCATAACCGCAAACAATATGAAGACGCCCTGTACTGCTTATTTCCATTTCTGTTACTGAAGAATTTAACCCCGTGGGTGTAATATTGGTCCAGGTAGTACCTCCGTCAACAGATCGCTGGATACCCACCAGGAAAGGGCTGATGGTGGCCACATATACAATATTGGCATTGGTGGGATCGCACACTACTTTAGATACATTCCAGAAATTTACAGTTGATGGCAGCAACGACCAGGTGGTACCACCGTTGGTGCTTTTCCATACACCGCCGCCCTGCACGGCATCGAAGTTGGGTGACTTCTCGCCTGTTCCAAAATACATGATATTATTGTCCGCCGGGCTTTGACAGATATCCGCAATGGCCAGGTTACCCAGGAAATCATTGACCAGGGTCCAGGTTGCAGGACCAGCCGTTATATCAGTGGTTTTCCATAACCCTCCGGCCACACCGCCTATCCACACAGTGCTGTTATCCCCATCAGATAAATCGACCCAAATGGCCCGCATACGACCGCTGGTAACCTGGGTGCCCGACACACGACCATTTCCATTGCTGGGGCCCACCACGTCTGAACTGGAACCACGTTCCGTCCACGATAAAGCATTGATCCGATTCGTATATGTTCCGTTCATTCGGGCCAATTTTAATTCTTCCATAGCATGTATCAGACGCGATTTCGGCACATAGCCCAATGAAATATCTTTTGTTTTTTCAAATTCCATCCGCATGGCCTCATTAATTCCATCTTGTTTTTCACTGCCTTTATAATTTTCAGGCAATAAAAAAATCTCCGTGCTTCCCGGTTGGCCGCTTTCTGTCTGAATTGATTTGTTTTTTGACTGGCAACTGTACAAAAGGGAAAGTAGTAAAGCAGTTACACACATCAGTAGTGGGGGTCTCATAATGATTGGTTTAATATAGGTGACAATAAGAGGTAATGGTCACAGAAAAGTTATGATTATTTTCTGTAATTATTAAAATTTGTAGCACCGCATGGGCATATTATTAAAAATCTTTCCTCCGCGGGTTTTTTCTCAAGACCGGTGGTAATAAAACCATAACATAAATAGCCCGTCCCATGACAGAACAGGCTATTATTTTGCCTTTTAGTTTATAATGTCCCGAAGGTTATTGTTTTTATACCGGCTGTTATTCTCAATATATATAAACCCGCCCCGGGTCGAAACATTCACTTTGCCCTGGTTACCCGCCATGAATGAAATATTATCTCCCGCAGTGCTACCCGGGCGAAAAAAAGATCAGATCATATCACCTTTATTTTATTATAACAAATATTGCAGGTTATTGGGTTATTACTTTGCGGTGAATTTTTCTTTCCCTGATATGACCTGTACAATACAGACACCACGGGCCTGTGCCTGGTTTATCACAACAAATTCAATCTGCTGTTCGCCCCGGGCAATATTCCTGAATGCTAATAATTTTCCAGGCATATCCATTAAAGTCAGGTGGCCACTCATCTCCGAAGGATTTACAAACCTGATCACCAGTTGATCCTTAAAAGGATTGCCGGGCTAACTATATCTTGGTGATTGCCAAATGATAAAGATTAAATCATTTTGAACCCTCTAAAAAAAATCACAAATCACATATCTTCGCTCTTTCAAATAGCTCTTAACTACCATGATCAGCAGAAGAAATATCCGGGTGAAAGTGATGCAGACGCTCTATACAGCCGCCACACTTGAAAAAGAATTGAAACCCGGCGAAGCACAGAAAATTTTGCAGCAGCATTTTGACGAATCCCGTTCATTACTGATCTACCTTACCTGGTTCCTTACTGAAGTGAGCCGCTATGCGGAAACATATTCCCATCACCGTGCATCCAAACATATACTCACCGCCGAAGACCTGAATATCAATACCAAGATCGCAGGTAATGAGCTTTTATGGAAAATGCTGGAAGACCCTGCACTGAAAGAACAATTTGCCAAAGAAAAGCCCGAATCCATCACAGATAAGGAATTGATCCGGAAGATCTACCTGCAATTGGCGGAAACGCCGGCATACAGAACCTATACCCAGGAAAGCGCAAGAGATAAAGCGGGTGAAAAAAAGATCCTGGAATTCATTCTGAATGATATGATGCTTGCCAACGAAACCTTTCTGTCACATATTGAAGAAATATTTTCCAACTGGGATGATGATGGCGAAATGGTGGTGCAATTACTGATGGGCTATCTTCAAAAGCCCGGCAGTTACAACTTTAAACAGATGATGAGCGCCGATAAAGAGCAGTTTTCCAAAGCTCTCCTGGCCACGGTGCTGGAAAAGAATGAGCATTTACAGGGGCTTATCATTCCCAAATTAAAGAACTGGGACCCGGAGCGTATCGCCCTGCTCGATATGATCATGATGAAAATGGGCGTGGCAGAGTTCCTTTATTTTGAAACCATTCCTCCCAAGGTAACCATCAACGAATATATTGACCTGGCCAAAGACTACAGCACCCAGCAAAGCGGCCAGTTTGTCAACGGCATCCTGGATAATATTCATAAAGAGCTGGTACAGCAGGGCAAAATGCAAAAAGTGGACTATAAAAAAGCATAGGCCCGGCTCAGTCATTTTGTCTACATTTGCAATCCTATTAGCTACCGGAAAAAAATCCCGCGTATGAAAAAAATTAGCATAGCACTTGTTATGGCAGCCATCCTGGTGGCATGCAAAACGAATGATAAGAAATCAACCGGTACCCCGCTTACCCCTGAACAGGTTGAGCAGGCTAAAAATGACCCTTCAAAGTATACAACCATCGAATGGATTGATCCGGTAACCAAAGAGCTGGGCAAGCTGGTAAAAGACCAGAAAATTGAAATATCTTACCGGTTTAAAAATTCAGGTCAGCAGATGCTGGTGATTGAAGATGTAAGAGCTACCTGCGGATGTACGATACCCAAAAAGCCGGAACAGCCATTCGCACCGGGTGAAGAAGGTGTGATAAGGGCCGAATTCAATGGTAGCGGCCAGGGCCCGGTTAGTAAAACGATTGTAGTGGTTGCCAATACCAAACCACAGAAAGAACATAACCTCACTTTTAAAGGCGAAATAGAAGGTAAAGAAGAACATTAACCAGACGAAATAATTAACGACATTATTTAAACAACCCCTCTCACATGAAATCGATCAAAGCTTACCTGACCTCGGTACTTGTTTTATTATATTTTTCTTCCTGTATGCCCCCGGGTGGTGAACAGGGCAAAGGCGGGCAATCCGGCATGCAGGGTTTTCAGTTTATTTTCCTGGGATTAATGATACTGGTCTTCTGGCTGTTCTTCATCCGCCCGCAGGCAAAAAGAGCAAAGAACCAGAAAAAATTCATCGAAGACCTGCAAAAAGGTGATAAGATCGTTACCATCGCCGGCATCCATGGCACTATTAACAAAGTAAATGAAGATGGTACACTCAATATCGAAATAAGCCCTGGCAGTTATATTAAAATTGAAAAAAGCGCCATCAGTATGGACTGGACCGCTAATGTGAACAAACCTGCGGCGGCAGAAAAAAAATAAAAGATCCACTGACAAATCCCCCATCCCGGGGAGCTGCTTTTCTTTGGGATGGGGCCCGGTACTCCGGGTTGTATTTTAGTCCCTCTTTGCATTATATGCTCAAGATCGGTTTGACAGGCGGAATAGGCAGCGGCAAAACCACTGTAGCCAAAATGTTTGAGATACTGGGTATCCCGGTGTACTATGCCGATGATGCTGCCAGGAAACTCATGAATGAGGATGAAACGCTGAAAACATCCATTATCACCCATTTTGGCGAAGCATCTTATAAGAACAATGAACTGGACCGTAAATACCTGGCCGGTATTGTTTTTAATGATAAGGAAAAATTGGACCTGCTTAATTCTTTCATTCACCCGGTCACTATCCGTAATTCAGAAGAGTGGATGCAGCAACAAACCGCTCCTTATGCTATTAAAGAAGCAGCTTTGTTATTTGAAAGCGGTGCGGCAGAAAACCTGGATTATGTAATTGGCGTGTATGCACCACAGCATATCCGTGTAAAACGGGTAATGGACCGGGATGGTGTAAAAGCAGATGAAGTGATGAAACGTATCAGCCGCCAGATCGATGAAGAGATGAAAATGAAACTCTGCGATTTTGTGATCACCAATAATGAACAGAAATTAGTGATACCACAGGTGCTGGAACTGGACAGGGAACTAAGGCTGAAGGCATAAGGCTCCTGGCTAACGGCTACTGACTCCGGGCTATTTCAACTTCACTAACGCTTCTTTAATTCTCTTCCATCCTTCTTCAATATTCTTCATACTGTTAGCAAATGAAAAACGAACACAATCCGGATCACCGAATGCCTCACCCATCACAGATGAAACATGGGCTGTATTGAGCAGGTACATGCAAAAATCACCGGAGGTATGGATAACGGTTTTCCCGTCTGTTTTTCCGAAATAGGAGCTGATATCAGGGAATATATAGAAAGCACCATCGGGGGCCGAACATTCAATGCCTGGAACTTCTTTCACTAATTCCAAAACCCGTTTTCTCCGGTTGGTAAATTCTTTCACCATTTCCATGGATGGACGCAGATCGGTGGTGAGGGCTGTTACCGCTGCCTTTTGTGCAATAGAATTGGCGCCACTGGTAAATTGTCCCTGTACTTTTTCACAGGCTTTCGCTATTTCTGTTGTGGCGGCTATATAACCCAGCCTCCAGCCCGTCATTGCAAACCCTTTACTCAGCCCGTTCACGATCACTACCCTGTCTTTGATATCTTCAAACTGTGCGATGCTCTCATGTTTGCCTGTAAAATTGATATATTCATATATCTCATCGGAAATAATGGTAATGTTGGGATGCTTGCGAAACACATTCACCAAACCTTCCAGTTCATTCTTACTATAAAAAGCGCCACTGGGATTACAGGGAGAAGAAAAAAGGAAAACAGTGGTATGTGGTGTGATAGCCTCTTCCAGCTGCGCAGGGGTGATCTTGAAATTATCTTTGGCTGTTGTTTTGATCTCCACCACCCTTCCCCTGGCAATCTTCACCAGTTCACTATAGGTAACCCAATAAGGTGTGGGGATGATCACTTCATTTCCTTCATCCACCAGTGCAAGTATGGCATTGGCCAGGCTTTGTTTGGCACCCGTGGAAGCAACAATATGTTCGGGTTTATATTCCAGGTTATTATCTCTCTTTAATTTGGTGCAGATCGCTTCGCGGAGATCTAAAAAGCCCGGCACAGGGGTATAATGGCTCCAGTTATCATGGATCGCTTTGATCGCCGCCTCTTTGATATGTTCCGGCGTATCAAAATCCGGTTCGCCCAGGCTCAGATCGATCACATCAATACCTTTAGCCCTCAGTTCGCGGCCCAGTTTGGCCATTTTTAAAGTTTCGGGTTCATTAAAACGTTGCAAGAAAGATGATAACTGCATCTCAATAGATTTAATCGGTATTATTACTATAACAGCAAGCGATCGGCCGGTTCAAATGAAGGCATGCGAAGATAAGGTATAGAATAATTAATCGGAGTAGCTGAAATGAAATGGCGGAAATGCTGGGGAAAACTTCTTCGGCCTTTTTAATTCATATTCATACAACACCCTTCCCAGGTGTTTTAAAAAAGGTAATCCTACCGTACCGTATTCGTACTTGTCGTCATTGAATATACCATC
>CAZSGD010000030.1:0-53136 GCA_964606155.1 uncultured Chitinophaga sp. | reverse complement strand
AAATCTTCCACTCCACGATCTCATTCACCCATTCCGCACGGTGGGGGGTGGTAATGCGGATATAATTGTCGGTATAACCTTCCATCATGCCATTCTTGTCATTATGTTCAAACAAAACCTTGCGGGTTTGTCCCACATGCTGACCAATGAAATATTGCTGCTTCATATAAGACAGGTTGCGGAGCGTCTTATTTCTTTCGTTGCGGATATGCATGGGTACCACAGGTTGCAATGAAATGGCATGTGTATTATCTCTCTCCGAATAAGTGAACACATGCAGGTAAGAGATATCCAGTGAATGGAGAAAGTCGAATGTTTCTTTGAATTCTTCTTCCGTTTCGCCCGGGAAGCCCACGATCACGTCCACGCCAATAGCGCCATGCGGCATCAGGGCTTTGATCAGGCCCGTTCTTTCGGCATATAATTCCCGCTTATAACGGCGACGCATAGCCGCTAATATCTTGTTACTGCCGCTTTGCAGGGGAATATGAAAATGCGGCATGAATTTGTCGCTGTTGGCCACAAACTCAATGATCTCGTTGGTCAGCAGGTTGGGCTCAATGGAGGAGATGCGATAGCGCTCTATTCCTTCAACTTTATCCAGTTCTTTCACGAGTTCAAAAAAAGTTTCTTCCCGCTGGTTGATACCGATCGTTACCCCCGCACCATCGGGTCCTTTGCCAAAATCACCCAGGTTCACACCGGTCAAAACAATTTCCTTCACCCCGTTGGCGGCCAGTTCCCTTGCATTGGCCACCACGTTAGCCACACTATCACTCCGGCTTTTACCCCTCGCCATGGGAATAGTGCAAAAAGAACAATTGTAATCGCAGCCATCCTGCACTTTTAAAAAGGTACGGGTCCGGTCATTTACCGACCAGGAAGAATGGAAACCCGAGACCTGGTCAATATCACAGCTGCATATCTTCGCCGGGTCGCCTTTGGCTAAAGCACGGATATGTTGGGCAATATTGAATTTCTCCGCTGCTCCCAGCACCAGGTCCACACCCGGTATCTCTGAAATTTCTTTTGGTTTTAATTGTGCATAACAGCCGGTGATCACCACAAAACTTTCCGGTGCTTTTCGCTGAATACGGCGCACGAGCTGGCGGCATTCTTTGTCGGCATTATCTGTAACGGAGCAGGTATTGATCACGTACACATCGGCCAGGTCGTCAAACTCTTTTTTTTCAAAACCTTCGCTCTCCAGCATACGGGAAAGAGAGGAAGTTTCTGAGAAATTGAGCTTGCAGCCGAGAGTGTGAAAAGCCACTGTCCGGGATGCTGCCATAGGGGCGCAAAGGTACGTTGATAAGTCGAGAGGCTGAAATGAAAGCAGTAGCTAAACGTCTTAACTTTTCCCTACTTTTAGCCAAATGTTTGACATTGAATAAGAAGTGGTTACCCTTCCTGTTGATAGCAGTTCTGGCTATTGCTGTTATCCTTATAAAAAGATGGAAAGAGGACAAGGAACCTGCGCCAAAGCCAAAGGTCACGAATAACGACCGGCCCAAAGACCCGGCCAGCACAAAAACTGACCGCGACAGGGGATTTGACCGCCGGACCAGCTACCTGGAATACAGTGCCCATGCCAAATGCAGGATGCAATGCCGGCATATTTCACAGGCCGAAGTGGAGGATATCATGCGAAACGGGAAGATCAATTATCATAAAAGCGACCTGCAAAATGCCAGGTGCCCCCGGTATGCTGTGGAGGGTATCACAGCGGATAAACAGGATGTACGTATTGTTTATGCCCAATGCAATGAAAAAACAGTGGTCGTTACCGTTATAGACCTCGACACTGATTTTACCTGCAACTGCCCGGGTGATGATGATAAATTCAAAAACAAGAACTGATGAAGGTATTGCTGAAGCCCCTGCAATGGATCTATTGCATATACGCCTTTATCATGTTTGTTGCCATCATGCTGCTGATATTCCCGTTTGCGATCATCGCCACTTTTTTTGGCCGTATCAAAGGGGGGAATATGATCATGCGCTTATGCATGATATGGGCCGATTGCTGGTTCCTGTTCATTTTTATATGGCACAAAAAGATCTATGAAGCGCCGCATGATAAAAAAAGGTCTTATATTTTTGTCAGTAACCATATCTCGTATCTTGATGCCGCCATCATTCCCAAAGCTTACCGTCAGCCTATCCGGGCATTAGGAAAAGTGGAAATGAGTAAAGTGCCTGTATTTGGATTTATTTACAGGAATGCCATTGTTACAGTGGACCGCAGCAGCCCGGAGAACCGGGCCAAAAGTGTACGTATACTGAAATCCATCATCAATAAAGGAATATCTGTGCTCGTTTTCCCTGAAGGCACTTTTAATATGGGCAACACGCCCCTGAAAGAATTTTATGACGGCGCTTTCAGGGTGGCCATCGAAACACAGATACCCATAAAACCCGTTTTGTTCCTGGATGCATATAAGAGAATGCCCTTTCAAAGTATTTTTTTGCTCAATCCCGGCCCCAGCAGGATATTGTATCTCGATGAGGTTCCTGTGATTGGGTACAGTATCGCGGATGCGGGGGTATTGAAAGAGAAAGTATATAGGATCATGGAGAAAAAGCTGCTGGAGTATGGTGCTGAGTGGAACAAAAATAGTATCCCTGATTCTGATTAAATTGAGCCTTGAATCCCGATTATTGACGTTTGAATATGGAGTAAACTTCGTGTACGCTGAGATCATCATACCTGCCGCCTTACCTAAAAATTATACCTGGTCTGTTCCTTCACATTTACTGGATTTGGTAAAAGAGGGATGCCGCGTGGAAGTGAACCTGGGCAAAAGCAAGAAATATGCGGGTATTGTAAAACGACTGCATGAGGAAAAGCCAGAATTCTTCGAAACAAAAGATATTATAAATGTACTCGACACCGAACCCGTGGTGTATAGAGAGCAATTGAAACTATGGGAGTGGATCGCTTCTTACTATATGTGCAGTGAGGGGGAAGTGATGGCGGCTGCCTTACCCGCACATTTTAAATTATCCAGCGAGACCATTGTGGTGTATAATGAGGAATATGGAGATGATTTTTCGGTGCTGGACCATGATGAATTTATTGTAGCGGAAGCCCTGCTGATCAAAAAGGAACTGAACCTCTCAGAAGTACAGCAGCTGCTGGACTCTTCTCACGCCTACCCGGTTATCAACCGCCTGATCAATAAAAAAGTTTGCTTTGTATGGGAAGCGCTCAAACAAACCTATACGCCCAAGAAAGAGATCTTTGTTTTGCTGAACCCGGAATATGGTGACGAGGATAAATTATCCGACCTGCTCAACAACTGGACCCGGGCGCCTAAACAAATGGAGTTGTTGCTCAGTTACCTGCATTTGATCAAAACAGAGGGCAATGTAACCAAAACGGCACTGCTCAAAAAATCGGGGGCCAGTGATGCGCAATTAAAAGGGCTGATAGATAAAAAAATATTGCAGCTGGACAAGCGGGTAATTGACCGGATCAAATACCTGCCTAAGAATGTGCAGATCGATTTTGAATTGACAGAAGTACAGCAGAAGGCCATCGAAAACGTGAAGAAAGAACTGGAACATAAGGCTGTTTGCCTCCTGCACGGGGTTACTTCCAGCGGCAAGACCAACATTTATATAAAACTCATTGAAGAATATATCCGACAGGGGAAACAGGTGCTGTATATGCTGCCGGAGATCGCACTAACGTCGCAGATCATACGAAGATTACAAAAACATTTTGGGGGCTATATCGGTATCTATCACTCTAAATTCTCTCACAACGAACGGGTGGAGATATGGAACAAGGTAAAGAACGGGGAACTGCGGGTGGTACTGGGGGCCCGGTCTTCCGTTTTTCTTCCTTACCAGGACCTGGGCCTGGTGATCTGTGACGAAGAACATGACAGCTCTTACAAGCAACAGGAGCCGGCACCACGCTATAATGGGCGGGATGCAGCAACCTATCTTGCTTCTTTATTCAGCGCAAAGACCTTATTGGGCAGCGGCACACCTTCAGTGGAGAGTTATTACAATGCCAGCACCGGGAAGTATGGACTGGTGGAGTTGTTGCAGCGCTATGGTGATTTGAAACTGCCACCAATTGAATTTATTGATACCCGGAAAATTGTGCAGAAGGACAGATCAAAAGTGATGCTCTCGCCCCCGCTGATCGACCATGTAAATGCAGTATTGGACAGGAATAAGCAGGTGATACTTTTCCAGAACCGCCGGGGTTATGCCCCTTACCAGGTATGCAGTGTATGCGGATGGATACCACAGTGCAAATACTGTGATGTGTCGCTTACCTATCACAAACTGAGTAATAAACTGATTTGCCATTATTGCGGTACCACTTATCCGCCGGTACATAGTTGTGCAGCCTGTGGCAGCGATAAATTTGTGCAACGGAATTTCGGTACGGAGAAAATAGAGGAACAACTGCAGGAAACATTCCCCGATGCCAAAGTAGCCCGGATGGACATCGATACCGTGAAGGGAAAGAACGCACATGATGTGCTGATACAACAGTTTGAACAGCAAAAGATCGACATACTGGTAGGTACACAAATGGTGGTGAAAGGACTTGACTTTGATAATGTGGATCTCGTCGGAATCCTGGATGCCGATGGTTTATTACATTTTGCGGATTTCCGGGTAAATGAACGGGCTTTTCAATTGATGGAGCAGGTAAGTGGACGTGCGGGACGTAAAGAAGAAACTGGGAAAGTGCTGGTGCAGACCGGTCAGCCCCACCATCCTTTGCTGCAGGTGGTTCAGCAGCATGATTATAAAGCAATGTTTACAGAAGAGCTGAAAAAAAGAAAGGAATTTTCTTACCCGCCTTTTTCCCGTATCATTCATATTACGTTTAAGCATAAACTAAAAGAAGTGGTGGAACGGGCCGCTTATCATTATGCTAATACGCTAAAAAATAAGTATGGAAATTACCTCGTGGGCCCTGCCGAACCGGTGATTGGAAGGATACGCAACCAGTACCTGATGGAATTGCTACTGAAACTGCCCAGGGATGGAAAAACTATTGCGCAATGCAAGAAAGACCTGCTGGAACAGGCAGCTATTCTTCACCAGGATAAAAGCTACCGGAGTGTGACGATGGTGATGGATGTGGACGCGGTCTGAGATAATAGATGATAAATAAAAGATAATAGTTTTGAACTATTTGTTATTAGTTTTTATCTATTCTCTCTTTTTATACTTAGGTTGATACAATTGAATATAAAAATCTCCCGGCACCTGGAAATAAGTCACGAATCCGTATCCGTGATCTTCAATTTCCCCTTTGAACACCACGCCTTTGGAGCGAAGCTCGTCAACAGTTTTGTGAATATTGTCGCAATAGAAGGAGATATCATGCGTGCCCGATAATGCCCCTTCTTCGCCTGAATCGTCGGCAGGATGAACACCCATATCTGCTTCCGGTACATCAAAGATGAGCCAGCCGCCGCCAATATTATGGGCTGCCAGGCCCAGTTTGTCCCGTAAAAAAGCCCTGAGCCCGTCGGGATCAGAACTGTAAAACATCGTATGCACGCCTGTGATCATCACATTTCATTTTAAGTAAGCGTTCGGAACATTTTCAGGAGTATAATGAATGCCATAGGCATGTTTCAATAAAATGCTCACCGTGTTGGAAATGGTCTTTTCATCGCGGTGCATTTGCGGCAGCAGGCCCATCAGGGCATAACTGACAGGGTTAACCGAAGGGATCAGCGTTTCCCAGGTATAACCCTTGCCCCAGGTGATACCGGGAACGGTGACAGACAGGTCCGCTTGTTTGGACAGGAGATATTCCAGCATGCGTGCCGACTGGTTATTGTTTTGGTTCACCGTATGAAAAACAGGTGTTTGCCCGCCAAATCCATGTTCATCCACACCTGCTTTTGCATTAATGTCTGCTCCATGCTGCACTAATACTTCTGCGCAATGCAGGTGATCGAATTCTGCACATATATGCAGGAGGGTGGCTTCATACAAAGGCGTATAGGCACACCGCAGGCTGTATTTTTTAGAAACAACTGTGGTATTGTTGCTCATTAATTTTTCCAGTTCCCGGGCATCGTCCAGCAACACCGCCAGCAGTACCTTATCATCGAACTGCAGGCCATTATCGACAAATGCCTGTATACATTCTTTGAACCTGGGGCTTCGGGTATACTCACTCGTTAGTTCATAGATCAGCGGCTCTCCCCGGAAAATGTCATTGGGGCTTACGCCATTGGCAAAACACTGTCGTATGCCTTCCGGGGAATGCAGCTCGATTTGTTCAACGATCGCACTGAATTTATCCATCTTTATTTGTATTCGTATACAACATATCCCCACGGCTCAATTTTCCAGGGCTTCTCAGCCAGGGCCTCACGGGTGCCCATAAATACATTATAAGGATTGCTATGTAGGTCCTTATCTTTTACCATTATGGTTTGTTCGGTCTTGCTTAAATTAAGTATCACAAGTATTTTTTTGCCCTCCTTTTCCCGCACAAATGAGTACAATGCTTTATCATCACCCACATTTATTTTGCGGAAAGAAGCATCGGCTGCCAGGGCCGCATTATTTTTTCGCAGTGCCAGCAACGTTCTGTAGAATTTTTCCCTTTCTAATTTTCCGAATGTCATAGGATCTTTTTCAAAAAATTCTATTTTTCTCAGTACAGGTTCCTCCTGTCCGCTGTAAATAAGGGGCACTGTACCACTCATGGTTTGAGTAAATACGGCAAAAGGGGCATGTGAGGGTCCCGGGAAAGTGGCATAGTCCGATTTATTCCAGCTGTTTTCATCATGGTTGCTGGTGAAATACATGGGTAGGGCTGATAAGGGGTAAGTTGTATCGTATTTGTTTTTGATACTGTCCAGTGCGAATGCAGGCCTTTCACCAGCCGCCACTTTTACCATCATGTGAAACATTTCCCAGGGATAGAAAGCATCAAAACCACTGGTGAGCAGGTAAGGTTTATCTCCTTCAGCTAAAAAGAACATGTCTTTGTTCAATGCTTTCAATTGAGGCAGACATTTGTCCCAGAATGCAGCCGGAACATTCCAGGCCACATCCACACGGTATCCATCGATACCGGTACTCGTAATCCAGTATTTCATGGAAGCGATCATGCTATCTTCCATCACTGGATTTTTATAGTCCAGTTGGCGTGTATCGGTCCAGTCGAAAGGCACAGCCGGTTTGCCGGTACTGTCTTTTACAAAAAAATCAGGATGCTGGGTCAGCCAGCGATGATCTGCGCCGGCATGATTGGGCACCCAGTCGATGATCACTTTCATTCCCTTGTCATGAATGGTCTTTACTAAATTCTTCCAGTCATCCAGTGTGCCAAATTCGGGGTTGATGGCGGTATAGTCGGCCACGGCATAATAACTACCCATCGTGCCTTTGCGGTCCAGTTTACTGATGGGGTTGATCGGCATGAACCATAATGTTTGCACGCCCATCTCTTTGAGACGGTCCAGGTGTTTGGCAAAAGCATTGAATGTTCCTTCAGGGGTATATTGACGGATGTTTACTTCATAAATATTTCCCTGCATGATCCATGAAGGGTGGACCGATGCAGCTTCAAGCGGTACTTCGGCTGGTTTTTTGTCTTTTGTTTTGCAGGAAAAAATAATAAGGGAAATCAATAGAACGGAACTGATCTTTTTCATACGAATTATTTAATTATGGTATGGAAAATTAGTTCTTTCACTGATAAGGAAAAAATCAGGAAGTTTGCAGTATGCAGCTTCTGGAAAATGTTTCGCTAAAGCCCTATAATACATTCGGTATCGATGCAGCAGCACGTTACTTTGCTGTTTTTAAGAGTGCCGAAGAACTGGAAGAACTGGCGTCTCCGGCCCCAAAACCCAAGACGCTGATACTCGGGGGCGGAAGTAATATTCTTTTTACAGGCGATTACGATGGATTTGTATGGAAAAATGAGATCAAAGGGATAACTGAACTGCATGAAGACAACGACTATGTATATGTAAGGGCGGGAGCGGGGGAAAACTGGCATCTATTTGTACAATATTGTATCAGCCGAAATTGGGCGGGGATCGAGAACCTCTCACTAATACCCGGTAATGTAGGGGCATCGCCGATGCAGAATATCGGGGCCTATGGTGTGGAGATCGAAGACCTGTTCTGGAACCTGGAAGCCTACCATACCGGGGATAAGAAAATTGTCACGTTCACTAAAAATGAATGTGGTTTCGGTTACCGGGAAAGCGTTTTCAAAAGAAAATATAAAGATCAGTTTGTAATACTAAGCGTTACTTACCAGCTTCGCAAAAAACCACGTTTCAATACCAGTTACGGGGCTATCGAACAGGAATTGGAAAGGATGGGAGTGAAAGAATTGTCGGTCAAAGCCATTTCCGATGCAGTGATCCATATCCGTTCTTCCAAATTGCCTGACCCGGCCGAAATCGGTAATGCAGGCAGTTTTTTCAAGAATCCTTCTATTACCAAAGAACAGTTTACCGGGTTAAAAGAAAAATTTGAACAAATAGTGGCTTATGAAAATGCTGATGGAACGACCAAACTGGCAGCGGGTTGGCTGATCGAGCAATGCGGATGGAAGGGATACCGGAAAGGAGATGCGGGCTGCCATGCAAAACAAGCTTTGGTGCTTGTGAACTATGGTAATGCCAAGGGCAGTGAGATATATAACCTCAGCGAGGAGATATTACACAGTGTAAAAGAAAAATTTGGAGTGACACTGGAACGGGAAGTCAATATTATTTAATTGCTCAATGGCTCAATTGAACAATTACGCAATTGAGTCATTGAGCAATTATCACGCTTCTTCATCAAATTCAAAATCCTTCTCATTAAAATTCATCATACTGCCCACCAGGTCTTTGAACTCTACTTTACTTTCAAACATTTTCTTGCTGATCAGCGAATAGGAAGCCAGGCCGTGTAAGACAAACTCCATCAAAAGTGCAGCCTGTTCTTCATTGGCTTGTGCAAAATATTTTTTTACCAGGGCATGCAGGCCGTCTACTTTATACAACAATAGCTGCTTGTCTTTATCTGAAGTATTAAAGGAGATGTTCAGGTGATTCCCTTTGTCGAACCATTGTGTGATGGAACGATAGGGGTTATCATCTTTTTGTTCCTCCTGCGGAGGCTTGCCGGTACTCCTTCTTTTCTTGAGTTGTTCCGGGTTAGGGAAATATTGGATGAACTGGGTGCGGATAGCTTTGTCCACCAGGTTCATGGCCACCTGGAAGGGGCCTTCCTGTTCACCTTCATATACCAGTTCCACTTTACCGGTAATGGAAGGGATGATACCGGCCAGATCGCTTACCCATACCTGTGTTTGTTTTTCATGGTTAATAATGGCCCTTCTTTCTGCAGCGCTCACAGCGTTCTCAAATGCGGAGATGGTGAGACGGGCACTCACACCGCTTTTTTTATCTACCAGTTCACTGTTCCGGGCTTCAAAAGCGATCTGCTCGATCAGTCTTTTTACGAGGTCGCTAACTTTCACAACAGATTTTTGTTCTGCACTGATCTCTGCTTCCTGCTCTGTTATTTCCAAAGCATCTTCCAGCGATTTCGGATAGTGTGTCAATATCTGGCTTTCGATACGGTCTTTTAGCGGGGTTACGATAGAACCCCTGTTCGTGTAGTCTTCAGGGTTAGCCGTGAATACAAATAAGATATCCAGGGGCAACCTCAATTTGAAACCCCTGATCTGTACATCACCTTCTTCTAAAATGTTGAATAAGGCAACCTGTATACGGGCTTGCAGGTCAGGCAGTTCATTGATTACAAAAATGCCACGATTACTGCGGGGGATGATGCCGTAATGGATCACCCTGTCATCTGCAAAACTGAGTTTTAAATTGGCTGCCTTTATGGGGTCAATATCTCCGATCAGGTCGGCCACACTCACATCCGGTGTGGCCAGCTTTTCTCCATATCGTTCACTGCGATGGATCCAGTGAATGGGTGTTTCCTCACCGTGTGCTGCGATCTGGTCCTGCGAATATTTTGATATGGGGTTCAATGGGTCATCATTTATTTCGCTGCCGGAAATGGAGGGAATATATTCATCGAGTAATTCGGTCATTTGCCGGGCCATACGGGTCTTGGCCTGTCCGCGTAATCCCAGGAACAGTATATTGTGCCGGCTCAGCAGGGCCCTTTCCACATCGGGTATCACCGTGTCTTCATAACCGATGATGCCGGAAAAAGTCGGCTCATTATTTTGCAATTTAACGACCAGGTTTTGGCGTATCTCTTCTTTGATGCTTTTTGATTTATAGCCGGAAGCTTTTAGTTCACCCAGTGTTTTGATTTTCTCCCATTCTCTAAAATCCCTTTTGTTTACCTTACTCATGCTGATTGTTTCTTTTGTGGATTGTCCTAATAAACCGTTTTTCTTTTCCCGCTTTCAAAATCCCTGAAAATAAAGGCGCCCAGTTTGTCCAGTGATGCGAAAAATGCTTTACCATGGTTCATTTCGGTAAACTCCTGTACAAATCGCTGGAGGTACGGGTCGGTGGCGATCATAAACGTGGTGATCGGTATTTTCAATTTTTTGCATTGTGCCGCTAAATTCAGGCAGCGGTTGATCACTTTCCGGTCGAGGCCAAAACTATTCTTATAATATCGTTTGCCAATTTTCAAACAGGTGGGTTTTCCGTCGGTGATCATGAATATCTGCTTATTCGGATTTTTTCTCCGGCGTAAAATATCCATGGCCAGTTCCAAACCGGCCACGGTATTGGTATGATAGGGCCCCACCTGTAAATAGGGAAGGTCTTTTACTTCAATAGGCCAGGCATCATTGCCAAATACCACAATATCGAGTGTGTCCTTGGGATACCGGGTGGTGATCAGTTCACTCAGCGCCATCGCCACTTTTTTGGCAGGGGTGATGCGGTCTTCCCCGTATAAGATCATGGAATGGGAAATGTCGATCATGAGTACCGTGGAGGTCTGCGCTTTGAAATCCGTTTCCCGTATGCTCAGGTCGTCTTCCTGCATACGAAAACTTTCAATGCCATGATTGATCTGCGCATTGCGGATACTTTCTGTAAAATCGATCTGCTCCAGCATATCGCCAAACTGGAACTGTCTTGTTTCCGGGTTTATTTCATCGCCCTGCCCGGGTTTAAAACTATGATGATCACCCTGTTTGGTTTTTTTGAGTTTGCCAAAGATCTCTTCCAGGCTTTTTTTGCGGATACCCTGCTCGGTTTTGGGGGTGATCTTTATTTCCCCTTTTTCGTTGTTATCTGTGATATATCCTTTCTCCCTCAGTTCATCTATAAAATCCCCCATACCGTATTCATCATCGGTGAGCTGATAATTCTTATCCAGTTCATTCATCCATCGCATGGCTTCGCCCACATCACCGCTGGTGTAGGTGAGGAGCTGCATAAAAACGTCGAGCAATTGCTCAAACCGGCTTTTGCCTTCGCTGTCGGGATCGAAATGGGTGAAATGATAACCTCTCATGATCTGGATGTATTCCACAACCGCAACGGCCTGCGGATGCTTCTTTTACAATTTACGATAAATAACCCGTTGCCGGGTGGTATTAACAACAACTTAAAACGGCATAGGTTCAAAAACGAAAACCCTCCGTAAGGGGAGGGTTTTCCTGGTGCCTGTAAAAATGATTTACCGGTTATTCGAGTCCTTTTTCTTTGTAGTGTCAGGTTTTATGCTGGTGCTGATGGTGCCTGGGGTTGTTTCCGTTCCCGGTTTTACAGCGCCAGGCTGTGTATATTTTTTCTCCAGTTCACCCAATATCTGCATGAAGTACTGATTCCGCAGATCTTCTCCGTCCCTTCCTTCAAAGGCAGTGTAAAGTTCAGGCCTTTCTGTTCTGAGATATTGATAATAGCTGTTCTGTTGTTCAAAATCTTTTTTCAACTCGGCTTTTACCTTCTCTGCCAGTTTCAGGTCACCTACTTTATAGCAGGCTTCGAGATAGGAAAGCCCGTTGATGTTATGGCTGTTGTAACGGCTCACCATGGCATAGGGCACATCATGCTCATGAATGAGCGTTTCGCATTTCTGCAATAATTTCAAAGCTTCTTCTTTCTTACCGGCATCTGCCAGGTTACCGGCCGCTTCAGCGTAGGTATTTCTCAGGGAAACAACATGTCTCCTGTTCTCTTCGTCAAAATAAGTACCCGGCTTGCTCTCAAATACAAATTTGTTCATCAGCACATCATCGATCTTTTCCAGGTTAAGGTCCTTTCCATACGTGTTCACGAGCCAGTTCCTGTTCATATTTGTGCTTACAACAGGCACCAGGCGATAGGTTAAACCATCTTTTCTTAGATAGCCGCTAAAGCCAAGGTCGCTGTAGGGAGAGGTAAAATAGATCGGGCGTTTCCATGCATTGGAAGAAATGATATTAAGAATGATCAGTTCATTCCTGTCCAGGAAACTCTTGGCAATTTCTATATTGATCTCCGGTACCACTGCATCGCCGGGGTTCACCGTTCCGTTCTTACGCACCAGGTTGGTGTCAACGGGAATGGTGATACGTTTTATAGGATAAGTTTCCGGACCTGAATCTCTTCCGGTTTCCTCATCTTCCACTCGCTGGCCCAAATAATTGATAAATGCGGATAACTTATAGAATCCTTTAGGGTCTACATTCTTTTCTTCGCGGAAATACACCCTGGCACGGCTATTTCCTTCAATTTGCTCGGGTGTCCAGATCACATCCACAGAATCGGACTGATTCACTTTGCGGCGGAGCTGGTTGATATACCAATCGATACCCAGCAAACTATTATTGATCACACGGATATCCGGTCTCACGCCTTCCACTTCCTGTGCATACCATAATGGATAAGTATCATTATCACCAAAGGTGAACAGGATGGCGTTGGGGGCGCAGCTTTCGAGATAATCTTTTGCCACATCCGGTGCGGTCAGCTTTCCGCTTCTGTCGTGGTCATCCCATTCCTGTTGTGCCATCAGCAACGGCACGATCAGGCAAATTGCGGCGGTGGAAATATTCAACAGCCTTGCATTTTGAGCGCCGGATGATAGGGCACGAACGAGATAAGTGATACCGGCGAATAACGCGAGATATAAAATAGCGGCAAAAAGCGCCATGATGAAAGTGGGCCCTGCAGGTCCGGGTGATCCGCTCATGAATGTGATGATGAAAGTGAGTATGCCGCCATACATGAGCATATTCTGGAAAAGTTCTTTGTCGGTTTTTTCTTTTGCCATTTTAATGAGGGCGATGACAGACAAACCAATCCATATAGCATACACGAAAAACGACCCTACATAAGCATAGTCACGTTCACGGGGCTGGTTACCCGGCTGGTTCAGGTACAGAACCACGGCAATACCCGTAAAGAAGAAGAGCAGGAAGGTAACCACCCAATCCTTCTTATTTCTCAGGAACTGGTACACGCAACCGATGATACCCAGGATAAAGGGCAGCATGAACAGTTTGTTATGCGCTTTATTATTCTTAATGCTATCAGGCATATAACTCTGATCGCCCAGGCGCCGGTCGTCTACAAAAGAAAAGCCGGTGATCCAGTTGCCATCGCGTTTATTACCCAGGCCCTGAATATCATTTTGCTTGCCCGAAAAATTCCACATGAAGTAACGCCAGTACATGAGCCCCATTTGGTAAGAGTAGAACCATTCAATATTATCACCGTAAGAGGGTGCTTCATACTTCCCGGTTTGTTCATCCCTGGCCAGGTCGAGCCAGTCAGAGTAAAAATCAGCATGGCCCTGGTCATTGCTGGGGTCCCACACGCGGGGGAATAATTGTTTGTCTTCGCTGCGGAACTGGTATCTTTTTTCCCTGCCCATGGAGATATACTTTTTATCACCCTTCACATATTTCATTTCTCCTTCTTTGATCACAGGATAACCATCGCTATCCCTTTCCACTTCGGCTGCAAAATGAGGACCATACACCAGGGGTGCTTCACCATATTGCTCACGGCTCAGGTAGTACACCAGGTTGATTGGGTTGTCCACATTGTTCATGTCAATAGAAGGATTGGCATTGGAGCGGATCAATGCCGTGAAATAAACGAAGTAACCCAGCAGCATAAAGGCATAGCACCACAGGGTAAGTTTGAGTACACGCAAAGCTGCGGGCTTCATGAAATAACCGGCAGCAAAACCAGCGCCGCCGATCAGCAGGAACTTCAGGATCTTGGCCCCGCCACCGCCCAGGCTTACAATAAAGGGCAGGGCTGATAAGGCAAGGAAGAGAATGAACCAGGTAATGAGTTTTGTTTGCGTAATATTTTTTTCGTTGAACCGGAGGGCCCAGATGACGAGGGCTGCCAGTGCAATGAAGTAAACGGAGAACCCGGAAAAGAAAGGCATGCCGAGTGAGTTCACAAAGAACACATCAAACTGGCCTGCTGCTTTCATGGAATATTGTATCACACCAACCTGTACAATTCCTGTAATCAAACAGCCCACCAGGAATGCGATAATGGCGCCTTTGGTGCTGGCCTGGTAGCGGCGATAGTAGTAGATCATTACGATGGCCGGAATGGTCAACAGGTTCAGCAGGTGAACGCCAATGGACAGTCCCATCATGAAAAAGAGGAATACGATCCAGCGGTCGCTGCGTAACCTGGCAGCAGGATCATTACCTGCATGTTCATCCGCATGCTCCCACTTAAGCATGGCCCAGAATACGAGGGCTGTAAAGAAAGAGGAAAGCGAATATACCTCACCTTCCACAGCGCTAAACCAGAATGAATCACTGAAAGTATAAGCCAGGGCACCCACTATACCGGCTGCCATGGTTGCAAATGTTTGGTGAGCGTCGAGTTGTTCCCCGGCATTCACAAACATTTTGCGGGCAAAGTGTGTAATGCTCCAGAAGAGGAAAAGGATCGTGGCTGCACTGGCCATTGCACTCATGAAGTTCACGGCGTTGGCTGCGGTCTGTCCATTATCACCAAAAAGAATGATGAAAAAACGGCCTAATAACACAAATAACGGGGCACCGGGCGGGTGGGGTAGCTGCACTTTATCAGCACTGGCAATAAACTCACCGCAATCCCATAAACTGCCCCTGGCCTCACGTGTTAAAAAATAAGTGGCAAAGGCAATGAAAAAAACGGCCCAGCCAGTAATGTTATTGACTTTCTTAAAGTTCATAAAGGGTTGATTTTGCCCCGAATTTGACGGGATGGGCAAAAATAGTGTTTTCGACGATAGGTTTCGGACACCCGTTCACCGTCTGCCAAATTTAACTATACCAGCAGGGTGGCGATTTCAGGCCAGTTTTGGACCCGTTGGTGCCGGCCCGCAGGTTGTGAAAAATTATGGGGTTGTGTGAACAGGATGGTTCGTCCGGGAAAATGATCGAGGTTCTTAAAATGGTCATCGATCATAATATCTGCCTGGACGATGGTCTTGCTGCCGCAAAAAACCATTTGTTTCCATGTAATAAACGGAAAAAACTCATTCAACCAATCCTGTTTTTCCGAAAGGCTTTGCGGAAATTCAGTAGCGGCAGATACAATGAACAGATCATATTTTTCATTCAACTGTTTCACTACTTGCTGGCTCTGTGGCATTACCGGCGCCAGGCGGAAAAAACCGGGGGTGCGTACATGACGATGACCGTTTGGAAAGGCGAGGAATTCGGGTATCCCTTTTATTTCTTCCTGTGATTTGCGGGTACCAAAGTCCTGTTCGTGAAAAGAAAGGAACTGGTGTACCACATCGGCCAGCACCCCATCCATATCGAGCGCTATTCTCTTTTTCATGTTCATTCAAAATATACCCGGATGGTCTGGTAGGGTAATTGGTTTTGCAGCATATTGGAAACCTGGCTGGCTTTTTCCGAAAATCCTTTTAATCCAAAAAGACCGGCCGCATTGCCTTTGTTGATAGCGATCTCCAGGTAACCGGCGCTATTGAAAAGGGCCAGTTTTTCCCCTTCGTTCACATCAGCATAACTTTCACTGATGCGGTCTATCACTTCATCCCTTTTGAAAACGATACGAAAACTGCGGCCCTTGCGTTGCTCTTCAAACTGCTCCCGGGTAATATTGACGATCACGTTCTCAAAATTGTCGATGAAGATGATCTGCCCTTCTATCCAGTCACGGTCCAGCAGGGGGCGTAAATGATTTTTTTGAACATAGTTCACATCGGGATTACCGATGTTTTTGATGGATTCTCCATTTACCAGTTGATGGACCACCCGGCCCATTACGCCGGCGCAATGCAGTGTATTTTTTGTTTCCTGTTTGTTCAGCGGGATACCGATCACCATTTCGGGTTTTTCTTCCAGGATCATCGTCAGCAATCCATTATCTGCACAAAGAAAATATTGCTCCTGGTGAAAGGCGAGCAGTAGTTGTTCGGGTTTATTTTCAAATAAATTGACCAGGATGATATGGTAGGTAAATGCCGGGAAATTGCGGATAGCGCTGCGGCATATATAAGCGGCCTGCGGGTAGTTGAAGGGAGGGATATTATGGGTGATATCCACCAGTTGAAACTCCGGGTTGGTTTGCAATAATTGCGCCTTTACTGCACCCACGAGGTAGTCCCGGCTGCCGATATCAGATGTCAGGGTTAGTAAGGCCAAAAGGGTTTAGGGTTTGAGGTTAGCAGTTTATAGTTGAAGTTTCTTTGTAGTTGTTGGGAGTAGGGGAATTGGTTTATTGGTTAATTAGTTTATTGGTTTATTGGTGTCTTTCGTTTGCTCCTTGTCTCTTGTGCCTTGGTCCTTGTACCTTGTCTCTTGTACCTTGTTCCTTGTCTCTTGTGCCTTGTACCTTGTGCCTTGATCCCTGTGCCTTTCCCTCACTTCACCAGTTTCCCGTCCTTAAAGAAAAACTTATACACCAGTTTATCGGCGAGGCCAGGCAGGAACTTCTGCATGAACACAGTTCGCTTACCCGTGAACGTTAGCACCAGGGACCGTTTCTTTTTCCGGATGGCATGTAAAATATGACCGGCGCATTCTTCGGCGCTCATCATTTTGCTCTCATCCATCGGGGTATCGCCGTGTTCGTGTGCATCTTTATTCAGGGCGGCCTGACGGATATTGGATGTGGTAAAGCCGGGGCACACCCACATCACATGTACGCCATCGCCCATCAGTTCTGTTTTGATGGCTTCCAGCCAGCCCTGCAGCGCAAATTTGCTGGCGGAGTAGCCGCTGCGGCCGGGCAGCCCGCGATACCCGGCAATGGACGAAACGCCCACGATCGTGCCTTTTCTTTCCATCAGCGAATCGAGTGCGTATTTGGTGCAGTAAACGGATCCGTAAAAATTGATGTCCATTACTTTTTTGATCACCTCCATATTGGCCTCTTTTAGCAGGGCACGCATGGAAATACCGGCATTGTTAATGAGGATATCTATACCGCCATATACTTTTAAGGTGGTTTCTATGAAACGGCGGCAATCGTTCTCATTACTCACGTCTGCCACCATGGTATGTAAAAAGTCGGAAGGGTGTTCTGATTGCAGGCGATAGAGTTTGTCGTGGTTACGGCCGCAGGTGGCCACTTTGGCCCCCATGGTCAGCAGTGCATCCACCAGCGCTTTGCCGATCCCCTCTGTTCCGCCGGTAACCACCACTACTTTATCTTTGAAATAATCAGCCATGAGATGATTTGTTGCGGCAAACCTACTTTAAAATCAGGAATTTGAAAACAAAGGCTTGAATAACAGCCACCAAAAGGGGGTTGGGAGAGTGAATAAGTGCTTGATAATTGCTTGAAAAAGTTTTGGTGTGAAAGTCTCATTACCGTATTTTTGCACTCCCAAAAATGACCGCTTCCAGGTTTTTTTGGAAAAGGTTGATCTCGTAGCTCAGTTGGTAGAGCACAACACTTTTAATGTTGGGGCCCTGGGTTCGAGTCCCAGCGGGATCACGAAGGTCGCTGTTACAAATAACAGCGACCTTTTTATTTGATTACAAGTAATAGCGACAAATTGTGTTAGAACTGTGGTTGTTTGTCCCAGTCGAGACGCGGCAAAGCCGGTCTCGATGCCGGCCCAGGCGCCGGCACGGGATCACGAAGGTCGCTGTTACAAATAACAGCGACCTTTTTATTTGATTACAAGTAATAGCGACAAATTGTGTTAGAACTGTGGTTGTTTGTCCCAGTCGAGACGCGGCAAAGCCGGTCTCGATGCCGGCCCAGGCGCCGGCACGGGATCACGAAGGTCGCTGTTACAAATAACAGCGACCTTTTTTTATGTCTTTCCATGTTTATATTATTTATAGTGAGAGGGCTGATAAATTTTATATTGGTCAAACGGATGATATCAGGTTACGGTTGATACGTCATAATGCGGGCTATGTGAGATCAACGTCTGGCGGTGTACCATGGATCATCAAACTGGTCATTAAGAAAGACACTAGGAGTGAAGCCATGATGCTTGAAAAGAAACTTAAAAATCTCAACCGGGAGAAATTAAAGGGGTTCATTAAAAAATATTCCTGAGTTATGGATCAAGAAAGTCCCAGTCGAGACGCGGCAAAGCCGGTCTCGATGCCGGCCCAGGTGCCGGCACGGGATCACGAAGACTCTGATTTAAAATCAGGGTCTTTTTCTTGCCCCTGGTATAATTCTTATAGCTGAATTATACGGGTGGCCATTCCGAAAATCTTCCGGGCAACCTGATCGTTCATCCGGAAAGACCAGTGCTTCATTTAACCAGCATAAGATAAGTGCGAAGAAAATGGTTGCAACGGATAAAGAATAAAATAATTTTAATTCTTAACCCTCCAGGTGCACATAAAAAGATATTATTTCACCTTATTCACAGTTACCACCGACTGATCGGGACAAAGCTGGCTCAGCAGCAGCCGGTCGATAATACCCGGCTCAAATACAGAAACGAAGAAGGATGTCATGTCGCCATTATACGTTGCGGTGCTGGTATTATCTTTCAGATCATAGCAGGCAACGGGTATTGTTTTTAAATTATCATTTCTTTTATACAGGCATATCTTAATGGCCTGGCCGGTATTGTTTTTGAATGTGGTGTTATTTCTTGATGACAGACGGGTGGCCGAAAAGTTCTTTTCAGTTCCGCTCATCTTAAAATCACCACTTACATTTTTTTGCGTGTACAGGTGTTTGTCAAATACCTGTGGTTTGAAAACTTTGACATTATACACGCCATTCTTGTATTTATGTGAAGCGCCGGGTTTAATGTTGAAGGAAGTAAACCCTACAGTCATTACATTGTCGGTTGGATTATACAGGATCACTTTCACTTCCAGGTTGCTATTGTTGGAAAACGTGATAGTGGTGGGGGCAATGTTTTTAATGCTGAGCGTATAGTAAGACCTGTCCTGTGCCTGCAGGGTATTGTAACAGGCTGCGAATATGATCAACAGTAATGTGGATGACAGGCTGATACGATTTTTCATTAGTTATATGTTTAGCGATAAATAATAAAAAAACCAGCGGTTTGGAAGGGGAGGGAAAGAGATGTAAGGTAAAGAAAAGGAAGGTAGCATTGAAAAACATTTAGGCTACCGGGTTCTGTTGATGAGTTATTCTGTGATTATTCCAGGAGAAATTATGACTGGACTTTCAGATATGGCCTGCAATTGCTTGTTTGTAGTGCGGCTGCTTTGTCCCAGTCGGGGCGCAGCAAAGCCGGCCCTAAGCGCCTGCACGGAATCACAAAGGTCGCTGTTACAAATAACAGCGACCCTTTTTTATTGAGAACGATACAAGGAGCCTTACACCAATTGCATTAATTCTACATGGCTTTCAGGCCAGGTGCTTTCTGGTTACGGATGACCTGGTTCTTCACCATATCTTTTATGATCATCTGTCCGTATTCATGGCTTAAATTTTCAGTAGAAGCCGGATCAAATGACTGGCTTTGGACAGAGTATAGTAATGTATTGGATTCGAGGTCGTAAAAATTACTTTCCCAGAAATACTTTGTATTGGTTACAAAATACCCGGGTGTGTAAATGCGCTCATACATCGTGCGGTAATAACCATAAAAACGATTGTGATAAATATAATAAGGAGAATAAGCCACCCGGCCGGGAACATAATATTTTTCTTTTTCCTTATCGAGTAAGGTTACTGTCAGTACCGCATCTACCCCTGAATTGCGGAGTTTCGCAATAGCTTCTTTTTCTGCCAAACCCTCAAATGCCCTGGGGTTGTATTCATCGCAGGAACAAACGGCATCATAACCCAGCTCGGCCAGGTCGCCAACAATATGCTGTTCCATTTTTTCACGAATGGTCCTGTCAGCTTCCCGCACCAGGCCCAGTACAACGATCTTTTTATATTTTTTTTCCGGGATACTGGCCGCTTTCCAGGAACTGGTGATATAGGATGTGGTTCCGCAACTATATAATAAGAACAGCGGCAGAACGATTAATTTAAGTATGTTTTTCATAACAATTTCATTTTATATTCCTTTCCGTTTCTGTGATCCGTCAACGGAAAAGGAATGGTATGATTAATAATAACAGTTACCATATACATCCACATTTGCGCCGGGCTGGAAAAAACAACTATTGTCAATCACGGCAATGAGTTCACCCATCAGCCGGGTGTTATTGTTGCCCGGTAAACAATTGTTTCAATAGTACAGGACCAGGGCTATATGGTCATAGTCCTTTAATACACCGGTATCCACAAACTCCACATCGCCCCCTGATTCCAGCACCTTTTCAATTACTTTATCCACCGCATCATGTATATAGGAGCGGTTGCGGGTTAATACCTTCTTTTCCACTTGCCTTTCCTTTCCCACGCTGTGTAAGGCCGGGTACATATAATTCTTTTCCACGATCAGCAACCGTCCCTTGTTGCCCATGGCCTCCTGCCATACATTCTTCATGCCATAAGCGAGCTGATGCTTACCATAGGCCTCATTTATTCTGTTCATCAGGTCTTTATTCAAAACGGCTTTCCAGTCATTAACATGTGGTTGCAAAACTTCTTTGAGTTCAGCAGCGCCGGCTTCATTGTAATTTCCATGTATATAACTAACAACTGAACTGCCATGCCGGGTGATCTTTTTGAAATGACCGGCAATTCTTTTCGTGCCCACCACGAAAAGGGGCAGGCGATAGGCGTTAAGCACTATTCCCAGGTCATCATCAATGTGGTGAAGTAATTTTTCAAGCAATATTTCTTTTCTTTCCGAGAGGTCTGAAAAATTGGCCACCCTTTCGGCAATATCATTGTCGTAATCATGGGCTGATTTACCGCTATTGGAGATGATCTTTACAAAAGTGGTGGTATCGCCCAGGTACATATCACAGCCGTTGAAACTCAACAGCAATACCAGGTATTTATGAAGTTGTTTCCTGGCATAAATAAGGTCCCGGATCTCAAATGATTCGTCCACTGTGATTCTTTCTTCCACCGGAATGTCCAGGTATAAAACTTTTTCAAATTTGGGCGACACATAGATGGCAATGCTTTTTTTGTGCGTGCTGAAGTTCAGGTCTTTGATAAGCATCCTTAATTTCTGGACCACCTGCATGCCGGCATCAGACATATATTTTCCGGCAATTTCTTTTTCCACTTTGTCAACTGCAATTTTCAATGCATAGGACAATTCTGTTGCCAGGTTCATTTTCGGTTCAAAAGGCATAATGATGGAAACAGCTGGCCTGATGGTGGCTGCATCCATTACCTCTTTTACATCGGGGGTGAGGGGTTCTTGCATATACTAACAGATTAGGCAGTAAATGTAAAACCCCTGACAGGTCATAACTATGACAGGTATCACAATGCCCAATGAAATATATCAGCTCATCCAAACGGAAATTGGAGTCAATAAGGTGGATCATACCGGTTTCATATTTTTTCCTGCAACGCAGATAGAAGAGTTGGTACCAGGATTTTCATATCCTTGTTTTCTTTTCAGTGGTAAGAAGAGGCCCCTGGTGAGTACTCTCAAATCAAATGCTGACAGGGATCATTTTTCAGAGGGGTATGTTGTAGTTAGATTTGACAAGTATGAAAAAAATTATTGCCCCTACGGATTTTTCGGCTATAGCTGAAAATGCAGTTCACTATGCTGCCAACATGGCCTGGATGCTGGGTGCCCGATTGATCTTATTGCATGTACAGCCTGTTCCATTACCAGTTAGCGAATTGCCGGCACTGGCTACCCCTGCTGAGGCTGTTGTTTCGGATGCGCGGAAGAAAATGAACAGGCTTATCAGCAAATTAACTACCCTTACGGGCGGAAATATCTTTATTGATGCCGAATTCCGCGACGGGGATGTACTTACAGAAATAATAACTTGTTGCGATCAAATAAAACCTTATGCAGTGGTATTGGGATCAGAAAGTGCAGGTGGTTTTGAGCGGCTGTTGCAGGGAGGAACAACCCTTAACGCCCTGAAAAGAATCCAATGGCCCCTGCTGGTGATACCCCCGCAGGCCCGGTTCAAAGACATACGGAAAATTGGGTTTGCCTGTGACCTTAGAGAGGTCGTTGAATCAGTACGGATAGCGGAAATAAAAGAAATGGCGGAGATCTTTAAAGCCGATCTGTATGTAATTCATGTTAGCAAAGATGTGATAGAGCGATTTGGTGAAGAAACTACGGAGGAATCTGTTTTGCTGAAAGAGATGCTGAAGGACATTCATTATAAGTTTCATTTTATATATGGGAGTGATGTGGAAATGGAAATTATTGCGTATGCGGAAAGGAAAAATCTTGATCTTTTGATCATCGTTCCAAAGAGCCATGAAGAACTGAATGAATTATTTCAGCGCCGGCATTCAAAACGGTTTATTCTGCATTCTCCCATCCCGGTATTATCCATGCATGCATAGATCCTCAAACCGGGAAAGTAAAAACAACCGGGGGGCCATTGACCGCAGCACAACATTTCTTAATTTAGATAACCCGGAGAAAACCCGGTGCAGTTAAAGTGAAACAAAGCGGGGCAATGGTGCAGGTACGGTAAATCAGAGTCCTTAATAGTATTAATATGATCGGAAGATTAGAAAAACAGGAAATGGAAGAAGTGCTCAGCCATAATGTGCTGGGAAGGATCGGCTGCCATGATGCCGGCAGAACATATGTAGTGCCCATCACCTATGTATTTGACGGGAAAGATATCATTGCTCACTCGGTGGCCGGGTTAAAGGTGCAGATGATGAGAAACAACCCCATGGTTTGTTTTGAAGTGGATGAAGTGATAGATTATACGAACTGGAAAAGCGTGATTATATGGGGAGAGTTCCGGGAGATCACAGCAACAGAAGAGAAAAACAAGGCCATGCAATATTTTGTCGACCGCTTATTACGGATGAAGATCAGTGAAACGGCCATACCGCCTGAATCTGCGGAAAAAAGATTGCATCCCCGCTCACCGGGAAATATCAGGCCGGTGATTTACCGGATCATTATTCATGAAATGACAGGGAAATATGAAAAAAGTTAACTGAGGGTATGTCTTCTGTCGTAACTATCACATTCAGCCCCTGTATCGATAAGAGTGCATCGGTGCCGGTTATGGTGCCTGAAAAAAAACTACATTGTTCGTCTGTAAAACTTGAGCCGGGCGGGGGAGGTATAAATGTTGCCCGTGCCCTTACCCGGCTGGGTGCTTCTGCTACCGCTATTTTTCTTTCCGGAGGCTATACCGGGAAATTCTTCCATCACCTGGTTGAAAATGAAAAAATACCCTTTATTGGTATAGAAACAGCCGGGGAAACGAGGGAAAATATCATCATCTTCGATGAGCATACAAATAATCAATACCGGTTCGGTATGCCTGCCAGCCCGGTAACCGAAGAGGAGTGGAAAAACTGTATCCGCGTACTTCAGGAAGTGAAAGACCCTGGATTTATTGTGGTGAGCGGAAGTCTTCCACCCGGTATCCCCTTGAGTATATACAGTGACCTGTCTGTAATTGCCCATGCAAAAAAATCAAAACTGGTAGTGGATACGTCAGGAGACGGACTTGCGGAAGCCCTGCATCATGGTGTATATATGATCAAGCCAAACCTGAACGAGCTCCGGAGTTTGGCAGGATTAGAGAAATTAGAAATCACCGAAGTGGTAGCGGTGGCAAAAAAGCTGATCAGAGAATACAACTGTCAGCTTATTGTGGTTTCATTAGGAAAACACGGGGCTATGCTGATTACACAAAACGAGAGCATTGGTGTGATGCCTCCGAAAGTGAAAGTGAAAAGTACAGTTGGGGCCGGCGACAGTATGCTGGCCGGAATGATCTGGGGCCTCTGCAACGGTTTTTCTGAAAGACAGGCTTTTGAATTTGCGGTAGCCTGCGGAACGGCTGCCACCCTTAACCCGGGAACCGAGCTGTGCAAAAAAGCAGATGCAGACAAGCTCTATCACCTGATCCGTGAAAATGATCACTCACAACCTAACAGTTACCAGGAACCGTAACAATCAGTTTTTCCCGTTTCGCTGAGGCGTTTCATAGGCCGGCCTGAGAAGGGTCATATAAATTACTTCAGTTATGTGGTTTTTTTGTATAAAAAGTAATCATGCTGAATAAGCTGAATAATGATCAGATAGAGAAGCTTCTCAGTAGCCAGCTGGTAGGAAGGTTAGGGATCCATGCAGACGACCTGACCTATGTTGTTCCGGTCAGTTATGCCTATGATGGACATTACCTGTACGGAAGGACCTTTGAAGGCATGAAACTGGATATGTTGAGAAAGAACCCAAAGGTCTGTTTCCAGGCTGATGATACGCACGATCTCTCCAATTGGCAAAGTGTGATCTGCTGGGGCGAGTTTGAAGAACTAACATCCGCGGATGAACGCAGCCATGCCATCCATATCCTCGCCCACAGGAACCTGCCCCTGCTGCACAGTGAGACCATGGATTTGACCGCTGATTCACCTTTTGCACCTGAAAGCAATAAGGTGGAAGGAGTGCTGTTCCGGGTAAAACTGAACAAGAAAACCGGAATGCTGGAAGCCAGCTCACAACCATACTATTATGCCACTTAATAACAGTGTTTATTGATCATTTCAAAACAGTGGCATCTTTTCTGAATCGTTTTTTTAACCGGGCTGGAAATTATTTGTATTTTTTACAGCATGTCTTCTATGGCTAATATCGGGCAGGCGCTGGCAGGGGTGGCGATCTTTCTCCTGGGGATGAATTTCCTGGAAGACACGCTCCGGACCCTTGGTGGAAGGCCATTTAAACTCTTTCTCAGAAAACAAACCTCCAATAAATTTAAAGCGGTGGGAGGGGGTACCGTGGTAACTGCTGTATTGCAAAGCAGCTCGGTGGTGAACCTGCTGATCCTTTCTCTTGTTGGCGCCGGAGTGCTTCAACTACAAAATGCCCTCGCTGTAATGCTTGGCTCCAATTTAGGAACTACGATCAGCAGCTGGATGGTGGCTACACTGGGTTTTAAATACAATATTACTCACATTGCTTACCTGCTGGGAGGAGTTACGGGTATAAGTTTGTCCATCATACCCAGGGGCAGCAGGTATTATTCCTGGTGCAAATTCTTTCTTGGATTTTCATTTCTATTCATCGGGCTCGGGTTTATTAAAACAGGGATGGAAGAGTTTGTATTGCAAACAGACTTAAGGAATTTCCGGAATTTACCCCGGTTTGCTTTTTTTGGTATGGGTATCCTGCTTACCACTATCATTCAGTCCAGTTCCACCACAATGGCATTAACCCTGAGTGCCCTGTATTCCAATGCCATTCCCCTTCCGGCAGCAATGGCCATTGTACTGGGATCAGAGATTGGTACCACCCTTAAATTATTTATTGCATCCGCCAAAGGACTGCCGGTAAAAAAACAAGTAGCACTGGGGAATTTTATCATTAATGCCACTATCAGCCTGGCTGTGTTGTTGTTCATCGACTATTTTCTCAGGTTTACCGTTTATGTCGTTGGTCCGGATAATAGCCTGATCGCCCTGGTATTTTTTCAAACGGTGGTCAATATTACGGGGATCATTCTCTTCTTTCCTTTCCTGGAATACCTGGCTGGCTTCCTTGTAGGGAGGTATCATAAAAAACCGGAAGACAGGTACATTAACAAGGTTTCGCCGGGTGAAACCACCCTGGCTGGTGATGCGCTGGAAAAAGAAGCGAGGTCATTTCTCCTGTATGTACTTACCATGGGCAAGGATCTATTCAATGGAACACAACTTTCCACTCCTCCAACGATAAGTGAAAAGTTTTCAGCTCTCAGCGGGTACCGGAAATATGAGTATATCAAAGATTACTATGGGGAAGTGCATAATTTTTATGTTCGTTTAATGGCCGCGGCCGGAAATGAAACCAGGGCTGAAAAATATGAACCCTATGCGGCTGCCCTCCGGAATGGAATGTATGCCGCCAAGAACCTGAAAGATGCGCTGGGCGATATGGAACAATTGAGTAATTCCTCCAACGAAACAAAGTACAGCTATTACCAGGTAGTTCGTGAAAAATTCCTGTCCTTTTCTGAAACGGCATTGGAAATTATGGGCCAGAAGGATATGGAACAGGCTTACGAGAGTTTATCGGGGCTCTACCGGGAAATACAGGATGGTTATGCCCGCGAGTTGCACCAGCTTTACCTCAGCAAAGGGATCTCTCAATTAAGTGATACGGAGATATCTACATTGGTAAACTTTAACCGGGAGATATACACGTATTTCAAGTCAGTCATCTTTGCGCTCAAGGATACGGTACTGAATGAAACCCAGGCCGCCCGGTTCGATGATCTTCCTGGATTTATCCGTTAGTATCAAGTATCAGGAATGTTTCCTGAATAATTTATCCAGCAGGCGGTCTACCGTCTCGCTGGCCCTGTTGGCGGCTTTATCGGCAATGTCGGAAATAAACGAGTCAAAAAAACTTGTTTTGTCTGCATGCTTATCACCTGATTTACAGGAAAGGGACCCGGACACATAAGCAGAAAAATTTTCCTGGAGGTGGTCCACATTTTTACCCAGCTTGTCTTCGATCTCCATGATACGGAGCTTATGCCGGAGGATTTCTTTTTCAAGCGTATCAAGGTTATGCACTGGTGGTTTTTTACGCATAGTATTTACTTTTTATGTTGTTCATCCTCTTCTTCTGCAGTTCTGTTTATAATAGCCCTGATAATCGGGTTGATAAAGATACTTTTTCGGAAAGCAGCCAGGGTTAAAAGGAATAGCAGCAGGAATAATGTAACGATCCCGAACCCGGTGATATAGCTTCCTGTGATCGTGCTGAGCCAAAACCCGGCCGTGAGGCCAATAAAAACAATGACAAGGAAACCCACCAGTAATGAAACAATTGTCCAGATAATCATTCCCGCAACTTTGGCCGTAGTACGGGCAGTAATAAGTTTATACAATTCCAGTTTTTCATCGAACCATTCTTTCACCAACCGCCCGTTTTCTTTAGCAAAAGAGCCAAAATTTTCCCTGTGTTCCATAATGCTATTTTCCTGTTAAGATAGTAATGAAAATGAAAACAGGGCGATGAGACAGGTCATGCTTACTTATGAGCTTTATGAAGGGCTTCTAAAACCGCAGTTTTGATAGCGTAGTTTAGTTTAGTGTGCTGGCACTTAATGTTCTGTGTTCAATGCTGATCAGTCTTAGTGAATCGCCAGGCAATTGAATAAACAAGCGCCGTTCTTTGAATCAGCAGGGGTTTGCGATAACGATTTTTCTTCTTCGGGCATTGTACTACAAGGTTTTCAGTTCTTTCAACTGCAGATTTCTCAGATCAATAAATGTTCCGGGTATGTTGCACCTTTTAAATACTATGCGCAATGAATAAGGGAATCTTTACATCTTTCATCAGGGTGTCAGCCATGCTTTTCCTGAAAAACCGTGATACGAAACTCCGCTGGTAAGCGCCCAATACAACCAGGGTGCCGGGGGGCCTTTTTTTCAGAAATTTTAGAATTTCGGTTTCTGCAGTACCCCTGGTAAAGGTAAAAGTAACCTGTGTAAAGTGACGCTGCATGAATTCCCGGATCAGAAATCCGTCCGGCTGCGCTACTGCTTTTGATGGCTCCAATACTGCATATAACTCAGAAGGGAAGGAGGTGATCTTTGGGAATGTATAAGACAGCATTTTGAAGGCATGCATGGCTACCGGGGAGCCATCGAATAATAATACAGACTGGCTGATCGGCTGATAGGGCCCGGAAACCACCAATACGGGACATTGCACATGTGGTAATAACTGGTGAATGAAGTGTGTGGGTACCTCCTGAGGATGGTGTGAAAATGATTCCCGGCTGTCTATCACCAGCAAATCGGCATAGATGCTTTCTTTAATCAGTTCACGGATCGCAGCTTTCCTGTCTTTATGGACCAGGTACTTTATGCCGGCTGCTTTACAGGCTTTTTCAAAAGCGTCTATCGATCTTGCTCTCGTTTTAGCATCTTTTTTATCGAGGTGACTTCTTTTCGTATCAAGGCCTCCTCCTTCTTCCGTGATCAGTTCATATATTCCGTAGCTATGATAGGACAGGTCTTCCAGGAATACACCTACCAGGACCGCCTCATTTCCCTTTGCCACAGCAATGGAATGGTCCTGTGTGGCGCCAGAATATTTTAGCCCGTCGAAGGCGGCGATAATTTTTTTCATTTGCTTGAACAGGTTGATAAAAAAGATACAGCCGGTTGGCTCAGCCGTGAATGCACATGACCGGTACTGGCAACTCATTGATCAGTTGTTTGGTACTGCTCTTTCTGAATATTTTTTCAACTATGTTATGTTTTTTAGGGATGGTGATCAGGAGGTCCAGCTGGTTGTTCCTGGAAAACTCGTTTATTCCATCCTCTATGTCCGGGTTGTCGATAAAATGATATTGCGGTTTTAAATCCTCGAACATGTGGTATATGGCCAATGACTCTGCAGGCGTACCTGAATTATAGTGTTTATCCTTGTAATCCACATGCAGGATATGCAAGGCTGCTTTAAAAGATTTAATAAATTGACGGATCAGTTCAGCCGGAACTGTCTCATCCACTTCTTTGAAATCACAGGCAAACCCTGCTTTTTTAATACCACCGTCAAATTTTCGCCCGGGTGGAATACATAGCACCGGTGAAGTGAGGTGTTTGATGATGGATAAAGCAGAACTTCCAAACACCGTTTTTTCCAGGTTTGACTTTCCTCTTGTGCCTATTACCACAGCATAGGGGTGAATGGAGCTGCACAACCCTTCCAGTTCTTCAGCCACATATCCCATTCTTGTCCTGGCAGATACGGTGATCGTACTACCTGATTTGTTCAGGATATCTTTTCTCAGATCATCCAGAGCCTTCTCGCTGCTTGTTTTCAATTCTTCAAGGGGCACCGGCATTACAATGCCATCTGTATAATTCACTGGTATATTATATACGTTCACCAGCACCAATTCAGCATTGATCAGTTTTGCCATTTCTGCCGCATAATAAACGGCATTCGTGGAGGTGGATGAAAAGTCGGTTGCTGCAATTATTGATTTCATATATTTTAAGATCATGGATGATAGTTTATGCTGAATAACCGGGATCTGTCTCGTCTGGTTCTTCCCCGGATATTATTTCGAGATCCTCTTCTGAAACGGCTACAGTTCCGTGGCCGGGTGGTTCCTGTAAAGGATATTTTTCAGGAACTGTTTCCTCTGTAGCCGAAACCTGTTTCCTTTTCCTCCCCAGGGGTTTCTTTTTCCACCTTTCAAGAAAAGGAAGCCTTGATACAGCCGCTTCAACGATGTCAGCCGGCATTTTTTCTTTGTCCATTACTCCCATGATATGGGCCCGCATTTCCTCCACATTCTTGAAGGAATGGGTAAATGAACCGTTGTTATAGCAGAATTTGCAGTATAACTTACTTTTAGAGCCATCCTTTTCTGTACCGAGTATTTCGGGGTTGAGGGGCATACTGCAGCTTTGGCAAAATTGCGGGTATTTCATATTCCCGGGTTTGTATCCAAAAGTATCCCAGATTGCTGCCCTTGCTACTGATTTGCATTATTTTGGAAGCTGATACTTGTCATACACAAGGCCAGAGGATTATTCGCTGTCCGGCTTTTTTTCTTTTTTCTTTTCCTGCTTTTCCAGTTTCCTGAAGTATCCGCGAAAAAGGAAATTATGTTTTAGCGCCTCCATATTCTGATTAAAGCCATCTGTTCCTTTTTGAATATTATCCAGGCTGGTACGCAATTTTCCCGCAAAACTTGTGTCTGTTAACAGAACCTGCAAAACTCCCTGGCCTGAATGAATGTCCTTATTCAGACTTTGGATGGCAGCATTTATTTCATGCACAACAGAGTCTGCGTCCTGTCCCACCTTAGTAATAGACTGAATGGCTTTATTCAGACTTACTACCAATGTAGTGTCTGTAAGGATGGCGCCGAGGCTGCCTTTACCTTCTCTGACATCGGCCAGCAGTTGATGCAGTTCCCCGGTTATTTTTTCTGCATTACCGGATGCCGCATGGATCTTTGAGATCGTCATCTTCAGTTCACGCGGTAGGGATGGATCATTCAACAAAGACCATAGGGCGCTGCTGTTGTTCACCCGTTGAACAGTGTTTTTTAGTTCCGCAGCAATAACGGCTACATCATTATTCGTTTTATAGAGGGTTTCCAGCATTTCTTCCGTATTGGCTGTTTTTTTGGATAAGAGAACATCTCCGTCTTCGGCCAGGGGTGAAGCATGGCGGGAGGGCATAATGTTCAGGACTTTGTTTCCCACAAACCCATCTGTACCAATGCTGGCCACGGCATCTTTTCGGATGATATGTTTCATTTTGTTGTCGATCCTCATGGTCACTTCTATCAGGGTGTCATTCAGGATTTTCACTTTTTTTACCGTACCGGCTTCGATACCTGAAAACCGGACATTATTGCCGGGAACCAGGCCATGCACGTTTTCAAACTTTGCTTTCAGGGTGTACGTGGAGCCAAACATATCCCTGTTCCTTCCGATCATGTACAAAAGCAGGATGAGGAAAAGTAACCCGGCTAAAACAAATAGCCCCAGTTTAACATTATGTATATTTCGGTTTGCCATAAATTATTCAAAGTATTGTTTCACTTTCGGATCCGATTTTGTCTTTAATACTTCATAGGTCCCGTCAGCATAGCAGCGGCCATCCAACAGGATCACCACGCGGTTTCCCAGCATTCGTACACAGTTCATATCATGCGAGATGATCAGTGATGTTGTATTATATTTTTGCTGTATCCTTTTCATCATTTCTATGATCTCCTTACCTGTGATCGGGTCAAGCCCGGTGGTGGGCTCATCATAGAGTATTATTTCCGGTTTTAAAATGAGGGTACGTGCCAGGGCGATCCTCTTTCTCATTCCGCCTGATAATTCAGCAGGCATCATATTAAGGGTATGTTCCAGTCCCACATCCTGCAGTGCCCCTTCCACCAGCGTATTCACTTCCTGTTGTGACACCCGGATCCAATGCCGGCGTAATGGAAACTCCAGGTTTTCACGAACCGTCATTGAATCATACAGGGCATTGCTTTGAAACAGAAAACCCACCCTTGCCCGGATCTTATCGAGGCCCTGTTCTTTTAAGGCCAGGATATCCTCCCCGAAAACTTTAATGCCGCCTTTGTCGGGTTTCATAAGCCCGATAATACATTTGATGAGAACAGACTTTCCGGAACCCGATTTTCCCAGCACCACCACACTTTCTCCGCCATTCATCTCCAGGTTAAAATCAATCAGTACATGGTTTTCATGAAATGATTTATACAGGTGGCACACTTCCAAAACCTTTTCTGTTCTTTTATCGTTGAGCATTGCCCTAGTTTATTCCCAATACATCTGTAATTTGAACCACCAGCAGGTCGATCACGAATATCATCACAGACGATACCACCACCGCCGAGTTAGCAGACCTTCCCACACCTTCTGTTCCCTTACTGCTGTTATAACCTTTGTAACATCCAACAATACCTACTGCAAATCCAAAAAAATAGCATTTAATAAATGCAGGAATGGCATCACTGAACGACAGGTTATCGAATACCTGGGTCCAGAATAAACTAAAACTGATGTTTCCGTGGATATTTACACCCAGGTAGGCGCCATATAAGGAAATGGCATCTCCCAGCATGGCTAATACCGGTAACATCAGTGTGGTTGCCAGGATCCTGGTGATCACCAGGTATTTAAAAGGGTTGGTGCCGCTTACTTCCATGGCATCTATTTGTTCTGTTACCTTCATTGATCCCAGTTCTGCACCAATACTGCTTCCGATCTTACCGGCAAAGATCAGTGCGGTTATCACCGGGCCAATTTCCCGTACAATCGCTATTCCCACGATAGCTGGTATTTGCGACTCCACGCCATAATCAACCATCGACGGACGTAATTGCATGGTTAAAACAAGCCCAAGTATAAAAGCCGTCAATCCAATCAGGGGTAACGATTTATAACCAATAAAATAGCATTGACGGAAAAACTCGGCCACTTCCCACCGTGGCCTGTACCATTGCTTCAAAAAACGGCCCGTGAAACGGGAAATCGATCCTGTTTCTTCTAAAAACAATTGTATGGGAGAGCGATGAGGCATCGTTAAAAATCTATTCAAATTTGAATAACTACTTGTATAACGGTTATGAATATGGTCAGTGTGGTGAATGATGCTCGTCAGCGATTAACCGGTGAGGCCCCTGCTGTTGTAGCACTTGATCTTTATCATCATATCAACTGAGGTTTTTCATCAACAGGTCCCTTTGCAAGGCCCATTTTTACAGCATGAAGCATTTGCCGGGGTTAATGATCGGAATAAGCATTTTTGGTTTACAGCTGGCAGGGATACAGATCAGCGGCGGAACTATGGGTGATATGTCTTATAAACCTGCCGTTGAAACGCCACTATTTTATCCGAAACTGGTGGATCAGTTTTACCAGTTCAGGGGCCATGAACCTGGGTGGATGTTGCCTGGTGATGCAGGAAGGGAGCTGAGAAAAGAACTGGTGGATTATATGAATTACGCATACAGGATGGGACTGGTGGAGAAAAAATATCACATCGAAATAATACAATCCTTTCTCCAGGCCACCCTGCCGGATACGGCGATGCTGGTACAGGCAGACCGCATATATACGGATGCGGCCATTGCACTTTGCAAGGATATATACGGGTACAAATTAACCCCCTGGTTGGGTTATGATCAGTTGTCAGCTAAGTATGCTGAAGCTATCGACACCGATCTGTTGCAACGTTTGGTAAAAGCGCTGCAGCCGGGGCAGCTGGCCCCGTTCTTTCATTCTCTGGAACCTGCTCACCCGGATTATCTTCATTTAAAAAACGAACTGGAGCGGCAATTAATAAAAGAACATAAGGACACGGTAGCCATGCTGGTAAGGAGCATGAATTATTACCGATGGATACACCACTTCAGGTTTGATAAATTCATTGTTATTAATTTGCCCGAGGCCAGGTTAAGGTATTATGAAAATGACAGTGCTTTGCTGGATATGAAAATTGTGGTGGGTAAAACAGCCACGCCCACACCCCGGTTTGCCACCGTATGCGACCAGGCGATATTATACCCTTACTGGTATGTTCCACGTAGTATAACATTTAATGAATACCTGCCTAAGATCAAAAAAAACCCGGGCTGGATCGATGCGAATAATATGCAGGTCATCGATGGGTCGGGCCGGGTGATGGACCACTATAAAATGAACTGGTCTGCTTTTCATGCAGGCTATTTCCCCTACACGATCCGGCAGTCAACCGGTTGTGATAATGCACTGGGGGTTATTAAGTTTAATATCATTACACCTTATGGTGTATATCTGCACGACACCAACAATAAAACCGCATTTTTATCAAACCTCCGGTTTTATAGCCATGGATGTATCCGTATCGAAGAGCCGCTGGAGCTGGGCAATAAATTGCTGGAGAATAAGCTGGATACTTCATACCTGCAATCCTGTTTTAAAGAACAAAAACCAAAATTTATCCAGCTCATCAAACCTGTTCCGGTTTTTTCCGTTTATATGCAGGCAGTTGCCGGACTTCATGGGAAGATCAGGTATTATAAGGATGTTTATAAGTTAGCGCAATAAGACAGTTGTTGAAACATATGTTATTAAAATTATTGTGCTTGTATTTATGACGCGGGCAGGGTTAATGGTCAGCATCCCGGTTCAGGTCATAGTCTGCGCCCCTGGTGGTGTAATCTGGTCCGGTAGATAATTCTTTCCCATGCCTGTTCTGTTGTTCCAGCGACCAGTTATCGGTCATGGTGGTTTCGAGCCAGAGGTTTCCCGATTTCCGGAAAATTTGGGCAGCAAGGCCAAAATCGTTCTTCAATTTCATTTCCAGTTCTTTCACTTTCATTTTACCATCTATGTCGATCTCCCCGGAGGACTGAATGGCCTGTATCTCGCCAATTTTTTTATTGGTTTTAATCAGCTGTCCGGCAGAGTAATCCGAATTCTTCAACGCCCATTTGGTAAAGAATTCCAGTTTCAAAAACTCAAACTCACTATTGAACTGTTTTTGAACTGCGCTGATCGGCTGGTTAGGTGAAATTTGAATCTTCATGGGTAATATTTTAGCAGGTTCAATTTGTTATTCTCAGCTATAATGGTTTTGACAGCCATAATAAAGCATCTTATAACGAATATAAGCAGATGGCCCCCCTGTCATATTGAGGATTGTCAGGAGATTATATGATTCATATCTGTAATGTGCGGAGGTGGCTGGCGAGTGATGGCCAGTTTTGATTGTAAACAAGCTGGTATGCGACAGGAGGATAGCTTTTGGGTTGGAGGAGTTTGTGATGTGGGGATTTTCACCGCAGAGAAATGAGCACGGGGAGTTATCGCAGAGCGCTACGGCACAATTTTATAATACAGGACGACAGAGCACACAAAGTTTTTACACAGAGGCCACAAAGAATAGCTTTGCACACCCTGTGTAATCGTTCTGGGTACCCTGCATACCGGCAGGATTCAAGTAAAAATCCCTTCCTGTAGTACATAGTGAATCCACTGACATCATCTATTCAACAAACCGTATGTATTTAAATAAATCAGCCAGAATTATGTAAACTATTTTACAGTCCTGCTGAAATAATGGGTACAAAGGCTACCACTTATCTGTTTTGTAAGATTACATTTGAAACAAAATCCACCTATGCTGAACAAATACGCTATTCCAGGCTTTATCCTTCCATTTCAAAAACTTTCTTTGTATCAATGCTGTACAGGCTGTCTCTGCTATCCGGCAGTGCAGTTAACTCATTGCAGCAGGCAGGAAGTTTAAAAAGCATAATCCAATAATATGAAAAACAAATTTTTCACTGGTCTGTCATGCCGGGTGCCGGTAATTATCTTTATAGTTACAGCCATGTGGTCATCTTCAAAGGCGGTTGCTAACAATTTGCAGATCAGCAACGTCTCACTTGCGGGGCAAAATACAGTTACCAATATTTCATTTGTAAAATTTGATATTAACTGGGATAATTCATGGCGCACCTCTGTGGGCCCATCTAACTGGGATGCGGCCTGGCTGTTTATTAAATATCGTATTAAAACACAAAGTAGCTGGAAGCATGCCACACTAAACTGGGTAAATGGAAGCGGGGCGGGTGATGGTCATATAGTACCACCCGGCGCCACTATTTCGGGCAGCAACGACAACGGAGCTGGCGGCAGCCACGGCGTATTTATTTATCACAGTTCTGATATGCTGCAGTCGCCTGTAAGCTATCCCGGCGTACAACTTTGCTGGAACTATGGAGCAGACGGGGTAAGCGATGCCGACAGTGTGGAAATATGTGTGATGGGAATTGAAATGGTTTATGTGCCACAAGGCGGATTTATGACAGGGGATGGCACCACTGTGAATGTTGCCGGACAATTACATGATGCATCAGGTAGCGGCAATCCGTATCCGATCACCAGCGAAAACGCAATTACATTGGGCGAAGGTGCTCCCGGATCAGTGGGTAATAATAATGGTAATGGTATGCAACTGGCATGGGATGATTTTAATAACGCAACCAGCCAAATACTGCCTGCTGCATTTCCAAAGGGATTCAGGGCTTTTTATTGTATGAAGTATGAACTTTCCCAGGAGCAATACGTGGTTTTTTTAAACAAACTGAATTATCATCAGCAGGCCACCCGCACGCAGGGTACCACGCCACCCAACTCAGCCACCGGAACAAATGTGCTCACTTTTTTCGGTACACCTTACCGCAACAGTGTGGCAATATTAACTCCCGGCACAAGTCCTGGTATTCCGGCTGTGTATGCCTGCAACCTCAACGGTAACGGCAGTTTCAACGAACCAGACGACGGGCATAACATTGCCTGTAACAACCTGAGCTGGGCCGATCTAACAGCTTATCTTGACTGGTCGGCCCTGCGGCCTATGACTGAACTGGAATATGAAAAAGCCTGCAGGGGAGATCAACTGCCGGCCCCGGAAGAATTTGCATGGGGAAATACGTCTATGAACATTGTGTCTGCCATGCTCAACAGTGGTCAGCCTGGCGAAGTACCGGGCGACCCGAATGCAAATTGTAACAACACAGACTGGACTGCAATGGGCGGGCCGGTACGGGTGGGTTGTTTTGGTACAGGCATCGGTACACGAATAGCTTCCGGAAGTACTTATTATGGAATAATGGAAATGAGTGGCAACTTATGGGAGCGCACCATCACCGTGGGAAATACAAGTGGCAGGGCGTTTACACATACGCATGGGGATGGTGTATTGAGTATGGTGATGGTACCGGGACTGCTGAATATCGGTGATGCCAATACGGCCACCTGGCCGGATAATACGGCCGACGGTTCCGGTTTTCGTGGTGGCGCCTGGTATTTCCCTGATCCGCAGGCTGCCACCGTATCGTACAGGATATATGCCACCAGTGGTCAGCCGCTTGCCGGGTTCAACTTTGGCGGCAGGGGCGTACGCACCGCTCCAAACTAATACATCATGGTAAAAAAATTTTTTATACCGATTATCTTTTGTCTTTGTAGTGCACGGAGTTTTGCACAGGTTTATGGCACGGGTAATGGCGATGGTTTTTCATACAACTGTTATATACAGGCGGATAATCCGTATTTGAATATATATGGCACGGGTGATAATGACGGGTTTGCCCAGGCTTGTTTTGACTGGTATCCGCAAATTGTGGTACCGCTAAGGTTTTACACCTTCGATGCATTTTGCAGGGATACAAAAATAATCGTACAGTGGTCCGCGGCATCCTCCCTCAGCGGAGGCCAGTTTATTGTGGAGCGGAGCAGGGATGGTATAGGTTTTCAATCGGCAGGTACTGTACCAGTAGTTCATAGCGGAGGTGATATCAACTATTATAGCTTTGATGATGCCGGGGCCCGGCCGGGAAAATGGTATTACCGGATAAGGCAGGCGGGTGGCAACAGCCCTGTTACCCATTCAAAAATAATTTTTGTGCAATGCAGCACGGGCGATAGAGAAGCAGTGAATATTTTTCCCAACCCCACCAGTGATTTGCTGTACATCATCACGGCTCAGCCGGATGCTGTAATTATCATAAAAAATGTACCGGGCCAATCTGTGATCACCGCTAAGGCTTCCGGTTCTCCTACCACCATCAGCCTGCGGCATTTACCTCCGGGCCTGTATTTTGTAGTAGTGCAATCGGCAGCCGGGATGAGCCAGCATAAAATAGTGAAGAGGTAAAGGCTTATTATTTCAAATGTGGCGGGGGGTGCAGTTAGAACTTCTGCACAACTGCCATGAAATGGTAAGCCTGCAAAAGCAAACTATCGGCCAGTTGAAAGAAGAGCTTCGCAGGTGTAAGAATGGGAGGATAGGTACTTGAAGATGGCACTTTTTTGACATGATACTCCCTGGCTACCAAGAACCACAGACCTGCCTGCCGGCAGGCAGGGTGGAAGAAGGCCGCGGGGCATTCTCTGTGCGGCTCACTATCTCTACGCCTCTGTGTTGAAAAAACCTGAAAAATATTTTGCGCAATCAATCGGTAGCACGTATATTTGCTACCGAACGGTTGCTTAAAAGCCGTTTTTACCATGAGAAGAGATGTTTTCCAGGCCATTGCCGACCCCACCCGCCGCACCATACTTACACTGCTGGCTGTGCAGGCCATGACGCCCAACGCCCTCGCCGAACATTTTGATTCCAGCCGCCAGGCCATTTCCAAACACATCAAAATACTCACGGAATGCCAGCTCGTTAAACAGGAATATTCCGGTCGCGAAATATATTATCACTTTAACTCCAAAAAACTAAAGGAAGTGGATAAATGGCTGCAAAAATTCCGGGATATGTGGGAGTCCCGCTTCGACCAGTTAGATTCTTTATTAGAAAATACTAAAACAAAAAAAACATGATGGCAACAAAGGAAACGGTCTATACCAAAGACCTGGTAAACAAAAAACTGAAAGTGGTGCGGGAATTCAACGCACCCGTTGAAAAAGTATGGAAAGCATGGACCGTAAGCGAAATGCTGGACCAGTGGTGGGCCCCCAAACCCTACAAAGCCGTAACACAGGAAATGGACTTCCGCGAAGGCGGCCACTGGAGATACTATATGCAGGGCCCCGAAGGCGAATGTCATTATTGCCGCGCCGATTATGAAACGATCGTTCCCAATAAATCCTATACCGGGATGGATGCATTCTGTGATAAAGAGGGTAATATCAATACAGAATTTCCCCGCATGCACTGGAAAGTGGATTTTATTCAGGCCGGTCCTGGCACAAGAGTGGAAGTGGAAGTTACTTTCAGCGCTATCGAAGACCTGGAAAAAATTGTGGAAATGGGCTTCCAGGAAGGTTTTGCTATGGCACATGGAAACCTGGACGAGTTGCTGGCGAGCTAGGAGTTGGTGACGTGAGTTCACCGCGGAGAATAGGAGAGCGCTGAGTTTTCGCAGAGCCTTGTCAATACTCCTGTTATCTCTGCGTGACCTCTGCTTCTCTCGTTGTCTGCTGTTAAATAAAAGAAAATGCCCCGGAAACGGGGCATTTTTAGTATGGTGTGTATTAAGGGATCTTTACTCCTCTTAATAGCTTATTGGCCTTTGCCAGCTTATCAGGAAATAAAATTTTGTCCGCATATTTATCAAGGCTTTTTTTTACCCTTGTACGGATTGGTGACGATTTCTTACTTGTATTTTTCTTTGCTTGTTTCACAATTGTAAAATTACACCTTATTTTCTTTTAATCAAAAAGCCGCTATAATTACGATGCTTTTCAAAGGGCTCAAAACCAATTTCTCCCCGTAGCCCCCAGATAGCAAACGTTTTAGCCAGTTCTTCGTAATTGATCGTTAGGGCCATTCTGTAAAGTCTTGTTCTCTCAAGTGAACTGCCGGTGAAGAAAACATAACGCTTGGGGTATCGTTCTGTAAATTCATATACAACGGCTGCTACGGTAGCTAATATTTTATCCCGGTCTTTATTATCATTAGTAGTGATGTCGTCAATAGAGCCGTCTGCTTTTATATTACCAAACGCCAGGTTAAATATTTGTTTAGTACCCGTTTTTGAGAGCTGGATAATTTTTTTAATATCCCCTTTTGGGCCTGTACTGGTAAACTCAAAAACAGTAGCGTCTGAAGAAATTTCAATAGGGACGTATTTGTTATAATGGCTCATAACATTCAAAATTGCCTGAAGCTGATATAAGAATCAAAATTTACAGATAAAAACAAATTGCCCCCGATCACTCAGGGGCAATTCTTTATTTGGTTTTGGCTTAGTGACCTATCAATAGAACAACTTCATTTCCACACGACGGTTTTGCTGGCGGCCCGCAGCAGTTTTGTTATCTGCCACCGGTACTGTTTCTCCAAATCCTTCGCTTACCAGCCTGCTCTCATCAATGCCTTTGCTTACCATATAAGCTTTCACCGATCCGGCACGGCCATCACTCAACTTCAGGTTGAAGGCATCTGAACCCTGGCTGTCGGTATGACCATCGATCTTCAGTTTCACACTGGGGTTCTCATTCAGGATCTTCACCACATCATTCAATGCGGCATTAGACTTGGCGAGCAACTTGGTGCTGTTGGTATTGAAATAAATATTCTTTGCAGCATATTCAATTCTCTGTACCACTTCCGCTGTGATCTCCGGGCAACCCTGCTGGGAAGCCACACCCGGAACATCCGGACATTTATCTTCTTCATCAGGTATACCGTCTTTATCCTTATCCGGTACTGGGCAACCCTGGTAACGTGCCACACCCGGTTCGTTGGGACATTTATCTTCTTCGTCGTTGATACCGTCCTTGTCTGTATCCGGAATGGGGCATCCCTGGTAACGGGCCACACCCGGAACGGTTGGACATTTATCCTCTTCATCATTGATGCCATCTTTATCCGTATCAGGAATAGGGCAGCCATCATACTTAGCCAATCCTGGTACATCCGGACATTTATCCAGGCTATCGATAATGCCATCCTTATCCCTGTCAGACGGAGGAGGTGGCGGGGGAGGAGGAATTACTTTTTTCTTGGCCAGGTCAAACAACTTCACTTTCAAACCGGCATAGATATTCTGGTTCTTAAATTCATTAGGTTGTGTTAAAGGCCCGAAATTAACCTGGTTGAGACCATAGATATAACGGCCAAAAATAGATACACGTTCGATCGGCCTGATCTCAATACCGGCGGTAGGACCAAAACTAAATGCTTCGAAATTGCCTTCATCCGCCAGGTTCAGGTCATCATTTACATTGGTGAGGAAGTCGAGCTGCACACCCACCGGGAAGGACACATATTTACCGGCATGGATATTTAATAATAAGGGGATGCCGAAGTAATTCATCTTTCCACTGTAAGAGCCGGGACCTGCACTTTCAGGCTGCAGTTTATTGGTAATAAAAAGAAACTGGGGTTCCAGCGAAACCCGCTGGCTTAAAGGGAAATTGAAATAGAAACCAACGGCAGAGCCGGTCTTGAATTTGTAATCAAGAGAGCCTTCGCCAACGTTGAATTTACTGAGGTTGGCCGCGCCAAGAATACCAAAAGTGGCCGGGGCCTTGCTTTTTTCCTGTGCAAATACACCCAGGAACAGCATTGTTGCCGTGAAAAGAAAAAGAACTTTTTTCATGTTGCTTGATTTGTGTGTGACTTTTTAATGATGATAGTATTATTTATCAGCTTTAAAGTATGCGCAAAAATAGAAGTATTTTTTTAAAAGTGCTACTGAAATATAGCATATAATTCTATCATTATTAGGGTATTAGCGAAAGAGGGGGAATATGACCTGCCGGAGCATTCTAATATATATCCTTTTTTCAACCAGGATTTTAGACATTTTGGGATAAGCTGAAAGGGAGCAGCAAGGGCCATTCAGCGGTTCAAAAAGCAGGAAGCCCGTTAATCATAAACGGGCTTTCTGATTTCTCAATGCTCAGCAAATTCTTGCATTATCGGTTTTTCAGACAAATAGGTTCCACTCAATACGGCAGTACATGATTCAGCGAATAGCCAATCCTCCCGTTGATAAACGGGTTTGCTACATGGAAGAGTCTTAAACTATGGGAGGATCACAAGGTATCGTGAGGCAGATGATATCTAAAAGGTACAAATATTCCGGAAGAGATAATCCCGGGTAAACCGGTTTTTTAACAGACCCAGTATTTACCCTTAGCGATCGGTGGCCGGGAAGCACAGGCATTATTCATTCACCGTAACATCACCTTTTTCATAAGGCCCTTTAAAACCGGAGGAATCAATAGGGAAGTGCCGGGTGTAAATATTGTTTTGCTGGAAAAGATTCTTCAACCAGGTGGCGGTTTGTGCAAATGCCTTTCCGTCCTTGCTGTCAAAATCATTCAGCTCAAGTCCGTTGGCTTCCTTCATCATGGCTTGCGGATCATCCAGGTAATAATATATTACGGCCAGATTATAATAACTGGCATAGCGGATCTTCCGGTCATGTTTTTTACTGGAGGGATATAGTTTCTTGATCTTTTCAAAATAATCGATCACAGGCTTTAATTGCTCCCGTGCACCTTCAATGGATGTATGCGCATTCATGGTGAACAAAACTTCATTCATTTGCTGAAAGGCCTGGCGATGGGCTGTATATTCAGGATGTTTACGGCTGTCAATGATCCACATCTGGTCTTTTACGGTTACTTCGGAAAAACCAAAGTTAGAACTGATCTGTTCGCTGAGATAGTGCATCGCCCTGTTCACTTTATCCCGGTACAGATCTTTGGTGATAGCCAGTGAATTCAGTACAAAATATCCTTCGGCTAATCCTTTAAGGGCAAACTCAGGACTGCGGTAAGTTTGTTTAAAACGACGGGAATCCAGTTCTTCATCCATGATATGGAAGCCTTTATAATCGGTAATAACGGCAGTGGCTTCAAAAGAATACACTATTTCCTGGTGGTAATAGGTGCGGGTGCCGGTGATCTGCCCGTTCCTGTTCTTGATGCTTTCCGTTCTTTCTTTCACCGATACGGCTTCGGGTAACAGGTCCCCCAGTTTTACATGAATATTCAGGTGGCCATCCTGTTTCAGTTTGCGCCAGCCTTCCAGCCGTACCGATTTTTCAGGCGTCATTTCGCTCAGGAATGACTGCATCAGCTGGGTGCCTTCTATTTCCACATTGTAAGTGCGGTAGGTACTGTCGATCTTCATTTTGGGCAGTGCCCTGTACTGAACGGTGAAATGATAACGGTCAAGGTCAACCGATTTTTGGGCGCTTAGGGCAAGGGGGAACAGGACGAGGGTAATAAAGTATAGTTTCTTCACGGAAACGGATATTGGTGATGTTTGATAACGCAGGGATCACGGAATTATTTTCCATTCTGCACGGAAAATGAGTTTCGTGAAGTATTCTGCATCAGTCTTTTAAGGGGATTTACGATAACTCTTCCTTCATCTTCTGCATCACATCTTTCTCGATCATGATCTGGGCCAGGTGGATCATGTTCATAAAGGCTTTGGCGCCGGAAATACCATGACCGATGATCACGGGTTTGGCCACCCCCAGTACAGGTGTTCCCCCATAGTTTTCGAAATTAAAACGTTCGAAATAAGGGTCCTTTACTTTTATCTGTTGTGATATTTCGTATAATGATTCGGCCAGTTTCAAAATAATATTTCCGGTAAATCCTTCACAAACCATCACATCGGCTTTATCCATCAGCACATCACGGCCTTCAATATTCCCGGCAAAGTTGATATGTTTATTTTCTTTCAGCAGGGGGTAGGTGGCCTGGGCCAGCAGGTTGCCCTTGCCTTCTTCTTCACCCACATTGATCAGCCCCACCCTTGGGTTATCGATACCCAGTATCAGTTGTGCATATACTGAACCCATAATGGCAAACTGGTTCAGTTGTTCCGGTTTGCAATCCGCGTTCAATCCCACATCCAGTAATAACCCCGTACCGCCATTGGCTTTGGGAATGATAGTGGAGATAGTGGGACGCAATACACCTTCCACGGGTTTGATACTGAATAGTGCGCCCACCAGCATGGCACCGGTATTACCGGCGCTGATGAATGCATCCATTTTACCGGAAGCGAGCAAATGAAAACCAATAGCAATAGAAGATTTTTGTTTTTCTTTTAATGCTTTGGTGGGATGCTCATGCATGCCGATCACTTCTTCTGCATGTATAATTTTGATATTACCGGAAGGTACTTTATGCTCTGCCACCAGTTTTTCAACCTCGTCTTTATCACCGATCAGTAGAAGGTCAGAGGGAATATTGTGACCGGAGAGGTACATCAATACTCCTTTGACTGCTTCCAGCGGGGCATAATCGCCGCCCATCATGTCAATGCCGATAGTCATAGGAACACAAGATAGAAATTATAAAATAACAAATTCCAAATTTCACCCGGTATGACCGGTGAATTTTGGAATTACAAGAGGGAAAAAGATCCTACTTATTTTTTAACAGGAGACTTTTCTGCTACTACTTTTCCTTTGTAGTACAGCTTACCTTCGCTAACAAATGCACGGTGACGCACATGTGTTTCGCCGGTGGCGGTGTCGGTAGTTAAAGTGGCGCCAGTAGCTTTGTAATGTGTTCTGCGTTTTGCGCTTCTTTGCTGACTGTGTCTGCGTTTCGGATTTGGCATATCTCAAATATTAATATTGTTCGAAATTATTTTACTCTAAGTCTTTGAACCTTTCCAGGCCTTTCCAGATCGGGTTTTCTTTGGGCTTTTCAGCTGATTTTTCTGATTCCAGTTTTTTCAGCATATCCATGGCAGCCTTGTTACAATGCGGGCCATCCATTTTTTCAAATCCGCATGACTTCTGCATCGGGATGCTCAGGTTGATGAACTCATACACCCAGTTGGCAACATCAATATGGCTTTCACCGCGGCTGATATAATACACATCCGGATCATCTTCCTGGTCATTCATCAGTTCAGGCTCTTCCACCATTTTTACGGTCATGGAAAATTCATCCCACAACTCCAATGGCAGGTTGTTATTACAACGGTCACAGGTCACTTCCAGCGTGCCGCCGATCTCAAAGCGAAGCAGCATAAAGCTGGTCTTTTTATCGAGTAATAGTTTTACCCTGGCTTTGCATTTCCTGAAATCCTGTTGCTGGAATGCCTCAAAGAACTTATCATCAATATCATAGCTGTATTCATGAACTCCGGGTTTTAACCCCACAAAAGCTATTTCAAACTCTCTCCGGCGGCCCATGGGCTACTTTTATTTCCAATAAAAAATCGGGATGCAAAGGTAAGGAAAAGCAGGGAATTGAAAACCAGTAAAATGAGTTTTTTTGTGGAATTCTCATTACTTTTAACTTCGTTCCTTAAAACCTAATAATTAAGCACTTGCAACTATTTCTGACCCGTTTATTTCACCGTCTTATGAAAAGCTGGAGCTGGGTGCTGCTCATCGTACTCACCATCCTTATCAAATGGGCCTCCTGGTACCCGGGCTGGGTGGAGCGGAATTACAGCCAGGGCATATACCCCGCTATTTCAAAATTGCAGCGCTATCTTTTTGGCTGGATCCCCTTCAGTATCGGCGACCTTTTCTATGCTTTCCTGATACTGGTGGTATTGCTCCGGTCATTCCGCTTCTTTAAATTGTTGTTTCAAAAAAAACTGAACCGCAAATATTTTGTCAACGGGTTGCAGCAGGTGATCTTCTTTATCCTGTTTATCTATGTCTTCTTCAACCTGCTCTGGGGATTAAATTATAACCGCATCGGTATTGCACAACAATTGAAATTGAATGTTAAGCCCTATTCACAAGCCGACCTGGATACATTGCTCACCGTTATTCAAAACCGGGTGAACGATTATGCTTTACAAACATCAGAAGCACAACGGGACTCGTTTGATAAAAAGAAGTTGTTGTTCAGGAGCGCCACAGAGGCATTCAAAGAAGCGGCAAAGAAGTATCCGTTTTTGACCTATCATCCTCAATCTGTCAAGCCATCTTTGTTCAGCTATGCCGGCAATTACTTAGGCTTCCAGGGTTATTACAATCCATTTTCCGGTGAGGGACAGGTGAACACCACGGTGCCGCGTTTCCTGGAACCCTTTGTTACCACGCATGAGATTGCACATCAACTGGGATATGGCAAAGAGAACGAAGCTAATTTTGCCGGCTTCCTTGCCTGCAGGGCCTATGCATCCCCTGCCTTTCGGTATTCAGTCTATTATGATATGTACAATTATGCCATCGTGGAAATGTATCTGCGTGACACGGCTGCGGCCAAAAGATTCCAGGGTAATTTACATCCGCAGGTAAAGAAAGATCAGCAGGAATACAGGGAGTTTTATAGAAAATACAGGAACCCCGTGGAACCCATTATCATGTGGGGCTATGGGCATTTTCTACGGGCCAATAATCAGCCTGCCGGAAAACGGACCTATAATGAAGTGGTGGCCTGGCTGATTGCTTACTATAAAAAATTTGGAACAGAGGCTTTGTAAATGAGCCAATTTGAAGATTTGAAAATGTGAAAATGAAAGACACGTCGCCAATAATTCATACTTCCTGTTAACGCAGGATGAGAAATCGGAAATTGGGTGTTCTGAAAACTATTTGGGGTGAAATTTTGGTCCCCATATATACCGGCATGAGAGATGGGCCTGTATTACTTGCTATGAAATAATAAGCCATGTTTAAAAACGAGCTGCGGCTGTTTCATTTTCTCATTAGCACATTGTCACATTTTCAAATCAGAATTTATTCTTCCACATCATACTCTCAACAGGCTTATCGGGCTGATTGCTGTACTTGGAGTTTTTCTTCTGGTTGTATTTGATCTCTATCTCTCCGTCTACCGGAAAATAAATCAATTGTCCGATGGGCATGCCTTTATAAACCTTCACGGGTTGTTTCACGGATATCTCGAGTGTCCAGTTGCCGCAAAATCCCACATCACCCTTACCTGCAGTGGCGTGAATATCGATGCCGAGGCGGCCCGTGGATGATTTTCCTTCCAGGAAAGGAACATGGGCATGTGTTTCTGTGTATTCTTCGGTAACACCCAAATAAAAAATATGCGGGTAAAGTACAAATCCATCGTCGGGTATTTCGAAATACTCTATCTCGTTGTGTTTTTTGGCATCCAGGATATGCTCCCGGTAGGTGGCCAGCGTTTTTCCCAGGTGTACATCATACGAATTGCTGCCCAGGCACTCGCGGTTATAAGGCTTGATCTTAATGGTTCCTTTATCGATCTCTTCCAGAATGCGGGTATCCGATAATATCATAGTGAGACATTAGTAAGTTTGAGGAAAATTTCTGCAATTTTAAACCGAAAATCTTCATTCCAACACCTAATTTCATCTTTGTGCCGGTTTTTTTTCAACATCAAATTAACGAAGACACCCGCCTGGGTGTATGGAAAATTGAAGAAACAGAGGAATTCTTTAAAGGTAATGTGCCGCAACACCGGGATGTGACCCACCCCCGTAAACGGCTGCAGCACCTGGCAGGCAGGTTCCTGCTGCAATTCCTTTTTCCCGATTTCCCGTATGAACTGATCCGGATCGCAGATACCCGGAAACCTTACCTGCCGGGAGAGGAATATCATTTCTCCATTTCGCATTGCGGTGATTATGCAGCTGCCATCGTGAGCAGGTCAAAAAGAGTGGGTATTGATATTGAAATACCGGTGGAGAAGATATCCGCCATCCGATCCAAATTCCTGAGTGAAGAGGAGTTGAATACTTTCTTTAAACCGGAGGCGCCCGATAGTATCCGTCGCCTTACCTTACTATGGAGTTGCAAAGAAGCTGTATTTAAATGGTATGGGCATGGGGGAGTTGATTTCAGACAGCATACCCGTTTATCCAACCAGCAGGAAAACGAAAATAAGGTCCAATGTTTTTTTGAAAAGAACCAATCGGAACTGACCATTCATTATGGCCTGTTTGATGGCCTGGTGCTGGCCTGGGTATTCAATTAATCGTACACTTACGGATGAAATAAGAGAAAACCTGTACAAATTTTTAAAAAAACTCAACATATTCCCTTTTGACATTGAATGGATTAGCTTCAATTCGTAGAGTTGCGACGTACATTTACGTTGCGAAATGGTAAAAAAAGCAGTTGGTTTATACTACGTAAGCAATGATGGACCGGCGGGTAATTTTACAAGCATCTCCGGAAAAACTGAAGCTTACCCAGATCAAAATCCATACACATGAAAACGATCCAAATCGACAGGGAAGTACTCTGCACTTTATATGATGGCTGCCAGGAAAGCCTTCATGAAATGTTCACCGAATTCATTGGCAGTTATGCAGAGCTGAAGAAAAATCTCTCATCAGCTTACCAGTCAGGTAACCTGCATTCCCTCAAAAGAGTACTGCATTTTCATGGACCTTCCTTTACTTATCTCGGTATGCCCGCAGTGGCGGAAATGTTCAAAGAACTGGAAAGGAAAAGCACCCAGGCCGATCATCATTATGTGATCGCTGCAGACTTCAATGAACTGATGCAGGTGGTGGAACAGGGCTATCAACAGGTATTGCTGGAAATGGAATGTTATAAAAAAGCTATCTAAACTTACTAACAGGAATAAAGAAGCCTGCTTGCAGGCATTATCAGACAGGATCTAATAAACCAACTATGAACAATCAAGCGACCCTGAAATCCGTAGCCTCTAAATGCTGGTTCGAAGTATCGGACTGGTTTATTTCCACACGCTATTTCAACGAAAATTCGTTCGTTACGCGGCTGAGGTATTTCCAGATCACTGCTTTCTGTTTTTTATTTATTACCTCCTTCTTTAATTTTTTAGGGGGCATTATTTCCAGCTATGCCATCACGTCGGCCACCTGCCTGGCGCTTATTGGTGTGCGTTACCTGCTGGATAGTAACCGTGCCAGGGAGGCGTATATTATCATGCTGCTCACCATTAACGGGGCATTGATCCTGCTTACCTATGTGGAAGGGCTCAGTTCAGGGGTGTTCCTGTTTTTCTTTCCGGCTATCATCGGCTTTAGTTTTCTGAAAGACCCGGCCCACAAAGGTTCTGTCTTGTTCAGTACCATTACCGGGGTGGCCTCTTTTCTAACTTCGATCACACTGGCGCCGGATAGTTTTATATTCATAGGCATGGCTAATGATGTTACCAAAGAGAATTTCTTTGTAAACGTAATGTTGTCTTTCCTGATGGTGCTGTGGATGTCCTATACCCTGGCCCGGGAAAACAGCCGCAAACAAAGCGAGCTGAGCAATAAAGAAGTGTTCCTGGATACCATCTTTAACAGTTCGCAATTCACGGAGATCATTGTGGATGCAGAAACAGGACTTATTACCAACTATAACCGTCATGCCACTACTTCTTTTGCAGTATCTCTTGAGAACTCATTATTTGATAAACCTGCCAGTGCACTCTTCCTGGAGCTGATGCAGGAAGAAAATGCGGCACTTAGCCAGGAGATATTCGATCCGATGGTGAACTGGAATGGTGAATTCACCTGTTTGCGCCAGGATGGCACCAGTTTCCCGGGGAGTATCAGTTTTGTATCGTTTCGCTACCACGATAAGTATTACAAGAAGATCACCGTCAGGGATATTACGGAAAAGAATAAATTAATGAGTGAATTGCGTGTGGCCAAGAAAAAGGCGGAAGAACTGGCTTATATCAAGTCGCAGTTCCTGTCGCACATGAGCCATGAATTGCGTACCCCATTGAATGGTATCATCGGTTCTGCCAACCTGCTGCTGCAGGAGAAATTCCTTGCCTCGCAGAAAGAGCAATTAAATATTCTTAAATTTTCCTCTGAACATATGCTGAGCCTGATCAACGATATTCTTGACTTCAGCAAGCTGGAAGCCGGAAAGATAGAATTGGAGAAGACCGTTGTGGATATCCCCAGGCTGATGCATAAGATCAGCTCACCTTTTTTGCCGCAATATGCCGATAAGGGAGTATCCTTTGAAGTGGAAGTGGACCCCAACCTGAAAAGATCGGTATTAACAGACCCCACCCGCCTGAACCAGGTGATCACAAACCTGTTGTCTAATGCACTGAAGTTTACCAGCAAGGGTTTTGTGAAGCTGGAGATCAGGGGCGTTTCCCTGAAGAGCGATCATCATACCATCGAATTCAGTGTGGCAGACAGCGGAATTGGTATCAGCGAGGAAAAACAACAACAGATATTCGAACAATTTACCCAGGCCGATGTGAAAACCACCCGTCGCTACGGTGGCACGGGATTGGGGCTCAGCATCAGCCAGAAACTGGTGCAGCTGATGGGAGGTGAGTTGAAAGTGGAAAGTAAATATCACCAGGGCAGCCGTTTTTATTTTACCATTACGCTGCCGGTGCATAATAGCCGGAAAAAAATGTTCATTGATGATGCCGGCACCATGAATGAAGAAAAGAAACTGACCAATCTGAAAGTGCTGATTGCCGAGGATAACCCGATCAATATGATGATCGCCACCCGCTTCCTGGATAAATGGGGCATTTTGTATGAAAAAGCAAACAATGGCCTCGAGGCTGTATCACTTTATCACAAGCACAGTTTTGATGTGGTGCTGATGGACCTGGAAATGCCGGAAATGGATGGTTATGGTGCGCTGGAAGAGATCAGGAAAACAGATCCCGGTGTTTCGGCCATTGCCTTTACAGCAGCTGTATTTGAGAATATGAAGGATGACCTGCAGAAAAAAGGCTTTGCGGATTATATCCAGAAACCTTTCCGCCCGCATGATCTGTACGCTAAACTGGCCGTTTATTCAGAATTATTGCAGAAGAGGGCATAAATGTTGAACAGGTAGTTCAGCATGTTTAATACAGTTTGTTGCTGTCTTAATCCAATTGCAGGTCGTCATTACCGTCATCGATCAGGTTGAGGTTAACATCCTGGCCGGAAATACCTTCAATGGAGCCGCGGATATGGGCGGCATTGAGCATCACTTTTTCCAGTTGTTTCTCCCGGGCTTTCCATAATTTTTCCATGGCGTCCCTTTCTTTCTGAATAGAAAGTTTCATACTCATGAACCCTTCCCGGATGGCCTGCCATTGTTCTGCAAACTCGCGGCTGGTGAGATAATCATATAAAAGGTGCATTTTATCACCTTTATTATCCTGGCTTTTTAGTGCAGCGGAAATTTTGATGATCCCATCCCGGAGCATTTGCACCACGGGCCTCACCTCGGCAAAACTGCAGATCCATACGCCATCTTTTTCGCCAAACCCGGTCATGTCTTTGGGAAAGGCCTGTGTTACGATCACGGCCACATCGGCCCCCTGGCTGCGCATATCGGCTTTCAGTTTTTCTATCCAATCGAGAGCAAAATCTTTTGTCCGTTTGCTTTCAAAGATGATCTTGCCGGCTTCCTGTCCTAAATTATTGCGAACGGTTTGTATACAATCGGCCCCCCGAACACCTTTACCCACTTCGCTGATCATATCAAAGGGGAAAGCGGCACGGAGCATTTCTTCCAGGGCCAGTTCCTGCACTTCTCCCTGCAGTTGCATGGAGCCCTGCTCGGCTTTACGCCTCATTTCTTCGGCCAGCTTTTTTTGATCATCTATTTGCTTTTGCAATTCTTTTACCTGCAATTGATGTTCCGTTTCCCGGGCGGCCATACGTTGTTCTTCCAGTTTTCGGATATCGGCGGAAAGTTTTTCCCTTTCTTCCGCTAATTTTTTTTGAAGGGCAAGTTCCAGTTCTGCTTCCTTGTTTTTAAGTTCCTGTTCTTTTTTCAGGAACTCCAGTTGTTGCTGGCGTGCCTGTTTCAGTTTTTCTTCATTGTCTTTATTGTTCTGTTCCAGCAGGCGCAGTTTATTTTCAAAATCGGAAGTTATATTCCTGCGCAGGTTTTCTTCCAGGCTTTGCTGGATGCGTTTCTTTTCATCTTCCAGTTTTACCTGTAATTCTTCATTCTTCTTTTTTTGCCAGTCCGCCATTTTTGAGCGTAGTTCTTTCTCCACTTCCTCGCGGATAGCCTCATTGGGTTCAAACTGGTGGCCGCAATTCGGGCATTTGATCTCAGTTGCCATTAATTCCTCTTTTGTCAAATCTACGGAGAAAAATCCCTGCATCGGGGGTTCCTGGGGAACAGGTTTTGGGGTCATGTAATGATTTCCAGTTTATATCCTTTACCATGTGCATTCACGATCCGGACAGCAGGGTCGCCAGTGAGCTTTTTGCGGAGTTTGGAAATGAACATATCCAGGCTGCGGGTAACGATAACGCCTTCGTTTTCCCAGATCTCTTTTTGAAGCAGGTTTCTTTCAACAACAATATTGGGAGAACGGGAGAGGATGGCCAGTAGTTTGGATTCTTTGGAAGTCAGAGAAGTTCTTTCTCCATTTAGTTCCAGGTATTGATAGACGGGGTGGAAATCATAATTGCCGATCGGGGTGTGGCCGTCATTGATGTACCCGCTTTCAGGGGCTTTTTCAACAGCGGGTACATGCTTCTTCTTTCGCCACAGCAATGCCAGCGCAGTACAGGCAATAAGGATACCGCCGATATAAAATTTTTTTGCAGGCTCTTTACTTTTTTTGGCGGGGAAGATGAAACTAAAATAATAGCAATCTTTTGGAAGGTCACGGCCCACGCAGGTGGGAACATTTTCAGCAGCAGTACGGGCCACTGCGAAACCATAGGCCATTTCATTAGACGCACAATTCATCACATTGGCGGTAAAGTTGTCCGGAAGACGGTATTGTGTAACCATGTGACTAACGATCTGCATGAATGAATCCGGGGAGACAGCCAGTGGTTTTTCAGTAAAAACATGAAACTCTTCCGGGGAAATTTGTTTGACCGGCAGCACCCGGGAGCTGCTGTCGCCTGCCCTGAGTAATAATTCATGCACGATCTTGCGCAAAATGACCTGGTCTTTCGACTCGCTGTATCGTTCTCCGGAGCTTTCTGTGCCGCCATATACGGTGAGTATGACCAGGGCGGTAATGACAAAGACGAGCAGGTAGCGAAGTTTCATATCGTAAAATTAATGTATTACCGGGGCTGAGATGCCCATTACAGGAATTTTACACTTGTTTACACTTTTTTTACTGGTTTAATATGGCCGGGTATGGTTAGCCTGTATATTATTGTAAATGAAATTAAAAACTATGAAACATATAAGGCAATCCACTGTACTGGCCGTGCTCATTTTGCTGGTGATAGCCGGGGCAGCTGCCACCCGGATGGCCCACCGAAAGGAACGTAATCTGAAAGTGCTGCCAAAGGATATCAGCGACAGGAAGCTGGACAGCATCATGCAAACCTACAATAAAGCCCTGGGGGTGAGTTGTAATTTCTGTCACATCCCGCCACCGGCAGCAGCGGCATTTCCTTTTAAAAACCCCGGTGGTGATAGCCTGGATTATTCGTTGGACAACAGTATGAAGGAGAATGCAAGGCGGATGATGCGGCTGACGATTGATATCAACAAAACATATTTCTATTACGACTCCACAAAAAGACCTGAGTACCTGAATGTAATTACCTGTAAGACCTGTCACCAGGGAGAGCCATTTCCTCCCGGGGAATAATACCTGTTTTTTGTTAGCCTTGAAAAGCAAGCTGTTCCGCTTACCAATTATAAAGCCCCGACGTTTATCGCCGGGGCTTTGTGCCCGAGACTGGATTCGAACCAGCACACCCTTTCGGGCGCCACCACCTCAAAGTGGTGCGTCTACCAATTTCGCCACCCGGGCCTGGGGCTGCAAATATAAGTGATATGGTGATATTTTACGGATGCCATGGCTTTTGATTAAGTCAGGGATACAACAAATA
>CAZSGD010000029.1:50418-55900 GCA_964606155.1 uncultured Chitinophaga sp. | reverse complement strand
CCCTCAATTTGTTGTTAAGAAAGCAGCCACCCCTCCATTCAGCATGGTTTGTGCTAATTTGCATATCATGAAACAAGCCATTAACCTCCTTGTAGTATCAGGTCTTATTTTCTTTACCTCCTGCGGGAATTTAAAAGAGCCCGATTTTAAGGGAATTGATAATGTGCGGATGGACAGGATCGGCGCAAAGGAATCCATCGTGTTTTTAGATATCAACTATTATAATCCCAATAAAGCAAAATTGAAATTGAAGGAAGCCCGGGGTGACGCCTGGCTGGAGGGGACCCCACTGGGCCATTTTACTATTGATTCAGCCATTACTATTCCTCCTCTCTCCGACTTTAGCCTGCCCGTAAAGCTGCAGGTGGATATGAGCAAAGCCGCTAAGAACACCATGACATTGCTCCTGAACCCTATCGTAAATGTGAGGATCGAAGGAAAAGCAAAAGTGGGCAAGTCGGGGTTCTTCATTAAATACCCCATTACCTACGAAGGGAAACATGATTTTTCGGGTATGCTGAAATACTAAGAAATGGGTTGAGTTTGTTGTCAGGTTGAGCTTGTTGTCTGGTTGAGCTTGTTGTCAGGTTGAGCTTGTCGAAACCAGACAACAAGCTCACTATAGCAGCCATGTTCAGTATGACAACATTACTTTTAAATGCAGTAAAATTTATTGCTGAGGCGGCGGCACTGTTTTGGGCTTGGGATGCGACCCGCCATCCTCCGCTTTCTTGCAGGATTTAGGTAAGCGGTTATAAGCATCTTCGGCGGCCGGTACATCATCTGCATCATATCCTGCATTGGCAATAGCCGCTTTCACTTCCTCTATATTGATCCGGTCGGATACAAATTTCACCTTGGTCTCCCCCTTACGGAAATTGACATTGATTTCCAGCACACCGTCATATCTTTTCAGATATGTTTCAATCCTGGTCTTACAACTTTCACAAAGCGCTGTGGGGGTTTTGATCGTTACATTTTGCACGGGCTTGGTTTGGGCACTGGCCGAAACTGCCATTCCGGTAAACATTAAGGCCGCAAGAAGTAGTTTTTTCATGGGGGTATATATGATTTAAAATTACAAAACAAGATTCCATTCTGCAGGGTTCTCCCTCCATTTTAACAAAATATCCTGCTGACCGGCAGAAACGATCCCCTTACTCACAGCCAGTTCAATCAGCGTAGGATAGTCTGTCAATGAATAGTAGTTCAATGATGCTTTTTCAAAAGCCTCCGTTGCAACCGGGAACCCGTATGTAAAAATGGAAACCATGCCTATAACCTCCAGCCCGGCCTCTTTTAGTACATCCACCACCTGGAGGCTGCTCTTGCCCGTGGAAACCAGGTCTTCAATCACCACTGTCTTCTGCCCCTTTTCATAAAACCCCTCTATTTGGTTGCCCAGGCCATGCTCTTTGGGTTTGGGCCGCACATACACATAAGGTAGCTTTAACTGGTCAGCTGCCATCGCCCCCCAGGCGATCCCGGCTGTGGCCACGCCTGCCAGCAATGCCGCCTCCGGGAATTTCTCAAAAACTACATTGCACATTTCCGATTTGATATAATCACGGGTAAAAGGAAAGGATAGTATTTTCCGGTTATCGCAATAGATGGGGCTTTTCCATCCGCTGGCCCAGGTAAAAGGCTTTTCAGGATTTAATTTTACTGCATTAACTTGAAGAAGTTTTTCAGCTACAACTTTGGCGTCAGTCATGGTGCAAAGGTACAGGGAAGAAGGGATAAGAAATACAAGGGGACAAGGGACAAGGAATACAAAAGGGACAAGAGACAAGAAACAAGAAATACAAAGGGACAAGAGACAAGAAACAAGAAATACAAAGGGACAAGAGACAAGAAACAAGAAATACAAAAGGGACAAGAGACAAGAAACAAGAAATACAAAAGGGACAAGAAACAAGAAATACATGGCGACATAAGGTCAAAAAAATACAAGGACCCCGGCTGAAGCAGATAATTATTTCTATGTAAATTACATGGCCCCTGGAAATCTCATACAATTCGTAAAATGAAAACAAAATGTTCCTATGTCGCAAGAATTGGAAGACCGGTTTCACAACTATGCAAAAGCGGTAAGAGACTTTTGCACAAAGGTAAAATGGAACGTCATTAACATAGAATATATCAGGCAGGTTATTCGTTCGAGTGGCTCTGTAAGTGCCAATTATTCTGAAGCTGCAGATAATCTGGGCAAAGCGGACGAGAGAATGAAGCTTAAAATTTCAAGAAGAGAATCGAAAGAAACAGTTAAATGGCTGGACCTGATCCTCACCTATGATGCTCCTGAACTGGATATAGAAAGAGCAGCATTGACAGATGAAGGTGTGCAGATTAAAAAATACTTTCAGCCATTATCATGAAACTGGAAAGGTGAGCAGTTATATCATAAAAAGGGTTTGTGTTATTTGAATCGGAAACTGACCATTTATTAAATGTGTTTACTAATAGCAGGGGCCTCTTGAGCCTTGCCCCTTGTACCTTGAGTCCTTAACCATGTATTTAAAGATCTACTTTGACAACAAACCCCTTTTTCTCTGCGATGCAGTGGATGAAACCCTGCAGCCCTATGTACACCATGATGACGCTGTTTTTATTGATGAACTGAATACGCATACGGTGAAATCGATGATCCATGAAATGGCATTACCGGCCATACATGCCGGGGTTTTTTATCACTCCAACCTGGAAGAACTGAAAAAAGCATTCTTTAAAAAATTTACGTTTATACAGGCCGGCGGCGGATTGGTACAGAATGAAAAAAAAGATATCCTGCTCATTTTCCGCCGGGGAAAATGGGACCTGCCCAAAGGGAAACTGGATAAAGGGGAAAAACTGGAAGACTGTGCCGTACGGGAAGTAGAGGAAGAAACGGGGTTGCAACAGGTGAAACTGATCGCCCCGTTAACGGTTACCTACCATACTTACCACGAAGGGGCCAGGTTCATTTTAAAAGAATCACATTGGTACACCATGAAGGTGAAAGGTGATCAAAAAATAATTCCGCAAACTATAGAACAAATTACCGAAGTAAAATGGGTAACCCCGGGAGATATTGAATCCTACCTGTCCAACTCCTACCCTTCAGTGGCAGATGTATTGCAGTTATTTGCCTCTGTTGTCAATTAATTTTTACGGGGAATAACGGCCACCGTTAGCCGGCTTATACAAATGAGTTTATCCTTTTCGTCATAGATCTTTATATCCCATACATGGCTGCTGCCGCCCAGATGTAAGGGTGTTACAATACCGGTCACATATCCTTCCCGGGCGCTCCGTACATGGTTGGCATTGATCTCCAGGCCCACACAAAGAAACCTAGAATGATCGACCACCATGGCTGAAGCCACACTGCCCAATGTTTCTGCCAGCACACAAGAAGCACCTCCGTGTAACAGGCCATAGGGTTGAATGGTCCGGTGGTCCACCGGCATCCGGGCTTTGATAAAATCATCCCCCAGATCAGACCATTCCACACCAAGGTGTTCGGTCATAGTTTGCTTACCCAGCGGGTGGAGGTCGGCCAACTTAAGATCTTTCTTAAACCAGATAGACATATTATTTTTTTGTGAGCGAGCGTGAAACCAATTCGGGTAAAAATGGAGCGGCATCACCGCCATTCCGGATAATATCACGCACGATGGTGGAAGCTACAGAAGTGTATTTGGGTTCCCCGGTAAGGAATATTGTTTCAATGGTTTTATCCAGCGTCCGGTTTGCATCAGCGATCGTTTTCTCATATTCAAAATCGCTGACATAACGGATACCCCGTAAAATAAAATTAGCCCCGATCTTTTTGCAGAAGTCCACCGTAAGACCTTCGTATACGGCCCCTTCCACCCTTTCTTCATCTTTATAAATATCCCGTATCCATTGTAAGCGCTGTTCAGGGGTAAACATAGGTGCTTTGGCAGCATTGAGTCCGATACCCACCACAATTTTATCAAATAGCGGAATAGCGCGGTTGATAATATCCACATGACCGAGAGTAACAGGGTCAAATGTTCCGGGAAATAAACAAATACGCATCAGCGTTGATTTTTGTTTGGTGATTTTAGGTTTTTGATCGGCAGGCTGTCAACCCAAATCTGAGATCAAAACATTGTTTAAACAGCTCCCCTGCCAGATAGCAGGTACAATACCGCCATCCTTACTGCCACTCCATTTTCCACTTGCTGTAAGATAATGGATTGTTTGCTGTCTGCCACATCACTGTCCAGTTCCACACCCCTGTTAATAGGGCCCGGGTGCATGATCACGATCTCTTTGTGCAAACTGTCGAGCAACTTCCGGTTGATGCCGTACACCAGGCTGTATTCACGCAGGGAAGAGAAAAGTACCTGGTTCTGTCTTTCCAGTTGTATCCGGAGTACATTCGCCACATCACACCATTCCAGTGTTTCTTTTAAATTATAGTTCACCTGTATGCCCAGTGCTTCTCCAATGTATTTGGGAATTAAGGTGGGGGGGCCGCAGACGGTCACTTCAGCGCCCATTTTTTTAAGCAGGTATATATTGCTTTGCGCCACCCGGCTATGCATGATATCACCAATAATGGCGATCTTCTGCCCCTGCAAACTGCCTGTTTTTTCTTTGATAGAAAATGCATCGAGCAGGCCCTGGGTAGGATGCTCATTGATTCCATCTCCTGCATTGATGATCGCAGCTGGGATATGCTGTGACAAGAAATGGGGCGCCCCGCTGGCACTATGGCGCATCACCACCATATCCACTTTCATCGAAAGGATATTATTCACCGTATCCAGCAGGGTCTCTCCTTTAGCAGCCGAGGATGTGGAAGCCGCAAAATTGATGGTGTCTGCACTCAGCCGCTTTTCTGCCAGCTCAAAAGAGAACCGGGTGCGGGTGGAGTTCTCATAGAAGAGGTTGACAATGGTCACATCCCTCAGGGAAGGCACTTTTTTAACGGGCCTTTGTAAAACTTCTTTGAATTGCTCTGCTGTGGAAAGAATTAATGAAATATCGTCCGTAGTAAGGTCTTTAATGCCCAGCAGGTGACGTGTGGATAGTTGCATTAAAGGGCGAAGTTATGGGATTTTCGAAATGATGGCCTTAAAATTATTATGGGGTGACTGGTTGTTGGTAATTGGTTTATTGGTAGTGGGGTTTACTGGTAACCGGCTGCTGCCACTCTATTAACTGCTTCGATCTGAAAGGCCCAATTCCCAATCCCTAATTCCATATCCCCTTCCTCTGTTCCTCCTTTCTAATGTTCCTCTGTTCTATTGTTCTTCTGTTCTATTGTTCTTCTGTTCTTTAAACCACTTCAATCTGTAAGGCCTAATCCCCAATCCCTAATTCCATATCCCCTTCCCCTGTTCCTCCGTTCTACTGTTCCTCTGTTCTATTGTTCTTCTGTTCTTTTAACCCCTTCAATCTGTAAGGCCTAATCCCCAATCCCTAATTCCATATCCCCTTCCTCCGTTCTTCTGTTCTATTGTTCCTC
>CAZSGD010000029.1:21928-50318 GCA_964606155.1 uncultured Chitinophaga sp. | reverse complement strand
GTTCCTCACAACACCACCACTTCCCCATTCACGAGTTTTATCTTATCCCCTTTTTCGGTCTGTGCCACAGTACCCACATAATCGGCCTGGATAGGAAACTGGCGATGCTCCTTGCGGTCTACCAGCACCAGTAACTCCACTTTGGCGGGACGGCCATAGTCTACCAGGGCATCCAGGGCAGCTTTGATGGTACGACCGGTAAACAATACATCATCAATAAGGATCACCTGTTTGTTTTCGATGCCAAAGGGAATATTCATGGTATCGGGTGCCAGGATCTCTTTCCGGATATCATCCCGGTAAAAAGTAATATCGAGTTGTCCATACTGTATCTTTTCAGTTGGCCGGAGTGATTGCAGGATAGAGATGATCTGGTTGGCCAGCGCCACACCACCCTGCTGGATGCCCACAAACACGACATTTTCCAGTGATGTATGGTCATCGTTCAGCCTGTGGGCCAGTTTCTGTATGGCTTCCTGCAGTTGCTGGGCTGTAAAGATCGTTCTCAAGAAAATTAAACTATAATGGTAATGCTACAAATATATATAAAACACAAAGGCCGGTGTAAAACCGGCCTTTGAAAATAATTATCGGAAGGAATTATTTTTTTGCGTTTCCGCTGCCACCTCCGAACTTGAAGCCAATTCTTACACCGAAATAGCTATTCTTAAAGCTATTGTCACCTTCTACGTTGGTAAGATTAGAAAAGCCTTTGTTGTAGTTTACAGCAATGTAAGCACCATTGGGCAATTCGTAACCAGCCAGAATGTTACCAGAAAGTTCCAGTGATTTCAGTTCGTCATCACCGTCACCGAATTGGATGTCTTCCTCTTCTTCTTCATCAAAGCCACCACCGCTGATTTTGTACTTGGTTTTACCACCAGCAGCGAAGCTGATAGCAGGACCGGCACCAATAAAGAAGCTTCCGGAACCACCAGAAGACCTGTACATCAGGTTCAGGGGTAATTCAACGTAGCCGATATTAATGGTTGATTTCGCTGTTACACCGCCTTCTGATTCTTCCAGTTTACCGCCTTTCTGTGTAAAATTCAGACCTGGCTGGAAAATGAAGTTTTCAGAAATAGGAACATCAGCAACAACACCTACTGTCAGTCCCACTTTTGTATCGAAATCGAATTCTTCGCCATCTTCTTCAATATCGATTTTGGAAAAAACAGCTCCGGCCTGTGCTCCGAAACGAATCTGTGCCTGTGAGGCAAATACTGTAGTTGTAAGAACAACTAATGCTAAAAGGGTTTTTTTCATAAAGTTTGTTTTTGATTAGCGTTTGATGCGCAAAGCTATTCACAAGACACCGAAAATCAAAGCTTTCTAACGGTTTTGTGTAAGCGGGAACTGCGTGATTTTACCGGAAATTACCTAAGGTAATATTACAGAAGGAATGTATAACCCGGTTAATATGAACCGGTTCTATAATGTAAAAATTATGATATGTAACTTATCTGATATATATGGATTTGTTAAAATCGCATGAACATCAACGTTAGATCAGAAATAGCCGGTACCTAAATTCCGGCTATTCCTAACCGTTATAACTGTCCGGACTTAATTACCCTATTTCTTTTCACCTCCCATTTTATTAAAGACATACCTGAGTCCGATGGAAAACACCCGGTTAAAAACCTTCACATCATCCTCATCGGGTATCTGCGTAATCCCATGGTTATAGCGGGCATAGAATCCCAGGCCGCTTTCCAGTTCATAGCCAATAGCAATGGCAGCAGCGATATCGGTCCCTTTAAATGAATCCTTCACATCCTCTTCCTCTCCTTCCGCTTTAATTTTTGCGCTCATGAGGAACCCAATTTGCGGGCCCACCCCCACAAAGAAACCACCCTCTGCATTATAGCGCAGCAGCGCGGTGATATTAATATGGCTGGTGGGGATCTTTACCTCAATACCCGACTCTTTATATTTTACCCCCTGCAGGGAAAAAACAGCTTCCGGCTGAACGCTGAAATGTTCCCCGGCTTCTATATTGTAAAAGGCACCGAAATAAAATCCAACCAGGGCACTCTTGCCCTCCTCATCAGCATCCTCACCTCCCCAATTAGCAATATTTACTCCTCCCTTTACACCAAACTGGGCCTGTAAACAGGTACAGGCCAACGTCAGAAAAATGATCGGAATGATTTTTTTCATAACAAATGGTTTTAGGTTAAATAATGAATTAAATGCTGGTAAAAGCTGTCCGTCGTACCGGTATCCTGCGGCAAATGCAGAACCCGGTACAGTCAAAGTAAAAAACTTTGGCGGTACCTCAAAGCTTTTGGTACTAACAGATGTGAATAAACGAAAATATATAGTCACCGTTCCGGTAAAAGCTAACGGTGACTAACAGGTGAAATCAGACGTGCTTTTTATTTCTCCTGCATAAAGGGATAACGGTAGTCCACCGGCGGGTTATAGGTTTCCTTGATCGTGCGGGCACTCAACCAGCGGTACAGGTTCAGGATACTTCCGGCCTTATCATTGGTGCCGGAGCCCCGGGCCCCGCCAAAGGGTTGTTGCCCCACCACCGCACCAGTTGGCTTGTCATTGATGTAAAAATTACCCGCGGCATTTCTCAGCTTATTAGTTGCCAGTTCCACGGCCATTTTATCCTGCGCAATGATGGAACCTGTGAGTGCATACGGGGATGTGTTGTCCACAAGTTCCAGCGTTTTTTCAAAACTATTTGCCGGGTAAACATACACCGTCAGCACCGGCCCGAATATCTCCTCGCACATGGTCACATACTTCGGATCTTTCGCCTGTATCACTGTGGGCTGCACATACCAACCGTCTTTACTATCGCATTTTCCGCCCACCCATATCTCCGCCTTCGGATCTTTCTTCGCATTATCGATATATCTTTTGATATTATTAAAGCTCTTCTCGTCGATCACCGCATTGACAAAGTTGGAAAAGTCTTCCACGGTCCCCATTTTAAAACTCTTTACACCGGCGATCAGCTTCTTCTTTACTTCTTCCGCCATATTCGAAGGGATATAAGCCCTCGAGGCAGCAGAACATTTTTGTCCCTGGAACTCAAATGCACCCCGTAACAAAGCCGTAACCACCACATCCGGATCTGCAGATTTATGTGCCACCACAAAATCCTTGCCTCCTGTCTCCCCTACAATTCTCGGGTACGATTTATACATCGCCATATTCTTGCCGATCGTTTCCCACATATTGTTGAACACACCGGTGGAACCGGTAAAATGAACCCCGGCAAAATCCCTGTGATTAAAACACACTCTGCCAATGGTGGGCCCATCCACATAGATCAGGTTGATCACACCATCCGGTAACCCAGCTTCCTTCAAAATGCGCATGAACATTTGCGCAGAGTATACCTGTGTATTGGCGGGTTTCCATACCACCACATTACCGCACATGGCAGCTGAAGTGGGCAGGTTGCCCCCGATAGCCGTAAAGTTGAATGGTGTAACGGCCAACACAAAGCCTTCCAGCGGGCGGTACTCCATACGGTTATGCATACCCGGACTGCTGATCGGTTGTTGCTTATATATTTCAGAAAGAAAATGAACATTGAACCGGAGAAAGTCAATGATCTCGCAGGCGGAATCAATTTCGGCCTGGAAAGCACTCTTGCTTTGCCCCAGCATGGTGGTGCCGTTCATATAGGGACGATACTTCGTTGCGATCAGGTCAGCCGCTTTCAAAAAAACTGCGGCCCTTGTTTCCCAGCTCATAGCAGCCCAGCCTTCTTTTGCTGCCAAAGCTGCTTCAATAGCCTGGTGCACATGCTTCTCTTCACCGGCATGAAAATATCCCAGCGTATGCCTGGTTTCATGCGGCGGACGCATCGCCACTTTTTTATTCGTGCGCACTTCTTTACTGCCGATATACATGGGAACATCAGCCTGCGCTTTTTTCAACTCTGCGAGAACTTCTTTTAATCTTTTCTTTTCAGCGCTGCCGGGGGCATAAGAAAGAACCGGTTCATTGACCGGCATGGGATAAGAGAATGTTCCAATACTCATAGTATATGATTTGATGATTTGAAAATTTGGAGATGTGTCAATTATTCCTCGATTTGGATGAAGCAATTATTTTAGACAGCACTTTGCAAATAGAAACACAATCCGCCACTAATTGTTCGCAACCGGGATAACCATCAGATCTGCTGCAAAGCAATAACCAATACTCCGTTTCATCCGCTTCTTTTGCTGCGATTTTCATTTTGTGAATGAAATCGGTTTTACTCTCAGCATTTTGGGCTTCCCGCACATTCGCTCCTATGCTTGTACCTGATTTCAGCAGCTGCCTCGCCAGAACAAATTTCCTGTTCCTTTCAAGTTCCTCGGCATACTTTATGATCTTCAGCGCAAACTCAAAAGTAAGTTCTACTATTAAGTTCTTTTCCTTATTTCCCTGCATTATTCTGACTCCTGCTTTTGAATTTCCATTAGGTCGTCTTCTCATTAACAAATTTCCAAATCAACTCATTTCCAAATCAGCCCGCTTCTTTCTCGCTCATCAAATACGCCTTGATAAACCCATCCAGGTCCCCATCCATCACCGGCTGCACATTGCCCACTTCAAAATCGGTACGATGGTCTTTGATCATCTTATACGGATGGAAAACATAGGAACGTATCTGGCTGCCCCATTCTATTTTTTTCTTCTTGCTGTTAGCGGCATCCTTCAATTCATTTCTTTTGCGGAGTTCCTCTTCATACAAACGGCTCTTTAGCATCTGCATGGCTTTTTCCCGGTTGCCCAACTGTGTCCTTTCGGTTTGGCACACCACGGTGATACCGGTAGGGATATGCGTCAGGAAAACTTTTGTTTCCACCTTGTTCACGTTCTGACCACCCGCTCCCCCGCTCCGGGCTGTCTCCATTTTCACTTCTGAATCTTTTATTTCAATATCAATCGCATCGTCCACCAATGGATATACAAATACGGAAGCAAAAGATGTATGCCTGCGTGCATTGCTGTCAAATGGCGAGATGCGCACCAACCTGTGTACCCCGCTTTCGGCTTTTAAAAACCCGTAAGCAAACTCCCCGTCAAACTGCAGGGTGGCTGTTTTAATACCGGCCCCATCACCCCAAACCCAGTCCAGCTCGGTCACTTTCCAACCCTGTTTTTCGCCATACATGCGATACATACGGGCCAGCATCTCCGACCAGTCCTGGCTTTCGGTACCACCGGCGCCCGAATTGATTTGTAAAACGGCAGGCAGTTCATCCTCGGGTTCATTCAGCGTGGCTTTAAATTCTGCGTCATCGAGAGCGGAAATTGCTTTGTCATACGCATCTTTCGTTTCCTCTTCCGTGGCATCACCTGCTTTCCAGAAATCAAATAGTACGGCAAAATCTTCCACGGATGAATCGGTAGACTCATACAGCTTTACCCAATACTCATTCAGCTTGATGTTTTTGAGTATCTCCGTGGCCCTCTTGTTATCGTCCCAGAAACCGGGACTGAGCGAAAGTTGTTTGTCTTCGGCTATCTTTTGTTGTCGGTTATCGACGTCAAAGAAACCTCCTTATCCCGGCAATGCGGGACCGCATATCCTGTATCTTTTCTTGTGTCATAGAGGCGCAAAGGTAAGAAAGTTTCCGCTCATAGTTTGTCCTGTAGAGGCTTTTCATCCTTTATTTCGTGCAGTTGGCAGATATCCCGCAGTCAGGCTTGCCAGTTCGTCTTATTTTGCTGCCAAATACAATTTATATGCGAATATTCATGATCATACTCTGTACCCTGGCAGGTCTTTCGGTGCAGGCACAAAAAACCGATACGATCCATGCAGGCGATCTGGACCTCCGTTACCTTCCTTCAGGAACACAACGCTATCTTGTTTACATCAAAACAAAGGAAAACGAAAAGAAGAACATCTGGCTCTGGGAAAGAACGGCTTCCAGGGAAAGAAGAGATGGCAGCGAAGTGATCGTTATCCGCCAGCAATGGACCACCAGCGATACAGGTTTCAATCGCCGAGAAGTGTATAGTGTTTGTGATAATAAAACATTTGCACCAGTCTATCACTATACATCCAATCCAAGAACTGGCAGGGAGGCTTTTAATTTTTCATCCACTTCTATCACTGCCGCCGATACCGTGGCCGGTAATTCCAAAACAGGTTTTGCACTAGCTATCACAGAACCATCTTTCAATTGGGAGCTTGACCTGGAAACTTTCCCCTTATTGCCGTTAAAAGAAGGCAAGACCTTTGTCATCAATTTCTATCATCCCGGCAGTAAGACAGGGGCCGCCTGGTATAATTACACAGTCTCCGGCTCTGAAATTATCCCATCGGTAAACGGTGCCCGGATCGATTGTTTCAAATTGTTCATTGATTATGGTAAAAACCGGGGCAACAGTACCTGGTGGATCAGTAAAAAAACACATGAAGTACTGAAAATGGAAGAGCATTTCGGTTCTGTCACCCGGTATAAAATAAAACTGGCCGCATCGGAGTAAACCATTATATAATAATAACGGGGTATTATTTTTTTCCTGAACTTTAGGTGGCATTGGTATTTCAACAAAAAATATATTTCAGATCATGAAAAAGTATTTTCTACTGGCTGTATCAGCTATTGCCTTATTCTCTTCCTGCAACAATAATGATAAAAAAAAGGAGGCTGAAGTGAAAGAACCCAAATTCAAAGAAGAAAATGTGACCTACACCGGCGACAGCACCACCATGAACGGTTATGTGGTGTATGATGAAAATAAAGAAGGGCCCCGTCCTGCCGTGATTGTGATACACGAATGGTGGGGATTGAATGACTATGCGAAAAGAAGGGCCAGGGAACTGGCACAACTGGGCTATATCGCCATGGCCATTGATATGTTTGGAAATGGGAAGCAGGCCGATAACCCCGACTCTGCCATGAAACTGGCCGGGCCTTTTTATAATAATCCGCAGATGGCCAAAGCCCGGTTTGATGCAGCACTCGCCAAATTGAAAACGTATAGCCAGGTGGACGCTTCCAAAATTGCCGCCATCGGTTATTGTTTTGGCGGCACACAGGTGCTGAATATGGCCAATATGGGCGAAGAGCTTTCCGGTGTAGTGAGCTTTCATGGAGGATTGCAGGTCGTAACGCCCGACAAGACTACATTAAAAGCACAGATACTGGTTTGCCATGGTGCAGCCGATCCATTTGTACCCAAAGAGCAGGTGGATGCATTCAGGAAACAGATGGATTCTGTGGGGGCCAAATACACTTTCAAAGCCTATGAAGGCGCCACCCATGCTTTCTCTAACCCGGATGCCACGGCCAACGGGCAGAAATTCAATTTGCCGATCAAATATGACGCTGCGGCCGATACGGCTTCCTGGAAGGACATGCGTGATTTCTTTGGAACGATCTTTAAATAGGCCCGCTGGCCAGGAAATATAACAGAACCCCACTCTTTTAGTGGGGTTTTTTAGTTGAGATAGCTATTGCAGCGTTTATATGTTTCAGTTGTTTAGAAGAGCATTAATGATGCCTATCGAAAAAATACGTAGTAAAATTATGATTTGTAAAAACTAGTTTCTATTTTGTTCTTCCTTTAGAACATAGACTTAAAACGGATTCCTTTGAAACGAACCGTCCAAACCCTATTTACAGCCACTGCCCTTTTTGCATGCAGCAAAAAGGAAGTTTTAGCCAATACCACTACGGAACAGCCTTGCATTTAGCAGAACGATGATCCTGCGGGCCGTTCCTATTCCATTCTTCCTGTTGTTTCCCCTGCCTCATAGTAACTTGCATCATCTATGTCGAAAGAACTTGTAGAAATACAAAATATTTTGAAGTCAAAAGCAAACCCGGAAGCAAAAGCAGCACATAAAAAATTTGTACCCGGTAGCGAAGAAAGATTGTATGGTGTGCGGACACCTGTATTGAATGAACTGGCACAACAATACAAAAGCGGTGGGTTTAACCTGGTGGAAGAACTCTGGAAAGCCGGCGCCCTGGAAGAAAAGATACTCGCCCTGAAGATGATGGGTAAAATTGCTAAAAAAGATCCACCGCGATCGCTTAAGCTGATACAACTTTTTGCAAAAAATATTGGCAACTGGGCCGTTTGCGATACCATGGGCATGCAGGCGCTGAAACCCATACTCAAAACAGAACAGGAGGAGATATTCAAACTGGCATGGAAATATAATTCCTCTAAAGATCTATGGCAACAAAGACTTTCACTAGTGCTGGTGGAATGGTATACCCGTGTAAAAGCATGTCATCCTGAGATCAAAAGATTGGTAAAGAACCTGGAGAATGATGAGGAATATTATGTAAGAAAAGCAGTGCAGTGGATCACCAAAAACTTTGCAAAAGGAAAATAAGGCCCTGCTGAATGAACCCACCTGCCCGTGCAGGGTGAACCGGCTGTGTAATAAAAGAAAATCCCGCCGGGGCGGGACTTTCACTTTTTGCCAAGGACCTTTTCTATATTAGGGTAAGGTTATCAATGCCTGGTTATTTCCATTATTCCATGTCAGCAGCGCTTTATTATCACAATCGCCATTGCTCGGGGCGCCAAAATCAAGGAAGAACACCCTGCTGTTGATCTTTATTTTGAGGGTACCGTTGCTGATCCAGGGACAAACCACTTTCTTGATCAGGGGTGATTCAGTGTTCAGGTTAATGACAAGGCCACCATTGAATTCTGTTTTTGACCTGCCTTCAATGCTGTACACATCGTCGCGGATCGTCCGGGTGGCGCCACCAGCTATCTGCTTCACATATCTCAGGGCTTCGTAGCTATATCCTCTACCATTGGGGAAGGTAACTTTACCACCTACCACCTGCACAGTGAACTTGATATTACTATTCTCGCTCAGGTTGCTCACGATCTTGGTGCCCTCAATATGTGCACGGTTCAGGTAGAAATCAACAAAAGTGATCGTCATCACCGCACCCGGACGACGGATCGGAGCTGTTAAATGGATCACGATAGCACCCCTGCGCCATTTTCCATCAGCACATAAGCATCCGTTAGGCCCGAAATCAATCGTGATCGTTTTCGGGTAGGTGCTGTCGTTAGGTGTAACGGTAACAGTGGCGCAATTGCCCAGGCGTAAACGCAGTTCCGTAAAAGGCAGGAGACGACCCGTTTCACTGCCGCGGCCGTACACGCTGGCATCACCTTCTTCTTCTGCGGCGATCATACTTATATCTTCCACATCATCAAAGCTGGCTTCGGCCTGGGTACTTTCATCAGAATAGGTTTTAGCCTGCTCTTCTGTTACAGGGTCAGTGTTTTCAGACAGGCTGCCTTCTTTCTGGCAGGAAACAATGAATACAGAGAAGATCACAGCAATGGCTGCGATCAGGTTACGGTTAAGTGATAAAGTTTTCATGGCTATACTCTTTTTTAGTTTTCAAATTATTAACGCAACTTTTGAAATGTGCGGAGCAAGAAAGTTTAAAACATAAAAAAAATTATATTGCTGCCGATTGAAAAGTATCCTTCAATATATCAGGGAGTATTTCTACGAAACCGATAAGCGGGTATTGACCGCTGTTACCTTATTCACTGCTGTTCTGGTGTTTATCAACTACGGTTACGGTATAGATACAGCTATCCGGAAAATATCTTCCTGGCCGGTTAAACTTCTGTCGTGGTACGCAGTCTTCCTCCTGGCCTTTGGTATCCCCTACCTTTTATATGGATTGTTGCAAAAAAGAAATTATTTCCGGCACCCCGCATTTACCTCTCTTCTTTTTATCGCACCGGTGCTTTTTGCCTTCAAGATCTCAACTCACCTGTCCGTTCATTTTTCAGATAACAGCAACTGGAATTATTACTGGAACCAGGTGGTACACTGGCCTGCACTGGTCATTATGATACTGGGTATGCTGTGGGCCACCTGGAGAATACATGATAAAGACCAGCCTTTCTATGGCATTCGAACCAAAGGGATAGACTGGAAACCATATATCATCATGTTGCTCATCATGGTGCCCCTGGTGGCGGCTGCTTCCACCCAGGCTGATTTTTTAGATATGTATCCCAAGATACAATTGATCAGGGGGGTATACCGGGAAGAGAACATGAACTGGTGGCATCAATTGATCTTTGAGCTCGCTTATGGCAGCGATTTCATCACCATCGAATTTTTTTTCAGGGGGTTCCTTGTACTGGCATTTATGAAATGGGCAGGCAAAGATGCGATATTGGCCATGGCCTGTTTTTATTGCACCATACATTTTGGCAAACCTTTGGGTGAATGTATCAGTTCTTATTTCGGGGGCTTGCTGCTGGGTATAGTCGTATATCACACCCGGTCCATCTTTGGAGGGCTGATGGTTCATTTAGGAATTGCCTGGATGATGGAACTGGGAGGTTATATAGGCGCCTCTTTATCTAAATGATACTAAATTGTCCATTCATCATGGATAATTCCTGCCAGGTATAATTTCCCTTCCCGCAGGTTGAAAACAAGGCGAAGGCTTCTCCAGTCCATACCCTCATATTTCTGTTCAAATCCTGAGAAGTAACTATAAGTATAATAGCAGTCTTTATAAGTATTATAAACGACTTTCGCGGCAACCATACTATCGGTGATTTTCCCCGACTCAAATTTTTCCGGTTTCAGGAAATCTGCATCATACACAAATCTTTCCACATACTTTTCAAATGTTAATTGGATGGGATCACCCGTACCATCAAACTCTCCCCAGTTCATTTTCTTTTGCTTCGCTTTTACCAGGTCCAAATATGCTTTCCGTGATAAAACAACATCCATTTTTTCAAGTCCATAACGATATGGCGTAAACCGCAATCCCAATTCCGGATCAATGAAGTTTTCAAGTGAACTATAGTTCCTGTTCTTGAAAACAGAAAGAATATCCTGGTTTAACTGGCGCAATTGTTCTGTCCATCCCCTATCAGGTGAAGCCACACTGTCAACAGGTTTAGTTGTTGCAGCAGCACTATCGGGGGAAGAAGGTTTGCTTGTTTTGTCAGCTGATTTGCTTTTACAGGAACTGATAAAAGCAGCCAAAAGAATTGTGAAGAGCAGTGTTTTGCGCATAGACAAGGTTTTAAAAAAAAGCTACAAGCCTGTAAGCCGGATTTTGTATCCCGCAATGCGGGATGGCTATCATTTATCTGTCCCGTCAATTACTTGCCGGGATCCATCTGCCTACCCTGTACCTTGAACGAGCAGCCCTTAAAACGGTACTATACGTGGCATTTCAGCATGCAAGGTTTACCCGCGAATGATGTTACCATCATAAGCTGTGAGCTTTTACCTCACATTTTCACCTTTACCTGCCGGAGCTTTAGCGAAGGCAGGTTTACCTCCACTAAAAATCCGGCGTCGGCAGTTATTTTCTGTGGCACTCTCTCTTTCCCTTTTACAGGAAGCCGGCTGTTCACCGGTGCATGGCTCTGTGCTGTCCGGACTTTCCTCCTCACCCGCCGAAGCGGATAAAGCGATAACCCGGCTTGTAGCAACTGCAAAAATACTGATTAAAAATGGAAGACCTGCCCCGAAATCTTCCATGCAAGCTGTGATTTTGAAAACAATACCTGGCTTAAAGAGAATAATTTTCTGTGTTTCAGTGGCAACACCTCACCATTAATACTGAAAGAATATTTCGGTAGCCCCATAACCAAATCGCGGGTCATATTGATTGACGAAGGATTTTACTTCCCGTTTCAAGCGCAGGATATCATGTATCTCATCCCGCAATTTGCCCTCTCCCACACCATGGATCACGATCAGCGAAGGCTGATGATGCGCCAGGGCCAGGTCATAATACTTTTCAAAAGTTTTTAACTGGAGACTCACGATCTCATAATTACTCAGGCGCTTCCAGTTATCGGTCAGCTTTTCTATATGCAGGTCCACCACTGTTCTTGCGGGCTCCAGGTGACGCCGGCCCTCTGCGGCGTTATACAACTTAAACCCCTTTGCTGCCAATGGCCCCAGTTCCACTTTATCTTCCACCGCTTTATCGGGGTATTTATCAAATAGCAACTGTGAAAAAGTGGCCTGGTTGTTTTTTTTGAGTTCTTCTATTTTGGTAAAAAGCTGTTTGGGTTTCAGTTTTACAGAAGCCTCATAATGTCCTGCTCTTGTCTTATCAGGATGTACCAATGAAAACTCAAAATCAAATGTTGGGCTGTCATTCAAATCGCTAAAGGGGATATCATGCAGATAAAAATCTTTGAAACCGCCCACTTCATTCTTCAGTTCAAAATCGGACCGGCCAAAAAAATGAAGTTTATAAACAAACCGATAAGCCATTTCAGTCCTGTTCTGCAAATGCAGTTTTAGTTCCGCTACCACATCATCTCCAAACTCATCGGTTTCCATCACAGGCAAAAAGGTCAGCCATACACCATCGGCCACATGGTCTTCTTTGCTCCCTTTTTCTTTTCGAAGATCATCTACATATTTCTTTTCTTTTTTTACAGGTATATTTTTCTTTTCCGTAAATCTTTTGAAATAAGGAAAATCCACCTGGTCCATATACACCGGGAACACCACGCCCTTTACGTCCACCATCAGCATTTTGTCATTGATAATATCCACCACTACGGCTTCTTCATTCGAGTGCAGGATCAGCACTGTATCTCCTACCTGGTACTTCATACTGCAAAAATAATGATGCCATCCCTTTTAGAGATGGCATCGTAAGGTAACCATTACAAAATACTATTAAGCGGGTTTTTGGGCCAGTTTGCTATGCTTCCGGCCATAAATAAAGTACAGGATGATACCCAGTGCCAGCCACATCAGGAACCAGGCCCAGTTGCTCTTTGTCATTCCTGTAAGCAAATAAAGGCAGGTGGAAACACCCATCAGGGGTATCAGCGAATACTTCTTAAAGATTGTCAGGACCGACAACGCTAAGCAAATTATCCAAAATACTATCAGAGATATCTTTGGGGTGGCAAGGTCCATAAAACTGGCTTCACCCCTGACATAATCTTCATTGGCTGAAAAATCAAAATTGAACATATCCGAAATGTATCCTTTGCTCAGCATAACAAATAAGAGAAAGGCGCCAATAATGATCAGCGGGAAAAGAAACTGGCCATTCACATAGGGAATAGAAAACCTGCCGGGCACTTTTTCTCTCCTGGGGATCAACAATACCCCACCGCAAACGAGCACAAAAGCAAACAAGGTTGCGATACTGGTAAAGTCCAGTACAAAGGTTTTGTCTGTAAACAGTATGGGTACCCCTACCACCAGCCCGGTAACGATGGTTGCAAAAGAAGGAGTTTTGAATTTCGCATGAATTTTTTGAAATACAGGTGGCATAAGTCCGTCACGGCTCATACTCATCCAGATTCTTGGCTGTCCCATTTGAAAAACCAGGAGAACACTTGTCATGGCCACCACTGCACAAATAGCCACCAGCAACTGCATCCAGCCAATATCCAGGTTTTGCTTTTCAAAAATAAAGGCCAGCGGGTCTCCAACGCCATCGAAATTTTTATAATTCACTGCCCCTGTCAAAACCAGGGTAAGGAGAATATATACTATGGTGCAAATAACCAGGGAAAGGATCATTCCTCTTGGAAGGTCGCGTTGTGGATTTTTACTTTCCTCTGCCAGCACGCTGACTGCATCAAAGCCTATATAGGCAAAGAAAACCCCGCTGACAGCCATCATCACCCCACTAAATCCGTTTGGCATAAATGATCGCACCCCTTCCGGGTCTGGCGGGGTCCAGTTAAATGTCAATCCATTGGAGAAGACCAGGTATCCGCCCACCAATACCACCAGGCCCACGATCGCCAGTTTCAGTATAACCATCACATTGCTGAAGTTTCTGCTTTCTTTTATACCTCTGAATACAAGGTAGGTAATCAGCAGGTTTATGATAATGGCAGGAAGATCAAAAATGATCCGGAGGCTTCCAAGCCTGGGGGCCGATTGCCAGGCATTCAGCAACTCCTGGTTGGAGCTGCCTTCAGCCACTGCTTTCTGTGCCTCTTTATAACTGCAGGCCAGGTAGTCAGGAATATGAACATTGAGCTTGCTTAAAAACGACGTAAAATAATCGCTCCAGCTAAAAGCAACATATATATTACCAATTGAATATTCCATGATGAGAGCCCAGCCAATTATCCAGGCAAACAATTCCCCAAAACTGGCATATGCATAGGTATAGGCGCTTCCGGCCACCGGGATACGGCTGGCAAACTCGGAATAGCAAAAAGCTGTAAAGGCACAGGCAATTCCGGTTATGATGAATAAGATCACTACCCCGGGGCCTCCATTAAACACCGCACCACCGAGACTGCTGAAACTTCCTGCTCCAATAATTGCGGCAATACCAAAAAAAGTAAGGTCTTTTAATGTCAGCACCCTTTTTAATCCATGGCTATGAATATCATCATTCGCAAGTTCTGAGTCCGAAACGATCTTATCAATCGACTTTTTTCTGAAAAGGGAATTTGCCATCATCAGTTGGTTTTGATAGGGTTAAAATAGGGAAAAAATCAATTGAAGGAGTAATTAATTGCCCATTTTTAAATGAACGGCAATGTTATTGCATGACAAAAATCAGCCCCTTCACTCACACAGATCAGTCATCACCCACCCCCCGTTTTCCATCTTTGCGGCATCAAAAAACTAAATGTATGCAAACGGTAATTCAGCACAGATATGCACCTGCTCACAGTCAGGCAAACAGCAAACCTTCCTTATGGAAACGATTTATGACCTGGTCTGATCAGCAGGAAAAAAACCGCCTTGGGTGGACAGCTTTTGCTATTGCCGGCCATGGTTGTGTGTTTACCATATTTACCGTAATGGTGGTATTGCTAACGGGGAATAATTTTATTTTCTGGCCCTTTATAATCGGGGCGATGGCCGCCTGCCTGATCGTGAACCTGGCCGCAATGCCTACAAAGATCACGATACCCGTATTATTCCTGAGTTTGCTGATCGACGTGGCGATCATTGCCATCAGCCTGTTCAATGGATTTGACATGGAAGCGATGTACCGCTGATGTCTTTTAATATTCTCTTTTCACCAGGAACCCCGCCAGGTTTGTGAGTGGTTCTTTTCTTTTCGAAAGCACAGCCACATCTTCTAAGTGTTTGAGGGCTTCATCAAAGTATTTATCTTTTAATTGCAGGGCCCATTGGTCCACTTTGCAATCACGGAATACCTGGAGCACTTTTTCCACCTTATCGGGGCCGTTGCCTTTCATCAGTTTTTTAAGTTCTGTTTGCTGAACGGCAGAAGCCGTGGATAGTGCATGCAGCAATAAAAAAGTCTTTTTATTGGCGAGTATATCCCCGCCCACCTGTTTACCAAATTTAGCCGGATCGCCAAATGCATCCAGGTAATCGTCCTGTACCTGGAAAGCTATACCCAGTTTTTTCCCAAAATCATAGAGAAGGTGCTGGTTCCTTTCGCCTGCACCGCCAAGTATGGCACCGGTTTGTAAGCTGGCCGCCAGCGCCACCGAGGTTTTCAATTCTATCATCTTCAGGTATTGGTCCAGGCTCACATTATCCATCGACTCAAAATCCATATCCATTTGCTGCCCTTCACAAACCTGCCTGGCGGTACGGTTAAACAACGTAAGAATAGATTGTATGTAATCAACACTGATCTTATTCAGTTCTTCATAAGCCGATACCAGCATCACATCCCCTGCCAGCAATGCGGTGTTCTCACCAAACTTAGCATGTACGGTGGGCATACCGCGGCGAATCGGGGCCTTATCCATGATATCATCGTGTATCAATGTAAAATTGTGAAAGAGCTCTATTGCAGTCGCCACATGCCAGGCATCCTTCTTAATCTCATCAAACAACTCATTCCCCATCAGGCAAAGTACCGGGCGGATACGTTTGCCGCCCAATTTGAGAAAATATTCATTGGGGTCATATAGAGATGCCGGCTCTTCCGGAAAATGCCGCTTATCAAAATGAAGGGCGAATTTTTGTGACAGCAGTTCAAAACTTTGCATAGCTCAAAATAAGTATCATTTTCTTTTCTTTCTTCTTTCCTTCGTTATTTTTTCTGCACCCAGTTCACCGGCCACCACCCACTCATAATCCAATTGGCGCTTGGTCAGGTTGGCAGCCACCACTTTAATCCATACTTTATCCCCCATCCTGAATTTTTTGCCGCTTCTCTGTCCCACCAAACAATACTCCGATTCCACATGGCGGAATTCATCGTATTCCAGCAAACTGTTCAGGCTCACCAATCCTTCACATTTATGTTCCACTGTTTCCACCCAAAACCCGAAACTGGCCACTCCGCTGATCACGCCTTCAAATTCATCTCCCAGGTAGTTTTTCATGTATTGCACCTGTTTATATTTATTAGCCGCCCGCTCGGCTTCCATGGCAGCCCGTTCCCTTTCACTGCTATGCTTGCATTTATCTTCCAGTCTTTTATCCGGGTGTATCTTATTTTTTAATACTTCCTCCAGAATGCGGTGTACCATTATATCAGGGTAGCGCCGGATGGGCGAGGTAAAATGACAATAATGTTCAAACCCCAGCCCGTAATGCCCCACATTTTCCGAAGTGTATTTGGCTTTTGCCATAGTACGGATACCCAGTTGTTCCAGTACATGCTGTTCTGGCCGCCCATGCACATCTTTCAATAATTGATTGAAGGAAGCGGTGATCGCTTCCGGTGAGGAGGTATCAAATTTGTGCCCGAATTTTTTGGCAAAAGCGGCAAAGGGTACCAGTTTTTCCTCATCGGGATCATCATGTATCCTGTAAGGAAATGGCAGTGGTTTATTGTTGAATTTAATTTTAGAGATATTCTCTGCCACCGTTTTATTGGCCAATAACATGAATTCCTCGATCAGCTGGTGGGCTTCCTTGCTCTCCTTCACCATGATACCGATGGGGTCACCTTTTTCATCCAATTTGAAACGTACCTCCTGCGAAGAGAAATTGATCGCCCCATGCTGGAAACGTTTCTTTCGCATCCGTTGTGCCAGGTCATTCAGGATAAGAATTTCTTCGGCATACAAACCTGCTTTTTCTTCGATGATTGCCTGTACCTCTTCGTAGGTAAACCGGTGGTCGGAATGGATCACTGTTTTACCCAGCCAGTATTGTTTCACTTCAGCTTTAGGCGATAATTGAAAGATGGCAGAGAATGTCAGCTTATCCTCTTTTGGTCGCAGCGAACATAGCACATTGGAGATATGCTCCGGCAGCATGGGATTCACCCGGTCTGGCAGGTACACCGACGTAGCACGCTGGTAAGCTTCTTTATCCAGGTCATTATCATATTCCAGGTAATGGCTCACATCTGCTATATGCACCCCTATTTCATAATTGCCGTTCTTTAGTTTGCGGATGGATAATGCGTCATCAAAATCTTTGGCATCCACAGGATCGATAGTGATCGTGAAAATAGGCCTGATATCATTTCGCTTTTTAATTTCTTCAGCCGAAATAGTGTCCGGTATCCTTGCGGCCACTTCCAGTGCCTCGTCTGAGAACTGGAGGGGAAAACCTGCGTCCAGCAGGATCTCTTTCATGGCCGCATCATTACTGTTCTCCGCGTCCATCACAGCCACCACTTCACCCACGGGCCGCTTCCCGTCACCTTCCCATTGCAATAGTTTTACCACCACCCGGTCGCCATCTTTAGCTTTATTGATATTGGACAGCGGAATAAAAATATCCGGCATTGGTTTATCCATATCAGCCACAAAAAAGGCAAAGCCCTTATTCATTTGCAGGTGACCGATAAATTCAGAACGTTTGCGCTGCAGTACTTCTTTGATCACACCCTGAACCCGGCGTCCGCCACTGAATGTTTCTTTGATGGATACCCGAACCGTGTCTCCATGCAGGGCGGTATTAAAATCGGAAGGCCGGATCAGTACATCGGTCTCCATACCTTCTATCGTTACAAAGCCCATTCCTGAACGGGTTATATCCAGCACACCTTTCACCAGTTTGGATGGATGTTGTCGTTGTTTCTCCTTTTGTTTCTTCTTTTTTGAATTCTTTCTTCCCATGTTATTTACTTGCTCTTCTTAAATTGTTGAATAAAATCAATGATCTGTTGTTTAAATGCCACTTCCTCCCCAAATAAAAAATGATGCCGGACCGGTAAAACAAACAGCGGGAGGTCCTGTATGGCCATATTAAATTTCACCAGCCTCACCGCATCTTTCTCGGTGGTCAGTAATATCTTCTTTTCACCCTGCATAGTATTATACTTTTTCCGGATCTCCTTCAGATCATCGATCGTGAAAATATGATGATCTGAATATTGCAGCATGGTATAGCTTTCACAATGTTTTTCCAGCAATTCTTTTAAAGGGGCCGGGTTGGCAATACCCGTTACCAGCAGCACTTCTGTATCCTCACCTATACTGGTTTTTTCTTTATTAAGGATATGATACAGGGTACCATAAGCAGTGGTGGTAAAAAAAACCGGCTGTGCGGGCAGTGGCCTGATCTCTTTAATGATCTTCTTTCTTTCCTCCTCTGTGATCTCCGGGTCACATTTTGTCACCACCAGTATCTCTGCCCTTTTATAGCTGCTGCGAAGATCTCTCAGGTCCCCGGTAGGCAGGTAAAAATCACGGGTAAACAAATTATTAAAGTCCGTGAGTACGATATTCAGTCCTGCCTTTATCGCCCGGTGCTGAAAAGCATCATCCAGTATCACCACTTCGGTTTCGGGCCGGTCGTGCAATAACTGGGGGATCGCCACTATTCGTTCTTCCCCCACCGCCACCGGAACATCCGGGAATTTCAGGTGAAACTGCATGGGTTCATCTCCAATGTCCAGGGCCGTGCTGTTACCGTCGGCCAGCGCATATCCCTTTGTTCTGCGTTTATACCCGCGGCTGAGCGTAGCCACTTTAAACCGGTCCTTTAAATTCATGACCAGGTATTCCACCATGGGTGATTTACCGGTACCACCCACCGCTAGATTACCGACGCAGATCAGGGGCATTCCAAAACTGGTGGAGGGGATGATCTTCTTATCATATAGCCAGTTTCTAATCCCGATCACTAACCAATAGATCAATGCAAAAGGCAGTAAAAGTATCCGGAACGATTTAAGAAAGAAATTAAAGAACATAAATGGCTGGCATCATAATATAAAGATACAGATAAGTTAATAGATGATGGATTATAAGGCTCAAGGCTGAAAGCTTAAAGTTTAGGACTGGCTGTTGATAAAAGTGGTAAAAACAGTGGTGCCGTAATTGCGTTCTGATTTATAATAAGGAAAACTCTTGTACTCATTCCGGGGGGTATGCTCCAGTACGAACCAGCCGTTGGGGTTCAATAACTGTTTTTCAAAAACCATTTTGGGCAGGTCATCAATATTGGTTAATGCATAAGGCGGGCCCGCAAAAATGAAATCAAACTTATCCCTGCATTGCTCCATGAATTTGAACACATCCATCTTCACGGTCTTCAGTCCTTCGATCCGCAGTTCAGCCGCCGTTTTTTTAATGAACTCATACATGGCATTGTCTTTTTCCACGATGGTCAGGTCCTGTACACCCCGGGAAGCCAGTTCATAACTGATGCTGCCTGTACCACCAAACAGGTCCAGCGTTTTCAATTTTTCAAAATCCAGCTTATGTTGCAACACATTAAAGAGGCCTTCCTTCGCAATATCGGTAGTAGGCCGGGTATAAGGCATTTTTGATGGCGGATTGAATTTACGGCCACCATGCTCCCCTCCTATGATGCGCATAAAGCCAGGTCATTTAAGGAAGTGAAAAAATGCGAAGGATATTCATGAGATGGCGCTTTCCAGGTTGGCTCCCGGAAAGAAATATGAATAAAGTATTGATACAATTCTTTGTATAAAGCAGATTGTTTATCCACCAGGCCGGAAATCTGCAATTGCACTTCCTGCTGTGATAATGCAAATTCCCCGCAAACCTTTAACAAATGATACAATACATCCTCAGGAGTGGAATAATAGTATGCCTGTGCCAGTACCAGTTGATTATCCTTAATAACAGATAATACAAAATCTTCGTGCTGAAAATCGGCCAGCAGGTAATTTTTACCCTCCGTCTCACGCATAGCGGGTACAATAGAATACTCATGAAAAAAGGTGGCCCGCCTGAAATGGGTGCTCATCCATTCATGAATTTTTGCCGGCACATAAAATGCGTTCTGCAGTTTCCGCCCGGTCACCTGGTCTGTTAGCATAACCGAAGCCGATCCATTGTTGCCATACACCGCATGCATCCATTCTTTCGGTGGTGCAGGATGGTGAACAGGCATCAGCATGGCCTGGTGATAATCGTAACCAATACAAATGCTGTTAAATGGGCCAGTGAGTTCGGGGTGGGCTGTTAAAAGAGCATCGAGCCTTGATTCAGTAACCTTCTCCGCCGTATAATAAACCAGTGATTTTAACGTGTGGGTGGACCTGTCGATAATAGCAAAGGAGCAGTGGTTCTCCCCGGCTTTGAGGCATAAAACCGGTTGTTGATTGTCGTTATCTTCTGCCTTTATTTGTAACAACTGCTTCACTTCTTCTCTTTTCATTGCGTGCAATATTAGTCAAAAGTTTAAATATCATAATTTTGCCATCTTTTTGAGTATGGCAGCTCCGGCATCATATAGCAACTTACAGGTAGACATCAGCAACAGGCAGATATTGAAGATCGCATTGCCGATCAGCCTCGCCATGCTGGTACCCCAGATCAATTTTATCACCAACAATATCTTCCTGGGCCATTACGACCAGAAAGCGCTGGCCACGGCCAGTATCACCGGCGTTTATTATCTCATTTTTGCCATGATCGGTTTTGGACTGAACGGCGGATTGCAAACACTTATTGCAAGGCGTGCGGGTGAAAACCGCCCGGACGAGATCGGTAAAATTTTCGGGCAGGGTGTCTTTATCTCCCTGATTATCGCTGTTGTGGGCATATTGCTCACCTGGTTTGCTGCACCACCTATTTTACGATCTGTTTTGCATGATGCAGAAAGAGCAGAAGATGCTATATCCTTTCTCCGGATCAGGATATGGGGATTGCCCTTTCTCTATATATACCAGATGCGCAATGCCTTACTCGTGGGCACCAATAACAGCCGTTACCTGGTAAGCGGTACCCTGGCCGAAACCATTGCCAATGTTGGCTTCGATATACTGCTCATTTTTGGCAACTGGGGTTTTCCAGAAATGGGATTGAATGGCGCCGCTGTGGCTTCCGTCATTGCTGAATTCACCGGCATGTTTGTCATTTTTATTGTGATCCATTACAAGGGGATCAGTAAACGCTTCTCCCTGTTCAGGCATTTTCGCCGGGATAAGGAATATGCCAACCAGATCCTGTCCATTTCATTGCCTCTTGTTTTTCAGTTAGCGATCAGTATCATCAGCTGGGAGTTTTTTTATATCCTGGTGGAGCATCACGGGCAAACCGCTCTTGCCGTATCAAATGTGATGAGAAATGTTTTCGGCCTGGTGGGTTGCGTGGTTTGGGCTTTTGCCGCCACCAGTTCCGCCATGGTCAGCAATATCATTGGCCAGGGTAAACATGACCAGGTAGAAATGCTGATCATAAAGATCATCAAATTAAGTGCTGGCTTTGCCGTTATCCTGGCAATATTGATCAATCTTTTCCCTGATGTGTTACTCTCCATTTTCGGGCAGGATAAAGCATTTGTCGTTGCTGCTATTCCTGTTGTGAGAGTAGTTACGTTGGCCATGGTGCTGATGGCCGTTTCTGTGGTTTGGCTCAATGCGGTTACAGGTACCGGTAACAGCAGGGTCACCTTCCTGATTGAGCTGGTCACGATCGTTTTGTATTGCCTCTATGTATACTTCGTGCTGGAAAAATACCATCTATCTATTACTTACGGCTGGATGAGTGAATGGTTGTACTGGATCAGCATCTTCTCCTTATCATTTTGGTATATCAAAAGCGGGAAGTGGAAAAATAAAGTACTCTGATAGACAACTCACCGTTTTTTCACCTTCCCATAAAAGGTGTTTCCCTTCTTTTCTGATTATGGTTAACGGCGGAGTTTTGGGCCTTAAAACAATGACTATGTCAAGTAAAAAAATCCTCAGGGTCTTAAAAGTGAATACTACGGTTTATAAGACCCATCCCCCCACATTAAGTATTGATGCGGTAGGACAAGTAAATACCGGAGGCTGGAAAAATGGCCGGCTTGTACCTTATGTGTATGTGCAATTTCCTCCTGATGGTATCTGGGAATTTGATTTTGTGGCCGACGAGCCTGCCGGACCGGTGATCCAGGTGATCAGTGTGATCAGCGCCAACTACCTGTGGCACGATTATCCAAAAGAATTAAAAGGGGTCCGTATTTACTCATCCACCAACAAGATGGAATCGTGGATAGGTAAAGCTGAACTGGTGGAAATGGAGAGCTGAAAATGAAATGGTATTAATAACGGGCGGTATAATTCACAACGGTACTGCCCGTAAACTTATCGATCGGCGGATTGAGTTTTTCAACAGATACATCAACCTGTTTTATAGCAGGAAAACGCTGATGGACCGCTATGGCCATCTGTTGTACCAGGGTTTCCAGCAGGTCAACCGGTTGCTGCATTTGCCTGTTAATGATCTCGAATAACACGGAATAATCAATGGTTTCTTCCAGCGATGTGATAACCCCGTTGAGCGGTTCAAATTGCACCTGCATATTCACCACAAAATCATTTCCTTTCTGTCTTTCTTCCGGGTGGATACCATGATAGGCCCTGAAGCGTACATTATTGAGTGATATGGTAAGCTGATTTGACAAACAGTAAGTGCTTAGTGAATTCCTTTTGCGCTAAGATAACGTTCTGCATCCAATGCTGCCATACAGCCACTTCCGGCTGCCGTTACAGCCTGCCTGTAGATCTTATCCTGCACATCACCGGCAGCAAAAACGCCTTCCACATTTGTTTTGGAAGTGCCGGGAACCGTTATGATATATCCGGCTTCGTCCATTTCCAGGAACCCTTTGAAAATATCTGAATTAGGCTGGTGGCCAATGGCAACAAAGAATCCACTCACAGGTATCTCCTGCTTTTCACCGGTTTTGTTGTTCCTTATCCGCACTGCCTTCACATTCTTATCACCCAGTACTTCATCGGTTTCGGAATTCCAGTACACTTTAATATTAGAGGTGTTCAATACCCGGTCCTGCATCACTTTGCTGGCACGCATAGCGTCTTTGCGAACGATCATGTGGACCGTGGTGCAAAGTTTGGAAAGATATAAAGCCTCTTCAGCTGCCGTATCTCCTGCTCCCACAATAGCTACTTCTTTTCCCCGGAAAAAGAAACCATCACAGACTGCACAGGCGCTGACCCCATAACCATTCAGCCTTTGTTCGCTTTCAAGTCCGAGCCATTTGGCGGATGCACCCGTGGCAATGATCACCGAATCTGCTTCGATCCATTTTTCCTCGTCGATCTGTACTTTAAAGGGCTGTGCTGAAAAATCAACTTGGGTAGCCAAACCATAGCGGATATCTGCTCCCATCCTGGCAGCCTGTTTTTCAAAATCCACCATCATTTCCGGCCCCTGAACCCCGTTGGCATAACCCGGATAGTTTTCCACTTCCGTAGTAATGGTGAGCTGACCGCCCGGTTGTATTCCCTGGTACAGTACGGGCTTTAAATTTGCCCTGGAGGCGTATATAGCGGCGGTATACCCAGCCGGTCCGGACCCGATGATCAAACAATGAACTCTTTCTGTGGCTTCCATTCTTAATGATTTATAACCTGTTGATGACAGGGTGCAAAATTACTGGTTAATCTTTATTCAGCAGGGTCAGCTGCACGACTCTATGGGCTTACTGAATAAAATGTTGATAGTATCGGCTTTATTGTGGCATGATGATGGTGCGATACTGAGCGGCATATCCTCCAAAATACCCTAATGCCCCGCCTTTAATATTACTCAGCACTTTGGTGGGTGAGGAAAATGGGTTGCCTACCGTGGCATAGGTAAACTCCATGGTACGCCAAAAATCATAGGTAGCTTTGTCAATATTGCAAAGTTTCAGTGTTACTGTATCTCCCCTGTCAAAATAACTATAGGCTTCCGGAGTGTATCCCACCCTTTCTATTCCCCGTTCCACCTGCACCTCATAGACGGTCCCGTCAATGATCTGGTCGTCGTAAACAGAATTCAAACCCGGATAAATGGGTTCGCTGTTCCGTTTAGTATAATAACGCACATAGTCGCCAAAACCCGGCGGGTCATAAGCTTTGATCATCAGTGCCATTTTCCCGGGTGGGTTACCGGGTGGTGCCGGCTTTCCATATAGGGAGTCTATACGCCTTGTAATGGCGGGTATCCGGGTGGTGGCCGTATACTCCTTACTCTGCCATATTATCCTCAGAGAATAGTTAGTATTGAAAGTGCCTGTGAAGGCCGTGGCCAGGTCAGATGAATCGATAGAATAATAATAAAAGCTGAATCCCTGTCCGATGGGAACGGCATATTCTTTCAGTTTATGGGTAAGTGTTCCGTTGGACAGGTACACATCGGCTCCGTGTACAAAACTATTGGCCAGGATGAAAGGTGATAGCTCGGAATAATAGTCCAGGCTTTTGGATAAATAGACCACTGGCGGCTGTCCGTTCTCAATGGATCCTTCCACCACCAGCTTTTCTGCCGCGTCCCTTAGTTCGAAGTCGATTTTTCTTTCACAGGATGTGAAGAGCATACTAAGAGCCGCAACAAAAAGGAAATATCTTGTTTTCATAAACGCTACAAAATTAACCGCCGGAACGATAAAAGGTTTTAAAAGTGTATTAAAAAAACAATCCCGACTTAACGTCGGGACTGTCATTAATAAAACCCACCAATTTAACGCTATCAGTTCCGCTGCAGGCGGAACAAATATGTTTAACCCAGGTATGCTTTTAAAGCACTGCTGTACCTGGCTTTTTGTAAGCGCTTGATAGCCCTTTCTTTGATCTGGCGGATACGCTCTTTGGTAAGATCGTATTTCTGGCCGATCTGTTCGATCGTAACACCATTTTCGCCATCAAGGCCAAAATAAGCATTGACGATCTCCGCTTCCCTGGGAGAAAGTGATTTCAGCACACGACGGATCTCATTTCTGAGTGAATCTTTCATCACATCGTCGTCTGTGTCATCGCTGCCTTCCAGCAGGTCGCCCATAGCCACATCTTCAGCCTCATGCACGGGGGCATCCAGTGAAGTGTGACGGGTATTGCTTTGGAAAATGTTGTTGATCTCTGTTTCACTCATCTCCAGCAATTCGGCGAGTTCCTCGGTGGAGGGCTCTCTTTCGTGTTCCTGCTCAAAAGCCATATAGGCTTTATTTGCTTTGTTATAAGTGCCAATTTTGTTTTGAGGCAGGCGGACTAATCTGCCCTGCTCTGCCAACGCCTGCAGGATGGACTGGCGAATCCACCATACCGCGTAAGAAATGAATTTGAAACCTTTGGTTTCGTCAAAGCGTTGTGCCGCTTTGATCAAGCCGAGGTTACCCTCGTTAATTAAATCACTCAATGACAATCCCTGGTGCTGATATTGCTTGGCCACAGATACCACGAAACGCAGGTTGGCCTGCACTAGTTTATCCAAAGCCCTTTGAGAATCTACAGGATTACGATTGAACATCTTGATCCGCTGGGCCAGAGTTGTTTCCTCCTCCGGGGTGATCATCGGGATCTTTGAAATTTCCTGTAAGTACTTCTCTACTGCCTGGGAATCCCTGTTGGTGATCTGGGTAGCAATTTTTAGCTGCCGCATAACTAAAACAATTTAAGTAACAACGAATAATAGACAGTCTTTGTTTGCAGAATGTTGCAAATGGATAGTTAATTGCAGAATATGAAATTACCGTCCTGGACTGCCTGCAAAAATACAGATTAATGACCGTATATCATAGTTATTGGGAGGGAAAATTACTCACAGCATCTGTGCAAACGTTTTCACGTCGGAAAGGTTGGCTAAACTTAACACCCGGATGGCGTTTCTCCAAGTAAAACCCCAAAATTATTTGGGGAAACCCTACAAATTATAGGGGCTCAGTCGCTTCTGCGACAGTTTTATTCCCAGCCGCTTTTTTCCGCAAATAGATCCACAGAAAAAGACCCGTGAGAAACAGGCCTGTGGAGATCACCTCTGCCTGTGTGGGATGAAATCCGAATATGTTAATAGTGGTGTTTACTCTGATTTTTTCAATAAAAAAGCGTTCTATGCCATTTAGCATCAGGTACAATGCAAACAATGTTCCGGGTACTTTGAATCTTTTTCTTAGTGACCACAAAATGAGGAAGAGAATAAAACAGGCGATAACCTCGTAGAAGGGAGTTGGGAACACGGGATTTTCCAGCTGAAAGCAGAATTTGCTGTCTGTACACCCTGGAATTTTTTCCCCCACTTCATTTACATTATGTGGATAACGATAGGCCCACATCCAGTCAGGCAGCCAGCTTACCGGCTTGGGGGCCAGGTTATCGACCCCCCAGTCGCCGTCCCCAGACACCTGGCAGCCGATCCTGCCCAGGGAATAGGCCAGCATCATAGTAGGTGCAAAAGCGTCGTTGAGGTGCCAGAAGCCGATTTTATGCTTCCTGGCATACCACCAGATGGCTAGCGCTGCACAGATCAACCCCCCATAAAAAGTAAGCCCCTTGGCCGAAAATATATAGGCGGAGGGTTCTTTTAAAAACCCAGACCAGTTCTCAAAAATGTCGAACAATTTGGCCCCCAAAAGCCCAAAAACCAGGGCAATGATGGTTATTTCCCCCACCCTGTCATGTGGCCAGATCCGAACCACTCTTTTCTCAGGTTTTTCCAGCTTTTGCTTGTTCTTTTCCCACCATTTCAGCCCTGCAAAAAAGAGGCCCAGCAGTATCCCGGCCGGCCAGCTTCCCAGTGTGGAAAAAATAAAGGCCTGCGGGTCCTCTGTGGCAGAACTGTCCATAATGAACAGGGCCACTATTTTAAAGCCTAATAAAAATCCCAGTAAGAAATTAAGCAAGAGATCAGCAATACTGGCCGGATGGCCTACCATCACCTGCATTTCGGTGGGCTGAAAAAGGCCTTGTTTGCTCTTACGCCTCAATTCGCTGGTGAGCACAATGGCCGACACAATAAAAGCGATAGCGACAAAAAAACCGAAAGAATTTACAAAACGAAGGAATTTCCACTCTACACCAAAAAGATCCTTGAAAGCGTAATACAGGTTTGGATACATGCTGTTGGTTAATAAAAGCGAATATAGCTAAAAGATGGAAGCTAACAGCTAATAATCAATAGCTGTTAGCCCCGCAGAAATATGTGTAAGTAACTAGTTGCAGTGTTGCTCGAAAGCACCGATCAGGTTCTGCGCAATGACCTGGGCAGGCCGGCCTTCTATCTGGTGCCTTTCAATGAAGTGAACGAGTTGACCGTTTTTAAACAACGCAATGGATGGTGAAGACGGAGGATAAGGCATCAGGTGCTGACGCAAAGTCCTGATAGCTTCAATATCAAAACCGGCAAAACTGGTGGTGAGGAAATCAGGTTTTTTGGGAGTATTAGCCACCGCCATCAATACACCCGGTCTTGCGGTGCCCGCAGAGCAACCACAAACGGAATTGATCATAACCAGGGTAGTGCCATCTTTCGATAACTGGTTTTCAACTTCTTCAGAAGAAAGGAGCTCTGTGAAACCATTTTCGGTCAGCTCCTCTTTCATGGGTATTACAATTTCTTCAGGATACATTTCTTGTATTGTTTTGAATAGAACGCAAAGGTAACCAAAATGTTTATCGTAACGGCTTTATACAAGTTGAAAGGAAAATCTGGCAGCAAAATTTCCTCATTTCGGAAATAATGTCTTTCTATCCTGGCCATTTCTGCCAGAGATGTCAGGAAAAAATGCCGTGGTACATCGTTTGAAGTACCGTACCACAAATAACAAATCATAAAAAACTAAATAGCTATGACACACGTAAAATTTAATGGCAGACCCTTTCAGTCCACATTCAACTCACTGGTAGATGACCTGTTCACAGAACTGCCGGTATTATTTAAGAATGATTTTAACCAAACTGAAAGAAAGTCTTATGTTCCGGTTAACGTCAAAGAAACAGAAAAGAGTTACCAACTGGAAGTTGTAGCTCCTGGCTTTGAGAAGAACGATTTTAAAGTGAACCTGGATCAGTCCCTGCTGACTATCTCGGCTGAGAAGAAAGAAGAAGTGAAAGACGAAAATGGCAGGAACATCCGCCGGGAGTACAGGTTCAATTCTTTTAAGAGATCTTTCACAATCGACGACAAAATTGATGCAACGAGGATCGAAGCATCTTACGTCAATGGAGTGCTGACATTAAACCTTCCGAAGAAGGAAGAAGTCAAACCCCAGGTAACAGAAATTTCGATCCAATAAAAAATAGTATAAAAATTTTCTCATAAGCAGTTGGTTTTGGTTTACACCCCCCGTTTCCACGGGGGG
>CAZSGD010000029.1:0-21828 GCA_964606155.1 uncultured Chitinophaga sp. | reverse complement strand
AAAATTTTCTCATAAGCAGTTGGTTTTGGTTTACACCCCCCGTTTCCACGGGGGGTTTCTTTTAAAGCCTCCCTCATTTTCTTCAGGAGGGCTTTAAAACTTATTGCTGATAGAGGCCTCCCCAACCCTCCAAAGGAGGGCTTTTAACCCTATTGCAGATAGAAAAAACTTTATTGATTTACTTCCTGCAGATTTTCACTGAGATTAATCAGCTGAGCGGGCTCTGGAATTATTAAAGGAATGATTGAATAATTAGTGAGCTACACCTAATTCCTAATTCCTAATGCCTAATACCTAAATCACTCACACCCCTGTTTTCTCCTCGTATCGATCAGGTACTGGATCTTCCATTCTCCATTGAAGCGAACTAACTGGAAAGAGTTAACCCCACAATGACTGAATTGCCCTTTATAGTAAAATTTATAGGGCGTCCAGGCAATAGCCAGGGGCCCATCCACTTTCACCACATCAAAAGAGATCCGCTCATCGGCATTGCCCGCTGCTTCCTTGCTGATAAAATCAACAAATCCCGATGGGGCTTCATTCCGGACGATCAGCTTTCCTTCCTTATTCCGCGAGATCGTTTGCAGCACCATGCTATCGGCAAAACAGCTTTTCAGCAGTGCAGGATCAGCATTCTTCATGCCGGTGAACATCCTGTTGATAACGGCCTTTACGGAGTCTTCTGCTGTTTGTGCCTGGCTGTTGATTCCATACACCAGCATTGTTAATACTATCAGAAAGTATTTCATGTTTAGAGATTTTAAGATTTTATGGCAAATGAATTGAAACATTACAACGTTAGATTTTTATTGTTTAAAAATAAAATCTATAGCCATGCAAATACTCAGAATAGTACAAGCGGTGATTTTAATGACCATAGTGGCGTTGGCCGCCAGCTGTGCTGCCAGTAAAGAGTACACCAGCAAATTATTTAATCAACGGGAACCTGTTCAGCAGGATTCGCAGGCGGTAGCGCTGAAATTCCTGGACCTGGACGAAGCGGAAACAGATAAGGAAAATTGGGTCACCACCGATATTATCATGGGCAGGGATACCAATAGCGGAACGATACTGGCGCTGGATAAGCTTTCTGAGACGTTGCCTTCCAACCCTCCTGTGATCAAAAAAGATACGTCCATAAAGAAAGAATTGTCCCCCCGGGGTGAAGTGCTGGTAAAGAAGGGAACGGCCACAAGGGACACAGTGATGAAAGCAAACCCGGAAAACAGCGAACCTGTGGCCAGGAGCAGCAATACTGTCAATGGTGTTCGTACAAAATCAACACGGGATGAAAAATAAACCAAGCCTGTTGCTATAAAAGATGTTCCTTATTTCTTAACCTAAATTCAGTCGCATGAAACGAACATTTATCCTGTCAACAGTTACTGTTCTTACTGCTGCGCTGGTGCTCACCAGTTGTAAACCCAGCCGTGTCTGGGCCACCAAGGAAAAAGAGCCCGAACCCTATCGCAATTCCGGACCCGCTCCTGCTGTTTCCAGAAGCAACAGCTATTATGGGTCCGTTGGTCTTATCATCAGTCCCACACCGGGTTTTCGGATGAGCCAGTTCACCGATGGCCGGTATTATCATCGCAGTGCCCAGGGGTTTATGTACTGGAAAGGCTATGACAACCGCTTCTACCTCGACAAAAGTTACCTGAACCGGGTGAGCTATGCCAAATGGGAATACAAAGAATGGAAACGTTACAGCAAACAAAGTAACAAGAGATAGGAATTGTTTATTCCGTTTAGCCATGATGAACAAAACCCTTTCGATCGAAAGGGTTTTTTATTTTATCCGGAATGAATTGAATCAGTCATCATTTATACCCCAGTATTTTCAGCATACTCTGGGCGGTTTGCTGTTTGGCATACACCCAGTCGGTGAGTTTGCCGTTCTTATCATGGCCAACAATGATATGTTTAGGCGAAGGGATGAGACAGTGCTTGATCCCTCCATACCCACTGATCTGGTCCTGGTAAGCACCTGTATGGAAGAACCCGACATACAGGGGTTCGGGGGTACCATTTGTTTTGGGCAGGAACACTTCATTGATATGCTCTTCGGAATCATAGTAATCATGACTGTCGCAGGTAATGCCTCCCAATACCACCCGTTGATAATCCTGGTCCCATTTATTGATCGGCAGCATCAGGAATTTTTCGCCGATACCCCAGGTGTCGGGTAAGGTGGTGATAAAAGAGGAGTCGATCATATACCAGGTTTCCCGGTCATTCTGTGTTTTTTCTGCGATCACGCTGTAAATATGGGCCATGCTCTCTCCCACGGTATAGCTGCCAAATTCTGTGAAGATATGCGGCATCGGCACTTTGGCTTTCTTGCAGGCTGTTTTGATATTACGCACGATCTCGTTGATCATGAATTGGTAGTCGTATTCAAAACCCAGTGAGTGTTTGATGGGAAATCCGCCACCGATATTGATGGAGTCCAGTTCCGGACAGATTTTTTTTAACTGGCAATAGAGGTTGATGACCTTATTCAGTTCGCTCCAGTAGTAGATATCATCCTTGATCCCTTTATTCAGGAAGATATGCAGCATCTTCAGCTGGAATTTGCTTTCATAACCTTCGATCCGGTCAACATAGAATTCCAGTATATCCTTTGCCCGGATGCCCAGGCGGGAAGTATAGAACGGGAAATTGGGCTCTTCTTCAGCGGCCACCCGGATACCCAATTTGAATGGCACTTTCACGGACTGTGCATAATCTCTCAATTCTTCCTTATTATCCAGTACCGGTATCACATTAGTAAAGCCCGTATTGAGCAGGTTGGCGATCCGCCTGGTATAGCCTTTCTGTTTAAACCCGTTGCAGATAATATTAATATCCTTGGTGATCTTTTTCTTCTCGTACAATTTTTTGATGATCTCGATATCGTAGGCGTAGGATGTTTCCAGGTGAATATCGCTCTTCAGGGCTTCTTCCACCACGAAACTGAAATGGGAGCTTTTGGTGCAATAGCAATAAAAATATTTCCCTTCGTATTTGTGTTTTTTAAAGGCGGTGGCAAACATTTGCTTTGCCTTTTTGATCTGCATACCGATCTTGGGCAGGTAGGTGAGTTTCATCGGTGTGCCATACTTGGCGATCAGGGCCTTCAGATCGAGGCCGTTAAAATAAAGGTTACCGTCCTCCACCTCTATCCCCTCCTGGGGGAAATTAAAGGTTTGTTTTACGAGGTCCAGGTAGGAATTTGTCATGTCAGGAACGAAGGGTTAGTATGATAAATATTTTTGTCCGCACAAATGTATAAGATTGGTACATTCTCCGGCCAAAAAATTTGCAGGACAATTCTTTACCTTGCCGGCATGAAGTTACGGGGCCGCTCCTGGTCATTGCTCACCTGTTTAGGTGTGATACTGCTAACATTTGTTATCGTCAGTTTACTGGACATTGTAATTGCAGTATTCTATGCCCGCTTTTATTCTGTTGCTGCATTTATTGTAACCTTTGGGGTGGGTGGAGTATTTGCTGCCGTGCTGGGCTATATGTATGCAATACCATTAGCTCCGGTAAAAAATGAAATGGCACGCTGGAGCCTGATCCTGTTAATGATGGTGACCGGCGTCCTGTTCTTCTTCCTGCTGGCAAAACTGGAAGGTGGCGAATACGAAGCTGCGTTCAAGGCCTTTGGTGCCACACTGGCCCTTTCATCTTTTCTTTTTGTGAAAGAAAAAGTGGAATAAAAAAGGGCCGCAAGGGCCCTTCACATTAATTAAAATTCCATTTCCGGATCATGGTACTGGCTGATCGCCTGTTGCGGTGCCGGTTCCACATATCCACTACAGTTATTTTCTTTTTGGTGCTGGGGGTTGTTCCATTCACTTCACCGGACAATTGATCTTGTGTATTCTCTTTCAATTGTACATTTTTGGGCATAACAATGCTCTTCATAAAAACTCCTTTTTTTAATCTGTCGTTTAATAATCGTCTGAGCGTCTAGAAGTAAGAGAACCAGGTGGCAAGCTGATAGGACTGGTCAGGTTACGTTCATTGTAGATTTGGGTACGAGATGCTCAGCTAATTTGCGTTGCAAAGATACGAAAATGCAGGGTTCCCGCCAAATGTACAAAGTAAGAAAATGTTAAAAGCATTAACAGGAAAACGAATTCATAATCAGTATTATAAAGCTTGCGTACCTTCCGTACCGGAACCTACAGCATACAACTACAAACCCATGTATATGAAATCGAAATTTATAATGCTTTGCATCGTTTTGCTGTCAGTCATGACTGCTTTTGCCCAGTACAGCAATTTGAAATTCTTACCCGAACAACCCCGGCCCGGTGATGAGATACATTTCGAATATTCCTCCACCGGCACAACACTGGGCGCCACTGAAGATTTTATGGCGGTTGCATACCTGCATGATGGCGTGGTAAGGGCCCGGGAAGCGGAACTGAAAAAGAAAGATGGTAAATGGACGGGTACAATACAAACCAATGATACCACTAAAGCCGTATTGCTGGTTTTTAAAAAAGACGAGCTTATCGATAACAATAAAGAACAGGGATATTCCATATTACTGTCAAAAGACGGCAACCCGGTAAAAGGTTCCGGCATTGCGATGGCAGAATTGAACTCCTTTGGCGGCTTCCTGGCACAGATGAAAGTGACACAGCAGCAAAACCTGGAGCTGTATGAGAAAGATTTTGCAGCCTATCCAGACCTGAAAGCGAATTACCTTCCGGCTTATGCCAGTATACTGATGCGTGTGGATAAGGACCATGGTGCCGAAAAGATCAGACCGATGATTGATCAATTACTGGCAAAAAGCAATAAGAAAGAAGATGATTATACGGCTGCTATGTGGACTTATTTCAATATAAAAGACCAGGCCAGTTCAGATAAGATCAAAAAAGAGATCCTGGCAAAATTCCCCAAAGGCCCTACGGCCAGATTTGAAGAGCAGGGTAAATTCAATAAAGAACAGGACCCGGCCAAAAAGATCGCCTATCTGAATGAGTGGATGAAGAAGTTCCCGCCTAAAACAGATGCTGAAAAGTCCTCATTGAGCAATATGTACTCTGCTGTGGCCTTTGCTGCTTCGGAAAAGAAGGACTGGGCAACGATGAAGAAATATGCTGCCAGGATTGAGAATAAACAAACAGTAGCCAACCTCTATAATGAAGTGGCCTGGAAATTATCGGGAGAAGGTCTTGACAAGCCTGGCGAAAACCTGGGGTTCGCTAAAGAAGTTTCAGCAAAATCGCTGGAATACATGAAAGATGCACATGAAGATAAAAAAACCATGCCTCCGTATATGCTGGTAAAGGATTGGAAAAAGAACCTGGATTACTCATATGGGAATATGTCAGACACTTATGCCCTAATTCTCTGGAAGCTGAAGGACCAGAAAGGTGCATTGAAAGCACAAAAAGAAGCGATCGAAAAGACCAATAACAGCAACACCGAGATCATTGAAAGATATATCGTGTTCAAAGAGCAGGTGGAAGGCCCTGTAGCTGTACAGAAAGAACTGGAAGATTATATCAAAGAGGGAAAATCAACGCCCGGTATGAAGCAGACCCTGAAAAGGATCTATCTCTCCCAGCAACATTCAGAGGAAGAGTATGTGGTATACATGGAATCCTTGCTCAAAGCGTTCCGGGAGAAACTACGGGGAGAATTACTGAAAAAAATGATCGACGAGGCCGCTCCTTCTTTTGCCCTGAAAGATATCAGCGGCAATACCGTTTCACTGGCTGAACTGAAAGGCAAAGTGGTGGTGGTGGATTTCTGGGCTATCTGGTGCGGTCCCTGCAAAGCTTCTTTCCCCGGCATGCAGATGGCAGTCAATAAATACAAGGATGACCCGGACGTGAAATTTGTGTTTGTGGATACCTGGGAAAACAAAGAACAAGGCGTGATGCAGAAAGATGCGGATGATTTTGTAAAGAAGAATAAATATAGTTTCCATGTGTTGCTGGATACAGACAATAAGGTGGTGGAAAGCTATTCTGTAAGTGGCATTCCCACCAAGTTTGTAATTGACCCCAATAACAGGGTAAGATTCCGGTCGGTAGGTTATAGCGGTAATGCCGATCAACTGGTGGATGAAATGAGCATCATGATAGATGCCGCCAGGCAAGGGGGTGATAAGAAAGGGTTCTGATAAAATTATTTTACAGCTCAAGGCCGGCCATGGCGCCGGCTTTTTTTATGCACCGGGATCAACTCGCCTGGTTCATGAATAAGGGCAGGCCCGACATCCACTCTTCGTTCAGATATAATTCAAACGAGTAACGTCCGGGCTTCTCAAACTGCAACTGGTTAAAATTGATGACCACATTCACAGTGGAGTATTGCCCGTTGGCCGGTACGGATACAGAGATATTGCCTTCGATTGGCTGTATGATCTCTTTTCCGGAAGAATTGATGAGGCGAAGCTTGAAATTATGCGTCCCGGTTTCTTTAGCCGAAAACCGGAGACGGCAGGCTACTGCACAGGCAGGGTGCTGTACAGGGTATTGCCGCGCATGAATGCTGTCAAACGTGCCGACGATGGTAAGCTTGGAATTATTATCCTGTGCAAAATCGGCTAATGTAAATATTTCAATTTCCATATAAAGAAGGTGAAGGGTGCAATTTACTGTCAAATATGATGAGAATAAAAAACTAATATTCCGCCCTGTTGTTAAATTTTAGTCATGAAAAACAGATCCTGCCCATCCTGGTTTTCTTCCTCTGCCCCACCCTTGTCTTTGCTCAACTGGATAGTGCAGCTATGGTTGCCGATATCACTTTAAAAGTTTTTCAAAAAGCAGAGGTGGAAGCTTCTTACCCGGGCGGAGATGGCGCCTGGAGAAAGTTGCTGGAAAAACCGACTAAAGGGCAGGAGATGCCTTCCTTCTGCATGACTTCTACTATACATCCACAGAGTCATAAACCACTACTTTCGACCAGAGCTGTTTGCAATCTTCTACAAATTGCAGGTGGATGGGGTCTTTCTGATAACGTTCTTCCTCCTCTTTATTGTTGAAGAAAAGCAACCAGGACACCTGGTAAGAAGTTTCAATCACTTCCCTTTTTGTGTCGGCCGGTTTACCGATATGAAAAAGTTTGATGTAGGATATCTTGCTGAGGCTTTCCAGTCCCTTGATGAGTTTATCGAAGTCATCTTTGCTGTCGGGGTTCTTCAGCCAGAAATACACATGGTGCACAAACAGGTTTTTATCTGTTCTGTCAGGGCCAATGCCTGTTGCCAGTAATAAAGTGCTGCCGGCCATAGTGGTGTTTTGAAGGAATGTTCTTCGTTTCATACTATTCGTGTTTATGGTTGAACTGCATTTTCCAGCATCATGTCGCTGTAGGATACTTCCAGCAGGTCTTCTTCCCGAATCCTGAAAGCGTTCATGTAATGATCACATTGGGCTTTTAATTCTTCCTGTGAGAGATCAGCGAGGATATTCCCTGCTTCAATTTCGGTAAAGCTACCCAGCCCGGGTACTTCATCGATATGGAATTTTACATTACCGATATAATAGATCTCTCTTCGCTTTCTTACCACAGTTTTGATACCTACCGATTTCTTCATCACTTCTTTCAGCCCGGCTGCATCTTCTACTTTTATAAGGTGAAAGTGAGAATTTTTCGGCCCTGCCTGGTTAACCCTTTCGTAATAGATCAGGTTGTTCTCGATATTTCCTTCCCGTAGTTTTAAGCGGCCGGTGGGAACATTAAAGTAAGTATCTGTTTGCTCATCCGTTCCTTTTAATTCTGCATGGTGAGCAATCAGATAGTTACGGATGAAAGCCGGGTCAGTGCATCTTGCTTTTATTTCGACATTCAGGTGTGGCATAGTTATTTCTTTTCACTGCTGAGAACAGAAGTACACAGGGTTTCGCAGAGACTATTTTACAGCCCTGTTATTTGCTGATTAATGAAATGAATACAAGGCAATTTACTCAGGAACATTGATGCTGGAGCCTGGTCAAATAAAAAAGGTTTGCCGTTGAAGCAAACCTCAGTTCGTTGGGGGGGTGGAAAATCCCGGGCGGCTTATTCTGCTACTGCAGCAGCCTGTCTTTTACGGGCTACTACAACATCATCTCCCCGGCTGCTTTCACCTTTGGTAAAACGCATGGCACTCCATACATGGTCCAGTTCCACTCTTTCGATGCTTTCGTACCCTTCGCAGGTGAGCCGGTTCCAGCTGCACTCACGGTTGAGGTCTGTAACGATCTTAGAAGTGGTTTTGGGATAGGCAACCCAGAATTTTGATCCATTCCTTAATGAAGGCATCACATCTTTCAGGATACCGTTCAATTGGTTTTCGCTAACAGCGAATACCAGGGCGAAGTCAATTTTCCGGGTTTTCAGTAATGGAGTCACATTTTTGGCGAAGGACAGCTTGTTGAATTGTTTTTCGATCGAAGAAGGCAAACCCTGAATTAGAAGATTCTTCTCGTCTGCCAGTTGTAATTTTTCAAACAGCGTTTGTGACATACCTGGTAACAATTTTTGGGGTTCCTGCCAACACTGTGATTTACAGTGACTATTGACAGAGTTCTCAAGAAAAGTAGGGACTGCAAAGGTAAGGAAAAATACCCCGTAATGGCAACATTTGGGGAAATAAAAATCCCGCCAGGACTGAGTTTGGCGGGATATTGATCTGGAATAAGAAATTAATTACCAACAGGTTTATATCTTTCCAGCGCTTCCGGCATATATTTTTTCAACTGGTCGATACGTTTGCCTTCCGAGGGGTGTGTACTGAGGAATTCCGGTGGTTTTTGACCGTTACTGGCTTTCTCCATTCTTTCCCAAAGTGCGATCGCTTCCTGTGGATTATACCCGGCCATAGCGCAAAAAATCAGGCCATAGCGGTCGGCTTCCAGCTCATGCTTGCGGGAAAAGGGCAATAACACCCCCACTTGTGAACCAACACCATAAGCATTCATGAAAAGGTTCTGGGTTTCGGCAGGTTTATTGGCAACGGCCACGGCCAGGGCCACACCACCCAGTTGTTGCACCAGCCCCTGGCTCATACGCTGGTTCCCATGTTGCAATAAAGCATGTGAAACTTCATGTCCCATTACAGCTGCCAATGCAGCTTCATTCTGTGTAATGGGTAATAATCCTGTGTAAACAACGATCTTGCCGCCGGGCATACACCAGGCATTCACCTGTTTATCATCCACCAAATTATACTCCCATTTAAAACCGGTTAATTTTTCTGAAATGCCTTTTTCTGCATAAAATTTCTCCACAGCTTTAGTGATTCGCTGCCCTATCCTTACCACCATCTCGGCATCACGGTTATTGGATTTAGATACCACTTTGTTGGTCGATAAAAAGTTCTGATACTCGGTAGTAGCCATGTTCTGTAATTCGGACTCGGGCAGTAAAGTGAGTTGGTTCTTGCCGGTAAGCACATTTTTAGAACAAGCGACTATAAAAGCGCATACAACAAAGACAGAAGTGATCTTTTGTACCATCGTATTATATTTTGATAATAATGGACGTTCAATCATTATACCAAGTTGGTAGAACGATCCATTAATTTTATGCTTTAAGGTAAGATTTTTTGAGCGTTTATTGCTCTGTTGCGGTTTCTCTTCGCCTTTGTTTGCGCTTGTCCCGGTTTTTGAGGATGGGCACTTTGCTTTCACTGCCCCGAAGCAGGCGACCTATATTTTTCTGGTGGGTAAGCAGTACCATCAATGCCACCGCAATAGCGAATATCCGGTACACCGGATTATCAACATTAAATATCACCAGGATAAAAATAGGGAAAGCAACACTTGCCAATATGGAACTAAGTGAAACAAATCTTGTGAGATAAAGCACCAATATAAACACACCCACACAGCTCAGGGCGGTCCAGGGAGAGATACCTAATACCAGTCCAAATAAAGTGGCTACACCTTTTCCACCCCTGAAATCGGCCCAGATAGGAAAAATATGGCCCACCACAGCCGCCAGGCCCAGTCCTGTTTGAAGGTTTTGCAGGTTCATATCACTATCTGCATAAGCCGGCAATAACAATGCAAGTTTTACAGCCAGAACTCCTTTCAGCATGTCCACCACCATGACGAGGGTGCCCCATTTAGAGCCGAGTACCCGGTAAGTATTGGTGGCACCGGCATTGCCGCTGCCATACTCCCGTATATCGATACTGAAGAAGTGCTTGCTGATCCAGACGGACGTTGGTATACTGCCTATAAGATAGGCAAGCAGGATTAATAGGATTTCGTTCATTGAGCCTTGGTAAAAGTCGAAGTACAAAATTAGTCAAAAAAAATGAGTCGTAACATTAATTTAACGGCTAAATAATATTGTGTTAACAGCTGATTTTTAGGCAGATCCAGCCGGTTTTCACCAGCTTATCCACAAGCTGCATCGTATGTTTACCCATATCCTCCAGTATTTCCTGCTCATCAGCTTCCAGCAAACCGCTTAACAAAAGGATTCCCCTCCCCGGTACCAGGTGATCAGCCATCGCGACCAGGCTATCCTGTATTACATTCTTATTGATATTGGCGAGGATAATATCATATTTCCCCGGCCCGATAATGGATTCTGCTTTTTTTACTGTGACGCGGGAGCAGTGATTTCGTTCCAGGTTCTCTGTTGTATTGGCGATGCTCCAGTCATCATTATCCACTGCCACAATGGATTGGGCCCCCAGCTTTTCAGCCAGTATGGCCAGGATACCTGTGCCTGTTCCAAAATCAAAAACTCTTTTTCCGGCAAATTCGATTCCTCTCATTTGCTGTATCATCATAAAGGTGGTGGCATGATGACCTGTACCAAAACTCATTTTAGGGGTGATCACGATCTCATACTCCACTCCTTTTACAGGTGTATGAAAATCGGCACGGATGGCGGCGAAGTCATCGACGATCACAGGATGGAAATTGGATTCCCACAACGCATTCCAGTTTTGCTCGTCAATTTTTTTATCCGTGTAGGTAAGCTGGTACTTAAACACCAGTTCATTCAGCAGCGGTTTGTCATATTTTTCAGCAGCAATAAAGGCTTTGAGCTCATGTTTATTTTCTTCAAAACCTTCAAACCCCGCCTCTGTCAAATGTGCAATCAGTACTTCCTGTTGTTCTGTTTGAATGCCGGGAAATGTAACCTGTATAAATGCAGCCATGGTACAAAAATAAAAAATGGACGGGGTAATGACCTGTCCATTTATGCGACGCCTGCTTAATGCGGTGTTATCAATTTTTTAATAATAGGTGAACGTAAAATCATCGTCAGTAAAGATCACCTGTCCTGCAATTGTATTTTGCGCCGAGATAGGGTAACAATTGTTATTGTACTTGAATTTATATCCTGTGGTGAGGTCAATACCACTTCCGGTATGGTCCTGGTAGCGCTGGTCGGTGTAATTATTCGGGCCCCAGTACCAGAAAATGTTATAATCATCATCCAGGTACATCAAATACTGGGCAATTCCTGCAAATGGGTTTTTACCGCTATCACGGGTAAAAGTATAAGTGGTTTCTTTTGTGAAAACGCCACTATTGTTCCAAAATTCTTCGGCTTTTGTAATATTATCCTTTGCATCGGTGGTAATATTCCAGTAAAACATCACGGAACCGGAAGCGTAGCGGGTGTATTTACTCAGCCTCCCATTTGTATAGCTGAGCTTGATATCGAACCAGTCATCATTCTTCATGTACATTGAATCCACTTTACCGGCAGCATCATAATGAAAAACGACGGTATCTTCGATGACCCCGGTATTGTTATCATATAACACGGCTTCCTTGATCTTTCCTGCTTCATATAGGTAAACTGCCTTTCGGTAATCGGATAAGGGCACATTCATTGTAACGGACTGGATAGTATTATCTGTATTCCAGGTGGCTTCGATGTAATGGTTGGCATCGAATGTGGCCTGCCATTTTTTAAGTTTCATCACGGTGTTGTTGCAGTTCCCTCCGCCGCCATTTCCACCTCCCCCATTTTCATCTTCCATAAAGCCTTTTTCTTTTTGACAGGAAACGATGAAGATAAGTCCAGACAGCAAAAGGGCGATACCCAGGCCATTAGATTTCATGAGTCCGATTTAAATGATCGGTAAATATAAAAAATAGCTTTTGTAACTAAAAGCCGGGAGCTGTATTAATCTTTTTGGGAACCAATGACTTGAATATAATGGGTGAAAATAAAAAAGGTTGCTTCTTTTCAGAAACAACCTCGTTCATTTATCAGGTAAGTTTATCCTTCGGCCGGTTTATCCTGTCTTTCCGGTTTGGGGATCAGGGCCTTCCTGGATAATTTAAATTTGCCGGATTTAGGGTCTGTACCAATCAGTTTCACTTTCATCTGGTCGCCTTCCCTCACAATTCCATCCAGTGTTTCCAGGCGTTTCCAGCTTATTTCACTGATGTGCACCAATCCTTGTTTGCCAGGAAGGAATTCCACAAATGCACCGAATGGCATAATGGATTTCACTGTTGCTTCATATACTTCACCCACGGTGGGAACGGCTACAATTCCTTTGATCCAGGCCACTGCCCTGTCAACGCCATCTTTATTGGCACTGAACACGCTTACTTCGCCCCTGTTATTTATTTCTTCCAGGTTGATCGTTGTGCCTGTTTCTCTCTGGATCTCCTGTATCACTTTACCACCGGGCCCGATTACAGCACCGATGAATTCTTTATCGATGAACAGTTTCACCATTCTGGGTGAATGTGGTTTCACATCGGCCCTTGCTTCAGGAATGCATTTATACATGGCATCCAGGATATGCAATCTGCCGCGTTTGGCCTGGTCCAGCGCCTGCTGCATCACTTCCATTTTTAACCCGTCCACTTTGATATCCATCTGCACTCCGCAGATACCGTCTCTTGTACCCGTTACTTTGAAATCCATATCGCCAAGATGGTCCTCATCACCCAGGATATCGGTGAGGATGGAATATTTGTCACCCTTAGTGATCAACCCCATGGCCACACCACTTACGTGTTTGGGAACCGGGATACCGGCATCCATCAGTGCCAGAGAACCGGCACATACCGTTGCCATGGAAGAGGATCCGTTGGATTCCAGGATATCGCTCACCACACGAACAGTGTAAGGGAAATCACCGGTTGGCATCATTTGTTTCAATGAACGCAGTGCGAGGTTACCATGACCTATTTCGCGGCGGCTCTGTCCTCTCATCATTTTCACTTCACCGGTAGAGAATGGCGGGAAATTATAGTGCAGGTAGAATTTAGAATCCACAGATTTCGCAGCGCTTTCCACCAGCAGTTCGTCCAGGGGAGTGCCCAGGGTAACAGTGGTGAGGGATTGTGTTTCGCCTCTTGTAAATAAAGAAGCTCCGTGTGGTGAAGGCAGTATATCCACTTCCATATCCAGCGGACGAACTGTTTCCAGATCACGGCCATCCAGTCTCACTTTCTCATCCAGTATCATATCACGCACCACATCGTATTGCAGGTCGCCATAGTAGGTGGATGCCAATTTTTTGGTGAGATCGGGAAGTGATTCTCCTTCGGGCAATGCGAGGTCTTTTTTCAGGTATTCCACCAGTTCCTCTTTGATCGCATCAAATTTATCGCTGCGTTCATGCTTGCTGTATTTGCCTTTTGCCACTTCGTATACCTTTTGTTTGGCAAAAGCATATACTTTTTCTTTTAATGTTTCATCACTGGGCGGTTTGGTATATTCTCTTTTTCCTTTCACACCTTTTAAGTCACGAAGTTCTTCCTGCGCCTTTACTTGTATGCGGATGGCATCGTGGGCCACTTCGAGGGCCTTGCAGAGGTCTTCCTCGCTGCATTCTTTGGCTTCCCCTTCCACCATCATCAGGTTTTTTTCGGTGGCAGCGATGATGAAATCCATATCGGATTTCTCCATCTGGCTGCGGGTGGGGTTTACAATGAACTCACCATTGATGCGGGATACCCGAACTTCAGAAATGATCTCTTTAATGGGAATATCTGAAACGGCCAGTGCGGCAGAGGCGGCTAAACAGGCCATGGAGTCGGGCATGATCTCGGGATCACTTGAAATCAATGTGACCAGTACCTGTACATCACATAAATAATCTTCCGGGAACAGGGGACGAAGTGCACGGTCGATCAAACGACTGGTGAGTACTTCATAATCGTTCAGCTTTGCTTCTCTTTTAAAGAATGAACCGGGGATACGGCCGGCAGAAGCAAATTTCTCCTGGTAGTCGACAGATAAAGGAAAGAAGCTTTGACCTTCCCGTGGTTCTTTATTGGCAACCACTGTTGCCAGTATCATACAATTGCCCATGGAAACTGTAACAGCTCCATCGGCCTGGCGGGCCAGGCGGCCGGTTTCGATTGTAACCATGCGGCCTCCGCCTATATCAAATGTTTTGCGAATAGGTTGTTGTAACATAATGTTCGTTGTTTGAAGTTTGAGCGGAGTATTTCCTTACTCAAACAGTTGCAGATTTAATTGATTCATCCAGCGTTTCACTGCTCTTATCATCCAATTCATGGTTGGCCTAAAAACAGTTATTCCCAACGTCTGCAGAAGTCGGGAATAGTTCATTTATTTTCTTGCTTGGTGAATAAGAAACTGTTGAATAAACGATCCTTCCTGACCCCGGCTGTGGGGATGGGTATCGTCTTACTTCCTGATTCCGAGTTTCTCGATCAACTGGCGGTAGCCTGTCAGGTTGTGTTTCTGCAGGTAGTTCAGTAAACGCTTACGTTTACCTACCAGTTGCATGAGGCCGCGGTGCGTGGAGAAATCTTTTTTGTTTTCCTGGAGGTGGTTGCTGATCTGGCTGATACGCTCTGTCAGCAGTGCGATCTGGCCTTCAATAGAGCCTGTGTTGGTCTCTTTTCCGGCATACGTTTTCAAAACGGTTGCTTTTTTTTCTTTTGTTAATGGCATCTTTTAATTTTTTAGAATTTCATCCGATTTTATCATCCGATTATTTCGGCGGCAAAGGTAAGGTTTTCTGCGTTAAGAGACAATTCCAATTTAACATTTTTATACATGTGGGTTATTGCTAATATCTCTTTCTTTGCGCCAGAAAATCAATCTTTTATTTAAAACAAAACCTTATGAAGAGATCAATTATCGTACTCAGTGCAAGCGTAATTCTATCCGTATCTGCCAATGCCCAAAAAGACTCCTGGTATGTGGGTGGCAATGTGGGCTTTTCCAGCACCCAGGATAAAAGGGAAAGTGGCGGCATCAGTACCGACCAGGGCAAAACAACTACCTGGTCTTTTTCCCCCGAGATCGGAACATTCCTGACAGACCATGTACAGGTAGGTGTTGGATTGACGGTATCCGGCTCAAAGACAGATTACCAGGCAACTTCTGCCAATACTGTTGCTAAAAGCAATTATTATGGCGGAACAGTTTATGGGCGCTATTTTTTTGGTAAAGAAGCCTTCAAACCATTTGTAGGTGTAAATATCATGGTGCTTCCTGGTACGCAGAAAACAGAATCAGTTGGCGGTAATTTAAAATCGGACCTTTTCAATTTTGGAGCTAACCTGAATGCCGGTTTCGGTTATGCTATGTCAAAACGTGTAACTGCAGTTGGGTCATTTGGGTTCCTGGGGTATTCGTTTACATCTACCAAAACCGAAAACCCGGATTTCAAAACCACCAGCTCCACTTTCGGTTTAAATGCTAACACGCTGGGCAACCGTTTTAATATCGGTTTCTATTACACACTTTAATACATCGTTGCTGTTATGAAGTGGGACCGCTGTTGCATTCGTGCTGCAGCGGTTTTTTATTCTGTATTATTGCAGTTCGATGGAATTATCAGAAAGTACCAGGAATATATTGGGATTACAGTTGCCTACGGATCCCCGCTGGGTAAACCTGGCGGAAAAATCCATGCGGGAGATATTGACCGATCATGCCTATTGCGAACAGAAAGCAGCAGCCTCCTGTATTTCGTTGATACAGCGTTACAGTTCCAAAAAGAAGCTGGTGGAAGAGCTCTCCCCTGTCGTAACCGAAGAGTGGGGCCATTTCCGGCTTGTATTGGCAGAGCTGAAAAAAAGAGGTCTTTCACTGGGAAAACAGCGTAAAGATGAATATGTAAACGCCTTAATAAATTTTCAGCAAAAAGGTGGTGATGCAGACGGACGCATGCTTGATCAGTTGCTGACGATGGCCCTGATCGAAGCCAGGAGCTGTGAACGGTTTAAACGATTGAGTGAGGGACTGGATGATGCATATATGCGAAATTTCTACCGCCGCTTTATGGAAAGTGAAGCGGGCCACTATACTTTATTCATTGAATTATCTGAAACCTACATGGATAAAGATAAAGTACGTAAACGATGGAAAGAGTGGCTCGACTATGAAGCGCAGGTGATACAGCAACTGGAAGTCCGGGGTGACCGGATCCATTAAACCCGGAAAATTTTCTACCCCATTTTCCCGCAAACGATTGTACAGTTATTTGTTTTCTTCATTCTCTATTTTCATAGTACCATATGAAGAAAGCATCCTATCAAGAAGCGTTGAAGGTTTTCGCCAACCCTTATCATGAAGTAAGCGTTACACCGGTAAGCAACGGGCTCATCAATCAATCCTATAAAGTTACCAGCATTTCCACCGGCCGGTCTTTTCTATTACAACAACTCAATCATGAGGTATTCAACGAACCTGGAAAATTGCAGTATAATTATGAGTTGTTATGGAAATTTTTGGAAAAGCAAGATATTCCCTTCTTCATTCCTGAGCCCAAATTATTTCCGGATGAAAAGACCCTGTATCGTGACAGCAGCGGTAATTACTGGAGGGTATTTGATTTTATTGACGATACCACCACCCTGCAGGTGGCCGTCAATGCAGAACAGGCAGGTGCTGTTGCCGAAACCTTTGCTATGTTCACTTCCAGTTTCAGTCATTTTGATGCACATGAATTGTTTATTACTATTCCCGGTTTTCATGATATATCTGCCCGGTTCAAACAGTTTAAACATGCCCTGGATCATGGCCATGATACCCGGAAGCCGGAATGTACTGAACTGGTGCAGGAATTGCTGGCGCGGGAAAAGTATACCAACTTATACGATGTATTGATCTCCTCTGATGAATTTCCCTTGCGGGTAATGCATCATGATGCAAAGATCGGTAATGTTCTTTTTGACGGGAAAACGGGAGAAGTGGTATGCCCGGTCGATTTCGATACGGCCATGCCAGGCTATATTTTTTCTGACCTGGGAGATATGATACGCTCCATGGTGTGTGCTGAAGACGAAAAATGTACTGAACCGGGAAAGATCATTATCCGGAAAGACTTTTATGAAGCCATCGTCAATAATTACCTCAGGCAAATGGACGCTTGCTTAACCGGGGCTGAGAAAAAGTATATCCATTTCTCGGGTATTATGATAACCTATATGCAGTCGCTGCGTTTCATTACCGATCATTTGCTGGGAGATAAGTACTATCACACTGAATATACAGGTCAGAATTTTGAACGGGCCAGAAACCAATTGTGCCTTCTGATAAAATTAGAAGAGTTTTTAAAGGCCCATTACGGATTCACGATATAAGCTCATGCACCCCGTTCTGTGCCGACGTGGCAAATATGCCGGGAGCATAACCGATTTTTTGAGAGTAGTACACGTTGAGTTTACCGGCAAAATCGGGAAGCTTTCCGGCAGCCACTAACGCAATGGCACAACCGCCGAACCCTGCCCCTGTCATTCTTGCCCCGATACAATTTTTGTACTCCCGGCAAAAATCCACAATGGTGTCCAGTTCGGCACCCGATACTTCATACCCTTCTTTCAGCGACTGGTGAGAGGCATACATCAGTTTGCCAAATGTTTCCATATCCCTGGTCTGAAGCGCTATTACGGCATCCTGCACTCTTGCATTTTCATAGATCACATGCCCCGCCCTTTTTTCCAATACAGGGTCATTGAGCAGGTACCTGTAATTTTCAAAAGATGCAGGCCCGGCTTCACACAGATAGCGGATATCCAGTTTTTGCTGCAGTCTTTCCAGGGCCATCATACATTCGGCAAATCTCTCGTTGTATTTGGATTCGGTGAGTGACCGGGGCTTATTGGTATTGATGATCACCAGTTCGTACCGGCTGGTATCAAAAGGAAGGTATTCATGCTCCAGCGTATCGCAATTCAACAAGAGCGCATGATCTTTTTTTCCCATAGCCACTGCAAACTGGTCCATGATACCACAGTTCACCCCGATGAATTCATTCTCAGCTTTTTTTGCCAGCAGGGCCAGTTGTTCCCCGGAAAAACTCCAGCCAAAGATCTGAGTCAAAGCATAAGCCGTTACCACTTCTACAGAAGCCGAGGAAGATAAACCGGCACCAATAGGAAGATCTCCGTAGAACAGCATATCCAATCCGGAAGCTGAATATCCTTCCTGAAACAAGTGGTGAATGATACCTAATGGGTAATTGAACCACTCTTTTCCTGTTTTAGTATAGAATGACTGTAATGCCAGTTCAGTTGTTTCCGGGAAATTCAGGCATTGAAACCGTAGCTTCAGCTCTTTATTCTTTGCAACAGCCAGGTATGTTCCTGCCATAATTGCGCAAGGCATTACACTGCCGCCGTTATAGTCGATATGTTCTCCGATGAGATTGACTCTTCCCGGACAGAAAAAAACATGGTCGGGGTATGTACGGAAACGGTTGCGGAATTCTTGCTCCAGTTCTGCTTTCGTCATTGAAAATGTATTATTTTCATTTTGTATGAATGTAAGCCGTCAATTTTGTTATACGTATTCAACGGGTGAAGATATTTATTTGTTCGAATTGCGCAATGCGGCCAACACTAAAGTTGTCATCACCAATTACGGTGCTATCATCCTCTCCTTACAGGTAAAAAATAAAGAAGGTAAGCTGACAGATATCGTTCTGGGCTTTGATGACCCCAGGGATTATTCTTCGCCAGATTATATAAAAAATTATCCCTGGCTGGGCTGTGCCATTGGCCGGTATGCCAACCGGATCAAAGATGCCACGTTCGTTGTGGAAGGAAAGCATTTCCAACTGACAAAGAATAACGGTAATGATCAGTTGCACGGAGGAGCAGGTGGTTTTGACAGGCGGGTATGGCAGTATGTATCCTCCGGTGATGCACCCTGCCCTTTCCTGGAGCTGATGTATAAAAGCAAGGATGGTGAAGAAGGGTTTCCCGGTAATTTAACGGTAAACATTCGTTTTGAGCTGAACGACGATAATGAACTGAGTTATGAGTACAGGGCCATGACCGATAAAGCCACTCCTGTCAACCTTACCCATCACAGTTATTTTAATTTCAACAACGGCGCAGGAAATATCCATGACCATGAATTAAGGATCTATGGCTCCCATCGGCTGGAGCAGGGTGAGAACCTCGTGGCTACCGGTGGTTTAATACCGACTGCCGGTACGGTCTATGATTTTTCATCATTCAGGAAGATCGGAAATGGGCTATCCGCTATTGCCGAATATGATAACAGCTATGTGATGGATAAAACCGGGAACGATAAACCGGCGTTGGTGGCTGAAGCGAGAGGCAACGGTATTCACCTGCAGGTATATTCCACGGAGCCGGTCGTTCATTTTTATTCAGGTAAATGGATACCAGCGCTCAGAGGTAAAGGAGGAATAGACTATGGAAGTTTCTCCGGATTTTGCCTGGAAACACATAAACATCCCAATGCGGTCAACATTCCGCAGTTTCCGGATACCATCTTACGCCCGGGAGAAGTGTATTTTCAAAAAACAACGTATAAGATCAATCCTTAGATCTTTTCTTCTTTGCTCTTTCATCCCAATCATTAGGGCCGTAGATCCTGCCAAAGAAGCTGTCTAAACCGATCTTTCTCCGGATATATTCTGCTACAATAATGCCTGCCACCGCCCCAATACTGAGTAATATGATCATCATCTTTCCGGAGTTAATGAAAAAACCGATCAACCCCATTAATAAAACCGGTGAAAAAAAGCCTGCAGCCAAAAAATAAAGTTAACCAGGTACTTGCCCATTGAGGTATGCTTATGGTTTTGAAAAATAGGTCAATTCTTCCTTGAGATCGAGAAAAGGGTATTTTTCCTGCAGCTGTTTTGTTTTATCAAAATGGGCCAGCAGAAACTGCTGATGGGCTTGTGTGGCCGGCTGAAAAGGCTTATGTTTCCTGGCGATACTGATCTTTTTCAGTTCTGTCATTAAGCGTTGTGATTCTTCATCGATACAGTTTTCGGAAAATTTTTCCAGTACAAATTCCGTGGCCGGGTAATTGGGATGCACGAGGTCAATATCATAAAAACGGTAATCCCGCAGCACATCGATGACCAATTCATAAGCCGGAAAATAAAATGTGCCGGTATGCTGCTGAATGATATGATGCACTGCTTCTATCAGGCGGGCTTTGCTCCGGGTGTTTTCCACCACCCCATCCCGTATATGACGTACGGGGCTAACGGTAAAAATAAATTGCAACGAAGGGTTGAAAGCCCTTAGTTGCCGGATACTATCGCCCAGCATTCTTTCTATTTCATCTATCTCGAGCATATTTTTCTCAAACCAGTTGGCAGGGGCCCGGTGGCAATTGGCTACGCCATTACTAATGCTTTCGGTGGCCAGGTCAGCTTCCCCGGTGAGCCGGTAGGAGAAGGAGGAGCCCAGGGTGATGATCAGCCAGTTTGCCTTTTTAAGAAATGTATGCGCTTCCTGTTGCGACCGGTTAATGGCCCGGACAGTCTCACGGGCATCCATACCCGAAAACCGGGAATGATGCTGCCAGCTATGCCAGCACTCGTTCAAATGGAAAAGATCTTTCTCCGAATATTGACGGTTGCCGGTATAAGAAAGCAGGCTTTTGCAAACACTATCGGGGCCAAAGAGGATGCCATTGGGATTTTGCAGCACGGAAAATTTTAACTGGCCCAATGCATGTCCAATATGTTCTGTAAAGCAGGAACCCACCAGCATGATCCTGTCTTTATACGTAATGGGTGCCGGTAATTTCTTTATATCTATGTTGAGCAACAATTCCATATTACCTGAAAATTTCTCCTGCGATCCGGAGGCTGTTATCCAGTGCCTCCTCGTCGAGATGGGTTAACAGATGTTGTTCTCTAAAATAAGGTATCATCCACTCGCTGTTCATATTCCCCACCAAATCATCATTGGCCATGGGGCAACCACCGATACCTTTCAGGGCACCATCGAAGCGGAGGCAGCCTGCTTTTACAGCGGCATCCAGCTTATCTTTCCAGTTATGTGGTGTGGAATGAAGATGCACCCCGATCTCTGTTCCGGGTAAGGATTCAACCAGGTAGCTTGTCATATCATATACCTGTTCAGGCGTGGCCACTCCTACTGTATCTGCCAGTGAAATGATTCCGATGCCCATAGCTGTGAGCTTGTTCACCCATTCGAACACGATATCTTCATCATACGGATCACCATAAGGGTTGCCAAATCCCATGGAAATATAGATGACGAGTTGCTTTCCTTTTCCCAGGCAAAGGTCCTGTATCTCTTCCACCCTTTTCAAAGATTCGCTGATTGATGAATTAGTATTGCGTTGCTGAAAGGTTTCTGAAACAGAGAAGGGGAAACCGAGATAATCTATTTCATCGAAAGGGGCTGCATTTGCTGCGCCCCTCAGATTGGCAACGATAGCCAGTAGCTTCGTTTTGCTGTTACTTGTATCCAGCCCTTTCAGTACTTCAGCAGTATCGGTCATTTGCGGGATGGCTTTGGGTGATACAAAACTCCCAAAATCCAGCGTATCAAAACCCACCTGTAACAGGGCGTTGATATATTCAATTTTCTTTTCGGTTGGAATGAATGTCTTCCAGCCCTGCATAGCATCGCGTGGACATTCGATGAGTTTCAC
>CAZSGD010000028.1:15808-56851 GCA_964606155.1 uncultured Chitinophaga sp. | reverse complement strand
CGTATCTGTTGCGTGTTATAACGGGCAAAATCTTCGGGGTGTACCTGGTGAATGACCTTCATGATGGGTTGTTTTGATAAATCAGTGAATAAAGCTAATAAATAAGATGGTTACAGTAATCAGGGAAGGTGGCCGGGAACGTTCCCGGGGTTTTTTTTTATTCAATGCAGGATACATTCTGCTCAACTATTGATGAATAACTTCAGAAATTTTAGAAGTGAAAGGTAATTTGAAGCCATTTGATCCGTGTAAATCAGCTGAATGAGGATATTCATTGAAAATTCTTCCATCAACTAATTAGTCACTCTGTTTTCCTGTATTGATAAACCAGGTTGGAAAAGCCGAGAGCGACAGTTTTGAAAATGATCTTCAGGTCCAGCCACATAGTGGCTTTTCTTACATACATAGCATCCCAGTAATAACGCAGCATTACTGTTTCATAGTCCAGGGCGGGCCCATGGTACCCGTTTACTTGTGCCCAGCCTGTGATGCCCGGACGGATATGATGCCTGAATGAATAGGAGGATATAATAAAAGAGAAGCGGATGCAATCAGCCTGCATGTGAGGACGTGGGCCCACCACACTCATCTGTCCTGCCAGCACATTGAAAAACTGGGGTAGCTCATCAATATTGGCGGAGCGTAAGATCCTTCCCAGGCGGGTGATCCTTTCGTCTTTTTTTTCAGCAGGGCGCTCATCGGCCTCCCCGTTTTGTACCATGGTGCGAAACTTCCAGCACATAAACACCCGGCCATGCCTGCCAATCCTTTTCTGCCGGAAAAATACCGGCCCGCTGGAATCGGCTTTGATGGCAAGGGCCAAAATGGGCACCAGCCAGGTCAGAACCAGGAGGATAACCAGGGAGGAACAGGCAATATCGAAGCCCCTTTTGAGGAATAAATACTTCTTTTTACTGGCAACGAAGGGCCTTATAATACCGTTTTGACCACCAGCAGGCCGCTTTTCAATGGTAGTATGTTGGGCAGGAAGGTTCAAAGTACCGGGTAATATTATTATTGGATCGTTTAATTTTTAATCGGATGTATAAATAAAAGGGTTGCTTTTAATATGCGACAATCAGTACTGTACAAAGGAATCATTGAGGAGAAACAGGGGCCACTCTTTTCAAAGGTGGAACTATCTATTCTGCAAACACTGGTCTATTTCGACATCTTCGACTATCCCCTCCATAAAGAAGAGATCGCCAGGTTCAGCGATAGCCCGATCACAGGAGATATATTGGATAAATGCCTGGACAGTTTGGAAGAAAAGGGACGAATTTTTCAGTTTCACGGTTTTTATTCCCTGCAGAATAATCCATTATTGGTTCATCGCAGAACGCAGGGAAATGAAAAGGCAAAGGAGTTGCTGATCAAGGCCAATAAGGCAGGACGTTTCCTGTACAGGTTCCCTTTTGTAAGGGGAGTGGGGGTGTCTGGTTCCCTGTCCAAGAATTTTGCGGGTGAGAAAGCGGATATTGATTTTTTTATCATCACCAAAGCTAACCGTCTATGGCTGGCCCGTACCTTCATGCACCTGTTCAAAAAACTCACTTTCCTCACGGGTACCCAGCATTACTATTGCATGAATTATTACGTGGACGAAACGGCCCTGCAGATACAGGAGCAGAATATTTTCACGGCTATGGAGATACGGACATTGCTGCCCGTGGCGGGGCAGGTGACGCTGGAGCAATTCTTTTCCATTAATAACTGGGCGGATGATTATTTACCGGCCTGTTTGCCGCGTCAGCAGGATAAAGGAGATGACCGGAAACATTATCTCAAGCAGTGCACGGAATGGATGCTGAAGAACAGGCTGGGCAATTTTTTGGAAAGTTATCTTTTCCGGCTCACACAAAAAAGATGGAATAAAAAACTACTAAGCGAAAAGCGGAACAACAAAGGATTTCGTATGAACCTATTGACGAGCCGGCATTTTGCCAAATCAAACCCCGAGAACTTCCAGGAAAAAGTACTGATGGTGTACCGTCAAAAACTGGCTTCGGTTATGGATGAGGGTTACATGCTTTCTTCTGCCCGCTGACCGTTCTTTTTTTGCAAAGTGATAATATAATAATCGCCGATGGACCGCCAGGGCCGGCTTCCTTTCCACCTTTCTTCTTTCTTTACCAGTGATGCATAAAGCTTTGGATGTTTTTCTGCAAAATGTTCCATGTACGAAGGCGGTACCAGCGTGCATAAGCCTTCTATCGCCACCACATCAAAATTATCTTTCAGGTGCTTTTTCACGAAAGAAGGATTATAATACCAGCAGCGAAAATATTCTCCCTCGATATGCGCCCGGGCCCCTTTTCGGCCTGTAAAGCGGCGAAATGCGGTTTTGAATTTTCCTTTAAGCAGCAACAGCAATTCCCAAAGACAAAATTTAGGAAGAATAACAAGGGTGGCATAGCCTCCGGGTTTCAGCAAATAAAAAAAGGAGTCGAGCACTTTGCCCAATCGGCCTGTGCAGTTAAGCCCTGCAAAATTGGAGAAGATAAGGTCGTAAGGGCCCGGATCCTGCAGGTTTTCCAGTTCTGTGTATGAGCAAAGCTCATAAGTGACCCGCTCATGCATACCGGCCTGTCGCACTTTCTGTATCAACTCCTGTTGCATACCCCCGGATATATCAGTGGTGTGTACACGAAACCCTTTCCCGGCAAAATAAACAGCGTCCTCACCGGTACCGGAGTTTAGTTCCAAAATAGATGATCCCGGCACCATGAATTTCTCCACATGGTCCCTCACTCTTTTTCTTTTATACTGTATGATGGTGTCATCGCCGTACTGTTTGTCAAACACAGCCGCCTGTTTGCTAAAAGCTGCCGAAGCTGCTTCTTCTGTTATGTCCATCGGACGTGGGGTCATGATGCCTGGTTTTCCAGTTGTTTCAGTTTATGACGGGCCAGCCATGCAGCAGGCATATAATATAACAACGAAAACGCTTTTTTGAAAGTATAAAAGCGCAAATTGTTGGGTTGGGTGAATAATTTCTTCAGGGTGTCCAGTGCAATATGCTTCCGGTAACTTTTATGAACATACCGGTGCAGTTGTTTATAAAATTCAGGCTGATAGGTATTCCGGAACATCAGCGCCAGTTCATCAGAATCGGTCCAGTTACTTTTATCTCTCAGTTGGTTTTTTACATTTTCATAAAATACCGTACCCGGCAGCGGATAAGATACAGAGATACCGATCTCGTAAGGCAACAGCTCAATGATCATCTGGATCGTTTTCCGGATATCTTCTTTGGTCTCGCCGGGATAACCAAACTGAATGAAGAAGGAGGGATGGATATTATTTTTCTTCAGCAACCTGGTGGCTTCGAATATCTGTTCCACCCTGGTGCCTTTATCCATGGCATCTAAAATTTTTTGTGAGCCGCTTTCCGCACCCATCCAGATATTATCGCAGCCTGCCCTTGCCAGGTCCTTGATATAATCCTCTTGTACCAGCAGATCTGCTCTTGCCTGTATTTTAAATTTAAAAGAAAGGCTTTCTTTCTCCACAAGGTCAGCAAATTCGTGCACCCAGCCCGGTTTGAGCCCAAAGATGTCATCGCAAAACCAAATATGATCAAAAGCAAATTGCTCTTTCAGCATTTTTAATTCGGCCACCACATTTTGTGGTGAGCGGGAGTTATAACGGTTACCATAGATCGGTTTGGCGCACCAGTTACATTTAAAAGGGCAGCCGCGGGTAGTGGCCATGTTCATGGAAAAATAGCCCTTGTGTTTTAGCCAAACCTTCCGGTACGCCTCCACATCCACCAGGTCCCAGGCTGGAAAAGGGAGATGGTCGAGTTCTTTCATCACCGGTCTCTTTACCGTTTTGATCACGGCTTCCTGGTGGCGGTAGGCTAACCCGGGAATGGAAAGAAAATCATCGTGTTCATTCCCGATCGCTGCCACCAACTCAGATAAAGTTTGTTCCGCTTCACCCATGATCACAAAATCGGCCCCTTCCTGTAAATAGTTTTCAAAATGATCTGTGGCGTCCGAACTGGAGACAATAACCTTGCAGCCTTTTTGCCGGGCAAAATGGATCATCTCAAAAGCCGCTTCCCGCATGTTGGTGAGGCACATTTTGGTCAGGTAGTTGAAGCCATCATCATAGAGTACCACTATATCAGGATGTGTTTTTTCCAGGGGCAGAATGATCTCTTCGGGCCCATGGATAAACATGGTGTCGAAAAAAGATACTTCATGTCCCTGTTCCCGCATCAGGGCGGCCGCATACAGAGTGCCGATGGGCGCATAAGGCTGACCGGTAGCCCATTGTTTGGGGTCGAAGCGCATGAAATAAGAATGGGAGAATAATATCTTCATCCGTTCAGGTTTGTACCGGGTGAAAGGTGGAGGTAACACACACATTTCACACAGGTGTTATGAGTGGCCATGTCCAGTTCTTTCCGGAATTGGATGGATGGGCCACTGTTCAATATTTTTTCAAGGGATTGTTCTCTTATATTTCCCATGGCTTCATGAAAGAAACAAGGCCTCACGGTTCCGTCGGCCTCCACCACGGCAGATACCCAGGGTGCATTGCATTTTTTAAAGGGGAAGGGGTTAAGGCCATAGCATGCACTGTAATAGCTATGGATCTTTCTTAATTTATCCGGGCTTTCGGCAATAAATCTATTTTCGAATAAAGGTGACCGTGACTGAATTAAATTTTCCAGCAACCACTTTAATTCATACAGTTCATTTTCGTCGGGAAGAATTTCATGTTGCCGTTGCGCACTCCATAATACTTCACGGTTGAAGGCGTGGCTGCTTACATCGGCCGGGAGAAAACTGACCTGGTCGATCCCGATAGCTTGTGCTGCTTCAATTATGCGGGGCCAGCTCCGGAAATTGATGCGATGGATCACGGTACGGGCCGTTATGCGAAAGGAAGGATCCAATTGCTTCACCGCCTGCACGCCTTCTTTTAACGATTGAAAGGCATTGGGGATATTACGGATATAATTATGCGTTTCTTCATCCCCATCCAGCGAAACAATGATGTCGTGTACATGACGCACCAGTTGCTCCGCATTCTTTTTTAGTGTAAGCCCGGTGGAAAGCAATGTCACCCGGATATGATATTGCGCCAATATTTCACAGAAGCGGAAGAAATTAGGGTTCAACAGGGCTTCACCACCTGACATGAGTACCTGCTGGGTGCCCAGTTTTTTAAAACTGTTCAGCAAACTGCGTATGTCGTGCTCCGTTAATTGTTTCAGGTTCTTGTTGTCTTTCCAGATATCGCACATCACACAACGGCAGTTACAGGCACTGTGCGGCATCAGGATCACCACGGGCAGTGCCCGGATCTGGTCCGTTTGCAAAGTGCGATACCGCTGAAAACGGTGATATAGTGATTGGGTGATGGTCATGAGTCAGGTGCTGTTGAGGTAATTCGGACCCAGGGGAACGGGTTTTTATATTTCAGCAGGTGTTTCCCCCAATAGGTGGGTTGGTACAATATTTCATAATGAAAAGATTGCAGGTCGCTCAGCGAATGATGATGGTAATGTGATGCCATGGCCGGAAATCCCATTTCTTTAAAATAATTCACCGTCCTTAACCTGGCCGCTTCTTTTTCTGCAGGTTTGTAAAAAGGGCTGTCGAGGATATGCAGCTCGCCCGCTTTTTTTAATTTTTGTAAACAAAGTGAAAGGATAGTATTCAGTTCCGGGAAATACTGGACGCAGGAAGCGAGGACAATAAGATCAAAGCCCTTTCCTTTTAGTTCTTCTGCATCAATCCCTCCTTGTACAAAGTGAAGATTTGGGGCGTGAGCAAAGACCCGGCGGGCCTGTTCCAGTTCTGTTTGGTTGACATCTGTTCCGGTTACTTCGCAGCGTTGCAGACAGGATAAACGATGGGATAACCAGCCATTGCCACATCCCAGTTCCAGTACTTTTTGCGGAGGCTTCTTTTTCCCCATATAATGACGCAGGCGATGGGTGGATTCTTTCCGTGCCAGCCATTCGTTGAAATGAGGGTGACCAGGCAACACATCGGGGAGGTGTATCAGCTCTTCATCACTGCAAATACGGCCCTCTTTTTTCCGGAGAGCTATATACTGTTCTTCGAAAGAGGCATTCATTGTATGTGTAATCGTTGTGGTCACGAATGCTGTTCTACTTTGAAAATGAAATTTTTTTCCAGCATGGTTTGTTTGGTTCGCACCAGTTTTAAGGCGAACCCCTTTTTTGCTGCCATTTCTTTGATCATTTCTATATCGCAGCCTTCACAAAGCACCATCAGTATCTTTGTATCCCGGTGAATATGGTGGGGAAGTTGGCTGAACAGTTTTTCAAAATATTCTCCATGCTCCCCGCAATACCAGGCATAATCCAGCAAGGTTTGCGGCTGTTTTTTATAATAAGGCGGATTGATGGCAATGATATCAAAGGCTTTTTTGTTGCGGATATTTTCCAGCAGATCGGATTGTATGATATCAATAAGTGTGTTATTATTTTGCTTGTTGATATGCAGGTATTCGATCGCAATGGGATTGATATCTGTTGCCGTTACTTTCGCCCCTTTTTTGGCAGCCTGGAAGGATATCAATCCGCTACCGGCCCCCAGTTCCAGGAATGATTTGCCGGCAAGAGATAGCTGCGAAATATTTTGAAGCAGGAACTGAGTACTCACGAAAAATCCGGGGTGAAATACTTGTGGGGGAATTTCGAGCCTTGTGTTTCCATACCGGTACGCCCTTGTTTTGGAAAGGTATCTTACCAGCAGGGGTTTGTAAGTATTGGCGACAATATGTTTTAAAACGGTCCTCAAAATCCTTCAATTTCAGGTTGACGGTATTTCCATAACACCTGCAAGGCTTTTAATTCATAAGGCTTGTAATACAACCCGGTTTTATACCGGAGATAGGATATGCTTTTCATGACCTTTCTTTTCAACCTGTTCAATCGTATATCCGATACCGTTGGATAATAGCTGTTCAATACAGTTTCAAAATCTTTGATCTTATTGATCATTTCAGGGGTGAGCCAGGGTGTGAGCGGGTTCTTGCGCAGGTCAAAATTTTCCCATTGAGGGCTTATCCAGTCTTCCAGTTTTTCGGGGAAATGAAAACCAGAAGCCAGCACTTTGTTATACATGTCGGATCCTTCTGTGGGCACCGGGCTATATACATAAATGATGATCTCTGTCATCGGGTTGATCTGTTTGATCTCCTTGATAAAAGCAATATCCTGGTCAATTTGTTTCATAGCCTGTTCAGGAGTATCAGCTGGTGTACCCAGCACAAAGGAGTACTCCGGGATGATATCGAATTTGGCCATTCTTGCTGCAAAGCGACGGATGCCCTCAGCGGATTGAGTACCGCCTTTATCCATTTTTTTCAGGATCTCGTCATTGCCCGTTTCCGCGCCGAAAAAGATCATACGGCAACCACTTTCCCGCATGATCGTCAGTGATTCGTCTGAATATTTATCGATGGTATCAATACGCCCTTCACCCCACCATACCATATTCTCCGGCTGGATCAGCCTGGCAAATTCAACTGTTCTTTTTTCCGACACAAAGAAATTATTGTCGTGAAATTCGATGGCATTGCCCCCGAAATTTTCTTTGAGATATTTGATATCGTTATAAATAAGTTGTGCTGATTTTCCTTTCCAGCGGGCATTGTAGATCGGTACCACGGCACAGAACGAACATTTAAATGGGCAACCAAAGCTGGAATGATAAGCGATGGTCTTTGTGCCGAGATAAGTTTTACCCAAATACCTTTTGACAGGATAGAAGCGATTTAATTTCTCATAAGGCAAATGGGGTAATTCATCCAGGTCATACAATTCATCCTTTGGTGTTTTAATGAGCTTGTCTCCCGATTTGTAAATGAGATTATGGATCATTTCATAAGGTGTATTGAATTCCAGTGCCTGTAAAAGAGCGGGAAATGTTTTTTCTCCGGGACCGTTTACAACAAAATCAACATAGCCGGAATTCAACACTGTTTTGTACTGGTTGGAAGGAAAATAACCTCCCCAGATTATAGTGATCTCCGGAAATAATTCGCGGATCTTCTTAGCAATGGGAATGGATTGTTTCAATTGAGGGCCGGGCATGGAAGTCATGCCAACATAACGGAAATCCTTACCCGATAAATAATCATAGATCTTATCCCAGGGATCGGTTTCCATATTACCATCCACGATCACATAGTCGAAAAGACCTTCAATGGAGGAGGCAATACTGAGAATGGAATTGGGGATTCTCGGTTTATATTTTGCGCTGCGGGGATTGAATAAAAGTACCCTGTTCATGAATGGATTGGTTGGTCTAACTGCTTGTTCTCCAATCGTATTACCGCATCAAATAGTTGCCCGGCAATCCTCTTTTCAGGCGCCAGGTGGCATAAACCTGGTGCACATGGGCAAGGGTGGTGGGTTCAATGCTGGTGACCTGGCTGTTACGGACTTTAAAGAGCATGAGTTTATGAATGCCATGGTCTACGGAGTCCATCATTTCCAGCTCCTGGTAGCGCAGAACCTGTTGGGGCACTGGTAGTTGAAAAGAAGCGGATAACTGGTCGCTGAAAGGGTAGTCAGGGGCCGGCCCTAATCCTTTCATATGGTTTTTGCCCAGGGCATATACCGTTTTATAAAACCCTGAATGGACCCGGGAAACGACAATGCGGCGGGAAGCCACTACCTGCTGGCAGGCCTTGCCCTGGTGGCGGAGGGAACATACATAATATTGGTCTTCCACAGGGCCGTGCAGATCAGTAGGGAAGAGGTTGAATTCGCGGCCATCACTTACCGTTATGAGCGAGATAATTCTCGGTAATGCATAAGCGATCTGTACCTGTTTATAGAGGTCGTTGGGAAGAAATACATTCCCGGTTTTGGGGCTGTAGAGTTTGTTGGATAACCCAATAATATATTGATAAAACGGTCCGAGGAACCGGTGTTTGCCTTCCTGGCCTTCGTAGTGACAGATCTTTGTGTCAGCTGTCATCCATTCACCTATCTTTCTCAATTTCAATAGGGCAATGGCATCCTTTTTTGGCAAAAACTCGTTGGGGAGGAAAGCTTTTTGTGATAAAGAAATTTCTATCGTATCCCTGAGATACCCGCTCTTATTGATAGGCGCATACAATGTATAGATCAGCGGAGAATAGCCGGTGAACAAATGAGCGTTGCTGATGTCCTGGACGATTTGATCACCATTTGTTATAAAAGTATGTAAAGGGAAATCAAAAGATTCTTTGGCCATGCAAAGGTATTCCTGCCGGTAATGCAGCCCATTGAGTTTATTCAATACCTTTTGAAAGAATTTCATTCAATAAAGCTAACAAAAAGAATACCGCAATAGCGAAAACGAGTAGCGTCACATTTTGGATTTTTGCTCGGATTATTTTGGCCACTGAGGTACACGGAGAAATGGAGAACCATAGAGAAAATGCTTTGCGTCGCTCTTTCCTCTGCTGTCCTCCGGGGGCGGCTGTTTTGATAATGTGTTACTGCCCGAAAACAGAATACCGGGCACAATTTTGCGGATATAGCTATACTTTAGTGAAGGTTTCAATTATTTATGATACTTGCTTCCTTAACATATGTACAGGCTGAATTTGATCAGCCGGTCGACTGGATCCGGTTTATCCGGTTCTACCTGGGGGTGCTGGAGCAGTTGGGCCGGGAACATGAAGTGCATTGTTTTGAACAGATAAATTATTCCGGGGAATTATCAGAAAGGGGAATCCGGTATCATTTTCATGCATCTGCCGGCAAGATCAACCGGTTTCCTTTTCGGTTACATAAAGCTGTTAGAGAAGTAAAACCGGATGTGGTGTTTGTGCGGGGACTGCATTTTCCATTGCAGGTTATTTTGCTGAGAAAGGCATTGGGTAAAAAAGCAACCATTATCGCCCAGCATCATGCGGATAAACCTCCCGGAGGGTTTAAAAAAATACTGCAACAATTGGCTGACAGAAGCATCGATCATTATTTTTTTACCGATACAGCCATGCAGCAGGAGTGGCTGAAGAGGGGTTTGATAAAGAATGATAAAAAAATAAAGCAGGTAGGAATGATTTCTTCCTTCTTTCAGCCATTGTCAAAAGAAGGAGCAAGAGCGCAAACAGGAGTGTCCGGGTCATCGGTTTTTCTCTGGGTAGGAAACCTGGACGACAATAAGGACCCGCTGACAGTAATAAAAGGGTTTCAATCAGTGGCCCGGCAACACCCGGGTGCAAGATTGTATATGATATTCAGGGGGGAGGAACTTTTGAAGGAAGTGAAGAAAATGATTGAACAGGAAACGGACCTGGTTGACCGTGTTATATTGGTCGGAAGGATCGATCACCAGCAATTGGAGAACTGGTATAACAGTGCTGACTTTTTTATTTCCGGTTCGCATAGCGAAAGTTACGGGGCTTCCCTGAGCGAAGCGATGTCTTGCGGATGCATACCGGTAGTAACCGATATCCCGTCGTTCCGGATGATGACCCATAACGGGGAGTACGGTTTTTTATTTAAGGCAGGCGACAGTTTTGAATTAAGCAAGGTCTTGTCGGGAGCCCTGCAGGCGGATAAAGAAAAAGAACACAGCAAAGTACGTGCATGGTTTGAACAGGAGCTTTCCTTTAAGGCCATTGCAAAAAAGATCAATACTATTATTTATCCCAAATGAACGCATTGAACACAAGCCCTCTTGTTAGTATTGTTTTGCCCACGTATAACCGCGAGCAATTCATCCTCGAGGCTATTGAAAGTGTGAGGCGGCAAACCTATCCTCATTGGGAACTGATCGTGGTCGATGATCAGTCAACCGACAAGACGGAAACGATGGTAAAAGCCTTCGAGGATAAACGTATCCTTTTGCACAACACGGGAAAACGACTGGGGGCCACAGGTTCAAGAAATGAAGGATTGCGGCTGGCAAAGGGAGATTTGATCGCATTTATCGACTCAGACGACACCTGGGCGCCCACTAAACTGGAAAAACAAGTAAAAGCATTTTCGGATTATCCGGATGCTGCACTTTGCATGACGGGTGGTTATAATTTCAAAATAAAAGGTCAGCCCTGCGAATTTTTTTACAAGCAGCAGGAAGGAATGAAGTATGATGATCTTTTTGCCGGTTTTTTTAAGTCTGAAGTGTCGGCCACCACGCCGTCTTTGATGTTTCCCGGAAAATACCTGGAACACATGGGTTATTTTGACGAAAAGCGCCCTTTTGCAGACGTGGATTTTATCCTTCGCTTATCCATGCAGGGTAAGGGAATTATTTTATACGAGCATTTATTCTACCGTCGTATCCATGATTCCAATATCAGTAATAAAGAATGGGAGAAGGGTTGTGAAGAAGGGGTGCAGCTGATAAAAGCTTACCGGAGTAAGTTACCTGTTGCCACCGGAAAGCAAGCTTTGTTCAAAACCTATATTCATTTTGGTGAAAAAGCTATCGCCCATAAAAAGAATGGTATGGCGATCGGTAAATTCTTTCATGCCTGGGCAGTGAAGCCTTTTAGTATTGTTCCCGTTAAGAAAATAGGGAAGGCCATCTTATACTCATTCCGGAAATAAGGCCATGATGTTCCTGGCCGTTTCTTCAATGCTTTTATAAAGGACCGGTGGGTGAATGGTTGCCGGTTCCCGGAGTATATTCCAGGTCTTGCTGATCATTTCCTGTTTATCTTTCACATGGTGCCAGTTCTTTACCGGCTGCTTCATGGGTTGCACAAAACTGATGACCCGGGCGCCTGCATAGAGCGCCTCGGCACAAACCATCCCGAACGCTTCATAGGAAGAGGGATGCAAAAAGACCTTTGATCTTTGCATCATGGCGAGTACCTGATCGTACGGCAACTCACCGGCAAGAGTAACCGAAGATTGCAATTCTTTTGTCCGGATAAGCTCCAGCAAAAATTCCTTACCTGGTCCATCGCCGATCAATACCGCCTGGATACCTGGTATTTGTTTTTTTAAGGCGGCTACAATCTCAATAAATACATCGAATTGTTTAAGCGGTACTAGGGAGCCTGCTGCCAGCAGATCGATGTCTTTTATGCCGGATGATTTTCCAAACTGGGTTATGTCAATGCCGGGGTCAATAACATGAGCTGGCCGGGGGCCATGATTTCTTTCAAACTCATCCTGTATAAAATCAGATAAGGCCAGTAACTGACCGGCAGGAAGGGATAATTTACCAGGGTATGTATTATTTTTTTTTGCATCCTGCCCCAGCAACCAATTAAAGTGCGGGATATTCATTTCATCCGCAAATTTTTTACCTGCCCGGGCACATTCTCCATACCAAAAACTAAGTATCCCTTTGATGGGCTGACGTTGATTCATTTGCCGGAGAAAACGGTGGACCTTATTTCTCAATAATAAACGGGGTATGCCCCCTTTGTTCCTCCCGTTGAAAGGATAAACCGGGATGTCATGCCAGGCATAGTTCTTTTGTGTATAAGGATATTGCATGGCGATTACCACAAATTGCCAACCGGGATAAAGTTGCTGCAAGGTCTTCACAAGGTTTTGCTGCAGGGGCAGGCAGGTGCTGTCGCTTTCCGATGCCGGGAAGCCGGGGCTCAGGATCACCAGGGTCTTGTCCGGCTTATTCATCCAGTGATATTATTTTGTTGCAATGGGTGAGGCTTTTTTTATCGTGTGTAATCATCACCACTATTTTTCCATCATGGGCCAGTTGTTTGAAATGGGCCAGCATAATATTCACGGAGGCTTCATCCAGTTCATTAAAGGGTTCGTCGAGCAAAATAAGATCGGCTTTTTTATACAAAGCCCTTGCGATGGCTATTCGCTGCTGCTGGCCCCCGCTGATATTCTTTCCGTTTTCCGTGATCATTTTATCTGCTCCCTGCAGGGAGGAAGCAATCAGTGTGTTCAGTCCCGTTATATGGATCACTTTCTCCAGGGCAGCAGGATCGCTGGTTTCTTCTTCTAAGGTAATATTGCGGGTGATGGTATCGTAAATAAAAAAGGGTTGCTGCTTTACATAAGAAATATGCGGCCAGTATTGCCGGCAGGTATCGCTTCCGGGGTTTTCGTCATTGAACCGGATAGTACCCTGTTCCGGTTGCAAAAAACCAAGAATGAGATGGAATATGGTTGTTTTTCCACGGCCTGAAATTCCGCTGATACCGATAAAGTCGCCTTTGTTGATATGGAAAGAAAGCTGGTTCAGCACCGGCGGACCGGCATAACAGAAACCAACATCCGAAAATGAAAGCGACCGGATATTATCAGCTCTCACTTTGTTCTCTTCGCCAATATTTTCCGGCTCCTTCAATTCTTCAAAATCAAATTCATAGGCCCTTACCTGGCTGCTGATATTAATGATCCTGACGATGCCGGGGATGATCTTATAGGCCGCGGCAATAAAAGCGCCGATCGTGATGAGGGTGGAACTGTCGGCCTGTGCGGAGCGTACAGAAATGGCGATCAGTATAAAGAGGCCCAGTATGGCAAATATTTCGATAATACGGCCTGGAAGACTTTGTATAGCCAGCGAATCGAAAAGATGGGTGCTGAACTGTTTTCTTTGCCGGATAAAGCGCTGCCAAAAAAAGGAGTTGCGCCCAAAGATATTTCCTTCCACATAGCCTTTAAGAGCATCCAGCAGGTATTGATAGGAGCGTTCGTTAGTGGTCTGCAGATGTTTCCGGGTATGGGCCAGTCTTTTTTTGATCCCGTAAAACACGAGTATTACCGGCGGCAACAGGATGATGAATAATAAGAGAAAGACTTTTGCATTAAAAATAAGAATGGCAATAATGGCAATGGCGATGAGAAAAAGCTGGGTAATGATCTGTTGCATGCCGGTCAGTAAGTGCTGGCAAAATTCGAAGGGCTGTAAAGCGATCCTGCGGATAAAACTGGATGAATCTGTGCTCACAAAATCAGCAAAGGAAGTTTGCTGGTAACGGGCTAGTTTGTTGCCGGAAATGCGAATGGCCACAGCAGCAGTGAACTGGAATTGTTTTTTACTGATCAGCAGGCCCCCCAGGCTTTTTAAACCAAAGAAAACAAAGAAGACAGCAATCAGGGCTACAGAATTTTTATCAGCCAGTGAAGCAGGCAGAAAAGAAGGCTTTGTATCAGCAGGAGAAATGTAGTATTGAACGATCCACAATAATAGGGCCAGTGAAATAATATCCAGGAGACTGATCAGGATATCGAGCAGGGATAACAGCCTGAAGCGTTTCTTCTCCCTGCTGTTAAGGACCGACCATGTATGAAAGAAGATTTGTCTCACAAATTGCAGGGCTTATTGTCTCCTAATTTAAACAACAATTATGATGATTTGCAGAAGAGGGTGTTTAACTTTCGGCAGAGATATTCTTTTTTTCAGGAAGGAGGGATTTTATGACGGGAACAGGTGTTATTCCCCGGTCATGCCTGAGTTTATAGAGTTTATTATATTTCATAAACACCTGGTGAGAAGTATGAATAGCAATGGTGAAACCATTGACACCGTCCAGGAAACCTCGGCGAAAAAAATACCCGTTGATAAAGGCCCAGGAAGGATGGATCAGCATTTTGAGCCAGGAACTGGTATTGCCATTTGCATATAAGGAGGATGCAGCAATAGAACTTAAACGGTTTCCCTGCCAAACCAGGTCTTCCGTGGTATTAAAAGAATAATGCAATATATCCCCTTCGAGATGCTGAGGAATATAATTGCCGTCAAGGATGATCTTATCATGCGGATTCAATCCTCCCCACTGGGCCACTGTTCTGTCAAACAATCTCACTTTCCTGTCGGGATACCATAATCCATGACGGATAAAGTGACCACAAAAACTGGTACACCGGTTCATAGAATAAGCACGGTGGTATAATGTTTTTTTAACTTTCAGAATGGAGGCGGCCAATGCAGGGCTTAGGGCTTCATCAGCATCCAGGCTTAAAATGTAATTATGCGTGGCCAGTTTCATGGCATAATTCTTCTGCCCGATATAACCCCTGAATTTTTCCTGGTATATAATGGCACCCAGGCTACGGGCTATTTCCACCGTATTGTCGGTGGAGTAGGAATCCAGTACAATAACCTCATCCGCCACTTCACGGGCCGATGAGATACACCGGCCTATATTCTTTTCTTCGTTAAAGGTTATTATGACAAGTGACAATGGGTACATAAGTGGTTCATTTACCGGTATTCTTTAATCGTGTAAACAGGCCTAAAGGTTTGCCCGGCAGCAGGAAAAGCGCAAAGAAAAAGGCATAAAAGAATATTCCCTTATTGACATCCAGCAGGTTCTCTGAAAAAGAAACAATCGCCACCAGGGTCATGAAGGAGAAGAACACGGGATCTTTTCTTCGAATAGAAACAATTTGACCGGTGACGAGGGTGATCAAAAAGACCAGTAACCCTGCCACACCTGTTTTCAGGGCAAAGCTCAGGTACTGGTTATGGGCGTTCAGCTCCTGGAGATAGGAGGTATATAGCTTGTCTGTATAGTATTTTTCTTTCAATAACCTTTTTTCCGACCCGCTGCCTTTCCCGATAATGGGTGATTCGCTGAATATGGTTACAGCAGATTTCCACCGGTCGATACGGGGCTCACGGTATTCATCACCCGCAGGGTTTACAGTCAGGTCTTCTTTAAAATCTTTTACATATCTTTTTTGCAAAGGGCCCACACCGGTGATGAACAAAACAACTACCCCTAATGCACAAAGCCCGATAAAGGCATATTTACTACGATCCATTTTGACAGGCGATAAAAAAGGTATGCCAATGAATGTAAATAAGAAAGTGGCAATAAGCACCGAACGGGATGCCAACTGGATGAGACCGGCCAATAGTATCAATCCTGCTACGGTGTAGAGTAGTATCTTCTTTTTTTCTTTTTCCTGCATTAGAAAAATTAGAAATGCGGATAGCGACAAAGACACATACATAGACAGGTAGGTGGCATGCATGCCGATGGACTCTGAAAAATTGTGATTGATAAATGAGGAGGAAAATAGATGCGTAAGCGGTAAGCCATTATACCGGATGATACGAAAAGCATCCAGGAAGAGATATAAGATCGTGATAACACAGGTGAAACCGAATACATGCAGCAATTTTTTTCGGTACTTAATAAGGTCCAGGCCGGAAAGCTGAAGTGCCACCGGCATCAGCAGGATAGCGAGTTGCCGTTGCAGGTCTTTGAAGCCTTCTGTTTTATCCGTTGACCAGGCAATGCCGATAAGGGTGACCAGGAAGGTGGAAGTAAGCAGGAGTGTTTTGCCGTTCCATATTGCTTTGTAATCAGTAATCGTTGCATGAATGATACCATGAATAAGAAAACTGATCAGTACCAGTATGCTGTAAAACCGGTCGAAAGGCAACGATACTAGAAAGCAGGCTGCATGACAGAAGCTGATCTTGTTCTTCCAGGTATCGTGTACGAATAAGTGAGCGGTCATTTCCGTTTTCTTTTCTGCTGCCAGCAGCAGTGGTTTGCTATCGTGCTTTAAGTGTTCAGGCATTTTTATGCAGCCAGCTGATAAATTGTTTGGGAAAAAAGCTGAGCAGGTACAGCATATAATTATCGAGCCGGAAAGGATAGTGCCGGATGGAGCTGGCAAATTGTACCCGGGCTTTGGCCGGCTGGTGATTATCCAGCAGGAATTTTTTCCCGCACAACGCATGGTAAGATGCTTTTTTGATCTTTCTCACATCCTGCTTTTGAATAATGGACAATAATTGTTGCCCGTCTTCTTCGGTGGCAAATCCTTTTTCGATCACTGCCTTTTTTAATTGCCGGAACTGGCTTCCCCTCCATTTTTCATCGATGGTCACGGATTCAGGATTGAACCTTACTTCGATCAGTGGCTCATCGATGTTATGGTATTTTCCAGAGCGGGTCAGCTGCACCCATAACAGGTAGTCTTCAAAATTGTGGGCATGCACGGAGTACCCACCCACCTGCAGGACAGCCTCACGGCGATACATGACCGCAGAATGGATAAAAGGGCAATACACATAGAGCTGTGATTGGATCTCTTCGTGTGAATGGCCGATACAATTGAAAGAAAACAGATATTCACCGTGTTCATCGATATACTCTGCATCGCTGCCCACCAGGATATAGTCCGGGTGATGCTCCAGGAAATGGAATTGCGCTTCCAGTCTTCCGGGCAGGCAAATATCATCAGCATCAAAACGGGCAATGTACTCACCATTGGCCTCCCGTAAACCCTTGTTCAGGGTGGCAGAAATACCGGAATGCTGCTGTTCGATCAGGCGTATGCGTGGGTCATTAAATTGCCGGATGATTCGCACGGTGGCATCCGTGGACCCGTCATCAATGATCAGCAATTCAAAATCGGGAAAGGTTTGGTCCAATACAGAGCTGATAGCATACGCTATGTATTTGGCCGCATTGCGGGCAGGCATCAGCACGGTAATTTTCGTCTTACTCATGGCCCGCTCCTGTTTCTTTTATGTTTATCAGCATCATCAGTTCAAATAAGATCACCACCGATAGTTGTTCATACCAGTAATCCATCGCCAGCACACCCAGCATCAGTATCAGTAAAGGGAGCCCGTACGTCAGCCGCCGGACCCTTTTTACAAAGAACAAAAGATAAAGCAGTACAAAACATATCATTCCTGCCCATCCATATTCTGTTATCAGCTGGTCATACACCGAATTGGGTGTGTTGATCAGTGAATGATATTGCATATCACTGCTGAAATAGGACAGATAAAGTGTAAAATGATAGTCTCTGAAATCGTTATGCAGGTATACATATTTTTGAGGAAACCCTCCTGCCATTTTCAAGCCAGTGGCCCTGAATGCCAGTTTTGATGAAAAATTACCGGCGCCTGCACCTGTCAGCCATTTAGATGGATGGGCTTTCATAAATGCAAGTGACTGCCTGAGACCAACGACTTTGCCAGGAGTTTTATTAGTTTGTTTAACTAATGCTGCAGAATCATGTATCACCCGGGAAGCAAAGCTCAATAGTTCACGCTGGTAAGCAGTGGTATCTTTTCTTCGCTGAAATGGTTCTGAATGTATATTGTCTTTGGGGAGGGAGGGTTTTGAGGGAACGGGGAAATTACCGGCTTGTGTATTAATGAGGGTGTCGGGTGTTGTTTTTTTTAGAAAAGCGAGATGAACACTATCCATGTACAGGAGGGCCGTTTTTTTTCGCTTGTCATCAAAGCTGAGCAGGCTATCCGGCTTTTCCCGGAGGTCAGGATTATCTTTTTTAATAGCAGGCACCACTGTTCTGATCCCGAAAACGGATTTGTAAATACCATTCACATATTGATTGTTCTGCGGTGATATTTTAGCCATGAAGATCACCATCAGGAAAATACAGGCAACGATCACGCTTTTTTGAGCCTTGGTGCTGCGTATGATCAAAAGAATAAGAAAGACCAGCAGTAATAACAGGAAAATAAAATTACTGGCAGTCAGTAACAGTGCTGCCATGCACAAAAAGGCCAGTCCAAACCGGTTTTTTTCTATAAAATAAACGATAGCAAAGGAATTCAGTACGGCATTGGTGGTGGATACATCCAGTGTAACGCCTCTCATCAGGTCGCCGGTATTGATAAAATATTTCTGGTACATACCCTGGTAAGTATAGGGGTTCACCGCACCGGCATCTGCAATGATCAGGGCCAATTGCCCGATCGTGAACAAGGCATTCAGTATAAAAAAGAAACTTAAGGTATGGTGTAATGAAAATACACTGCTTCGTTCTACAAACCAGGAACTGGTCAGCGCCGCCATAATGCAAAGCCCCCAGAATAAAATAGCCGTAGCCAGCACAAAGGGATAACTACCGGTTATGGATATGCGATGGATGAGCAGGTTCAGCAGGGCTATGGCTATCATGCACACATAGAACCAAATGAATTTTTGGCGAATGATCTTTTTATCCGTGATCGCTTTGCGGGCAATGAGCAGGAACAGCAGTAAGGCGCCGATCTTCACCAGCATTTTCACATTCAGCGCCAGCAACAGGAATAGCAATAGCATCCAGTTTACTTTCCGGAAGTAATCAACACAGGATTGATATAGTGCTCTCATACGTTGCTGAAGGGTATCACCACGGGCCTTTTATTTTTTTAGTGTGGCCCGGATCTTACCAGCTATATCGTTGATTTGCAGTTGCCTGGTTGCCAGCAGCCCTATCAAAAAGGCAGGAATGGCCAGCAAAAGACGTAGAAAGGGATGGCTGAAAAAATAGATAGCTGCGGCCCCGCAAATAAAGGCGAGGAGGGAGCAAACCAGCAGGGAGGTCCAGGTCTGCCTGATCCTGTATAAACCCGAGATTTTCAGGTACAGCAGATATTCGGTGATAATGGCCGTAAGATAGACCACTGCGGCGCCGGTAGCGCCGTACAGCGGGATGAAGGTAAGGTCGCCCGCCAGGATGATGAGAAAAACGATGAAGGTAATCCGCAGGATTTCTTTTAACCGGTGCTGTGTGAAAACAACGGTCCAGGAAATATTGGTGATATACTGAAAGGGGATGCAACAGGAGAGGACCAGGAATAATTGCTGGTTTGCCTGTCCGTATTTATTATCCGTGAGCCCATCCACCAGTGGCGACCATACCAAATTTAAAATAAGCGGGACCAGGGTGGCCAGCACCATTTCATAGTTGGCCAGTAAACCGATCTCTTTCTTTTTTTCCAGCAGCGACCGGCAGGGATCTTGTGCAAAGAATTTTGCAAACCGGCTTAATAAAACCGGTGCGATAATCAGCATGGGAAAAGGGGAAAGTTCAAAAACACGGTAGGTGAAACTATAATCAGCTGTGATACTTGCAGAAGCAAAAAAGCCGAGTAATATCCAATCCATCCGGGTAATGCCGGCCATGAGCAGGGCCACACCTGCCTGCTGTGCTGATGCTTTGAGGAATGAAAGATAATCGGTGAATTTGATACTATTGTCAGGCGCTGTTTTCATCTTCACCACTACCAGCAAATAAGCAATTATAAATTCCAGTAACGAACTTCCAATAAAAATGATGAGGATGGATTGTATGTCGAGGGTAAAAAAGAACAGGACGAACAGTAATCCTGACAACCTGAAAAAATTAACCGTTGAAGACATGATGGCCAGGTAGCCAAACCATTCTTTGCCATTGGCAATTTGTTTGAAGGGCGAGGAGAGATAAGTAAATAGCTGGCTGATGCCCAGGAAGAGCAGCAGGTTATGTTTGGTGAAGAATTCCGGGAAAATGAAGAATAATAATAAGAGCAGCACATAAAAACCAAACCCGGTAAGCAGGGTGTGAAGCAGGAAAAGGGTCATACTTTTCCGGCTATCCGTTTCTGCTGCTGATCGCTTCACGATCACCTGGTCAAGTCGTAATGCCAGGACGGAGAAAATAAAAGTGAGAACTGCCACAGACCAATTCAGCTCGCCATATAGATCTTTGGGTAAATAATACGAGATGAGCAGGAAGACCGCCAAACCGAATACCTGGTTGATCACCACCTGTAAGGTGCTGGCCGAAAGGTCTTTGATCAGTTTTTTAGTCATAAAAGGTCTTGCTGCAGGCTGGCTTCATCAAGATAATAATTTTCGGGGCTGTCCCGGTTTTAAAATTAAATACACTGCCCGGCAAGACTTGAAAAAAGTATTATTTAAACAGCCTCTGCTGCTGATGGCAGGATGATCAATGGTTTTTCACCACAGGCGGTCAGCATCAGGCGCTCGTATGCATCCGTTATTCTTTCCTGCGTGTAGATGGTACTGATCTTCTCCAGGTTCGATCTTTTCCACTGCTCCAGTACCGCTGCCGGCTTGGGGCTGGTGATGATCTTTGTTACTTCTTCGGGCGAAGGGAAATAATCAGCTTCCTCCTGCAATACCGCCTTATTGAAAGGATTATTATGCGCAGCAATACGGCACCCGCAGGCCATTGCTTCCAGTAAAGAAGGATTGGTGCCGCCCACAGAATGGCCGTGGAAATATAATGCTGAATAATAGCGCAGATTATCCAGTTCATGCTGATCATAGATGGCATCGGAGAAATGGACACCGGCCTGTTTGTATTTTGCGGTAATATGTTTACCATAACCATTGGTGATATTGCCAATGATGAACAAGGGGAACTGGTGATGGGATGCTAAATAGCCTTCAATGGCCATTTCGATATTATTCTCCGGTTCCATACGGGTGATCATCAGGAAATACTGGTGCGGCATTAATGAATATTTGTACAGTACGGATTCATCCGGACCGGTAAAAGGTTCTGCTCCGTAAGGGATATATACAGGCTTACGGCCATACTTAACCGAAATGTAATCCTGTATGCCCGGCGAATCGGCGATCATGGCCTGTGCGTTTTTAGCTGCCAGTGATTCTGCCCAGCGCAAAAACCGCTTCACCGGTTTGCTGTACTTGGTGCGCTGCCATTCCATACCATCCATGTTCACAATGTTGATGCTTTGTTGGGGCCAGCGCCAGTACCAGATAGAATCGCTGGTGTAACCGAGGTGTAATAAAATATCAAAATTCCTTTTGCGGGCATCATTGATGCAGTTCAGGTCATAAAAGAACTGGCCGGCGGTCCCGAGTTTATCTTCCAGGTCGCGGCAGTGGATGATATGAACACCTCTCCATTCGGCTTCTTTGTAAGGATGCAGGCTGGAATTATAAACAGACACCCGGTGTCCGCGTTTGACCAGGTCATGTGACAGGTGTTCGGCGAATTGTTCAAAGCCGCCGTAATGGTTCGGGATACCCCGGGTACCCAGGATGCCAATGTTTAGTTTCTTCATACCGATATTGTTTTTTGATAGGCAGCAGCTGTTATTTCAGCAGCACGCTGCCAGGTATAATTTTCGATTATCTTTTGTTGTAATGATATTGTGGTGCTGGCCCTCGACGCTGTTTCCACTGCCGCATAAATGGATTCCGGATCAGCAGGATCACAGTAAAATGCATCATTGCCAAAATATTCACGGGTGTATCCCTTGTCGCTGATGGTGATATTACAGCCCATGGCAGCGGCCTCCAGGGAAGAGAGCCCGCAGGTTTCGAACCAGCTGGGTAATGCATGCACTTTAGCCTGTTTGTAATAATCGATCAGCTTATTTTGCGAAATATGATCGCGGAAAATGATGTTTTGGGAAGCGATCTTTTTACAGGTCTTAAAATATTCGGCCTGGTTGGGAGAGGGGGCCCCGACCAGCAGCAGCGTATAACGGGTATCATTAAGCGCTTTTATCAGGTGCAGCTGGTTTTTGATCCCTTCTATCCGGGCTGCACAGATCACCAGGTTATCGTCTTTTTGCACCGATTCATCCGGTGCAAAAAGAGAGGTATCGATGCCCATATAGGCCACCCGGTAATCCTTTTCCACTTTATACAGCTGTTTCAGTCTTTTGTATTCGATCTCAGAATTGGGCAGCAGCATGGCAGCCCGGTCCAGTATCTCCCGGATGCTGTTATACTGGCCCTTCCAGAGATAGGATTTGCTTTGCAGGGCATCCTTGCGGCTGAGCCAGCGGGCAAATGTTTTAATGTACTCGTTGCGGTGGGGTGAGAACTGGCGCAGGAGGGCGCCGGAAAAGCCTTTTCGGTGAGTGCGGTCATATTCGCTGTAATCCACCAGTATGGGCGAAACCACAAAAGGCTTTTTTGTTTTATGGATATGATAAAGAATGTCGGAAGGCCGTATAATATTTATATAATGAAATAGATCATAGGCGTTATAATCCACAGGGCCGGTGGTCAGCAACACGTCCACTTCTATTCCCAGTTTGCGGAGGTGACGGGCCGTTTCCAATACCTGTATGGTATCACCCCCGGGGGTATTGAATAAGGTAGACCTTGTAATGAAGGCTGTTTTCATCGCAACTGGGTGTAGTTAGCTGTTTTCAAAACCTCCTATCGGTAAAAAAATGAAAGAAGCGGCCTTGCCATCATAAAAATTATTCACCCCCGGATAAGGATAACCAGGTAAGTGCCAGGCATTATAAAGGGAAAAAAATAGTATTATCTTGTGCAGACTAAACGTATGAAGCATTACCTTATCACCGGCGGCGCCGGTTTCATCGGGAGCAATCTCACCAAGACCTTATTCAGCCAGGAACCCGGAGTAAAGATCACTTGTGTCGATAATTTCGACCCCTTTTACCCGGCCGATTTCAAGCAATTGAATATCCGGGATATCAAGACCCACCCGAATTACCATTTTTTATTCCAGGATATTGCCCTGTCCACACCCGCCGAGTTGGTGGATATGGTGCCCGACCCGGTGGATGTGATCGTGCATATTGCTGCCAAAGCAGGGGTGCGGCCCAGTATTCAAAATCCGCTGTCGTACCAGCAGGCCAATGTGATCGGGTTGCAAAACATGCTCGATTTTGCCAAAGCCAAAAACACCAAACAATTTGTATTTGCTTCCAGCAGCAGCGTATATGGTATCAATGATCATTACCCCTGGAAGGAAGATGAAAAGCTAATGCCGATCAGTCCTTATGCCATGACCAAACTGGCAGGTGAGATGCTGGGCCATGTATATAGTCATCTCTTTGGTATCCGGTTTATGGCGCTTCGTTTCTTTACTGTGTATGGACCGGGACAAAGACCTGATTTGGCTATTCATAAATTTACGAAAGCCATTATGAAAGGGCAGCCCATTCCCATGTATGGCGATGGCAGTACCAGCCGCGATTATACTTTTGTGGCAGATACGGTGCAGGGTATCATCGGTGCTATGAATTATACAGCCAGTGATTTTGAGATCATCAACCTGGGTAATAATTATACGGTTTCCTTAACGGAGCTTATCAGCGCTATTGAAGAAGTGACAGGAAAGAAAGCGACCATCGAAAGGCACCCTGATCAGCCGGGTGATGTACCCCGCACTTTTGCCGACATCAGCAAAGCGAAACAATTATTGGGATATAATCCGCAAACACAGTTGAAAGAAGGGCTGCAAAAGTTTTATCAATGGTTCTGTGAAAACGAGGAACTGTTATTGCAGTGATTTAACACAACGTAAATGAGATGTTGAGTGACACGGTGGAATAAACTCTGCGTATACTCCTAAACTCTGTATCTCCGTGTTGAAGTTTTTAGAAATAGAAGTTACATCGTTGCCTGTTGCGAGTGAGTTATTTCTTTTTTTGCATGGTAGACCTTCCTTACGTTGTACGTTTTCTTATTCTGCGATTCAAAATAGGTTCTTACATTGATATCCGCCACAATACCGATGGTGATCATCTGTATTCCTCCCAGCAAAAGGATCAATCCTAAAATAAGCAGGGGTTTGCCACCGATATCCTGTCCCATTATTTTCAGGACCAGTAAATAGATATTGATGAGGGCGCCTAATCCAAAGCTGATAAAGCCTAAGGGGCCAAAAAGGTGCATGGGCTTTTGCATATAGCGGCGCATGAACACCATCAGCACGAGATCACTCATTACTTTAAAAGTGCGGTTGATGCCATACTTACTTTTTCCATGTATACGGGCATGATGTTTTACATCCACCTGTGTGATGCGGGCGCCTTGTAATTTCGCCAGAACGGGAATGAAGCGATGCAATTCACCATAAAGGCCCAGTTCTTCGGCGATCTCTCTTTTAAAAATTTTTAAGGTACAGCCATAGTCTTTAATATACACTCCCGTCATTCTGCGGATCATGGCATTGGCGATACGGCTGGGTATCTTACGAAGGATGAAACCATCTTTGCGGTTCTTACGGTTGCCGGCCACCACATCCCAGTCTTCTTTTTTCAGGAGATCCAGCATGGAAGGAATATCGGTGGGATCGTTTTGAAGGTCGCCATCGAGGAGGGCCACATATTTGCCGCGGGAATAATCAATGCCGGCCGTCATAGCCGTGCTTTGCCCGTAGTTCTTTCTTAATTCCACCAGTACGGTTCTGTCATCGGCATATTCCAGTATCTGTGGAATGGTCTTATCGCCGGAGCCATCATCTACCAGGATCACTTCGTAATCAATGCCGGAAAGGGCCGAGCGCACCGATTCCAGGAGGGGTTTGATATTCTCCTCTTCGTTCATAACGGTGATGACTACTGATAATTCCCTCATAATCAGAAAAGATTGGAGCAAAGGTACAGGTTAATGGAGGTAAATTAAAATCGGTACATGGATAGGGAAAAGTTCACCGCAGAGAAAAGAGAATTGGAGTTTACGCAGAGTAAAGAAGCAAGAGAAGGCACTCTGCGTAAACTCTCTGGTCTCCCTGCCTCAGCGGTGAATTATTTTATCTCGCAGGGATTTTAAAAAAGGGCCGCTAATGCTGCCCTCTTCTGAATCTAACACACCTTCAAATTTCGTTTATACGATCCCTGCCAGTTCCAGGCTTTTCTTTTTCAATTTTCTTATTTCAATATCTTCTATTACCGGGTTGGCAGCCAGGATAAGCGATGTATTGTTCTCCCGCCACCAGTTGTTCGATTTTAACTCCTGTAAAGAGATCACACCCACCAGGTATTTCCGGTTTTCCTGGGCATACCATTCTTCGATCCATTCAAAACGTTCTTTCGGGATATTATCAAGATCATCAAAGCTCACATATACCCGCAGGTAAATATTGTCACCCAGCTGGTGCGGCTTGTGATGATATAATTTCTTATACTCATACTTATATTGATAACGTAAGGCAGAGATATCACTTAATACTGCAGAAGCAGTGGGGAAGCTGCCGGCCCCCTTGCCGTAAAAAAATTGTTTGTCGGCAAAACCACTCTCGATCACCACGCCATTGTATTCGTTTTTTACAAATGCCAGGTGGTCATCTTTGGCAACAAATTGCGGTAGCACAAAAGCTGCCACTTTTCCATTTACCAGCTTTTGCGCCTGTGCCACCAGTTTGATCTCCTGGTTCCTGGCCCTCGCAACGGCCGCATCCGTGGCGGTAATATTTTGAATACCGTTGAACAATATGGCCCCGGGCTGCTCCACAATGCCATAAGCATGTGTGAGCAGGAATGTCCATTTGTTCACCGCATCATAACCTTCCACATCCAAAGCGGGATTGCTTTCTGCAAAGCCGGATTGCTGGGCCAGTAATAAGGCCTGCTTGAAATCAAGTCCTTCCTCAAACATTTTGGTCAGAATGAAGTTGGTGGAACCATTTACAATGGCTTTTATGGAGTGTAAAAGATCGTTGTCGTAATACTCCTCCAGGTTTCGTATAACGGGAATAGAAGCACAGGCAGCTGATTCATAGAGAAGTGAACGGCCGGTCTGTTGCTGCAGTTCCAATAATGCGGGAAGATGTTCTGCGATCATTTTTTTACTGGCACTCACCACATCTTTCCCATTTTTTAAAGCCGTACTAACAATAAGGAAAGCTGCATCCGCATCATCGATCACTTCCACAATTACGTTAATATCATGATCATTCAGCAGTTCATCTTTTTCTGTTGTGAATAAAGAGGCTGGGGCATTTCTTTTCTTGCCATAATTCTTTATGCAGATCTTCTTAATACTTGCATTTAAAGAGGGCGTTTGCTGCAGGACCTTGTACAATCCTTCCCCCACTACGCCAAATCCAAATAATCCGATCGTTAATTGTTTATGTGCTTCCATTTTACTCGTTTACTATTTTTAAATAATTCCTGTTTTTATCGTCCATGAATTTTTTCAGGGCTGTTTCAATCTTTTCATATTCCAGCAAAAAACCATCGTGGCCAAAATCGCTGGCAATGCTGAGTAGCTGGGCGCCGGGGATGTTGTTGCATAGCAATTCCTGTTCGGCGATGGGGTATAAAATATCCGATGTGATACCTATCACTAATGTTCTGGCCTTAATTGATTTCAGTGCAGCTGTCACACCATTCCTGTTTCTGCCGGTATCATGGCTGTCCATACTTTGGGTGAGGCGGTAATAACAGATCGCATTGAAACGGTTCACCAGTTTTAAGCCCTGGTAACGCTGGTAATTATCGGCCGCATACCGGGCTTCCTCACTGAGAGGTACAAACGCTTTATCGCGGCCCTGTGTAATATCATAACCGTTGTAATGACGATAGGAGAGCAGGGCGATGGAACGGGCAGTGGCCAAACCTCTTTGTCCTGCATCGGCATGGTTTTCCGGCCAGGTTGGGTCTGCTTCGATAGCCATACGCTGCGAAGCATTGAAAGCAATACCCCAGGGAGATAATACAGCGTTGGTGGCAATGGGTACAATATGTTCAAAGAGCTCCGGCTCTTCGATGGCCCATTCCAGTAGTTGCATACCACCCGTGCTGCCACCCAGGCCCACTGCCACCTTCTCAACACCTAAATGATTTTTTAAATGTTGGTAGGTACGGATGATATCCCGGATCGTGAATACCGGGAAATCGTGGTAATAAGGTTTGTCGGTTACAGGGTTTCGGCTCAGGGGTGAAATGCTCCCGTAAGGGCTGCCCGGTTTATTCACGCAAATGATAAAGTGTTTTGCCGGGTCAAAGAATTTTCCTTCGCCCACCAGGCCGGGCCACCATTCCACCGGGTTACTGTTGGCGGTAAGTGCATGAAAGATCCAGACCACATTATTTCGGGCTGCATTCAGGCTACCATGCGTGGTATAGGCCAGGTGAAACCCGGGCAGGGTTTCACCTGACTCTAACGTGAATGGTTCATTATATTGAAATAGATGGGTCATACGATCAACCTACCAGTTCTTTTGCAAATACTTTTTGAAATGCCTGTTCCAGGTCTTCTTTAATATCATCTATATGTTCAATGCCCGTGCTGATGCGTACCAGGTTGGGTAACACACCGGCCGCTTCTCTTTCCTTATCACTTAATTGCTCATGCGTGGTGGAAGCAGGGTGTATGGCCAGTGTTTTGGCATCGCCCACATTGGCCAGGTGGCTGACCAATTTGAGTGAATCAATGAATTTGCGCCCGTTTTCCACGCCGCCTTTGATACCGAATTGCAATACACCGCCAAATCCGTTGGTCAGGTATTTCTTGGCAAGTGAATGATAAGGGCTGCTTTCCAGGCCGGGATACCACACAAATTCAACCTGCGGGTGTGATTCCAGCCACTGTGCAAGAGCTAATGCATTATCCACCTGTCGCTGAACACGCAAACTCAGCGTTTCAACACCTTGTAAATTCAGGAAGGAATTGAAAGGGCTTTGGCAGGCGCCAAAATCTCTCAGGCCTTCCACTCTTGCACGGATGATAAAGGCGATATTGGGCAGGCCCAGCGGGTTGCCTTCGCCAAATACATCCCAGAATTTCAAGCCATGATAACCTTCAGATGGCTCGGTGAATTGGGGGAATTTACCATTGCCCCAGTTATAATTACCACCGTCGATGATCACCCCACCAATGCTCAATCCATGTCCGCCGATCCATTTGGTAGTGGAATTAACCACCACGTTGGCGCCCCATTCCAGTGGTTTAAATAAATAACCACCTGCGCCAAAAGTATTATCGACGATCAGCGGCAGGTCGTATTCTTTGGCCAGGGCCACAAATTTTTCAAAGTCGGGAATATTCAAACGCGGGTTACCGATCGTTTCGAGATAAATGGCTTTGGTGTTCTTGTCGATATGCGGAACAAAGCTCTCCACATTATCACCGTCTGCAAAGCGCACATCAATACCTAGTCTTTTAAATGAAACTTTAAACTGGTTGTGAGTACCACCATAGAGATAGGAAGTGGAAATGAAATTATCTCCAACCGTAAGGATATTATTCAGCGCCAGGAACTGGGCAGCCTGTCCTGAACTGGTGGCCAATGCAGCCACACCTCCCTCCAGTGCTGCGATACGTTGCTCAAACACATCGGTGGTGGGGTTCATGATGCGGGAATAGATGTTTCCAAATTCTTTCAGACCAAAAAGCTTTGCGGCATGTTCGGTGCTGTCGAATACAAAGGAAGTGGATTGATAGATGGGAACGGCCCTTGCTTTAGTGGTAGGGTCGGGTTGCTGGCCTGCATGTAACTGCAGTGTTTCGAAGCGAAGATTGGTACTCATACAATAGAGTTTAAAGGTTTACAAAAAATAAGGCAAGCCGGAAAAAAGGGACGAAAGTCCGTGTGGGGTAAAGTAATAGTACGCCTTACGGCATACAACAACAGCAAATACGGCTTTGCGGAGTTTTCGGAATCATCATATTTGCTGCTACGATTGACATAATTACCCCATAAAAATAGTGGACTTTTCATATCGTCTCCAAATTTTTTCGGCTCTTTCTTGTTTAATGAATGTTAATGAATCTGGTTTTGCAAATGACTGTTAGTTGTACCGGCATACGTTGTAATGTTTGCCCATACAACCCGTCATATCGAAATTGACTCATTTCCTGTTCACCTATCATCACCATTTCAGGTGAGGCAGGTTTCTTGAAAAGAAAGGCGGAGATAATTTAGTTACCGGGAAGCCTGGAAATAAAAAAGCTCACCCGATAAATCAGATGAGCTCTTGAATATTAATTAATTCTGTATTGTAAAGCTGTTGATCTGACTTATCTGGCCCTGACATTTTCGTCAGGGATGGAATTGGCACCTTTTTCAATTGCTACTTGGTTGCAAAAGAAGAGGTTGTCAAGGCTTCATAGGGCCACTACCCTCTGCCTTTCTTGATAAGTGTCCCGGAATTACCGGGTTTGAAAGAACTGCTGCAAATATAAGGCGGGGGATAGGGGATTTCCAAATAAAACATCCGGGATCACAGCTTAAATAAAAGAAAGAGGTTGCACCCCTGCAACCTCTTCTATATAAATGAACCGACCCTATAAGTATTTTATTGCATCACCGTTTCTTTCTCCACTTTTGTACCGGTATAGGTCCATGCTTTGGGTTCTTCCGGCTTTTTCACTTTTGTTTTTGTCTTGCCCGGTTTGGTCTTGCCTTTTACATCCGCATCGGCTGTGGTTTCGTCCACTGAACCAATAGCAGGAGCAGCAAATACCGAAGCAGGATCTGCCAGGTTATATGGCTTACCAATAACAATGCTCAGGGTTTTTGTATCCTTGTCGAAGATCAGCGTGCCTTCAGCCACCTCTTTTCCATCTGCTGTTTTTTGTGCAGGGATCTTATAGGTAGCGGGAGATTTTCTCAGCATCGCTTTCACTTTACCTTGCGGCAGGCCTTCCACCCACACGATACCCCTGTTCCCGGCATCCAATGTAACGGTCACAGAGGCTGCTTCGGGATTGGTAGTTGATTCATAAGACCCCAATACAGGGTAAATATCTTTATCTGCAGAAGACGTTTTTGACGTGATGTATTTGCCTTCATATTTAGCATTGATATCGGCTACCGCCGGGTTCTTTTTAGGGTCCCAGGTATTTGTTTTTGCGGGGTCCTGTACAGGTTTTACCGTTGTATCTGTTTGAGCCTGCGCCAGTACCGCGAAGAAGGACAATACCATGACACCCATTATTTGAATGGTTCTTTTCATAAGTAATTTTTTAAAATGATTTAATTGATACCCGAACCTCCTTATCGAAATACTGTGCCAAAAAGCCGGGGCTGTGGATAAGTTGAATACTTTTTTAACAGCGGTCATAGCTTCACAGTTTTTCAACAAAGCACATTCCTGCTTGTTAACTCCATATCCTCTCCCCGCGAAATTGAAAAAGAGAGATTTACTGAGACGGGTATTAATTATCTTCGTCCACTATTTTTATGGCAGCAAAGGATCAAAACGGAATTCCGCACCACGACGATGCAATTGAAGTGTATGGCGCCAGGGTACATAACCTGAAAAACATTGATATTTCCATACCCAAGAATAAGCTGGTCGTCATTACCGGTATCAGTGGTAGTGGCAAATCTTCACTGGCATTTGATACCATCTACTCAGAAGGTCAGCGCCGGTATATGGAAACCTTTGGTGCTTATGCCCGTCAGTTCATAGGTGATATGGAGCGGCCCGATGTGGATAAGATCACCGGGCTTTCACCCGTTATTTCCATTGAACAAAAAACCACGAACAAAAATCCCCGCTCCACGGTGGGTACGGTAACCGAGATCTATGATTTTCTCCGTCTTCTTTTTGCCCGTATCGGTGAAGCCTATTCTTACAATACCGGCAAAAGGATGGTGAAGTGGAGTGAGGAAGAGATCGTCAATAATATTTTCAAGCGATTCAAAGGACAAAAGATCGCTTTACTGGCACCGTTGGTACGTGGCCGTAAAGGACATTACCGGGAATTATTTGAAGATGTGCGAAAAAAAGGGTTCCTCAAAGTGAGGGTGGATGGAGAGGTAAAAGATATCACGGCCAAGATGCAGGTGGACCGTTATAAGATCCATGATATTGAGCTGGTGGTGGACCGCCTGCAGGTAACGGATGACCTGAAAGCCAGGCTTAGCCAGAGTGTGCAGCAAACATTGAAGATAGGGAAGGACCTGATGATGGTGGCCCCCCAACCCCACGACGAGGGGATCCCAGATACTTCAAAAAAGAAGAAACTTTCTCCGTCCAAAAACTCTAAAGCCCCTCAATTGGAGGGGTTTGGAGAGGCTTTCCCTTCGGGGGGCGGGGGGGCTCTGTATTCCAAATTATTAATGTGCGAAGACACCGGGATCAGTTACGAAGAGCCATCGCCCAATGCATTCTCTTTTAACTCACCCTACGGCGCCTGCCCGGTTTGTAAGGGATTAGGCACCAAACACCATATTAATATGGAAGCGGTGATAGCGGACCCCACACTCAGTATCAGTGAAGGTGGCATTGCCCCTTTGGGTGAGGAAAGGGATGCGTGGGTTTACCGCCAGGCCCAGGAAGCAGCGAAAAAACATAAGATATCATTGACAACACCGGTCAATAAACTAACTAAGAAGCAACTCAATATCATGCTGTATGGTAATGAGGATGGACCACAGGAGGACCTTGATTTTGAAAATATGAAGTTTGATCCCTATGGGCCATTTGAAGGTATAGTGAATATGATCCAGCGGTGGTTTGCAAGCCCCTATAGTGAAACCATCAGGGAGTGGACAGAAGATTATATGACTGTAAAGCCCTGCGACATTTGTAACGGTGCGAGATTAAAAAAGGAAAGCCTTTGGTTCAAAATAAATGGACGGAATATTGCTGATCTCAGTAATATGAACCTCGACAATCTTGCTGCCTGGTTTGATGGTATTGAACTGATGCTGGACAATAAACAAAAGACCATTGCCAAGGATGTACTGAAAGAGATCCGGGAGCGATTACAATTCTTACTGGATGTGGGGCTCACTTATCTCACTTTGTTCCGCCCCTCCAAAACATTGAGCGGGGGTGAATCACAAAGGATCCGTCTCGCCACGCAGATAGGATCACAGTTGCAGGGCATCACTTATATTTTGGACGAACCCTCTATTGGTTTGCACCAGCGGGACAATCATCGGCTCATTGAAGCATTAAAGAATCTGCGGGATATAGGTAACAGTGTGCTGGTGGTGGAGCATGATAAGGACATCATGTTATCGGCCGATCACCTGATCGATATCGGCCCCAAAGCCGGTTTTCATGGAGGAAGGATCGTGGCGCAGGGAGAGCCTTCGGAGTTATTGAAGCTCGATACGCTTACTTCCGGTTATCTCAATGGTCGCCGCCGGATCGCCATTCCCAAAGAGAGAAGAAAAGGGAATGGAAAATTCCTGGAAATGAAAGGGGCCAAAGGAAATAATCTTCATAACGTGGATGTGAAGTTTCCGTTGGGAAAATTTATTTGTGTAACAGGAGTCAGTGGCAGTGGCAAATCCACACTGATCAATGAAACATTATACCCGATCCTGTCCAAACATGCGTATGGGTCCAAGATGACTCCTTTGGAGTATAAGTCGGTGAAGGGACTGGAGCTGATTGATAAGGTGATTGAAATAGATCAATCACCCATTGGAAGAACACCCCGCAGCAACCCGGCCACTTATTGTGGTTTCTTCACTGATATTCGAACACTTTTTGCTTCCGTACCCGAGGCAAAGATCAGGGGATATAATGCGGGACGTTTCTCCTTCAATGTAAAAAGCGGCCGCTGTGATGTGTGTGAAGGCGGTGGTATGCGGGTGATCGAAATGAATTTTTTACCGGATGTTTATGTGCATTGTGAAAAATGCAATGGTAAAAGATATAACCGGGAAACACTGGAGATACGCTATAAAGGCAAATCTATTTCCGATGTGCTGGAAATGACCGTGGAAGAAGCAGTGGAATTTTTCCAGGCCGTTCCATATATCTATCGTAAAATAAAAGTGCTGGAAGAAGTGGGATTGAATTATATCACGCTGGGGCAGTCTGCCGTAACCCTGAGCGGGGGAGAAGCACAGCGGGTTAAATTATCCACAGAACTTTCTAAAAGGGATACAGGCAAAACATTTTATATCCTGGATGAGCCGACCACGGGACTTCATTTTGAGGACATACAGCATTTGCTGGATGTGCTGAACAAGCTGGTGGACCGCGGTAATACGGTTTTGGTGATCGAACATAATATGGATGTGATCAAAATGGCCGATCATATTATTGACCTGGGTCCCGAAGGAGGCGATGGGGGCGGGAAGATCTTGTTTGAGGGAAGCCCTGAAGAAATGATCAGGAATAAAGAGAGTTATACAGCCCAGTTTCTCAAGACTGAGTTAACCTAACTAATAAAAAACGTCCCGGAATACGGGACGTTTTTTATTATTGGGAGGATATAATATTAATGATCAATAACTAAAGCTGGAAATACCGGTTTTAAGTCCCATTACGCTGTTCAGGATGGATCCGATGATCAGCGCCAATACAAAAGAAGCCACGATCAATGTTACCAGGCTTACAACAAAATAACCCGTTTGTTGATCCTGCGGGGTCTTTTTCATTTTAGGCAAGCCAAGGTATAACAGGTACAATCCATAAATGCCAAATAGAGCTCCTACAATAGCCAGTGAAGGTAAAATGTTCAGCACGCCACCAACCCATCCGGGAGTAAAGGAATAAGCTACCAACTGAAAGGATCTGCCAAAGTTCTTTTCTGATTTGAAAGTGGGGGCCAGTGCATCAATCACAAAAGCTGCCAGGTAAACGCTGATAATACCTGTTACAAAAACAGTTAATGCCCAGCGGATGCCCCATTCTGTACTTTTCATTTTGAACCCAAACCCGACATTCTGGCCAATTAACCCATAACCAATAAAGGCGGCGACAGCGCCGATAGCTACCAGGGGAATGACATATCCCATAAGGATAGCCTGTGTGTTTGGCTGTTCACCATCAATAACTTCCCATTCTTTTTTGGGGTTTACAATGATGTTCTTAGCCCTTTCAATTAAGTTCATTGTTAGTTGATTTTGGTTTTTGGCCTACTCGTATGGCTTTTCGGCAATCGCCCCCGTATGGAAGGGCCGGGAATCCCCGTTTTCAAGGGCTGAACTAATATATGATTCTTTTTTAAAGAACCCAGACCGGGATCAGGAATTTTTTGAACCTGTTAATAACAAAAGATGAGATAGGTAATAAGCGGGAGGAACAAGCCCGTAGGAGCTGGCAGGAAGTGATTGAAAAAATTTACAGTAATAAGGGCGGCTTTAGTTTTTCACCCAGGATACCGGATTAGAACAATTTTCCTGCCTTCACTGCCCCTGTCAGAAAACAGAAGCAGGGTAGTACGGGTTCTTAGTTATGACAATTAAAAGAGCTCAGGGTTGGGTGTGTGATAAATCCCATCAGCGGGGCAGAGAGTGTTTAATAAAATGTAAATACAAATGAGGGTACCAATAGAGAACGGATCAGGTTTATTCAACCAGGTATCAGATCTTATTAAGCTCCCTGCCGCTGAATGGGAAGACGTTAACTATGAAAAGAACTTATTTTATCACCAGGTTGCCGGAGACTTCTTCTTCATCTCCGCAAAACACACGATAAACGTATGTGCCTTTGGGAAGACCAACGATCTTCTTATGCTCCTTTGATTTGATCTTGTAATTCTGTACAAGGGTGCCATCAAGGGTGAACACAAAAAAGTCGATGTCTTTTTCTTCATTTTTGCCAGCGATCACATGAATATGGTGCTTACCATAATCCATATAAACCCTGACCGAACTTGTTTTGTGAAAAGTCAGCAGTTTGAGTTTGTCCTTCTTTGCATTTTTCGAAGGCTTAACTTTCTCTTTGGGTTCTTCGTTAGTTGTGAAAAGATGACCATTACCGGAATTTGCTGCGGCTGACGATGACTTCATCATCATTCCTGCTGCCAGCGTGGCGGCAAATAATGCTCCCGGTAAGAGCCGTTGGGTGGTTCTAGTTTTCATATAGGGTGTCGGTTGTTTTTCGTCGCTATGCTGTACTCAATAGAATACAGGACATTTAAGCTGGCGAATACCGGGGCTGTTATTGATCCTCCAGCCTAACCTTATAATGCTTGAAAAATAGGCATCATTCTGCTTGGGGTCACCTCTCTCTGCAAACGTTTCATAAGGTTGGGTAGTGGGGAAGGAATAAGTACCACGGTAGTACAGCCTTCTTGCCCTGGCCGCATCAGCCGGTGCCAGGTATTGGTCAAAATAGATCGGGTCGATATAATAATTGTTACTTACATCATCCACATAGTCTGTAAATAATTGGCGATGTAATATTTCCAGGCCCAGATAGGCATTCTCTTTAAAGTAATACTTGAAACCTACGCCCATCAGCACATTCATCTGCGTGAGTTTGTAAGGTTTGCTGTCGGGGTATTCGGCAAAACCCTGTCCTTCCAGGTGAAGGGGGGCCAGTTTCACCCACTGTCCGTCCACATCCCTTGCTTCCGGATTGAAATGGTAAACACCCACACCACCTAATACATAGGGGCGTATCTTACCCTGCAGTCCATCATATTTTTCCAGGAAGTAAGTAGGGTAAAGCTCCAGGGCCAGGTAGGCTTCGCTGATCTTTGACTGGAAATGAAGGTTCCTGTATTTACGGTCTTCTTCCGGTCCGCCCTTTGCAGGTGCTTCAGCATCATCCCCCTCCACATGGCCCAGGTTTCCGGCTAAACGGAAGCCTATCCACTCGGCAGGATAAAAATTTAAATAAATCCCTTTACAGAATTTTGTAAGAGGAAAGTCGAGGTCTTTCACAAATGACTTACCATAACCCTTACTTCCGCCCAGGTCGCCCAGGAAAAACATAGGACCAAGGCCTAATCCCAATTCCACTTTACCATTGCTGGAAGAAATGGATTGTGAATGTGATTGTAAGGATAAAATAGTAAGAAGGCAAATCAGTACGGTCAGCCGTACACTGAGTAAACGTGTTCTCATTGGTATCAGATTTCTGGTTTTTCTACTATTGGATTTCGGGACTAAAATAGAAAAACTTAAAAGTAGTTACCCAATATATTTAACTCTTTTTTTTATTGTATAGCCTTGGCGGGTTTTTCTACTTAGTGATTCTACGAGATTGAACACAGCAGGCTGTTACTCATTAAAAATAGTTGCCATCGGAAAGAGGATAGAATGGCTTTATGCAACGAAATAATGTTTAAGGACGAACCATCTCAATATGAGGTATACCATCTTCCATGTAGGGTTCTCCGGCGGGCAGAAAACCAAGTGAAGCATAAAAAGACTGAAGATGTACCTGTGCGCCCAGCCGTATGGATACGTTACCATATAATATTACCAGCTCCTCTATGGATTTTTGCATCAGCTTCCTGCCTAATCCTCCGCCTCTCGCAGCCGGCAAAGTAACCACCCGGCCGATAGCGGGTTCCTTGTAATATTTACCCGGTGGTACAATACGGGTATAAGCGACCAGTTCCTTGTCGTTCCACCCCATCAAATGCCAGGAATACTGGTCCTTATTATCCATATCCTGGAACACACAGTTTTGCTCCACCACAAATACCTCGCTGCGTAAACGAAGCAGGGCATATAATTCATGCGGGGCCAGGTCGTCAAACTTTTTTAATTGCCAGCGGATATCCATATCAACTTTTCGTTTATCTGCCTGCAGGGGCGGGTATCACCGGAAGACTTTCATTGCCATCCGCACTTACCGATTGAACGGCAAAAAAATAATTGTCTTTGGAAAAGGGCAGGTCCATTTTTGTATCGGTTGTAAAATACTTTTTCTGCCATACAGCACTGGTGGTTTCTCTCATCAATACATAATACCCCTTTATTTTCCCGGTGGCTGATGCTTTCCAGCTAAGGTTCGTATAGTTCGTTAGTTTCCTTGTATCTACTTTCACTTCCTGTGGCATAGAGGGTGATTTGGCCAGGTTGGCCAGGTTGCAAAGATTCATACAGGTATTCTTTCGCAGGTATTCAAAATCCATGAACTCCACCAGGTCGCCATATTGAATATTATTTTCCATTCTCACATCCTGGTGCTGGTGATAATAGTTCTCATTCATTTCTGTAAAACGCACCGCTGCAAATCCCCTGTTCACAAAAGGTGTATGATCGCCACCCCGTAAAAAACGATCATTGCGGTACACCATCACCACTTCCAGATTGTCCACATACTTTTCACCTGTTTCTTTTACATAACGGGCCAGTTGTCTTGCCTTGCCATCATTTTCCAGCCCCAGGCTGCGGATATTCAATGCCGCCCTGCCGGTATCCTGGATAGAAAAGGCCTCACTGAACACACGGATCTTTGTATTGCTGATAATGTTTGTTTCGCTGCTGTTATTGCTCCCCATAATATCATTATTCAGCACTGCCTCTATATTCCAGTTTTCTTTCTTTGCTTTTTCTGCCATGAAATTGGCGCCTAATAGTCCCTGCTCTTCGCCGCTAAAAGCCACAAAAATGATCGTGGCAGGAAAAGACCGTTTACTCATGATACGGGCAGATTCCATCACGGCCGCCACGCCACTGGCATCGTCATTGGCACCGGGTGCATCACCGGTGCTGTCCATCACACTGGTACGCATATTATCCAAATGGCCACTGATAACAAAAATGCGTTTATCAGCGGTATCGGTCCCTTTTAATATGGCTACTGCATTACCTAAAAGAATGGGCCGGTTTACCCTTCTTCCATCAACGGGTAGGGTGGTCGTATCTAAAAATGCTGTCATTCGTCCGCCCGATTCTTTGGCAAACTCTTTAAAACGGGCCACCACCCAGTTACGGGCTGCGCCAATACCACGGGTCACATTTGTTTGGGTGCTTAAAGTGTTGCGGGTGCCAAAGCTGACCATTTTTTTTATATAGGATGCCAGGGAATCTTTCGATACCTCACCCACCATTTTTTCGATCTGGGGATCTTTAATAATAGTTACCTGTGCGCTCAGCGCCTGGAAGCCCATCAAAAAAACGATAAAGAAAAAAAACCTTTTCATGCAGTTGAATTTGGAGGATAAATGTATGAAATGAATGACCATGCCACCAAAAACAGTAATTTTAGGTAGTGGTCAATTTGATATCACGCCAAGCCGCAAAGGCCAGATCAAAAGGCGCAAAAACGACCTCTATCATTCGACTTTCTCTTTGCGCCTTTGCGAATCTCAGCGTATTCTAAGCTTTATTTTTATCTAAATTGACCACTACCTAATTTTAGAATAAGACTATACTAACTATAAATAGTAGTTTATGCCTGTAAAGGACCTCAGTACTGTTCACCATCTTGTCAGCAACCTTTTTAAATGGCCATCCTCTGCTCAGGAATGGAAGCAATATGAATTAAAACAGGAACAAATCGATTTTTTCAACCAGTACGGTTATTTGAGTGGAGTGAAATTGCTGGACGAACAGCAGGTGGAAGCCATACGAAATGAACTGGCGGAGATCGCTGATACCCATCACCCGGGCCATGACCTGTTCTACGAATTTCATTCCAACGAATCCAGTGATCCATCCACCATTTTATTTCATGCCTTAGGGGCCTGGCGCATCACCCCGGGATTGCATGATGTATTGTGGAACCCGAGATTTTTAATGGCGGCAAGCCAGTTGCTGGGTAATGTGCCGGTGCGTTTCTGGCACGACCAGCTTTTTTGGAAACCAGCCAAACAGGGCGGTGTGGTGGCCTGGCACCAGGATTATTCATACTGGACAAGAACAAAACCTATTGCACATCTTACCTGCTGGTGCGGACTGGATGATTCCACCAGGGAAAATGGTTGTTTACAATATATACCCGGCAGTCATCAATGGGGCCTGTTGCCCAAACCTGTTATTGCCGGTGAACTGGAAGGAATAAAAGATTTCCTCAACGATGAACAAAAGAAAAGCTTCTCACAGCCACGCTTAGCCGAAGTAAAAGCCGGCGAAGCTATATTCCATCATTCACTCACGCTGCATGGATCGGGCGCCAATACTTCGGCCCGTCCCCGAAGGGCTTTTGTGATCAATGCGGTGGCGGATGGGGTCATTTCTGATGCAGATACAGCTTTATTGGAGGGGGTACCGGTGGTACCAAAAGGGAAAAAACTGGAAGGACAATTTTTTCCTTTGCTGTTCGATCCCGCTGGTATTCGCTAAGAAACAAGGTTCAAGGCACAAGGTTCAGGGCTCAAGACTCAAGGCACAAGGCTCAATACCCATACTTCTCTTTCCATAATGTTTTCAGGAACTTTCTCAGTTCTTCTTCTCTTGCATTTTTTCCGGGATCGTAGAATTTGGTGCCTGCAATTTCTTTGGGTAAATACTCCTGTGCGGAAAAATTATTATCGTAGCTGTGTGAATATTCATAGTCCTTTCCATAACCTAAATTTTTCATCAGGCGGGTTGGGGCATTGCGAATATGCAGGGGTACGGGTAAGTCGCCATATTTTTTAACAGCAGTTAAGGCATCACCAATGGCCACTACTGCTGCATTGCTTTTGGGCGAAGCGGCCAGGTAAGTAGCACATTGTGAAAGAATGATATTCGCCTCGGGGTAGCCGATCTTGTTAACGGCTTCAAATGCGGCATTGGCCATCACCAAAGCAGTGGGATTGGCATTGCCGATATCTTCACTGGCCAGGATCACCAGCCTTCTCGCAATGAATTTTACATCCTCACCCCCTTCGATCATCCGGGCCAGCCAGTAAACCGCTGCATTGGGGTCGCTGCCGCGAATGGATTTAATAAAGGCGGAGATGATATCATAGTGCTGTTCACCGCTTTTATCATACACCGCAATTCTTTTTTGTGCCACGTTCATGGTGTATTCATCGGTGATCACCACTTTATCACCAGAGGTCTCACATACAATTTCCAGCAGGTTCAATAATTTCCGGGCATCGCCACCGGAAATATTGATCAGTGCTGCGGTTTCTTTCAGTTCTATCTTTTTCTTTTGTAAAAACTCATCTTTCTTTACAGCCGTTTGCAATAGGGTGATCAGTTCTTTTTCAGAAAGCGGTTTTAAAACATACACCTGGCAACGGCTCAGCAAGGCGCTGTTCACTTCAAAAGACGGATTTTCCGTAGTGGCGCCGATCAGGGTGATAATACCTTTTTCTACGGCACCTAATAAAGCATCCTGCTGGCCTTTATTAAAACGGTGTATCTCGTCGATGAATAAGATCGTTCCGGGTTGTGATTTGGATTGCTCGATCACCTCTCTCACCTCTTTTACACCGGCACTGATGGCGCTCAGTTGAAAAAAAGGTGCGGATAATGTATGGGCAATGATATTAGCAATGGTGGTCTTTCCTGTTCCGGGAGGTCCCCAAAAGATCATGGAGGGCACTTTACCTTTTTCTATAGCGGTTCGTAAAATACTTCCCTTTCCCACCAGGTGCTCCTGCCCGAGCAGATCATCCAATATGCGGGGGCGCATTCTTTCCGATAACGGCACATAACTGTTCATGACTTCAAATTAGTGAAAAGTATCGGAACGAAATGGTATCGGGGTGTTCACCGCAGAGAATACAAGAGAAACAGAGTTCACGCAGAGAAGGCGAAACTAACTGCAAAACTCTGCGAAAGCTCCGTGTTCTCTTATTCTCTGCGGTGATACGTAAAGCGCAATTCAATTCACATTCAACTGCAGAAAGGCAGCAATTTTATCAAAGGAATCTGTAAGATTTGGACCCACCCAACCGTGTGACTCGCTGGGATAAAAGACATACTGGTTGACCACACCCGCGGCCTGTAAACTATTTTTCAATGTAACCGACTGTCCCGGAGCCACCAGCGGATCGAGACCTCCATGGAGGATAATAGTGGGTGGGCTTTGCGCATTGACAAATGTAATGGGA
>CAZSGD010000028.1:0-15708 GCA_964606155.1 uncultured Chitinophaga sp. | reverse complement strand
ACCTCCATGGAGGATAATAGTGGGTGGGCTTTGCGCATTGACAAATGTAATGGGACTGGACTGCTGGTAGAGGGTGGGGTTGCTGGTGGGTGTGGCGCCTACGATCATGGCGAGGGTAGCCTGGGGTACAAAGACGGAAGGATTGTTATAGAGGTCCGTCATATCCGTGGGGCCAAAAAAATCAACAATGGCTTTTACTTTTACAGTTGATGAATATTTTAATCCCTGCAGCAAAGCAAGATGACCGCCTGCGCTGGCGCCTAATAAAACAAACTTATCGGAGATCAGGTATTCTGACCTTTTTGAATAAATAAAATCTACTGCGGCTTTCACATCGTTTTCCTGCGTGGGAAAGAAATTGACAGCGCCGGTGGCCAGCCGGTAATTAATATTGAAAATAGCATAGCCCGGCATTCTTTTTTTTAATGTATCCACGTATGCGGTGAAGTCAGATTTATCGCCTTGTGCCCAGGCGCCGCCATGAATCAGTATCATTACTTTGGTAGAACCTGTACTTCTTCCGGAAGGAAGATAGATATCCATTTTTTGGGCAGGATCCGTGCCGTAAGCCACATTCAGCTCTGTTTTGGCAGTAACATTATTTTCTTTCTGGCAGGAATAAATAAATACAGTAACAACGACCATCCATAACCACCTGCGCATATAAATAAGTTTTACAAAAGGTAAAAAATAATAGTGTACCCGTGAATCAATACTACAATTTAGTAAAAGATGAACAATTCTCCGGCCGGGTTGCTTTATGGGTAGTGGTCAATTTTGATATCACGCCAGGCCGCAAAGGCCAGATCAAAAGGCGCAAAGATGACCTCCATCATTTTAATTTCTCTTTGCGTTTTTGCGAATCTCAGCGTATTCTAAGCTTTATTTTTAGCTAAATTGACCACTACGCTTTACGATAAGAAGGGAGATGGGTTTAAAAGCCTATCGAATTGCCGCCATCCACTGGCAGCACCACACCGGTAATGTATTTGGCTCCTTCGCCAGCGAGGAATAAAGCTGCATCACCAATATCGGAAGGTTGTCCCATCACACCCATCGGTGTACGGCTAAATACTTTTGCCTTTCTTTCCGGGTCGCTGTTGAGTGCCTTATCCGTCATATCGGTATATATAAAACCGGGAGCAATTGCATTCACGCGGATGCCTTTGGGAGATAACTCAACGGCCATCGCTCTTGTCATTCCATCGATCGCAGTTTTGCTGGCGGAATAAGCGATCACTTTGGGTAAGCCATATTGTGCCGCCATGGAGCTGATGTGAATGATACAACCACTTCCTTTGGTCAGCATGTATTTGACCACTTCACGGCTCATGGCAAAAACAGAGCAAAGATTAGTGGTGATGATCTTTTGGAAATCTTCATCCGTTACGTCTGTAAACTCTTTCTTCATATTGATACCTGCATTATTCACCAGTATATCAATTTGCCCGAATTGCCCGATGAGTTGGTTGACAAAAGGAGGAATGGAAGGCAGATCACTGACATCACAGGTCATGATATGGCAGCGACTACCTAATTTTTCTTTGGCCGCTTTTAATTTATGTTCATCTCTTCCGGCAATGATCGTCTCAATACCATGCTGTGTGAATTTTTCAGCAATGGCAAAACCAAGGCCTGATCCGCCTCCGGTTACCAGTGCCACTTTTTTATGTACTGTGCTCATCGTGTAGTCTAATTTAGTATCAGATCCCGGGTGCAAAGGGGAATCGTAATTTTTTATAATGGTCAAGTGTTTTGTCCGGTTTTTCATAGTGGGCAGGGATGGGTAAGCCGGAGAATGTTTGAAAGTACAACAAACAGGCGTTTCTCCACCAAACAGCTTCTTCTTCCTGCAATTTCAACAGCATGGTTACCTGGTCGGCCCTTTCCTTATCAACTTTGTGTTTTACCTGCTCCCAGGTTTTTTGCATCCATCTTACTGAATCCACGCCTTCGTAATATTTTCTACATAATTCATTCCAGAGGGTATTCCCGTTTTTCATCGTAAAGTTCCAGGGAAGGTGATGGAACCATAGCAATAATTTATCGGGACAGGTTTCCAGGTCCTGCCATTCATTTCTTATAGTTGGTGAATACTGACTTAGTGCATTGCTTCCATACTTTGTTCTGTCAAAACCAATGCCTGCGGAATCTGCCTTATGATAATAGACGGGGTTCCAGTCTTCCCGGCTGAGATTGTTGACCCAGGGTGCAGGCCCGTAATGGTGACTGGTACCCATCAGGTGATGAAGGCCTAACGGTGTCATATAACCGACAACGATTTCGCGGGAGGCGATCAGCATCTTTGTCAAAATACTCACCCATGCAGGATCATTGGTAAAGGTCATCCGGAGCCATTCACCGGCCATTTGTTCGGAGGTCAGATCATAATCCCAGGCCAGCCTGCCCAACGCATACCAATTGGCTTGTGCAAAAGGGTGACCGCACCAGTTAATATCAGTACCAATATTGGCAACTCCTGCCATACCATTCAGCATGTGATGGTCCAGACTGCCATCAATGATCTTTGCCACGGTGGATCCTTCGCCTTTTACATAGGTATCGCTTTGCAGACATTCCTTGAAATAAGGGGCCAGGTAAACAAGGTTGGTGGCTTGTCCCAGGTATTCCTGTGTTACCTGGAATTCCATCATCAGCGGTGTTTTGGGCATGGCACCGAACAAGGGATGAAAGGGCTCACGGGGCTGGAAGTCGATAGCGCCATTCTTCACCTGTACCATTACATTGCTTTTGAAGGAGCCATCCAATGGTACAAATTCATTGTAGGCCTGTTTGTGCCGGTCTTCATTTACTTCATGGCTGTACACAAAAGCCCGCCAGATAATAATACCGCCATTGGGGGCCACGGCATCTGCCAGCATATTGGCACCGTCGGCATGGCTTCGTTTATAATTTTGCGGTCCCGGTTGCCCCTCACTGTTAGCTTTTACCAGGAAGCCGCCAAAATCGGGAATGAATGAATAGATCTCCTTCGCTTTTTGTTTCCACCAATCCTGCACTTCTTTGTCAAAAGGATCGGCGGTCTTAAGACCACCGATCTCGATGGGTGCGCTAAACCTTGCGGTCAGAAAAACTTTGATGCCATACGGTCTGAATGTGTTGGCCAGTGCGGCTACTTTTTTCAGGTAGGCAGTTGTCAATACAGTGGCGTTGGCATTTACATTGGTCAATGAAACGGCATTGATCCCTAATGAAGCATTGGCGCGGGCATAATCTTTATAACGTTTGTCAATATAACCGGGTAATGTATGCCAGTTCCAGATGGAAAAACCTGCATAACCTCTTTCCACGGTGCGGTCCAGGTTATCCCAGTGATTGAGCATACGCAGTTTTAGTTTGGGAACAGAAACAATATTCCAGGAAGCTGCCGGTTGTTCCGTTTGTATCCACCGAATCAACTGAAAAGTGCCGTATAATAGTGCTACATCCGTGTTGGCGGCAATGACTGTACATTTTTTTCCATGAACTATTTTGGTGGCAATGATAAAACCTTCAGGACCGATCGTAGTTAGTTCGTCTTTCAGCCCGGCGGATTGGATCAAAGGGGATGCGGCTGTACCAATGACTAAGGTTCCGTTATTTTTAAGTGAGGAAGTAAACACAGGAGTGCTTTGCAGCAAGCCGGGCAAACTGCGTTGTAATTCTTCTTTGATAACAGCAATGGTGGCGCCGGCACCGGTAATATGAATTTCTTTTAACTGTGATCGGTATTGTGCCATCATCTTTTGGCCCACCGGCTTATACCGGAGCCACAGATCGTAACCATCTTCTGCCAGCAGGAAGACAGGAACAACAAGCAGGAAGAGAAATATTATTCTTCGCATAACGGTTTCGGCCTTATTTAACAGGATGCATTTTTTTTAAGGATGATTTACGGATGATAAGGTCGGACCGGATCACAATGGTATTGGTATGTTTGATGTTGGAAACTCCTTTCAGGTGATTGATAAGATTGCGGGCAGCGATCTCGCCCATATCAATACCCGGGTAATTAATAGTGGTCAGCTGCGGTTCTACGATCTTGCCGATGGCATCGTTGTTGAAGCCTACTACGGCAATATCATGAGGTATCCGGATGCCATGCTCTTTTAAGGTTTGCATACATACGGCGGCGGAGAAATCATTGGTGATAAAAGCGCCGTCCGGAAGCGGTTTCATTTTTAATATCTGCAGGGCGGCTTCCACGCCGCATTGTTCGCTCAGGTCTTTGATCAGTACTTTTTCTTTATCGTAACTGAGGCCATTATCGTACAATGCATCCACATAACCTTTATGGCGTTGTGCATATACATTTCGTTTCAGGTTGGCTGTTACCAGTACAATGCGTTTGCAGCCCTGTTCGATCAGGTGCTGGGTGGCCTGGTATCCGCATTTATAGTTATCGATGATTACTTTGGTGCTTTCACTGTATTCTTCCACCCGGTCGAAGAAGACGATGGGGATCCCTTTTTCTTCAAATTGTTTGTAATGGTCAAGCCCGGTGGTATCAAAGGCAAGGGAAGCGATCAGACCATCCACCCGTTTATGAAAAAGGTTGGAGGCATTGGCGGCTTCTTTATCAAAACTTTCTGAGGAGTGGGCGATGATGAGATCATACCCGGCTTCTGTTGTTACTTTTTCAATACCGGCTAATACGGAGGTGATGAAGTTACTGTTCAGCTCATGCACGATCACGCCAATGGTATTGGTCTTTTGTTTACGCAGGCTGCTGGCGAAAGTATTATGACGGTAACCCAGTTCACGGGCGGCCTGTTGTATTTTTTTCCGGGTATTCTTATTGATGGCAGGATGATCATTCAGCCCACGGCTTACAGTGGCCGAAGAAAGGTCCAGTTTCTGGGCAATATCATAGATCGTAACGTCTTTTTTAGGCTTCATGCTGCAATCGGTTGCATAAAAGTCGCAAAAAAAATCGAATAATCAAGACTTGTTTTTCAAAGAGGATTCACGGATGATAAGTTCTGAGCGCAGCACAATTTTATTCGTTGTTTTAATGCTGGAAACCCCTTTTATATGCTGGATCAGGCTGGTGGCTGCGGCTTCGCCCACGCTGTATCCGGAATAGTTGACGGTGGTAAGATTGGGTTCCACCACTTTGCTGATGGGGTCATTATTGAATCCGGCAAAAGCTATCTCGCTAGGAATATTGTAGCCGGCTGCCTTTAATGTAATCATGCAATGTACAGCGGCTGTGTCGTTCGCTGAAAAAACGGCATCGGGCTTCTGTTTCATTTTTAATATTTGGGCGGCGGCCATAGTGCCGGCTTCTTCATTCAGTTTGCTGATAAAAATCAGTTTCTCGTCAAAGGGCACCTTATGGTCTTTCAGCGCCTGTTTGTAGCCTGCCAGCCTTTCGGCATATACATTTCGCAGCATATTACCTCCCAGGTGCATGATACGCCTGCAACCCTGTGCCAGAAGGTGTTTGGTTACTTCGTAGGCTGACCGGTGATTATCAATGATCACGCTGGTAACATCCTGCTGGGTAAATACCCTGTCAAAGAAAACCACGGGGATATTTCTTTTAAAGAAGGGTTCCAGGTGATGAATATTCTGCGTGTCGTAGGCGAGGGAGACCAGTAATCCGTCCACCCGCTTATTATACATGATATGGGCATTGGCCTTTTCTTTATCTGCGCTTTCCTGCGATTGGCTGATGATCAGGTTGTACCCTTCCCGGTTGGCTATATCTTCCATGCCGGCCAGTACAGACGACATAAAATGGCTGTTAAGCCGGGGAACAATAACACCCAGCGTGTGGGTTTTTTTGCTGCGGAGGCTGCTGGCAAAAGTATTGGACCGGTAACCCAGTTCTTTGGCGGCAGCAAAAATCTTTTTCCGGGTATTCTTATTAATGGCAGGGTGGTCCTTCAATCCCCTGCTCACCGTGGTGGCAGATATATTCAGGTGCCTGGCAATATCATAAATCGTTATTTCCCGTTCCGCCTCCATACTACAAATAAAAGCAGCTTTTTTTTAAAAAAAAATTGCAATCGGTTGCAATTTTCAAAAAAAAACTTATATTCGTCATGCAAAGCACTGATTTTTGCCGATTGCCTCAACCTGTAAAAGTGCTGAAATTGCCGACTGCTGTATGAAGAATTCAAGGCTCAACGTTCTGACTGTACCGATGCTGCCAGCATCCGGGCAAGCTTTGAAAAGTGCCCCTTCTCCTTTTTTTTTCCACTCCTTTTATCATTCATCTGCCGGTCTTCAGTATGATTTGCACGGAAATGATGCTTTCGGCATCTCTGTTGCCAAAACTGTTTTCATGAACGATCAATCTTATGCTCTCTTAACTATTCAACTGCCAAAATGAACATTATGAAAAAAATTGCCACAATGAAAAATTTATTCCTGCGGCGTCAACTGCTGATCGCCGCTGTGGTGTTGTTCCAGCTGCTGATGGTATCTGCGGATGCATTGGCACAAAACATCACGGTCTCGGGCCGTGTTTTGAAAGAAGACGGTCAGCCGGTATCAGGGGCATCGATCCGTGTAAAAGCTTCACGGGCCGGAACAGCCAGTAATGATAACGGCGAATTCCAGATAGCAGCACCTGCCAATGGCACACTGGTGGTGTCTGCGGTAGACTTCGTTACGATTGAAGTAAAGATCAATAACCAAACCACAATAGAAATAAAACTGGCAGCAGCCGACAAAACGATGGGAGAAGTAGTGGTGGTGGGATATGGTACACAACGGAAAGAAGCCATTACCGGATCTGTCGTTTCGATCAATGGCGAGAGAATGCGGGAGATACCAGCCGCAAATATTTCACAGGCCTTACAGGGAAGGTTAGCCGGCGTGGAAATGTCGCAAACATCCACCAGGCCGGGAGCTACCATGCAGATCCGGGTAAGAGGGACCCGTTCATTGAGTGCGGATAATAACCCGCTCATCGTTTTGGACGGAATACCTTTCATAGGTTCACTGGCCGACATTAACCCCAATGATATTAAAAGCATTGAGATACTCAAGGATGCATCGGCAACTGCTATTTACGGCTCCCGCGGTGCCAACGGTGTAATATTAGTTACAACAGAGAAAGGAAACAGGAACAGGAAACCACGAATCAGTTATAATGCCTATGTTGGATCACAGGAGATTTTCTCTAAATACCCCATGATGAACGGACCGCAGTTTATTGCATTGCGTGCCGCCCGGGGCCAGTATACCAACGGACAGGACGAGGATAATACGCTGAACACCGATTGGCAGGACCTGCTCTATAAAACCGGTATCGTAACAGATCATAACGTCAGCGTTACAGGCGGAACAGAAACCGGCGGTTACAACTTAGGATTGGGTTATTATCTCAACCAGGGAGTTATTCCGACACAGCAATTCAAACGCTATTCTATACGGGGCTCCATGGACCAGCAGGTGGGAAAACTTTTCCGCTTCGGACTAACCACCTACAATAACTATAATGAATCTGAAGGAAACCAGGTGGGTCTGTACAATACATTAAGTATGACACCCATTTCCTCTCCGTATAACGCAGATGGTACCATGAAGAGATCTATACGGATGGCCAATATTGACAACCAGTATATTTTTACAAAAGATGTGATAGAGAATTTGCAGGAAAATGACCAGTGGTTGAATGAAACAAGGACCTTCGCCTCTTACAATGCCATTTTTGGCGAAGTAAAAGCCCCTTTCCTGAACGGATTAAAGTACAGGGTAAACCTGGGCCTCGATTTTATACAATCCAATACAGGTGCCTATACCGGCGCAGGGGTGGGTAATGGCGATAATCCCAACTCTATTTCTTCTGCTTCTGTGGACGACAGGACAACTTATCACTGGACATTGGAGAATATTCTGACTTTTGACAGGACCTTTGGCGGAAAACATACGGTGAATGCAACAGCTCTCTACTCGGCTGAGCAAAGCAAATACAACCGTACAAATATGTCTGCCCAGGATTTACCGGCAGATGCTTTTCAATTTTATAATATCGGACAGGGAGCGACCAATGTAACAGTAAATCCTGCACTTCAGGATTACCAGTTATGGGGCCTCAAGTCTGCCATGGGCAGGGTGATGTACGCTTATGATAACCGGTACATGATCTCTGCCACTGTACGCTCTGATGGTTCTTCCAGGCTGGCCGAAGGACATAAGTGGCATACTTATCCTGCTGTATCTGCAGGCTGGAATATCCACAACGAATCCTTTATGCAGAAAATAGGATTTGTCAACAGCCTGAAACTGCGGGTCGGTTATGGACAAACTTCTAACCAGGCCATCAATCCCTATGCTACGCTGGGGTTATTAAGTACAAGGCCATATAATTTTGGGCCCTCCGTTTATAGTACAGGATATTATGTAACACAGTTGCCTAACGAAGAACTGGGTTGGGAGTTTTCCAAGACATGGAACTTCGGACTTGATTTCTCCGTACTGAAGAACCGTTTGTCTGGTACCATTGAATATTATGTAACCAAGACCGAAGATATTTTGCTGGGCCTTGGATTGCCCCCCACTTCAGGCGTAACAGGCTATACTGCAAATATCGGGACCACTCAAAACAAAGGTTTCGAACTGACACTGAATGGTCTTATTCTCGACAATCCTAATGGTGTGAGCCTGGAAGCCGGGTTTAATTTTTATATCAATAACAACAAACTGACATCATTGGCCTCCGGTTCAACCAGGGATGAGAACAACTGGTGGTTTGTAGGACATAATATCAACGCCATTTATGATTATAAAAATATCGGTCTCTGGACCAACACGAAGGATAGCGCTGATGGCTACATGAATATTCTTGAGCCAGGTGGCAGGGTAGGTATGATCCGGGTGGAATATACGGGTACCTACAACCCGGATGGTACCCCCACCAGGGCAATTGGTCCGGCCGACAGGCAGATCATAGATGTGGACCCCGATTGGCAGGGAGGTTTTAATACCCGGGCCACTTATAAGGGATTTGACCTGAGTGTTGTTGGTTTTTACAGGCATGGAGGCATTTTATTCAGTACTATTCATGGATCAAGTGGTTATTTGAACCTGTTGACGGGTCGCAGAAATAACTTAAACGTGGATTACTGGACACCTACCAACACAGGTGCCAAGTACCCCAACCCGGCCGGTCCTATCAGCAATGATAACCCCAAGTATGGCAGCACGCTCAGTTACTTTGATGGCTCTTTCCTGAAGATCCGCACTATTACATTGGGTTATGACTTCAGCCGCAGCCTGATAAAGAATCAAAATATCAAATTGCGTATGTATGTGACCGCACAAAACCCATTTGTGCTGTTTTCGCCTTACCATAAGGAATCAGGACTGGACCCAGAGACCAATTCATTAGGAAACCAGAACGTAGCATCAACAGGAGCTATCAGTGGAAATAACCAACTGCTGCAGCGCCTGCTGACAGTAGGGTTTAATACCCCTGCCACCCGTAACTATATTGTTGGTATTAACTTGACATTTTAAAACCTGCGATCATGAAACTTATACAAATGAAATCTTTTTTTATAGTAGCGCTGGTTATGCTGTTGTCTTCAGGATGTAAAAAGATACTTGATGAACAGCCGCGGAGCATTTTTACGCCCGAATTCTTTAAAACGGAGAAAGGTGTTTTAGGTGGCATCACCTCCCAGTATGCCCACCTGCGTTTTATTTACGGGCAGCCCTATTATTATAACAGCCTGGAAACCGGCACCGACGAATATACCTATGCGCAAAGCGGTGATGCGAACCATCGTGACATGGATTATACCAGTGTTTCCAACCTCAACGCTGCCAGCAGCCGTTCAGATGTATTGTGGGGTGTTGCTTTCTCCAACATCAATACGGCCAGTGGTATCATTGAAAATGCTGCGGCCGTAGGTGTTTCCAATGCCCTGATTGCTGAAGCCAGGTTTTTCCGGGCTTTTGATTATTTCATGTTGGTACAAACTTTTGGCGGTGTGCCACTGGACCTCGGTGCAGGAGAACTTCAATTTAATACTTCGCCATCGAGGAAATCAGTACGCAATACAGTACCTGAGGTTTATACAAGAGGTATTTTCCCCGACCTGATCACAGCGATCGCTGATTTACCGGCCGTACCAAGGGTTACCGGTGGTGTAACTAAAACCGTTGCACGTCTTTACCTGGCCAAAGCTTATTTAACCTATGCCTGGTGGTTGCAAAACCCGAATAACATACCTACCTATCCCACCACCAACAGGACAGATCCCGATAACCATGATGCAGCATGGTATTTCCAGAAAGCGTATGATGTGTCACTGGAGGGTATCGACAATGCAGGAACGACATTTGGTTTAACTGATACTTATTATGACCTGCACGTAGGAGGTAATGACCGTAATAAAGAGATGCTGCTCTATGCCGACCATACAGATCAAAGCGAGTTTTATAACGGTTCTCCTTTAACCGGCTTTCAGGGTGAAATAGGCAATGATGGAAGAAATACCGCTGTTTGGTTTGTAACCTGTAACTATACTGTACTCACCAGCGCTCCAAATTCAAACGGTACGGGCAGTACCACCTATCCAAATGGTGCCAATACAGTTCAGCGTGAATCGGCACAGGGCCTGGGCCGTCCTTATATCCGTATGGCACCTCCCATTGGAGTGTTTACAAATACTTTCGCTGAAAAAACACTGGACTCACGCTACGATGGTACATTCAGCACTGTTTACAGGGGCAATTGGAATAAAGCAGGTGTTAATGTGACAACCTTTTATAATGCCAATGATTTGCCTGTTACAGTCGGTCAGCCCATTCTGAGCTTCCTGGAATATGATGCACAGGCGGCTGGTATTGTTTATCCTGCCGGGGCAAAGTTTCCCGGAAAAGTGGCTAATAATGTCGGCGCCGGTCAATTACCTGGCAGGGCCGATTTTGTGATCGCTCCCAGCGGTATCAGCAGGATCGTATTCCCCGGTCTTTGGAAGATGGGTACATATCGCACAGGTTATACCGGGCTGGGCGAGCCGAATGCTCCTCTTACCCGTCCATTTAAGATTGCTAAGTTTTCCGAATTGTACCTGATAGCAGCAGAAGCTGCCGTAAAAGGTGCCACCACCCAGGCCGGCCGAACTGCCCGTGACCTGGTTAATGTAATTCGTGCAAGAGCGGGTAAATGGAAATTCTCTAATAAAGACAATGCTGCATTTGTACAGGACAACAGCGCTGCAATGACTGCAGCCACTCCGGCTATCATTGATATTAATTATATTTTGGAAGAACGTGGTCGTGAATATTTCGGGGAAGGTGTTCGCTGGTTCGATCTCATTCGCACTCAAAAATGGAATGAGCTGGCCGGCACCTACAGTATATGTGCCGCTACTTACGGGGCCCATACACCGCAAACATTTACACGAACTATTCAACCGTTCCATTATCTCAGGCCTATTCCGCAGGGACAGCTGGATGCAATGGAAGGGACAGCAGCAGAAAAAGCAGCTTATCAAAACCCGGGTTATTGATGGATAGCTGATAATAATTTTTATTAAATTCAAAAAAATCTTTACTTTCAAAGTAAGAAGAGGTATAACACCTCTTCTTACTTAAACCTATTCAGCATTATTGCTTAAATGCGATAATTGCCATGCCAACCCGGGGTCGATATAAAAAGTACTGATGATTCTACTGGTGCTTTTTCCCGGTTTTGCGAATCTGCTAAGCTATATATATGCCTCCCGGGCAGGCTTTTTATTGCCTGGTAAAACATAACGTATGCCGTTAGGTACTAACAACATATTACTGTTTTGCAAAACTTTTAATTCCATAAAAGTTTGTGGTATTGACTATCGTAACAATGGCAGATGGCCAGGCCGGGCATTATCAGAAAAAAACTTCTTAGCGACCAAAATAAAAACAGCGATGGAGCAAATGTGAACCCATGATGCGTATGATTACTGCCATGAACAGAAAGCTGCATATTAGACAGGCAACGATAATTGCGTGGCTGTGTATGAATATTGCATTCACACTTTCCTGTTCAAAACAACAAACAACTAATAATAATAATACAGGTGGTGGGGTAACTACCGTGAATGCAGCAGTAACCATTTTTGCTGCAGATAATAAGCAGGTAATACAGGGATTTGGTTGTGCCACAGTATTTACACCACCCAACACCACGGCCTATACCAGCCAGGAGTTTGACCTGCTGTTTGGTGCAGGCAACGGACAGGTGGGTTTGTCTATTCTTCGGATCCGGGTTGCTTCAGATAATAGCTGGCGGCAAACTGAATTAAACCATGCGAAATGGGCCACAGACAGGGGCGCAAAAATTATTGCCACCCCCTGGAGCCCGCCCGCAAATATGAAAAACAATAACAGCCTCATCGGAGGATCCTTGTTGCCCGACAGCAGTGCAGCCTATGCTAAGTACTTAAATGATTTTGCCAACTATATGGCGGCAAACGGCGCGCCTTTATATGCTGTGTCCGTGCAGAATGAACCAGACATTGCTGTTTCGTATGAAAGTTGCGATTGGTCGGCCGAAATGATGAAGAACTTTTTAAAAGATCAAGGGCACCTGGTTACCGGTACAAGACTGATGGCGCCCGAGTCGTTCAATAACAACCAGGCTTTTGTTAACACCATTCTGAATGATGCAGCAGCTGCCGCTAATCTTGATCTGGTGGGCGGACATATATATGGCGGCGGTATAACAGAAAATACACTGGCCAAAAACCTGAACAAAGAAGTGTGGATGACCGAACACCTGGATACCAATGTAAGTCATACCGCCCATCTCAATACAGCCATTGAAATACATGAGTGCCTGACAACTGCCAATTTCAATGCCTATATATGGTGGTATGGCAAACGGTTTTATGGACCGCTGGGGCAGGGCGGGCTGGTAACACCCAGGGGATATGTGCTTTCGCAGTTTGCCCGTTTTGTAAGGCCCGGGTCGGTACGGATAGGAACATCTGCTAACAGCCGTTCGGATGTGCTGATTTCAGCTTTTAAGAACGGCACTAAAAAAATTATTGTTGCGATCAATACCGGTGCAGTTAATGTGAACCAGACGATAACCGTGCAGGATGCCACACTGGGCCAGGTGGTGCCGTATACCACCACCCCTTCAAAAAATACAGAAATGGGGACGGCCATCACAACTTCGGCTAATGCTTTCAGTTATGTTCTGCCGCCGGCCAGTATCACAACATTTACAGAACAATGAATAAAAAAATAAACAACAAACTATGTAGTATAAGCGAAGCAGTTACAATCAATAGCAATCGAAAGGAGGGGTGAATTCTTTCATCCTTCCTATTTTTAATCAGTAACTTGAGAATAAACTTTTAGCACCGGAATGCTCTTACTTGGGATAGATATTGGTACATCTTCGATTAAAGTTTCTGTAGTGGATGCGCAAACACAGCAATGTATTGGATCGGCTCATTACCCGGAAGCAGAATCCGGAATCATAGCCCTTCATCCCGGCTGGGCCGAGCAGGCCCCTGATATGTGGTGGGAGCATGTGCAACTGGCTGTGTTGAAACTGCATGCCCAGCGTAAATACAACCCGAAAGATATTGGCGCTATCGGCATCGCCTACCAGATGCACGGACTGGTGATGGTGGATAAACAACAGCAGGTGTTGCGCAACAGTATTATCTGGTGCGACAGCCGCGCGGTGGAAACCGGTGATAAAGCTTTTGAAAAAATCGGGAAGGAAAAATGTTTGTTGCATTTACTCAATTCACCCGGAAACTTTACCGCTTCCAAACTGGCCTGGGTAAAACAACATGAACCGGATGTATATGCAAAAACAGATAAGGTCATGCTGCCGGGAGATTTTATTGCCATGAAGCTGACCGGTCATATCACCACCAGTATCTCCGCTTTATCCGAAGGAGTATTCTGGGATTTTCAGCAAAATGAGCTGTCTGCTGACGTGTTCAATTATTACGGACTTAACAGATCGTTCATACCTGCCATCAACAATGTATTTGAAACCCACGGCACCATCAGTTCCTCTGTTGCGGCAGCCCTTGCACTGAAAGAGGGGATACCGGTCACTTATAAAGCCGGTGATCAGCCCAACAATGCTTTATCCTTAAATGTGCTGGAGCCGGGTGAAGTGGCGGCCACTGCTGGTACTTCGGGAGTTATCTATGGTGTCAGCGATCAATTGACCTATGACAATGAATCAAAGGTGAACACTTTTGCCCACGTGAACTATACAAGGGACAAAAAAAGACTGGGTGTTTTATTGTGTATTAACGGTACGGGTATTCTTAACCGTTGGGTGAGGGATATTTCCGGCCAGGGAATGAGTTACCAGGAGATCAATGAAGCGGCCGGAACTATTGATATTGGGAGCGAAGGATTGTTTATATTTCCCTTTGGAAACGGGGCAGAACGAATGCTGAAAAACCGTACACTCCAGGCGCAGGTACATCATATTGATCTCAATAAACATAAGGCGGCGCATTTGTACCGGGCGGCACAGGAGGGTATTGCTTTTGCCTTTCGATACGGCCTGGATATTATGCGGGAGAATGGCATGAACCCACAGGTGATCCGTGCCGGTAAAGCCAATATGTTCCTGAGCGAAGTATTTGTGGAGTGTTTTGTAAATACCCTGAATGTACCGGTGGAAATGTACAATGCAGATGGAAGCACCGGGGCGGCGATCGGGGCAGGGTTGGGAGCAGGGATCTATGCTTGTCCCAAAGAAGCCTTCCGGCATTTCAAGCCTGTTCAACTGGTGGAACCGGAGAAACATACTATATATAATGAGCATTACGGCCAGTGGCTGGCACAGTTGGAAAAACAATTAAACTGATTCACTAATATAAAATGACAGAATATGACAGTCGTTACAGCAAGTGTAGAGTATTTCAAAGGAGTCAAAGCAATCAAATACGAAGGCCCCCAGTCTGATAACCCATTAGCATTTCGTTGGTATGATGAAAGTAAAATAGTGGCAGGAAAAAGCATGAAGGAACATTTTCGCTTTGCCTGTGCCTACTGGCATAGCTTCTGTGGCAGCGGCGCCGATCCTTTTGGTGAGCCCACCCATCTTTTTTCCTGGAATAAAAAAACAGATGCCGTGGAAAGGGCGAAAGACAAAGCAGATGCTGCATTTGAATTCATCACCAAACTCGGATTGCCTTATTACTGTTTTCATGATGTGGATGCGGTTGATTATACTAATGATGTGAACGAGAACGAAAGACGTTTACAGACCATTACGGAATACTTAAGCGAAAAGCAAAAAGAAACAGGCGTGAAATTGTTATGGGGCACGGCCAATCTTTTTTCCAACAGGCGATATATGAACGGTGCAGCCACCAATCCTGATTTTCATGTGCTGGCCCATGCCGGCGCACAGGTAAAAGCGGCGCTGGATGCGACCATTTCTTTGGGAGGAGAGAATTATGTATTCTGGGGAGGAAGGGAAGGATATATGAGCCTGCTGAATACGAACATGAAAAAAGAAAAGGAACACCTGGCGAGATTTCTGCACACCGCAAAAGATTATGCAAGGAAAAACGGGTTCAAAGGAACTTTCTTTATTGAGCCCAAACCCTGCGAGCCCAGCAAACACCAGTATGATTATGATAGCGAAACCGTGATCGGCTTCTTAAGGCAATATGACCTGCTGAATGATTTTAAGCTGAACATAGAAGTGAACCATGCTACTTTAGCCGGTCACACTTTTGCACACGAACTGCAGGTGGCTGCCGATGC
>CAZSGD010000027.1:46635-57334 GCA_964606155.1 uncultured Chitinophaga sp. | reverse complement strand
CTTAATAGTTGTGATCTGAAACAGTTTCATTTCCTCCCTATTTCCTATCTTTCTTGCTCAATTGCCTGCCATGTTCAAAAGTAAAATAGCCGGTATTGGTATGTACGTTCCGCAACACGTGGTGACCAATAATGACCTGTTGAAATATATGGATACCAGCGATGAATGGATCCAGGAACGTACCGGCATCAAAGAACGCCGCTTTGCCCACCGCACCCAGGAAACCACCACCACCATGGGCGTGGAAGCCGCAAAGATCGCCATTGAAAGGGCCGGCATCACCGCACAGGATATCGACTTCATCGTGTTCGCCACCCTCAGCCCCGATTATTATTTTCCCGGCTGCGGCGTATTAGTACAACGTGCCATGAAAATGAAAGAGATAGGCGCCCTGGATGTACGCAATCAATGTTCCGGTTTTGTGTACGCCCTCAGCGTGGCCGACCAGTTCATCAAAACGGGTATGTATAAAAACATACTGGTGGTAGGCGCAGAAAAACATTCCTTCGGTCTCGACTTCAGCACCCGCGGCCGCAATATCTCCGTGATCTTTGGTGATGGCGCCGGCGCCGTGGTATTGCAACCCACCGAAGACAATAACCGCGGCATCCTCAGCACCCACCTGCACAGCGATGGCAACAATGCCGAAATACTCGCCATGTACAACCCCGGCACCCATGCCAACTACTGGAGCAATGGCACCCCGCTGGCCGATTTTGATGAGGCAGAGATGGGCGAAATGTTCATGAGCCATGCCATGATCGACAAAGCACAAAATTTTCCGAATATGGACGGGCCTTCGGTGTTCAAAGTGGCCGTGGAAAAATTTCCCGAAGTGATACTGGAAGCGCTTACTGCTAACGGTTATACCACCGCCGATCTTCGGTTACTGGTGCCACACCAGGCCAACTTACGCATCGCCCAGTTCATTCAAAAGAAATTGCGGTTAACAGACGAGCAGGTATATAATAATATCCAGAAATACGGCAATACCACTGCGGCCTCTGTGCCCATCGCCTTATGCGAAGCGTATGAAGCTGGGAAATTAAAAGAAGGTGATTTGGTTTGCCTTGCGGCCTTCGGCAGTGGATTTACCTGGGCCAGCGCTTTGCTGAAATGGTAATGTGTAAGTAACCCCTCTATTTCTGTTTCTCACCACATAGACACATAGTAACATAGGCCCACATAGTTAATTTGGCTATGTGCAGCTATGTCCCTATGTGCCTATGTGGTAAAACTCAAAATAAATCACCTGTATTTTTAACATAAGCTCGCCGCTTTGGCAGCGGTTTTACCTGGGCCAGTGCATTATTGAGATGGTAGTGTGTAATCTTATCAGGGTTGCCTCTTGAGGCTGAGAATACTGGGGCCACAGAGAGCCGCAGAGGAATTGAGTTGCACAGAATGTTTTCTCTGAGGTTCTCCTATTCTCCGTGGTTCTCCGTGGCCAAATTAATCATTGTGTAATGTTATCCCGTTTTGCATCTTTGTATAAATGGCACTCAAATTGATTGTCAATATTTCGGCAAGCTCAATATGACAATCACATCGAACATTTTTGCATAAACATCAACATGAAAAAACTGACACTCCTCCTCAGCATGGCTTTCGCATTTTCTGCCTCCGCACAAAACAACAGCTGGAAAATAAAACTGAATAATAAATCCCTTCTATCCACTTCCAAAGAAGATGAGACAAAGAACATCCGTAAGATCAGCGCAGCCACCTGGAAAAAGAACGGGTTTTTAGAGATCAGCTTTAAAGAAGCCGAGCCGGGCAAATGGTACCGCTCCTTTCTTTTGTATGATAAAGAAGATAACGAACTATTCCGGAAAGACAGTACTACTAAACTGAAGATTGCTTTCGCCGACCTGAAAAAATTACTGAACGGCAAAAAAGAGCTCATTATTTATACCACCATCGCCCCCACAGATCCCACTATTGCAATCCGGGTTCGTAGAGTACATTTGTGTACTTTGCAATTTCCCTAACGGATGCCCCGAAGCATTATTTATATCATCAATCCCATTTCAGGTACCCGCACCAAAGCGGACCTGCAGCCATTCATTGAAACCCGCACCAAAGAAAAAAAAATTCCCTTCCATGTCTTTCCCTCCGTAGCCAGCGGCGATTATTCCTTCCTGATACCCGTGATCCTCGAAGAACATATTACCGATGTGGTGATAGCCGGCGGAGATGGCACGGTGAGCCAGGTGGTGGCCAGTCTCATGGGTTGCAATGTGAATTTTGGCATCATCCCCTGCGGTTCGGGTAACGGTCTCGCCTATGCGGCCCGCATACCCCGGCAACCTAATAAAGCCCTGGATATCGTATTCAACGGTATCGCTTCCGAAATAGATGGTTTTTATGTAAATGATGTATTTGCCTGCATGCTCTGCGGCATCGGCTTTGATGCCAAAGTGGCCCATGAATTTGCCCGCGAACCCAAACGTGGCCTCGCCACCTATGCTAAACTGGTAAGCAGGAATTTTTTTAAAGCCAATCCCTATCATTTTCAAATCGAAAGCAATGGTTTGAAATTTTCTTCCGATGCTTATTTTATCAGCATTGCCAACAGCAACCAGTTCGGAAATAATTTTACCATCGCCCCACAGGCATTGCTGGCGGATGGACTACTGGATATTGTGATCGCTAAAAAAACAGTAAAGCCCCTGCTGTTATTCAATTTGCTGAGGCAGATATTAGCAGGTAAACTGGGTAAAGTGGAAAGTTCATTGAACCAGCCCGTTATTTATTTTCAAACCGATAAGATCGTAATCGAAAATACCGACCAGGCACCTATGCATATCGATGGCGACCCGGCAGAAACCCCGGATAAACTGGTGATCAAAGTGAATAAGAGGTGCTTTAGGCTGATACAGCCACAGTAAATACATTTCACCGCAGACCTGCCTGCCGGTAGGCAGGGAAGATGAGAGCACAGAGATTACGCAGAGAGAGTTTCTCGCAGCGGACAACACTTTGTGAACTTTGTGCCTGCTTGGTGCTCCCTGCCTGCCGCAGGCAGGTTTGTGGTCCTGTATTACATCTCTCAAAAATTCGTGCAATTCGTGACAATTCGTGTAATTCGTGTTCTAATCCCTTTTATTAACCAACGAATCAATCACCCTAAAACTCGCCTGGTTACTAACGGAGTGGATAGACGAAATAATATCCTTCTCCTCCCTGCGTGTGAGATGAAAATTCAAAGCCGCTTTGTTCTCTTCATTATCGGCTGCATATTGAAAAGCCACTTTGTATAATTTCACACCGTTATTCATCGTGAAGTAGGTCAGCATATCGTTCTGCGAATATTCCATCATCTTAAACCAATTGTGCTGCAGCAGTAAAAATGGCTTGGTCACATGGTCTGTTATATCATCCGACAAATATGGTGACTCCCATCCGCCTGCTGTCCTGTCCCTTATCTGCAACAACAACACACCACTTGTATTTTCCTTTATCCATGTATCAAAGGAAGAAAGAAAACGCAGCGTGGTTTCCTGCCCGTAATTATCCCGCAACCCTGCATCCATTACATCGATCACCGGCTCGGAAGGCAGCCATACATTGGGCAGCACCACCGGGAAAGTAGCATTCATGCGCAGGGCAGTCAGTATCCTTAAATTATACGGGTCCTGGTTTTTAAAGAAAGAAGCAAAGTCCACCACATCCGGGTCCTCCGAAGGGATATCTGTTGTGTCGAGGCGGCTCTGCATCATAAATCTTACCGGCTGCGTGGAGATGATCATCTTTCTGCCATCCCTTGTTACCACCGAATTAAAAAATACCAGGGGTATATTGGCTGCTTTTTCTTCGGCGGCATAATCTCTCAGTTGTTTATTCAAAAAGCCCCTGGTGTTCCTGTTCAGCTTGAGCTCAAAGGCATAACCCCTGTCTTTAACATATTTGTAAGGCCCCACGCTGAATTTTTGTGCCGGTGCAATCAGGTCGCGGGCAAAAAAGGAGGTGAATAGCGGGTTCAGCAGATCGTCGGCCACATCATCAATATATTGCCTGTCCTGCAGGCGTATATTCCTTCCTTTTTGTTTTTGTAAATACAATTCCCGGAAATAAGTGGCGCCGATCATTCCGCCTGATGCTCCGTTGATCAGGAATGTTTTTTGCATAATGCTGCCATTTGTGATACTGTCCAGGTATTGCAGCACACTCATGGTAAATGTGGCGCTGCGGTGGCCGCCGCCACTGGTATTGATCAATAGCAGCAGGGGCTTATCCGTATCCTGTTTCTTCTTCCATTCATTCAGGATATTGATCATATTCTGTTTGTCGGCCTCCACATGCTCTGTAGTGCATAAATTCATCAGGCCTTCCCGGGTATAAGCCGGTCGCTCTGTTTTATTCCAGTAATTGAGGCCGTATGCTTTATTCCTCGGGTCTATCCAATCCAGTTTATAAAATACATTGAGTATTAGTACCAGCGCCACGAGATAAGGTATGCTCCAGCTTTGCAAAAAATAAGTAATAGCGCCTGCCACACCGATCAATATTGAAAAGAAAATGGTGATACTGGCTGCTGCCGGAAGCTGGAAGAAAGGGTTGTCCAGTACAAACCCGATAAAAACCAGGAATAAAAAGGCGGCAAACACAGAAAGGATGGCCGCAAAATGGTGCCGCCTGAAAATGGATTCAATAAAATCATTGGTATAATGTGATACGTCCCTCACTTTTCGCAATCGCACCGGTGATTCAAAATACCAGTCCACCCGGATCAGCGGTTCTCCGCGGTAAATTTCTTTGATAGGCCCCAGGTGGGTGATATAAGAAGAAGGGCTGCTGATAACCGGCATCATTTTCCGGAGAATGGAGCGGTCGGCCCGGAAAAAATAGATCATCGATACTGAAATGATAAAAATAAACCCGGCTGCAAATCCACCGAACAGAAAGAGGATCTCCGTGGTAGTGATCAGTTCTTTATAATGCGTGAAATGATAGGCTTTGATAAAATAAAAAACGAGGAAAAGAATGGGTATGATGGCATTGTTGATGCAATATTTTAAAAAGGGGTTGGTGGTGGCTGATAAAAAACGAAAATGACGGCTGAAAAGAATAAAAGATGCAATATTCCAGCTCATTACAAACATGCCGATGGAAGCGCCCACAATACCTGAGCTGATGGAATTGACATTTCCCAAATATTCAGGGGCCAGGTATAATGAATCGGCGCCGAATGTTTTCATGAAAGTGCCATTCACCGTGGTGAACAGGATGAACCAAAACAATAACATCACCTGGTATTTCCGGAAGTGGAGGAATAGCAGCTGAATGGGAAAAGAATAAAAAAAGCCCCTGAGCCATTCTTTCATGAATAAAGGCAATGGTTATTTCTTAAAAATAATACTAATTGCCCGCTAAGTCAAATATGTAAGCGCTTAAGAAGTGGTGAAACTATTTTTACTGCGTACCAGGTACATTATCCATATCAATGACAGTAATAAACACATGGCTACTAACTGGTGCAATTGTGCCATCCATTCAAACATTCCCCATTTCCCGGGTACGATACGGATGCTGGTCAATACCGCACTGACGCCCAGTACCAGCTGGAGGAGCACCAGCAATAAGGGTATCCACTTTGTTGGTCGCAGCAGCCCGCTGTTTTTTACTTTATAAAGTTGCAGGGTGAGCAAAATGATCAATAACAGTAATATGTATGCGAAACCACGGTGCAGGAAATGGATCATTATTTTATTGTCCACCAGGTTCAGTAATCCCTCTCCGCTTTTCACCATTGCACCGGGTATCCATTGGCCATTAATATCCGGCCAGGTGGGAGCTGCCGTGGCGGCTTTATGACCTGCCATAAAAGCGCCATACACCAGTTGTATCACCAATACCAGCAGTATCCATTTGTTCAGCCGGGATACTTTAGGATGATAAACAATTTTATCCCTGGGCACCAATAATTCCATAGCAAACCAAAAAGTATAGCAGAGCAGCAAAAGGGCAAAGATGAAATGCAATGCCAGCCGGGTGGGTTTTACATAAATAGCATCGCCCGTTAGCCCGCTGGCCACCATGATCCACCCCACTGCGCCCTGTAATGCACCCAGTAAAAACAGGATGATCATCGGCCTTACCATGGAGGGTTTGAACCGGCGCTGTGCTAAAAAGATGATAAAGGGAATTAAAAACACCACACCGATCAGCCTGGCCCAAAGACGGTGGAACCATTCCCAGAAAAAAATGAATTTGAAATCCTTTATGGTAAAATCAAAATTGAGGAGCTGGAATTGCGGCGTTTGGCGGTACTTGTCAAATTCGGTCAACCATTGTTGCCCGTTCATGGGAGGCAATGTACCGGTTACCACATTCCATTCGGTAATGGAAAGTCCCGACCCGGTGAGACGGGTAACGCCCCCCAGCAGCACCTGGATGATGATCATGCCCACACCCACCAATAACCAGATGGCGACAGGCCTGGAAGACTTTGTGGTTAACTCATTTCCCATAGCGGCTGCAAAGTTAGCTGTCAATCTTTTTCATCGATTGTATTTGTTCAGTAATATTTATGAAATTGCGGTCATGCTGCGATCCTGTTTTGAGGAAAATATACGGGAAGCCGGTTGCGATGAGGCCGGAAGGGGCTGTTATGCGGGCCCTGTATTTGCTGCAGCTGTTATATTGCCACCCGGTTTTTTTCATCCTTTATTAAATGACTCCAAACAATTACTGGAAAAACAAAGGGATGAACTCCGCCCGGTGATCGAAAAAGAAGCGATAGCTTATGCAGTAGCCGCTGTTGACAACGAAGAAATAGACCAGGTCAATATCCTGAAAGCCTCTTTTAAAGCCATGCACCTGGCACTGGATAAATTAAATAAACGGCCTCAATCCTTACTCATCGATGGTAACCGTTTTATCCCCTACAAAAAAATACCCCACCGTTGTTTTGTAAAAGGTGATGGACTATACGCCTCTATTGCTGCAGCGAGCATACTGGCCAAAACCTACCGGGATGAATACATGAAAAAGCTGCATGAAGAATTTCCTTATTATCACTGGGCCCATAATAAAGGATATGGCACAGCAGCGCACCGCAAAGCCATCGAAGAATACGGACTTTGTAAATACCATCGCAAAAGTTTCAACATCCTTCCTGTTCAAACAGAATTATTCTGACCTGTTAGCAGTTTGCTAAAACAGTTTCTCATCTTTTAAAAAAAATTTTGCCCGTTAAACCAGCCGGCAAATGGCCTGTCTTATACTACAATAGCTTTGATAAACAATTAAACCTTACTTTATGAAAAAAGCATTTTCTATTGGAATAATACTGCTGCTTTTATCTGCAGCAGCCATGGCACAAAGGGGCCCTGGTGACAGAGTGATCAGGCATCGGGTGGCAGTAAATAACCGTATCACTCCTGTGGAACGTTTTCAGCTGCACAGGGATGTGGTACGATTCAGAACGGCTGAGCGGCAGGCCCGCAGAGACGGAGTGATCACCCCTTATGAAAGAAGAAGGGTAAAGGCCCTGAAAGCCAAAACCCGCCGGGATGCGTACCGTTTCCACCATAACCGCCGCCGGGCATTTTAGTCCTCTAATAACTCCATATATATCCCAAATTGATCCCAAACACCGTCTTTGTTAAGACGGTGTTTTTGTTTCACCAAAGTTGGTTGTCATTTACCCGGCAATTTGTATTTTCACGCCACCTTAATTTTGCTAAACCTAAAAAATCGCCATGCAGTTAAAGCCGGTAGCCACTTTCGATACGATTGACCCGGAAGTGTTTAGAAAAGAATTTTATGAAACTGGCGAGCCTGTGGTCATTAAAAAACTTTCGCAGGATTGGCCGGCCTATACCCGGTGGAACTGGGATTATTTTAAACAGCTGGTGGGTGAAAAAAAAGTTCCTCTTTATAATAATGTAAAAAGCGACGCTTACACTCCCATCAATAAGGCCGACGATTACAAGACTTTTGGCGAATATATCGACATGATCAGCAAAGGCCCTGCGGCCTGGCGTATCTTCCTGTTCAACATATTTGACCATGCCCCGCAGCTGATCGATGATTTTACCTGGCCCGAACACCTGATGAAAGGTTTTGTAAAAAAATACCCGATGCTGTTTACCGGCGGCGCCTCCAGCATCACCCACATGCACTTTGATATCGACCTCTCTCATATCCTGCACACACAATTCTGTGGACGGAAAAGGGTACTGATGTTCCCTTTCAAAGAACAGCGCAAACTCTATCGCAAACCATTTGAAGTGCTGAGCCTGGCCGATTTCTCCAATTATTACCAGGATGGAAAAGTGGATTATGAAAAATTCCCGGCACTGAAACTGGCACAGGGCCTCGACTTTATTCTCGAGCCCGGCGATACTTTATTCATGCCTTCCGGTTACTGGCATCACATGGAATATCTCGACAGCGGCTTTGCCATGAGCTTAAGGGCCATGCAACCTTCTTTGGGCGGTAAATTAAAAGGTGTTTGGAATTTACTCGGCATGCGCACCATTGATACGATGATGAAAAAAACGGCCCCGCAATGGTGGTATAAAAGAAAAGAGAAGAAAGTGTTTGCGTATGCAGAGAGGGCTTTAGCGGGAGCGTAAAAAATTTACTTCAGCCACTTTTTCAATTTTCTTACGGCCTGTCCGGAAGTGTAAGTTTCACTGTTACTAATTTGCTTTCTGCCCTCTTCAACTTTACTCAGCAATATTATCCTGTCGAACAATTGGGTAGTATCGAATGTATCAGGCATTCCTTTAATCGTAGATAAAACCTGTTTTTTTGTAAGCTTTTTTTATACTTTAATATTTTAACTTCTTAACTGATCGTCCAAACCTCATTTCCTTTCAGCAGCTTGTCCAGATCAGCAGGCTTTTTCACCTTCGCCTCTTCGATCTGCATGGCCATCACATCTTCATAACAGGGCCTGTCGGTTTGATAAAACACGCCAAAAGGACGTGGCAGGTGTCCCTCTGTTTTGGGGTTATCAAATATGCGTGTCAGTATCTGTGCTTTGTAAATATCATGCTCGTCATGCACCCAAAGGTCATCCACACTGTACCCATTGTTCAGGTCCACTGCAATGGGCTTGAACCCATCCAGCTTGATCCCTTTTTCATTATTGGCGCCAAAGACGAGCGGTTTACCCTGCTCCAGGAATAAGGTTTCCTGTGCCTTGGTGCTTTTTTCCGTAAAGGTTTCAAATGCCCCATCGTTGAAGATGTTGCAGTTCTGGTAGATCTCCAGGAAGGAAGTGCCCTTATGCTGGTTCGCCCTGATCAGTAAGGCCTGCAGGTGCTTGGGGTCACGGTCCATGGTACGGGCCACAAATGTGGCATCGGCACCCAGTGCCAGTGCCAGGGGATTAAAGGGGTGGTCGATACTTCCCATCGGGGTGGACTTGGTGATCTTATTCGCCTCGGAAGTAGGTGAATACTGGCCCTTGGTCAGTCCGTAGATCTGGTTGTTGAACAGGAGGATATTTACATCAAAATTCCTTCTGAGCAGGTGGATGGTATGGTTACCACCGATACTAAGGCTGTCGCCATCGCCTGTAACGATCCATACGCTGAGTTCGGGGCGGGAGGCCTTTAAACCAGAAGCTATGGCGGTGGCACGGCCATGGATGGAGTGCATGCCATAGGTGTTCATATAATAGGGGAAACGGCTGCTGCAGCCAATACCCGAGATGATCGCTATATTTTCGCGAGGGATACCCAGGGTGGGCATCACTTTCTGAACCTGGGCTAAAATGGAATAGTCGCCGCAACCGGGGCACCATCTCACTTCCTGGTCTGTCGCAAAGTCTTTGGCCGTCAGTACCGGCGCTGTTGTAGTATCACTCATATCCTTGTTAATCGTTAGGGGTTCGACAAATTTAATGAAAAACTGCTAGTCCACAGACGACGGTCCACAGTCCACTGCCCCGTCCTATTTTAGGCGATTTACTTCCCCTGTTCTCTTGTTCTTCTGTTCCTCTGTTCCTCTGTTCTTCTGTTCCTCTGTTCTATCGCTCATCCGTTCCTCAACTCTTCCCAGTACTCCGCCGCCCTTCTTGTATGTGGTATAACGATGGTACCCCCGACGATATTCGCTACAGCAAACACTTCATACATTTCTTCCGTATTCACACCCAGTTCATGTGATTTGCCGAGGTGGTATTTGATACAGTCATCACAACGCAGCACCATACTGGCCACCAGCCCCAGCAGCTCTTTGGTCTTTACATCCAGGGCCCCGGCCGCATAGGTGTTCGTGTCCAGGTTCCAGAGGCGTTTGATCACCAGGTTGTCCTTACCCAGTATCACTTCGTTCATGCGTGTACGGTAGTCGTTGAACTCTTTTACAAGATCGCTCATATACTAAATTTTAGTTGTCAAATGTAGAGAACATCTCCTTTTCAGGGAGCGTATTTGTGTGAAACAGGACCAGGGATTAATTTGGCTACAGACCTGCCCGCCCCTTCCTCTGTTCTTCTGTTCATCTGTTCTATTGTTCTTCTATCCCCCTGTTCTCCCGTTCCATGTCGGCTTCGACAAGCTCAGCCTGACAACAGGCAGCCCCTTCTTCCTTCAGCCGTTCTATTGTTCCTCTGTTCCTCTGTTCCTCTGTTCCTCTGTTCCTCTGTTCTTCTGTTCATCTGTTCCTCTGTTCTATTGTTCCCCCGAAATCGTACATTCAGTCACCAAAATCGATCTCATGAGACAAACAGTTACTC
>CAZSGD010000027.1:0-46535 GCA_964606155.1 uncultured Chitinophaga sp. | reverse complement strand
CCCGAAATCGTACATTCAGTCACCAAAATCGATCTCATGAGACAAACAGTTACTCTCCTCATCCTTATTCTTTTTGTTGTTCCCTCCTTTGCGCAGAACAAAAAAGAGCCCATAAAAGTCACAGATATGCTGAAGATCAGGTCCGTCAGTGGCATATCACTGAATAAAGATGGAAGCAAAGCGGTATTTACTGTAACCTCTATCGAACCGGAAGGCGACAGCAAACTGGAATATAGATACAGCAACCAGGTATGGATGGTACAAACGGATGGTAATACCCCTCCCAGACAATTAACGTTTAAGGACAATTCCTCCCAGGCTGTTTTTAGCCCCGATGGTAAACAAATTGCTTTTGTAAGAACGGTGGACAACCGGCCGCAGCTATTTCTTTTATCACTCGATGGCGGCGAGGCCGTTCAGCTGACAAAATTCAAATACGGCGCTTCCAATCCCCAATGGAGCCCCGATGGCAAACAACTGCTTTTTGCCAGTGGTATTTTATTAAAAGATCTTTTGAAAGACTCCCTGCTGAACCCGAAGAAAGAAATACCCAAATGGTCAATGGAAAAACCGGGGTGGGAAAAAAACCAGCAACTATCGAAAACAGAAGCGAAAGCCGACCCCGATGGAAATATGGAGGAGATCAGGTCCTACTTAGAAAATAATGTGACAGATAAAAAAGCCCGGGTGGTGAATAAATTGAATTTCCAGGACGAAACAGATGTGAATGCGGATATGAGCTTCAATCATTTCTTTATCACCGAAGCCAAGCCGGGTGCCAAAGTGATGCCCGTTACCCAGGGTTTCTTCCGTTACAATTTCGCCGCCTTTACACCCGATGGAAAACAAATTATACTCGGCGGAGATATTGATTCGTTGCAGCATCCCGACAGATCGCTGGAAGGCCAGATCTATGTAGCCAACACCGATGGCAGTAACCTGAGAAAGATATTGGGTGAAGATGGCAAGAACTATAACTCCCCCCGCATTTCTCCTTCGGGCAAATGGCTGGCTTTTCAGTACGGCCAAACCGCAACGGTATCCATTCCTGTATTGGCTATTATGCCGCTCCATGGTACGATTAATGACAAAGTTGATTTCCCTTTCGACCGTAATAAAGGGAATATCAACTGGAGCGATGATGAAAAATATATCTATTTCGCAACCCAAAGCAACGGGGCACAACTCATTTACCGGGCAGAAACCGCTACCAAAAAAATGGAGCTGCTAACAGATATGAACAGTGGTATCAATTTCGACCTCGCCGGTAATAAATTAGTATTTGTAAAAACAGAAGTGGCCAACCCCTTTGAATTATATGTGGCCGATGCAACGGGCAGGAATGTAAAACAGGTCAGCAGCTTTAATTCCGAATGGCTGCAGTCCAAACAACTTTCCTTTCCTGAAAAAAGGGTTTTTAAAAATGAAAAGGGAATGGAAGTGGAATACTGGATCATGAAGCCCGCCAGTTATGAGGCTGGTAAAAAATATCCCTTGCTGCTGGAAATACATGGCGGTCCTGCAGCTATGTGGGGCCCCGGCGAAAGTTCGATGTGGCATGAATACCAGTATTTCTGCAGCAAAGGTTACGGTGTTATATATTGTAATCCGCGTGGCAGCACTGGCTATGGCCAGGATTTTTTACGGGGTAATATCAACGATTGGGGAACAGGTCCCACCCGGGATGTATTGACCGCATTGGATAAAACAATTACAGCGGAGAATTGGGTGGATACATCCAAACTGCTGATCACCGGTGGCTCCTATGCCGGGTATTTAGTATCATGGATCATTGCACATGATCATCGTTTCAAAGCAGCCTGTTCACAACGCGGTGTGTATGACCTGGCCACTTTCTTTGGCGAAGGAAATGCCTGGAGACTGGTGCCCAATTACTTTGGCGGTTATCCCTGGGAAACAGCTACGAAAGCGGCGCTGGAAAGGGAATCACCTATCAATTATGTGCAGCATATCACCACCCCCTATATCATCTTTCATGGTGAAAATGACCGTCGCACCGGTGTGATCCAAAGCGAAATGCTGTACCGGAGCCTGAAAGTACTGGACCGCCCGGTGGAATATGTGCGCCATCCTTCTGCCACGCATGAAATTACCCGCAGCGGTAATAACCGGCAGCGGATTGACCAGATGCTGAGGACCTACGAGTTTTTTGAGCGATGGATACGCTGACCACAACCCTGCGGGAATTATAATAACTTACGGGGAAATCAGTAACCCCTTCCATGAGTAATGCTTCTTTTGATTTTGGAATGATCGGCCTCGGCACCATGGGGCGTAATTTATTGCTGAATATTGCCGATCACGGTTTTCATGCCATCGGCTTTGACAGGGATATGGAAAAAGCCCGCTTGCTGGAATCATCTGCCACTGCAGGCACCTCTGTAAAAGGCGCTGCCTCTTTAGCGGAAATGGTGCAATTGCTGAAAGCGCCCCGCAAAATTATGATGCTGGTACCGGCAGGGCCTGTCGTAGATACGGTGATCAACGACCTGCTGCCCTTATTACAGGAAGGAGATATCATCATCGATGGTGGTAATTCTCATTATACAGATACACTAAAACGTATTGCTTACCTGGCCGGTAAGAAAATACATTTTACAGGTATGGGTGTGAGCGGTGGCGAACAGGGTGCACGTACTGGTCCCAGTATTATGCCCGGTGGCGATATTGTGGCCTGGCAGCACCTGAAACCCATACTGGAATCCGTATCGGCAAAAGTGGATGGCGATCCCTGTGTGGCCTATATGGGCTCTGCAGCCGCCGGCCATTATGTGAAGATGGTACATAACGGTATCGAGTATGCGATCATGCAGATCATCAGTGAAGTGTACGACCTGCTGAAACGCGGGGCCGGTTTAAACAACAAAGAACTCCATACATTATTCAATAAATGGAATGAAGGCGAACTGAATTCATTCCTGGTGGAGATCACGGCTGCTATTTTTTTACAGAAAGACAACCTGACGAATAATGATCTCGTGGATATGATATTGGATAAAGCCGGATCAAAAGGCACGGGCAAATGGACCTCCCAGGATGCGATGGACCTGCCTATTCCCCTACCCACTATCGATATGGCAGTGGCCATGCGGGATATGTCGGTGTATAAAGATGAAAGAGCAGCAGCGGCCTCCTTGTATAAACCTGTGATCAAACCGGTGGCTAATAAAGAAAAATTTATGCAGCAATTACAGGATGCGTTCTATGCTTCCACGGTAATTTGTTATGCACAGGGCCTGGCCATGCTGCACAAAGCTTCAGCTGAACTGCAAATGAATATTCCTTTACAGGACGTGGTAAAAATATGGCGGGGCGGATGCATTATCCGTTCGAAGTTGCTCGACAGTTGTACAGCTGCCTATAAAAAAGACAAACAGCTATCCAATATTTTACTGAACAAAAAAATAGCGGCGCTGGTTAAAAAGAAACAGGCGGCGTTGCGAAAAGCGGTGCAGCAGGGCATTGCCAGCAAGATACCCGTGAACGGGCTGATGAGTGCGCTGGGTTATTTGGACGCCTACTGCACAGAAAGGATGCCCGTGAACCTGGTACAGGCACAGCGTGATTATTTTGGCGCCCATACGTACCAGCGCATCGATAAAGAAGGAAGTTTTCATACGGATTGGAACAATTAACGGTCCGGTGACCCGGAAAATATTTTTATGAGTGAAGAAAAAAAATTAAGCCCTACCATCCTGTTCATCTTTGGCGGTAGTGGTGACCTGGCCAATCGAAAGCTGATACCGGCTTTGTATAACCTTTACCTGGATAATTATCTTCCCGGTAAACTGATCATTGTAGGTGTGGGACGCACTTCTTTTGCTTCGATGGAGGAGTATCGCAGTAAATTATTTGAAGGGATACAACAATTCTCCCGGAGAAAAGAAGACCTGGAAGCCCGGTGGAAAGATTTTTCGCAGCTGATCACCTATCATGAGCTGGACCTTACCGTGGATGAAACCTATAAGAATATCTGGAAATGGATCGCCGAGAAAGGAACGGAATGGAATACGAAACCCCAGGTGATCTTTTACCTGGCCGTGGCCCCGCAGCTGGCGCCTCCTATTGCAGAAAAATTATCCCTTCATAAAATTTGTGAAGACCCCGGCCTTACCCGTATTGTTTTTGAAAAACCTTTTGGCCACGACCTCAAAAGTGCCAAAGCCCTCAATACCCTGCTCACGGGTATGTTCAACGAAGAACAGATCTACCGCATCGATCATTATCTCGGTAAAGAAACGGTGCAAAATATCCTGGCCTTTCGTTTTGCCAATGCCTTATTTGAACCGATCTGGAACAACAATTATATCGATCATATACAAATTACCGCAGCAGAAACCGTGGGAGTGGAGGACCGTGGCGGTTATTATGAACAGGCCGGCGCCTTGCGGGATATGATCCAGAACCATGTGCTGCAATTATTATGCATGGTGGCCATGGAACCGCCCACTTCTTTTGAAGCCAACGAGATCCGGAATAAAAAAGTGGACGTATTACATGCCCTGCGAAAAATTGAAACACAGGAAGCGCATGAGTATGCCGTAAGGGGACAATACTCCGACGGGTGGATAAAAGGAAAACAGGTGGACGGATACCGGCACGAGAAAAATGTAAAACCTCAGTCCCCAGTGGAAACATTTGCCGCAGTAAAATTTTTTGTAGACAACTGGCGCTGGCGCAATGTTCCTTTTTATGTGCGTACCGGAAAGTACATGCATGAAAAATCCACACTGATCACTATTCAGTTCAAAGAAGCCCCTGAATATTCCTTTCCCAAAGAAGCCGCGGAAACCTGGAGGCCCAACCGGCTTACCATCAGTATTCAACCGGAAATGGATATACGCATCCGCTTCCAGGCAAAGAAGCCCGGGCCTGAAATGATATTGAACCCGGTGGATATGGTTTTTAGCTATGCGGAAGCTTATGAAGACAAAGAACCGGAAGCCTATGAAACATTGCTGGAAGATGTGATATCCGGTAATCAAACATTATTCATGCGTGCCGACCAGGTGGAAGCCGCCTGGCAGGTGATAACACCCATATTAGAAGCCTGGCAACACCGGCCACCGGTGGATTTTCCCAACTATTCTCCCGATAGCTGGGGCCCTGAAGATGCAGAAGCATTAATTGCAAAGGACGGGCGCCACTGGACCACCCTACCCCCGATCAATAATAAATCTTGATGAAATGGAACTGAGAATAGCAGGCAACAGGGAGGAGCTGAGCCACGAAGCAGCCGTATGGATCACCGATCATATTAAACAGGTGTTGAAAGAAAAGGACAGATACACCCTTGTTTTATGCGGGGGCAGCACGCCGAAAAAATTATACAAGGTATTGGCCTCTGATGCTTTTAAGGATAAGATAGACTGGGGCCGGCTTCATTTCTTTTGGGGTGATGAACGCTTTGTTCCCTTTAGCGATGAACGCAACAATGCAAAAATGGCTTTTGACAATTTATTGGGTCATGTGCCGGTGCAGGCAGACAACGTTCATGTAATGAGAACCGATATAGATCCGGAAGCGGCGGCGCGGGAATATGAAGATTTATTACATGCATATTTTCCTGGCGAAGGGCCCACTTTTGACCTGGTGCTGATGGGCATGGGTGACAATGCCCATACGCTTTCTCTCTTCCCCGGTTACGATGTGGTGCATGAAAAGAAAAAATGGGTGACATCTTTTTACCTGGAAGAGCAAAAAATGTATCGTATCACGCTAACGGCACCCGTGGTAAACAGGGCGGGCAGGGTGGCCTTCCTGGTCAGTGGCAAGGATAAGGCAGCCGCCATTGCGCATGTGCTTAACGGTGAGTATGAACCTGATCGGTACCCGGCGCAGGTGATACAACCTGTTAATGATCAGTTGTATTGGTGGCTGGATGAAGAAGCGGCCGGAGATATTGGATAAAATGCTGTAATGCTGAACCCTTTTTACAGAAATTTCGTCTTGATACAGTTATAAAAAGCACAGGTATGCTGAATAAGAAAAAATGGCTGACCATTGTGGTACTGAGCTTCCTGGTATTTGCCGGCGTTGCCGCAGTAAGGGCGCCTTATCAAAAAGAAAGGAACCTGAAGATATTGCCCAAAGATATCAGCGACGAAAAGCTGGACAGCATCATGCAGACCTACAATAAAGCCCTGGGTGTAAAATGTGATTTTTGCCATGTAAAAACAAAAGGGTTTCCGGATAGCCTGGATTATGCATCTGATGCAGAGCCCATGAAAGAAAATGCAAGGAAAATGATGGAGATGACCATCTATATCAACAAGACCTATTTTTACTTCAATGATAAAGTGAGACCCGAATATTTAAATACTGTTACCTGCAAAACCTGTCACCAGGGTCAGCCCTTTCCTCCCGAAGACGGTCATTGAGCGATTTGTTCTTCGCAGGATTTCAGCCATCGTTTAATACCCGTTACAATCTGGCAGGCCACTGCTTTATGAAATTCAGGGTCCAGGATCAGCTGTTCATCCTCTTTATTACTTAAGAACGCCACTTCCACCAAACAGTTGGGATAATCCGTGGGGCCGCTCAGCGAGAAATTGAAGCTGCCGACGTTGCCAAACTCTTCGAGACCTAATTGTACCATACTTTCCAGGACATATTGCGTCAATGGCCGGAAACCGATATACCGGTAATACGTGCTGACGCCGCGGATACTGTCTTTAACAGAAGAGTTCAGGTGAATACTGATGAGAAAATCGGGATTGGCTTTTTGAAGCATGTCAATACGTTCGGGCATGCTCAGCGATGTGTCTTTATCACGGGTCATGAACACATCTGCTTTCTCAGCTCTTAATGATTTCTCCAGTTCTTTGGCGATAAGGAGGGTATATTTTTTTTCGAGAATACCTGTTTTTGTTCCCCTTGCTCCATTGTTATCTCCCCCATGTCCTGCATCCACCGCCACTTTAATATGTGCAAGGTCAGGTTTTGCCGGTTGACGTTTCACTTTTATGTATAACCTGTTGCCCCTGTAAAAAATACTATAACCCCAATGCTGGGGATGCTTTAATTCAATGATCATCCGGAAAACATCATCCTCTATTTGTTCATGGTAAACGTTCTTCACTTCTTGTGCAGATGAACGTTGGGTGATCCAGTTGGTATTGCTGGTGGCACCATAAATATCCACCACGATACGGGAAGGGTTGATCTGCTGCATACTGGAATAGGGCAATCGTTCGTCCAGGGCCACCGACACATAATCAAATGTATCGTTGCCATTTACCATCCAGCTATTGGTGAGATAATAAGACTGCAGTTTGATAGTTGTATCTTTTTGAAAATTGACCTTGGGTAAATACGCAAAATGCTGTTGTGATAATTGGATCTTATAATTGCCGATCGTGCTGTCCACCACTTTCACTACGATCCCTGTATCGAGGAATGTCATTTTAGCACCACCCAGCCGGTCGGTCCCCTGGCCATACTCGAGGTAAGGGAGAACACCTATTGTTTTTCCCTTCAAAAAATTATATTCAGGCACCTGTGCCTGCATGTAATTGCCACACAAAACCGCTGTAAAGAGGAAGAATCGTATCATAACAGAAAGATAAACATAAAAACCCTCGACCGGGCTATCCGTAGTTTTACGGAACAGCCAATTGCTTTTACTGAATTTTAGCATAAACTCTTAAAATTAAGCACTATGTGTCTATAAGTCGCGTTAATATTGCAGGCGGCTTTTTGCTGCTTCGATTGCTATTTAAAAGAAATCTTATCCAAGAAAAATTGCTCGAAATATGACCTGGAATTCTGTCATGGGTGCCGTTTCCTCAGTAGCTTTATTTCTTCCCATCTTTTTTATTCTTGTATTAAAGCTTGGTGCCTACAGAAGTTTTCCTGCATTGATCATCTACTATTTTTCTGCCCTCGTTTATAATTTGCTGGGTGAAGGCTATATACATGCCACGGCCGACCAAACCCGTAACTGGGGCCTCATCAATAATATCCTGGATATACCCCTGATGTTATATTTCCTGACTTATTTCAGCGGAACCAAAGCAGTTGCCAGGCGTATGAAGATGATCATTCTTGCATTCCTTGTATTTGAGCTGGTCGTGGTGGCATTTACGGGTATTAATGTAAGCGCTATTAAAATAATCTTAGGCCCGGGTGTGGCGTTAGTGCTGGCTTTTAGTCTTTACTTTTTTATCCGCCAGGCTAAAATGGCCATCATTCACCGCAAAGCCACCGGTAAAGCATTGATGGTATCGGCAGTTTTGTTTGCCTATGGTTGTTTTACTTTTTTATATCTTATTTACTACATTTTCGAAGCGCACCTGGATGCTGCGGGTAAAGTGAAAGAACAATACCAGGCCGACACGTTCCTGATCTATTACCTGGCCACCACTTTCTCCTGCCTGATGATGAGTGCCGGTATACTGATTGAAAGAAAGCGGGTACAAAAACTAAACGAACTCAAGATCACCCGTAAAGAGCTTTCTTCTATTTATACAGAAACTAAAACGGCTGCCCCTTACAGAACAGCCATGTTAGATTTTGACAAAGATCAGTGGAATTAGAAACTATACTTCCCTTCGCTGATCATGTGATCCGCAATTCTTCTTCTCGCCGCCTTACTGTTGAACGGCTCTGCTTTGGTAAAGCGTTTCAATCCCATTAATATCATTCTCTGCTCATCGCCTTCGGCAAATGAATTGATCGCATCTTTTCCGGCTTTATTCACTTTATCTGCCGCATCGTAGAGATAGGTGCGCATGATGTCGAGGTGCAATGCCGCTGCTGCTTCCCCCCGTTGTTCGGTGATCTTCATGGTGCGCAGCAACACGCTTTCTGCATTGAATGTTTCAATGGCCATATCGGCAATATTCATCAGCACTTCCTGTTCGTTTTCTATTTTCATCATCAGTTTCTGCACGGCAGCTCCCGATGTCATCAGGATAGCCTTCTTCAGGTTGGCCACCAGTTTCTTTTCTTTGGCAAAGGGTGCTTCATCATCGGCGCCAAAATCAGGAATGCTCATCAGTTCTTTTTGCACGGCCATCGCCGGTCCCATCAGGTCCAGCCGTCCACCCATGGCCCTCTTCAATGTCATATCCAGTGTCAACAGGCGGTTGATCTCGTTAGTACCTTCATAGATCCGGTTGATACGGCTGTCGCGGTAAGCTCTCGAAATATTATACTCTGCGCTGAAGCCGTTACCTCCGTGTACCTGCACACCCTCATCCACCACAAAATCCAGTACTTCACTGCCATATACTTTCAGCATGGCACATTCGATCGCATACTCTTCTGCACCGCCCAATAATGATTCGCTTTCCGGTTTGCCGGCCAGGCGCAGTTCTTCTTCTTTATCATCGATCCATTTGGCCGTGCGGTATAAAGCAGATTCACCGGTAAATACCCGGATAGCCATCTCTGCCAGCTTATGTTTGATGGCGCCAAAATTGGAGATGGGTTGTTTGAACTGCTCTCTTGTTTTCGCATACTCGATCGTGTTATTCAATGCTCTCCGGGACCCGCCAATCGCAGCTGCGCATAATTTCAAACGACCGATATTAAGAATATTGAAAGCGATCTTATGGCCCTTACCGATTTCGCCGAGTACATTCTCCACGGGCACTTTTGCATCCTGGAAATATAATTGTACGGTGGACGATCCCTTGATCCCCATTTTATGTTCTTCGGGGCCTTGTGTAAAACCCTCGGTCCCTCTTTCCACAATAAAGCCGGTGAATTTATCTCCATCCACTTTGGCAAATACGGTATACACTTGTGCAAAGCCCCCGTTGGTGATCCAGCATTTTTGTCCGTTCAATAAATAATATTTGCCATCAGCGCTCAGTTTGGCCGTTGTTTTAGCGCCTAATGCATCACTGCCACTGTTCGGCTCCGTTAATCCATAAGCACCTGCCCATTCACCGGTGATGAGTTTGGGAATATATTTTTGTTTTTGTTCCGGTGTTCCAAAATAAAGGATGGGTAAGGTACCAATACCCGTATGTGCAGCAATAGCCACAGAGAAAGAATGTCCCGCACCCAGGTATTCATTCACGATAGTGGATGTCACAAAATCTTTTCCCAGTCCGCCATATTCTTCCGGGAAAGAAGTGGCGAGTAAACCCTGTTCCCCGGCTTTCGTTACCAGTGATTTCATGAGCCCGCTTTCCAGCGCATCGATGCGGTCCAGGATGGGATACACTTCTGCATCCAGGAACTGGTTACACATATCCCGGATCATCGTTTGTTCTTCTCCGAATTCTTCGGGAGTAAAAGCTTCATGAGCTGAGGTTTCCTTAACGAGCCATTCACCGCCCTTTAACACTGTTTTGTTTGCTGTAGCTGTGCTCATAGAAATAAAGTTTAAAGTTTATAGATGATTTCTTTTTACTTGAGGTTATCGTAAACGATCTGTAATACTTCCTTACAGATATCCACTTTTTCCACCGGTACTGTTTCCAATGCTTCGTTCAATGTTTCTTCGGCCAGTTTCATCGTTTCTTCCTGCAGTTTTTGTGCCTGCCGTGTGAGATAGATCAGGTTGATGCGCCTGTCGTTTTCCGAAGCCACCCGCTTTACCAAACCTAGTTTTTCCAGGTTATCCACCAGGCGGGTAATGCTGGGCTTATCCCTGAAAGTGGCATTACAAAGCTCCTGCTGGCTGATCCCTTCCTGTTTCCAGAGATGATACAACACACTCCACTGTTCTATGGTAATATTCAGGCCGGAAGTATTTAGCTTTTTCTGCAACCTGCGGGCAATGGCGGTGGAGGCCTTACCTGTGATAAAGCTGTAGAGTTCGCCTTTTTTAAATTGGTTGTTTGACATATAGTTGTTTGTGCAACTATCCAAAATTAATATTATATTTGGATCAAACAAGCCTATTTTTTGTAAAAATTTTGCCCTTTTTGTAAATGGAAGAAAGACAGCTTGTTTACCGTAATGCCACCGTGAGCTACCTGAAATTCGGCTCCGGGCCCCGCCCGGTGGTTTGTTTCCATGGTTATGGAGAGGAAGCTGCCTCTTTTGCTTTTTTTGAGAAATATACCGGCGGGCAGTTCACATTCTACTCCATTGACCTCCCCTTTCACGGTAAAACCAATTGGAAAGAAGAGATGGTCTTTACCCCGGCAGATCTTATAGCAATTGTCGACGCCATTTGCCCCGGGCCGGAAAAAAGAGTGCTAATGGGCTTTAGCCTGGGGGGCCGGATGGCCCTGGGACTGTTGCAGGAAACCCCCGAAAAAACCGAAAGACTGGTACTATTGGCCCCCGATGGGCTTAAAGTGAATTTCTGGTACTGGCTGGCTACACAAACCTGGGCGGGCAACCGGTTCTTTGCTTTTACCATGAAGAAGCCGGGCTGGTTCTTCGGATTTTTGAAATTGCTCAACGCCCTGAAATTAGTTAATGCCAGCATTTTCAAATTTGTGAACTATTATATCGGCGATAAAACCGTACGGCAGTTGTTATACCAGCGCTGGACCAACCTGCGAAAAATAAAACCTCAATTGCCGTTGATAAAATCACTGATAAGGGAAAACGATATACCCGTACGTTTAGTTTATGGCAAACATGATCGCATCATTCTTTCGGCTGTGGGTGAAAAATTCCGCCAGGGCATCGACCATCAGTGTACACTTGTTGTGATCCATTCCGGTCACCAGGTATTACATGAAAAGCATATAGCTGAAATATTGCCTGCACTGCTGCAATGATTAGATTTGTCCTTTTAGTGCATGGTCCTTTTACTCATCATATCATTCCTGTTCATTGCTTACAGCCTTCTTGTTCTTTACTATGCCTGGTGCTGGAATAAAATACCCGTTTTTAAACCCGGCCATAAAATAGCAGGGATAAAAATATCTGTTATCATTCCTGCCCGAAATGAAGAGAATAATATCAGCTCTTTGCTGACTGCTTTAGAACAACAAACCTATCCCCGTGAATGGACAGAAGTGATCGTGGTGGATGATCATTCAGAGGATAATACAGCAGGAGTGGTGAACCGGTTTCCCTTTGTCAAACTCATTCGTTTAAAAGAGGGCTTGATCAATTCTTATAAAAAGAAAGCCATCGAAACCGGGATCAATTCCGCTTCCGGCAACTGGATCGTTTGCACGGATGCCGATTGTGTTCCCTGTAACAACTGGCTACAAACCATCGCTGCTTTTAAAGAAGAGCAAGAAACTGTTTTTATTGTCGCCCCGGTTGTTATTCAATGTAATTCTTCTTTATTGCAAATTTTCCAGGCCATGGATTTTATGGTATTGCAGGCTATCACGGGTGCGGCTGTGCGCCAGAACAAATTATCGATGTGCAATGGCGCCAACCTGGCTTATGAAAAAAAGGCTTTCCTTGCGGTCAATGGTTTTGCCGGTATCGATAGCATCGCTTCCGGCGATGATATGTTGCTGATGTATAAAATAGCTAAACAAAATCCCGGCGCTGTGCATTACCTGAAGTCAAATGAAGCCATGGTTGCCACTCAACCCGCATTAAGCTGGGGAGCTTTTTTTAACCAGCGTATCCGCTGGGCCAGCAAGGCCCGTCAATATCAGGACAAAAGGTTCTTCCCGGTCTTATTGCTGGTTTATCTTTTTAATCTCTCCTTCCTGGTACTGATCGTTGCCGGTTTTTTCAACCACACTTATTGGTTATGGCTGGCCGGTTTATGGGTGGCGAAAACGCTGGTGGAATTGCCCCTGTTTGCATCAGCTGCTTCATTCTTTGATAAAGGTTGGGCGGTGAAATGGTTTTTCTTTTTCCAGCCATTGCATATTTTCTACACGATCATTTCCGGTTTCTTTGGGCAAATGGGGAAGTATGAGTGGAAGGGAAGAAAGGTGCGATAAAATACGAGAGAACAGAGGAGCAGAAGAACAGATGAACATTAGAACAGAGGAACAGGAGAACAAGGGATGCTGCGTGAAGTCTCTGCGAAACGCTGCGGCTCTGCAGTAAATTTTTGAATTTTGGTTTTTGATTCCCCTCTGCGAAAACTTTGTGTGCCTCTGCGGCTCTGCGGTAAAATTTCCCGATTACTTGCTAACTTTCCCGAATGAGCAATGATCCATCCTTTCAGGGGGCAGCATGGCGGCGGCTGAAGAAAAATAAAGGCGCTGTGTTCGGATTGATCGTTATTACACTGGCCATCCTGGTGGCCATTTTTGCCTATTTCATTGCACCCGATCCCTCTCCCTTCGCCAACCGTATCATTGCCGAGATCGATGGAAAAAAACCCGGCTTCACCCAACAATTCATTAAAGTAAAAAAGGAAAGAGAGATTGCCGCAACCAGTTTCTTCCAGCGACTGATCAACGGAAAGGAAGATATTTATCTCTATATCCCCATCCATTCCTCTGAAAAAAAGGGGGATAGTATCATCGTTCAACAATTTATTGATGAAGGGGTAACCGAACGAATAGCTTTCCCGGTTTCTAAAACGGCCCCTGATCCTGTTGTTACCCAAAAATTCCTGCTGGGCACCAACAAGCAGGGAAGGGATATTCTTAGTTCCCTGATCGTGGGGACCCGGGTGAGTTTGAGTGTGGGACTGATAACAGTCCTGATCTCCCTGAGCATCGGTTTGATACTGGGTTCCCTGGCCGGTTACTACCGGGGATGGATAGACGATGTGGTGATGTGGTTCATCAATGTGCTATGGAGCATTCCTACCTTATTATTAGTATTTGCTATAACCCTGGCCCTGGGTAAAGGGTTCTGGCAGGTATTCATTGCCGTGGGACTTACCATGTGGGTGAATGTGGCCAGACTGGTGCGTGGACAGGTGATGGCGGTCCGGGAGCTGGAATACGTGGAAGCCACAAGGGCCCTGGGTTTTTCCGGTATGCGCACTATTGTACGTCATATATGGCCCAATATCATGGGACCGGTGATGGTGATCGCCGCATCCAATTTTGCTTCCGCCATTGTGATCGAAGCCGGTCTTAGTTTTTTAGGAGTGGGTGTGCAGCCGCCGCAGCCCAGTTGGGGGCTGATGATCAAAGAGAATTATAATTTCATTATTACGCAAAACCCCATGCTGGCGCTGGCCCCCGGTTTTGCCATTATGTTGCTGGTGCTGGCCTTCAATCTTTTCGGCAATGGCCTACGAGATGCCCTTAATGTTCGAGGCCGGCTCTGATGAATTGCGGGTGCGGATATCCGTTATTACCAGTGCAGACATGCATAAAAAGAAAAGGCTTCCTATCTTATCTGTTTCTATTAAATCGCTTAAACAGTTCACGGTAATGATCATGACCAGCATCACCCCGGTTGTTATGGCCACTATTTTATAAAATTTATCAGCTGTTCTTGCATACAAATACTGTGCATAATACAGCATGGCCCCCAGCAGCACCACAAAGATCAGCAGGCCCGGAAGGCCCTGTTCAACCGCCACCAGCAAAAAATAATTGTGCACGGTGGAGTGTTCTTTATTATCACTCACCCAGGTTTTGAAAGCAGGAGCTGCATAACCTTTATAGTGATCATAAAATGTGTTGGGGCCATAGCCGGTGAGCCAGTTGTCTTTGATCATGCGTACGCCGGCGATCCAGCGGTAAAACCTCTCAGCAGAAGAAAGATCTTTCAATTTATAAGTGGCCACCAGGTGTTCATTAAAATTTTTATGAAAGATGGTGGTTTGGTAATCGTGTGCATAACGCAGGTAGCGGTCCTGGCCCTTTAACCAGAACAATGCCGCTAATGTTATTGCAATAAATAAAATATAGGAAATAACGAGTATCCTTTTACGAATCAAACCATACGTTATTATACCCGCCACTAATGCCAGCCAGGCGCCTCTTGCATAAGAGAAGAATAGAGCAGCCAGGGCTATGACAATCAACCCGGCAATGAAAGACCTCCTGCTATTGGTTTTGGAAAAGTAAAAAAAAGCGATCAGCAAAGGAATGATGCATACCAGCATGGCGGAATAATTCACATGGTTCCGGAAAAAAGGTGACACAGCATCATTGATCGTGGCGAAACTAAAACCATCCCGGCTATGCCTGACCAATGCAATAAAGGTTACGAGCAGCATGGCCCCTGTTATCAGCAAGGAGGAAATTTTTAATTTTTTTTTCTCTTTAAAAAGGATGAGCGGGGCGAGTACAAAGGCCCCGGCATACCAGCCCTTTGCCAATAAGAATTTTGCAGACAAAAGCGGGTTGGTGGAAAAAATTACTGAAATAAAGATCCAGCCGGTATAAATTATTAACAGGATCAGTAACGGATGTCTTGCCACGGATGCAGGTATCGCTGCTTTATGATAAATACAAAATCCCAAAAACAGGAATGAAGTGAACAGCATCAGAAATTCATCGGGAATATCTGTTCCCAAACTGGGAGTGAAATTGTATTCGAATGAAAAGGGCAGGGCCAGCAATAATAAATAGAAAACAAAGGAGAGATTTTGCCAGCTAAAATAAAATAATAAAAGGGCAAATGGCAGGAGGGCCAGCCTGTTCATATCCAGCCACAGGGCTACCGATCCTGCCAGTATAAAAATAAATGACAGGAGAATAAAAACACCCCGTTCCTGTTTTGCTGAGGCGATCAAGCTGTAACTTTTTTTCTACTTTCCAGTAACAAAGCCAATAATAAAGCAAATAAAAAACTCAGTACGGCTGCCGCTATTAGGGTTTGTATCCGCCGGGGCTTATCAGGCCAATCGCTGGCTTTTGCCTTTTCCACCACCACTAACACGGGGGGCTTACTATCCACCAGCAACTCATACTCATTGATCAGTTTTTCGTATTGCCGGACCTGTTCATCCTTTGATGTATTTTTTAAACTGTCTGCCAATTTGCTGATCTTTTCCTTTCCTGATTGCAATGCTTTTAATGTGGCTTCATTACCCGCAGCCTGGAGATGCTGATGCATGGACTGTAATACATCCATGATGGAATTAGCCAGTTGCGGGGCTAAATTTTTGTCCGTATCCCATACCCGTACTTTCAATTCCCCATATTCACTTTTGGATACCCTTGTATAAGACTTAAGTAAAAATGCGGCTTTGGTCCTGGCAGGATCACCTTTTTCCGATACTTTATAATGATCATATAAATTATACTGGTCGGTTACGGCCAGATATACCGTATCCAGTTTTGCAGTACCCACGATCATATCCAGGTCGTCGGGTGTGCCCAGTGTGGAGTACAGGGCTTCTATATTCTGGCTGAATATCTTTGATCTGTCGGATGCAAATGCGCTGGCCGGCACAGCCGTGCTGGTGGATAAATATTGATTCGGTTTCATGTAGGTGATCACACCTGTTATGACCAGTGACAATAAGACCAGGGTTAAAATTTGTTTCCACCATTTTGCAATAAGACCAAATATATCAGGCATGATTTATTTTTTAGATGAAATATCTTCTGTCCTCAGTAAGTTTTTCCATTTACTTATATCGAACAGTTTTGTTGTGAATACAATGATACCAGCAATCAGTACGGCGCCTGCGATCCGGACCAGCGGGTGTACCGATTGGTTTTTAAGTAAAAGGAAATACCCGCACAAAGCAGCCGCCGTAAATGTATAGATTAGTAAAGACCTGTAGCCTGTGGCCACCTTTAATTTTTTATGGGTATAGTACAGGGTGGCCAAACCACTGGCTAACTGACTGATCAGGGCTGCAATACAAGATCCGATAGCCCCTTGCGAAGGAATAAGGACCACGTTCAGTAGTATATTGATAATGACCGAACCGAGGGTGATAACACAAAAAGGATAGATATGACCTGTGGCCGTCATAACAGTACCATAAACACTAACAAGCGTATAGCCGACCAGGGAGGGGATGCAATACTCCAGCACTTTACTGGCATAAGCATCAGAATGCGCATATAACAATGTGTGTATCCAGGGGGCCATGAAAACGATGATCACAGAAACCACCACCGAAAAGATTACCAGGGTATGACGAATATTCAGTACCACAGCGCTGATCTCTTCACCGCGGCTCCATTGCCGTGCAATGAATGGCAGTACAAATGAGGCAAACAATACCCCGATCATATTGGCCGCATCCAGCAAGCGATAGGAAGCTGCATAGATCCCAGCTTCCTGCGCACCGTTGGGATATATGCGCTCCAGCATAAATCCATCCAGCCTTGCATGCGCTGCCATCAATAATACCACGAGGGCATAGGGCAGTGCCGACAAAAAAAGTGATGTATTCCACACGGAAGACAGGCCACTCCCTGAAAATTTTACTCCCCGTCGCCATAAGATGGCAAACGTAAGAAGGATGGCGGCCAGCATACTGATAACCTGGAAACGAAGGAACTGGTGAATATTTATTTTACCGAACACTTGCGGGAATAAGAGCAGGCTGCCGCAAAGAAGGATCATGAGTGTTTTATCAAAAACAGAAAGCCAGGAATCGGTACGGAACCATTGTTCTGCGGTGATGATGGCCCGCAGGAAAACAAAGAGGAAAGAAAGTATTTGTATGGCGATCACACCGGTTACAATATCCCATCGGGTGACGCCGGTAATAAAACAGAAAAGCACCACCACTGCTGTGTACAGGATGGCAAACAGGAGTTTCAATACTAATAAGCCCCCTGTTTTATGAATGAACTTTTCTTTTTCATAAGCCATTTGCCGGTTCAGGAAAATGGTGAGGCCCCAGTCGAGCAAAAAGCCCATGACCAAAGAAAAATTGTACAGGGAAAAATAATGTCCGTACTCTTCTGTGCCCACGGCATTCTGCACCTGCCTGTCGATACCCAATACCCAAACCGGTTTGATGACCAGGTTGAGGACGATAAGCATGGCCAGTGAGGAATAAAAGCGGGGGGCTTCTTTCATAGTAGCATTGTTCAGGTATTACATCACTTTTACATTCCTGCTAAAGCTTTCTTCGAGGGAGATAAATGTTTCGGTGCGTTCGATACCGCGAATTTTTTGCAACTGATCGTGCAATACAAAGCGCAGCTGGGAAATGTCTTTGCAGACAATTTCGGCAAACATGCTATAATTCCCTGTAGTATAATTCAGACGAACGATCTCGGGTATCTTTTGCAGTTCTTTTGCCACGCCATCATACAAAGAACTTTCTTTTAAATAGATGCCGATGAAAGCGATCACATCATATCCTAATTCTTTCAGGTCTGCTTTCAATCTGGTACCTCTAACCACTCCTGCTTCCTGCAGTTTTTTAATCCGCACATGTATGGTACCCCCTGAAACAAAAAGTTTTTTGCCTAAATCGGCGTAAGATATCTCTGCATTTTCCATCATCTGCTGGATGATCTGCAGATCGAGTTTGTCAAGATTCAATTTGGCGGCCATTTTGGTAACTGATTTTATATAAAATAAAATATTTATGACAAATATTTGAATATTTTCTATAATTTCAAAATATTTATTGAATAATTTGGAACGAAATGCCCGTTTCGCCTATTTTTGTCCTATCAAAGCCTGGCAAATACAAACAGGCAAGTTCTTTAAAACCGATTGAATCGGAACACTGTGGGGTGATGAAATTTTTGGCAGACATGCCCTCTCGTCTCGAGGGTGGGGATCACAGAATAAACGAAAAGTAGAGCCGACGATACCATTGGTATGGCCGACCAGGGTTGACCACTAATCTTTGCTTTTTGGCTAACTGCCCCGTGGAGGTTCGACCCCTCCCCCTACAGCATAAAACAGCTCTTGCTCCAAAAGGGAGCCTGTAGCTAAAAATGGCTCAAAATCGATAGAGCAGTTGGTTATTGAGAGTGTTCAGTTATTACAGCATTTTTCTCATGTAGTTTTTCAGGCCCCGGTTCATCCCGGGGCTTTTGGTTTTAGGGTGTTACTGCACCGAAAACTGTTTGAAAATCCCCAACTATATTGCTCCTGTAAGCCACTGATTTTTTACTTTTACATCACCATCCCTCCTACACCAGAGTATTTTTTTTACCAAACTAATTTGTATGAAAATTTTTTACTCCTTACTCGTATGTACTATTATTCTAAGCTCCACTGCTTCTGCACAGGACCAAAAATTAAAAGACCTGCAAAAAGAATCGGAGAAATCTGCTAAGAAAGATCCTGCAGATACCAGCACTAAAACCTGGAAGAAAGGAGGCATCTACAGTCTCAATGTTTCGCAGGGTTCGCTCAGCAACTGGGCGGCAGGTGGCGATAATTTTTCCCTTTCGGTTAATTCCCTGCTCAGCCTTTTTGCTTTTTATAAAAAAGACAAGCATAGCTGGGATAATACTTTTGATTTCAACCTGGGTTATGTAAATACCACCAGCCTGGGCAGCCGTAAAAATGATGACCGCTTTGACCTGTTATCAAAATATGGTTTTGGCTTAACGTCCAAACTCAGTCTTTCCACCTTGTTCAATATCCGCTCCCAATTCTTTAAAGGATACACATTCCCGGACAACGTAAAGACCTTTGCTTCCAATTTTATGGCGCCGGGTTATTTGTTGCTGAGCCAGGGCCTTGATTATAAACCCACCAAAAACCTCTCTGTCTTTTTTTCACCTGTTACAGCCCGCTGGGTGATCGTAAAGGATACCGCACTTTCCAATAAAGGACTATATGGCGTGGAACCCGGCAAGAAAAGCGCCCTGGAGTTTGGCGCTTTTATGACGATCAATTACCTGAAAGAGATTAGCAAGACCGTTACCTATAAAGGAAGGCTGGACCTCTTTTCCAATTATCGCCACAACCCGCAGAATATCGACATCTTCATGTCGAATATCCTGAATGTAAAATTGTCGAAAGTATTATCCGCCACCTGGGGCGTGGACCTTATTTACGATGATGATGTACGCTTATTTGGCCCCAATCAAACCTCTGCTGCCCTGCAGGTAAAATCATTAGTGGGTATTGGTTTGTTGTTTAAATTTTAAAGTTTATATACTAACGGTATCGTGCAAACGATTGTTTAATAAATGCCATGCCGGGCCCCTGAAGCATGGCATTTATATTTGATACAAACACTCATTTGTGTCAACGATGTTTTAACATTTTGTATAAAATAAAAAAACACTTTTTGAATTTCTTTGTGTGAATATCTTTGCACCCATCCGTGCCGCTCCTTCATCCTGTGAATCACCACCACCTCAAAAGACCTAAGATGATAAAAAAAGCGACGGCAGTCATTATCCTTTTATGTTTGCACCCATTTTGTTTTTCGCAGGATGTCAGCATTCGTAATCTTCAATCAGAATCATTACGCAGCGTCCCCAAAGACAACACAGATACCACACAGCGAAGCTGGAAAGGCGGGGCCATATATAATATCAGTATTGGCCAGGGAAGCCTGAGCAATTGGGCCGCAGGCGGTGATGATTTTTCTTTATCTGTTGCCAGTTCCCTGAGTTTATTTGCCGGTTACAAAAAAGCAAGGACCAGCTGGGATAATGCCATGGAGTTGAACTTTGGCTATATTAAAACAAGTACGCTGGGCGGCCGCAAGAATGACGACCGGATCGACGTCGTTTCCAAATACGGTTATGCACTGAATAAAAAACTAAACCTGACCACGCTTACCAATTTCCGTACACAAATGCTGAAGGGATATTCCTATTCAGGTTCCACCAAAGACAATGTCATTAAGAATTTCTCCTCCGACTTTCTTTCCCCGGCTTATTTACTGGTGAGCCAGGGTATGGATTATAAACCCGGAAAGGGGCTTTCTGTATTTCTATCCCCCATTACTTCCCGCTGGGTAATTGTAAAGGATGATTCCTTATCTGCCCGCGGCGACTATGGCGTAACCCCCGGAGAACACAGCACGAATCAATTGGGTGCTTTTGCCACGATCAACTATTCCACTTCATTCAATAAGTATATTTCTTACAAAGGCCGGGTGGACCTTTTTTCTAATTACAAAAAGAACCCGCTCAACACTGACCTGTATATGACCAATGCCATATCTGCCAGGTTGGGCAAACTGATCTGCCTGAGCTGGAACCTGGATATGATCTATGATGATGATGTGGAACTGTTTGGAAAGAATGGCAGTTCACCCGCCCTGCAATTGAAATCTGTATTTGGCGTGGGGCTCCAGGTAAAAATTTAAAGTACCTTTGCCCGCTATGGGCCAAAAAAAACTGGTACGCTTTGCAGAGCTGGAAACATTCCCGAATGTTTTACAATTTCCAAAAGATATAAGCGGGAAATGGGCCCTGTTTTTCAAGAATAGTAACCCCATCACCCTCGAACTGGCCTGTGGTAAGGGTGAATATGCCGTAGGTCTTGGTCAACTATACCCAAAGCGGAATTTGATCGGCATTGATCTCAAAGGCAATCGTATCTGGGTGGGCGCTAAAAAGGCCCTTCAGAATAATTTGTCCAATGTGGCTTTTTTACGGACACAGATAGACCAGGTAACTGACTATTTTGCCAAAGATGAGGTAGCTGAAATATGGATCACTTTTCCCGATCCGCAACTGCGTTTCTCCAAAGCCAAAAAAAGACTAACACACCCAAAATTTCTTCGTTTATACCAGCAATTCCTGGCACCCGGCGGAATGATACATTTGAAAACGGATAGCCCGGACCTCTATCGCTTTACAAAAACTGTAATTGATTTATACGGCTGTACATTACACCAGGATATAGAACATGTGTACAAGGAAGAAAGCATACCCGATGACCTGAAAATAAAAACGCACTACGAATCACTGGATATAGCCGGCAGCAATCGTATTCATTATTTATGCTTTTCACTTCCGCCCATACTGGCCGGAAAGGAAAAAGACCTGGAACTGAAAGAAAAAATAAGAGAATATGAAGGAGCTGATTGAAGGAGTGGATTATTATATCAACGAAGAAGGATACGTGGTGCTGACCGAAAAATATCATCTGGATAGGGGCTATTGCTGTGGTAATGGGTGCAAACATTGTCCCTATGAGTATGAGAATGTACCAGAACCCCGAAAAAGTTTATTGTTATCTTTAAAATCAATACATCGAGATCCTGATCAACCTTAAGCATACTATTGATGGCAACCCGAAAAAAAACTGAAGAGAAATTAAAAACAGTAAAACCCTCCGGTAAAAGGGATGAGAATTTCTTTGAACTGGTATTTGAAGTGGCGAGGCAGATACCGAAGGGAAGAGTTACCTCTTATGGGGCCATTGCTGCCTGTATCGGCGCCAAATCCTCTGCCCGCCTGGTGGGATGGGCCATGAATGGTGCGGGAAAAGTGAAACCAAAAGTACCTGCCCACCGTGTCGTGAACCGGGTGGGCATACTGTCGGGCAAACATCATTTTTCTCCCCCCGGCATGATGGAGAAATTATTGAAGAAAGAAGGTATTAAAGTAAAGAAAGACCAGGTACAGGATTTTAAAAAAATATTCTGGGACCCGATCAAAGAGCTGGGGTTCTAATACTATTCAAGACCGCACCTATATGAATTATAATGCACTTACCAAATCAGACCGGAACCTTTGCGAATATGGGGGCGCTTTCGGCGTACTGATCACTATTACCTGTTTGATCCAGCATTTTGCGCTGGCTATTCCCAATTGGCTCACCAATTTGATGATCTTTATGTATCTCTGCATGATGGTGGCTTTTTTGTTGCTGGGCCTGCAAAAACATTTTGCGCCCTGGCTGATCATGGTGGGCGCCCTATTTTCCCTGGCTATCGAGTTTCTTTGGATGATGGACTTCTCTTTTTCACCCATAGTGATCATATTATTCCTATATCATATTGGTATCATCGTCTTCATGTTTGTTGAGAACATTCCCCGAAAATTAAAACAAAACTGGGTAGCCAGGAAAACGGAAGAAGAAAGCTGGAATGGAAAAATATAGTTTAATTGTAAGGCATATACTTATTAAAAAACTGCCAGGCATTACGCCCGGCAGTTGGCAGGGTTCGGATTAAACCTTGCATGGTCCCACAGATCCCTTCTCGATCATAACGAACGCCCGGATTAAGGCTATCTGTCTGATCGGCAACTAACACTTCCTTTTACTCATATTGTCCCTGTATGAGCAGGAAAGGTTTCTATGCGGTTCTTCATAGCAAGGCGTGTAGTCCTGCACTTATTTGAGTTATTTTTATCATTAATCTTTTATAATTATCTTCTTCCGGATGGTCCTGTCGCCCATAACGATCCGGAGATAATAAATCCCGGCAGTAATAGTTGAAGACAGCCGGCAGGCAATGGTGTTCGAACCGGGCTGTAATGATGCAGTAAATTGCTGCACTGTGTTTCCCGTACCATCCATGATGCAGGCAGATAAGGGAACCGGTAACCTTGTCTTTACCAATATTTGCATTTGCTCCTGTACGGGATTGGGGAATACCTGCACATCCATATCACCAGTTGTATTTAGTTTCACTACAATCACATTCCCGGTCAGCTCTTTTCCATTTACCTGTAAAGTTTTTAACCGATAATAAATAACGGAGGAATTAACAGCTGTCACATCATCTGTTGTAAAATAAGATTCCCGTTCATGTACAACCGGGCGGACAGGTACCTGCTGAACTGGTATAAAGTTTATACCATCTGTACTTCTTTCCACCACAAAATGTTTTGCTTCCTTGTCGCATAATACTGTCCAGTCAAGCTTTACTTTCCGGTCTGATACTGCCGCATTGAAATATATAATGTTGCAGGGTAATACCTGGTTACAAGTGCCCGTTACATTACTAACCGTGGGTATTTCGGTAAAACATCCTGAGACCACAAAGCCGCTTCTTCCTGAAAACGGGTTGCCGGAGGCTGCACCTGTATAATAAAGTGAGGCCTGGCTGTTAACGTTATTGTTGGTGGAACCCGGGGCGCAATTGATGGAAGCGTAGATAGAAAAGCGGGTCGATCCGGCAGCGCCTGAATATACGCGGCCTCCTGCTGTATGCGTGGCGCCAATACCTACCCGGAAAATAACCCGCTTATTCACCGCATCATACTCTGCTTCATCGTCACCAGCTGCATCAGTTTTGGGTACACCGCCAATTTGCAAACTTCCTGGTTTATAGATGCTGCCTGCAGGGATAGTGTCAATGATATAGGTATTCAGGGCAGAATCGTTACCATTATTGGTATGCTGCATATCATACCGCAATTCATCACCTATTATTAATGAGCCACCATTTACATCTGTAGGCGTAAGAGTAAGAGGAAGATGTGGGTCTTGAGTACTGATCGATGCGGTTACCACCTGTACAATATAGTTTTCATCAGGAGATGATAACCTGAGCACGGCAGCCGTCTGGCTATTACCCAGGTTAGCGTTTCCTTCATTGGGTAAATCGATGATATCAGCATCATAACCCAGTGTATTTTGAAAGGCCGGGTTTCTTGTGGTAACAACTGTTCCTTTATAAGATATTGTACTGTTCCACATATCATTCACATTACTGGTGCTGTTGGGGGTGAGATTGAAATAAGATGATGCTCCATTTTGCCTGAACGAAAAGGAATCCAGCGAAGACCGGTCCCCGTCGAATACAACAGCGCCAAATTCACAACTCACCGGGCCAGTAGCTGGCGTATGAAAGCCGCCCAGGTTAATATTAATAGGGGCAGAGCCCATTCCAACAATGGCATTACCATCATACACATTCAATTCACGGATGATATCAGCGGGATTTTGATACGCTATTACTATCGTCCAACCGCCGTAACCGTTGTCTGTACCGATAGGCGTCACCACATCTGCCACCATATAAGTGCCATTGGGGTTATTTGTATTGATCAAAGAAGTGATATTGGCAAAACATTTATACCCGGTATGGTATAGGCCCGGCACCAGTGTATTGTTATGATAGTCGATAGCGGAAGCCGTAATGCTGATATAATTTCCGGCTCCCGGCATTTTTAATTTACAGGCATTTTCACCGGAGATCCACCCGGCGTTAGATCCATTATCGCCCTGGCCGGCACCCCAGTAAAGGCCCGCCCACAGCACGTTGGAGCAGTTTGGTAAAGTGAGATCCGCTGTACTCGAGTTGATATATTTAGTGGCTGCGAGTTCCAGGTTGAATGACAGATCGGAGCTGCTGGAAGCATTTTGATGAATCTCCACAGCAATAATATTATTACCGGGAACAAATGCGGTGGGGTTTACTGTAAAACTGATTATCTCATCTTCAGTATTACTGTTAGCAAGTGTTGACCAGGATATTGCACCCTGAGGTAAATTATCCCGTGCCACTTCTGTGCCATTCACGTATACCACGTATCCATCATCTCTTTCCACCTTAAAGATGAAGGAACGGAATGCCGATAAGTTTTGAATATTAATGGTCTTTCTGAAATATGAAGTGATCCACTTGCTGCCGGTGGGCGAACATAATGTTCCACCACCGCCTGAGGGTATGCAAGTGGCTTCATCTCCATCACCGTATCCTAATTCTGCATTACCTGAGGGCCAGGCCGCATCATTAAAAGCTGTTGTTGGCCAGCTGACCGGGTAGTTGGCCTGGTTGTTACACCAGTATTTCCAGGAAGATCCATAAGGAATAAGCGTTGTTATATCCGCCACATTAATGTTCTCTGCCGGGTCACCGTTATTTAGTGAAGTGCCCCCCGGAGGGTTTTCTCCTGTACCGGGATTACCATTTCCAATACCTGCAGATGTAATGATACTATTGGAAACATAAACGATATTCCCCCTTACGGCCGGGTTATAGTACCTGTGTGAAAAAGGGCGGATCACCTGCGCCAGCCCTGCTTGCATTTGCAGCATGCAAAAGCTGAGAAGAAGTAAATTTAGTTTTTTCATAAAATCTGCTTTTTGAGGTTGATGTATTTCAAAGCAGGAACAGCGCTCAGCATGTACTCGGGCATCTTGATGGATCCCTTTGACCTGAATACTAAGTTGGATAAATCCGGGGCCGTTCGATATCCCCAAATAAATGGTTATTGGCTTCTATTTTTTGAGTTGGTTATTTTGAATCATCGTATCACAAACACTGGTAAAAAGTGTGGTTCTTTCCCCCAATACAGGGGATACCTGTACGAATAGAGTGAGCAGAAAATACAGATGAGAACGTTATGACCGTATCGTCAATTGAACAGCAGGAGAATGGTTGGTGACTATGCTTTAAGTTTATTTCACAGGGTCAATAAGGTTTCTGCCTTTCAGCAGCCTGTCGTACCGCTGTAATGCTTCCAGGAAATAGTAATCGGCATACACCAAGGGAACGTCTATCTCGCTTTTGTTGGGAACAGAGCCCACACTGTGCATTAAAAGAAAATTACCGTTCGTCCCCAAATTTGCTTTGTAGGTATTGCCTGCTAATACGTGCAGTATTTGAATAGCCGTTTCTTTGTATTTTTTTCCTTTCGCTCCTGAAAAGGTACTCAGTTCCAGTAAGGCGGAGGCGGCAATAGCAGCAGCGGAAGCATCCCGAAGTTTGGCCGAAACATGGGGTGCGTAAGAGCGGGCCGGTGGCGTGAACCCTTGCTCGCCGATATTATAATCCCAATAAGGTATTTTATCTTCCGGCAGGTTGTTGATGATCCAGTCAGCCATACCCTGTGCGGTTTTTAGATACTCTTTATTGCCGGTTTCCCGGTAGGTCATTGTAAAGCCGTATAGGCCCCATGACTGGCCTCTTGCCCAGGTGGAATTATCGGCATATCCCTGTGCGGTGTTTTTCGTTTCCACTTTGCCGGTGAGTGTATCGTAGCAGACCACATGGTAGGAGCTATAGTTTTTTCTCACATGATTTTTCAGGGTGTTATTGGCATGTGTAACCGCAATATGCCGGAAGGAAGTATCGCCTGTTATTTTAGAAGCAAAAAATAAAAGTTCGAGGTTCATCAGGTTGTCGATGATCACGGGGAATGAGTAAGTGGTGGTGTCAGCATGCCAGGGCCGGAAGCGGTTCCATGATTTGATGCAGCCCGCGGTGGCATTGAAGCGTGTGCAGAGAGAACGGGCGGATTGGATCAATATCTTCTTATAAGTTGCATTCCTGCTAATCCTGTAGGCATTCCCATAGCTGCAATACATCATAAAGCCGATATCGTGATGACCGGTAAATGTTTGGAGGGGTTCCAGGGCTTCTGTCCAGCGGCGGGCAGGTGTAAGCAGAGAGCCGTCTTTTGTTTGTTCATAGGTGTACCACAAACTACCGGGAAAGAAGCCGGAGGTCCAGTCGTAGATATTTACCTTCACCAGGTTTCCGTTTGAGTCAACAGTACGGGGAAATTTAGCGCTGCCGGCATTTACCGTCAGCAGGGCCTTATGCAATTGTTGGCTGGCAAATTGAAAATTTTCATTTACAAATTCCTCTTCGCCAACAGGCCGGAGAAAGGAAACAAATACAATAGCTGTTATTAACAACCCAAATTTGTACAGTGATTTTTTTTTCATGCGGGGGTCTTTGCGAAGGCCCTGCAAACTTATTGCATGTTGCTACACCATGCAATTAAATAATTGTAGTGGGGGGATGATCCAATACAGGGTTTCTTCACTGCCGAGTGTTCAATTTACAATTTCGCTGCTGATGTCTCGCTGTGGTACGAGGTAGTGCGGAACTGAGTTCCGCACACCCAATTATTCTGAATCCTCCCAGAAAGATCAACTATAATAAGGACTGATCATCCAATACACCACCACCCCCGTAACCGCCACATAAAACCATACCGGCCAGGTGATGCGTACCAGTTTCTTGTGCTTTTCAAACTCACCTGTTAGCGCACGGTAAGCCGAAAAAAGTATAAAAGGAAGGATAATACCTGCCAGGGGGATATGCGTACCGAGTATAATGTAATACCATTTCCTGCTGTCACCCACCGCTGATTTCTCTGCTTCACTCAATATTCCATTATGGTCAGCATCTCCAAATTTTGTATCACCAGCTAATAAATGGTGGCAGATATAGCTCACCAAAAAAAGTATGGAAAGAAACATGGCCGTCATCATGATATTCTTATGCAGGGTATAATTTTTTGCTTTCACTGCCATCAGCGCTATTACCAGCAATAAAGCCACAATGGAGTTGATCACTGCATTCGCCTGTGCAAATACATGCACATCAAATCCCGGGTCAATATTTAATTTTACACGGCTCAGCAGCAGCACCGCTGCAAATACAATAAAAGAGAATGTAAAGATCAGGGCCTTCGCCTTCCTGTCATTCTTTTTCCAAACTGCTTGTAGCATATATCAGGATCTTTTTCTGATTAAATACATCAATAAACCCACGCCAAAGATGGCGAGCAGAAAAACAACAGCGATGAGCTGGAGCTTTCCGGCAAAAAAACTTTTCTTATTCGGGTCTTTTTCCATCGTCAGCATCACAAGGTCTTCCGATAAATTGGCCAGGGAAGCAGAATCCAGGCCATCATAATACCCCCTCACATGCCGGTTGCTGTCGATCAGTACAAACTTATCGCTATGTACAAAATTCGTATCTACCCCTTCCCCATCTTCCACCCCGATCTTTATTTCATTCAGCGCCAGGTTATAGATTTCCTTTTTATTCCCCGTAAGCAGCCACCATTGTTCGGGATCGATCTGGAACCGGTTGGCCCAGTATTTCAGTCTTTCCACCGAATCTCTGTCAGGGTCGATGCTGAAGGAGAGAAAATGAACGAGTTTGTTGGTCTTATCCCCCACTCTTTGTCCGTTGTGGATCGATTCGGCCAATCTTTTCATATTGCGGGTCATACCGGGACAGATCGTGGGGCACCTGGTGAAGAAAAAATCGGCGATCACTATTTTCCCTTTCAGGCTATCCCACGTAATGGTTTTGCCATCCTGGTTGATGAATCTAAAATCGCCCACCTTATGCCAGACTGTATCCACCACTTTTTTGCCTTGTTTCACTGTTTCCATGGTGGTGTCGGGCAGGTAATGACGGGGCATCATCACCGCTTTTTCACTCTGCCTTTTTACAATAAAATAGGCCGTCAGCGGCAGCAACATGGCCAGCATCACCGCATACAGTGCTTTCTGATTCACTTCACGCTATATTAGGGTTCAACAATTTCGTAATCACTAAAAAACCACTAAACCATTCCCTGTTAACAGGTACACGGCTTAATGGTTTTGGTTATAAAAAAATTTAATCCGTAATTATTCTTTTCCGCTTTTCTTCTCTTCCGGTGCTTCCGCTTTATGGTGTTTTTTAGGTGTGGTTGTTTCCTGGAAATGCTTGTCGTATTTGTTACGCAGGTTTTTATAGGAGTTGCCATCCCAGATAAAGGCAGCGATGAACCACACAAATAACAGCAATGGCACCACGATGGTCATGATCATGTTCCTGATCTCATCTCCCAGGTGCATAAACACCGATACGATGTAATACGCTTTGGCCAGGGTAAGGATACATACCATTCCTTTAAACATAAGCACCAGGAGCGCATTAGGGTTCTCTCCTTTATGTATCGTATATATCAGCAAACCGATACCCAGTTCTATCACGGTAATAATAGAAAGGAGAATGGTCGTTTTTCTTACCTTCTTTCTGAATGTCGCATCATCTGCGTGTTCATGATGGACCGTTACTTCTTCAAATGCGGGATGTTGCATATTTTAAAAAATTTCAAATAAAGTGAGTTGCGATAATAACTGATTGCTTTAAATCAAATAGAAACACAGGAATACAAATACCCAAACCAGGTCTACAAAGTGCCAGTACAAGCCTGCTTTTTCGATCATCAGGTAATGGCCCCTGTTCTGGAATATATTCTTCTGCGTCATGAGCAGCATAACAATGTTGATGATGACTCCGGAGAATACGTGGAAGCCATGGAACCCTGTGATACCAAAGAAATAACCACCAAAAGCGATAGGCCCTTTCTCACGGATATGCATATGCGCCATATCGATCATGCCGGTCAGCTGCGGGCCTGTCATTTTTTCCAGCGCTTCCAGGGTAGCGGCTGTTCCTTCTTTGGGATATTCATGTGCCAGGTGCACCAGCGTTTCATGTGAAGAGGCATTGAGCGCTGCCGTTATTTTGCTGCTGTCTTCCACCAGCTGGCCCCAGGGGTTACCACCCATTGTCTGGCCAATCATTTCAATTTTACCCTCTGCCAGTACTGCATGCTCGCCGGTGATCAGGTGATGCCACTCCCATGCCTGGCAACCGAGGAACGCTAATCCTCCCACTATCGTCCAGCCGAGCCATTTCATCACACCTGCCTTATCTCCTTTATGGCCTGCATGTACGGCCAGCACCATGGTAACAGAACTGATGATCAATATAAAGGTCATCACACTCACGAATGCCAGAGGCAGGTTGGCATGTCCTGCACCCGGAAAGGCGTTGAACACCACGTTGGGGTCGGGCCAGAAGTTCTGACTAAAACGGATAGAGCCATACGAGATAAGAAATGCACCGAACGTAAAGGCATCACTCATCAGGAAATACCACATCATCAGTTTACCATACTCCAGGTTGAAGGGGCTTTTACCGCCGCTCCACCATTTGGTCTGATGTGTTGTTGCTGTTGTAGACATAATAAAAAAAATTCCAAATTTTTAAATCTCAAATAACAAATCCTCCAATATTATCTCACCCAATTATCAGGAAAAATACCAGCAAATAGATCCATAAAAGATCCACAAAATGCCAGTAAGTTGCCATCACTTCCACAGGAACAGAACTATACAATTTTATTCTTCCCATATAGGCTTTCAGGAACATCACGATCAATGCGATGATGCCCGCCACCACGTGCAGGGCATGCAATCCAAAGATCACATAGAGGAACTGGCCTGCGCCGCCACCTTTAAAAGTGATCTGTTGCTCCCATAGTTCTTTAAACCCGATCCATTGCAGGATGACAAATGCCACTCCTAATAATAACGTTAATCCCATCAATGAACGGTAACGTGCCATCTCCCTGTTCTTAAAAGATCTTAATGCCATTTGTATCGTTACGCTGCTGATAAGGATCGCCGCCGTGGATACATAGAAAGCCTTTGGCAGGCCCACTGTTTTAAACCCGGCCATATTGCTTTTTACAATAAAGGCACTGGTTAACCCGGCAAACATCATCACAATGCTTCCAATGGCCACCCACAAGGTAAATTTGTGAGGGTGCATTCTTTTTTTCTGATCTGTACTCACAATACTCAAGCTCATAAATTATAAATTCCAAATACAAAAATTCCAAATTCCAGCCAGCCGCCTCACTCTTGTTTATTATCCTCCAGTTTCTTCAGCATCGCTGAGAATATCTTTCGCAATTGCCCTGCCTCGTTTATTCAGATCCTGCTTTTCTTTTTCCAGGTCTTTATTACCAAATGTTTCCGCCAAGCCCAGGAAATGCATCGATTCTTTTGCCTCTTTCCTTCTATTTCTCATCCGGTAGCGCAAATCTCCCGGACCTGTTTTTTCATTTGCCTCAATATAATTTGCTCCTACTGACCCGCTTGCCCTAACAAGCTGTCGTATATCTTCTAAATTCTCCATATCCCTTTTCAGTTTCCTGGTATATCCTCTCACATTCTTCGCAAATTGGAAACATCTCTCCTCTAAAGGGTGGTCAAACACAGGGTTTTGGGATTTGGAATTTGTCCATTGATATTTTAAAGAGCTTTACTCAACAATAACGCCAGTAATACAACCGGCAAAAACATATAACTTCCAAACATCACTTTTCTTGCCGATGCAACATCCATTTTCCTGTACAGGTTCACACATCTTCCGATCATAAAAAGATTCGCCAGGATAATTAATCCCACTGCGATCTTGCCCTGCAGGTCCTCATAACTGCACATTCCCGTATAATAAGGCAGCAGGGTTACAGGCACCAGTACCAGCGAATACGCAATGGTTTGAATGGCTGTAAATTTCGTCGGCCCCTGGTCTGCCGGCAACAATTTGAATCCAACCGATGAATAATCCCTGTGCGCCACCCAGGCAATGGCCCAAAAATGGGGGAATTGCCAAAAGAACTGGAACGCTAATAATATCCATCCGCCGGTTGACAGTTTATCATCTCCCGCGGCCCAACCGATCAAACAAGGAAGCGCCCCCGGAACTGCCCCTACCAACACCGCAATGGAACTAACTTTCTTTAACGGTGTATAGATAAAAGCATAGAGAAATAAACTGAATGCCGCCAATCCTCCTGCCAGCCAGTTGAAATAATATCCTAACAGGAACACACCGGCAGCGCCGGTGATGATCGCAAATGCCCATCCCTCTCCCGCACTCATTCTTCCTGCAGCCACCGGCCGCTTACTGGTCCGCTTCATCTGCGCATCGCTGTCCTTTTCAACTACCTGGTTGATGGCATTGGCACTGCCCGTCACCAGTAACCCACCTGCAAAGAGCAATAATATCATCCCCCAGTCATACTCCACCACTTTAGGCGCCAGCAGGTAGCTTATCACACTGCTGAACACCACCATGATACTCAGCGAAAGCTTAATTAATTGTAAGTAATCTTTAATTTTCTTCATTTCAGCTTCCGCATATAATAAGAACATATTTATTATTGGGAAATTTTGGAATCGGGAAATTTCGAAATTTCCCAATTGCCCTTTTCCCAATCCTTCTAATGTTTGCTTTCGTGCTCACCAATCGGTTCAGTCTGCGGAATGAACTCTCTTCCATCCTTACCATAATCATAAGGCCAGCGATGCACTTCCGGAATTTCTCCCTCCCAGTTGCCGTGGCCCGGGCGGATCGGTGTGGTCCACTCCAGCGTATTGGCGCCCCAGGGATTGGTAGAGGTAACTTTTCTTCCTTTGAAAATGGAATAGAAGAAGTTGAACACAAACATCAGCTGTACCGCAAATACTATAATAGAAACAACCGTGATCATTTTATCGAGTTCACCAAACTGGTTGAAAGATACCCAGCCTTTTTTATCAAGATAACGGCGGGGCATACCTGCTAAACCTTCGTAGTGCATCGGCCAGAAGATCAGGTAAGAGCCGATCATGGTTACCCAGAAATGCATATACCCTAATGTGCTGTTCAGGTAACGGCCGAACATTTTCGGGAACCAGTGGTAAACGCCGGCAAACATGCCGAAGAAAGAAGCCACACCCATTACAATGTGGAAGTGTGCCACCACAAACATGGTATCATGCAGGTGAATATCGATGGTGGAGTTACCCAGGAAGATACCTGTTAAACCACCGGAGATAAATAAACTTACAAAGCCAATAGCGAATAATGTAGCCGGCGTGAACCGGATATTACCTCTCCACAAAGTGGTGAGCCAGTTGAACACTTTGATGGCCGAAGGGACCGCGATCAGTAGTGTTAACAATACAAATACTGACCCGAGGAAAGGATTCAGCCCGGTTACAAACATGTGGTGTGCCCATACCAGGAATGCCAGGATACAAATGGCAAACAATGAACCTAACATCGCCATATAACCGAAGATGGGCTTCCGCGAGTTGACCGATAATATTTCCGACACCATGCCCATGGCAGGGAGCAGAATAATATATACTTCCGGGTGACCGAGGAACCAGAACAGGTGCTGGTAAAGAATAGCACTTCCGCCTTCATTTGGCAATATCTCCCCGTTCACCACGATATCACTCAGGTAAAAACTTGTTCCTAAATTTCTATCAAATAACAGCAGGATAGCGCCGGACAGCAATACAGGGAAAGATAACACACCCAGTACGGCTGTAAAGAACATGGCCCAGATGGTCAGTGGCATCCTGGTCATACTCATTCCTTTTGTACGCATATTCAGGATGGTGGAGATATAGTTCAAACCGCCCAGCAGGGATGATACAATGAATAATGCCATGCTCACCAGCCACAGATCAGATCCCAGCTTGGAGCCATCACCTGCCTGTCTCAGGGCACTGAGCGGAGGATACATCGTCCATCCGCCCGAAGCAGGTCCTGTTTGAATAAATAAGGAAGATAACATAACGATACTGGCCAAAAAGAAGAACCAGTAGGAAAGCATATTGAGAAAGGGAGACGCCATATCTCTTGCCCCGATCTGCAGGGGAATTAAGATATTGGCAAATGTTCCGCTCAACCCGGCCGTTAATACAAAGAATACCAGTACGGTACCGTGCATGGTCACCAATGCATAATAAAATTCCGGCTGTATCTGGCCACCTTTAGCCCAATGCCCGAAGAATGTTTCCAGGATGGGGAAGGACTGATCCGGGTAACCCAATTGCAAACGGAACAGGACCGAGAACAAACCTCCGATAATTGCCCAGATAATACCCGTGATCAGGAATTGTTTCCCGATCGTTTTGTGGTCCATACTGAAGATATACTTCGAAACAAATGTTTCCTTGTGATGATGAACATGATGTTCGTCATGATGAACACCATGTGTTGTTACCACTTCAGGATGGGCGTGCATTGCGTCACTCATAATCTTTTATTTTACTGGCAACCAGGTTGCTTTGCTCTATTATTTATTTAGGTTGTGCCGCGGCTATCGGTGCTTTGGCAGTTGTGTCTTTAATTGCTTTAGGGTCTTTATCCGGGTTGGCCACCAGGTATTGCGGTTTTTTTCCTGCCAGCCAGGCGTCAAACTCCTGTTGTGTTTCCACTACCACCACTCCCCGCATACTCCAGTGACCTTTACCGCACATCTGGTCGCAGGAGATCTCGTATACGAAATCAGGGTTACCTGTTTTTTCCTTCATTTGTTTGGTCGTGAATTTTGGCGTAAACCACATCGTAGTGGGTGTACCCGGAACGGCATCCATCTTCATTCTGAAATGGGCGAGGCCCACATCATGAATCACATCTTTGGCACCAATTACCAGTTTTACCGGTTTGTTTACCACCAGGTGCATTTCCTGTTCTACAAAAATATCATCATGGTTAGCTTCATCTTCCCATAATTGCCCTACGGGATTATTTTTTACCGGGTCAACGCGTTTAAAGTATTTTTTTCCCAGCACCCCATCCCCGCCCGGGTAACGAAACTCCCAGCCAAACTGCTTACCCACTACTTCTACTTCCATCGCGTCTTTGGGTGCATTGCCTGTGATCTTGAACCAGTAGAAGATACCAAAGCCCACCAGTACGGTCAATGCAATGGCGGGGATCACGGTCCAGATCACTTCCAGTTTGTTATTATGCGGATAATAATATGCTTTTCTTGTATCTGATTCCTGGTATTTGTAAGAGAACCAAAAAAGCGCCACCTGGGTGATGATAAAAACGATAAAAGTGATGGCCAATGTGATGTACAGCATCCTGTCGATCAAAACGCCATGATCAGAAGCAGATTCTCCCAGTATTTTCCCTTTTAATCTTTCATTACAATACCATACCCCGATCAAACCCGTGATCAAAAAGGCGAGTAACATGAAAGCGTTGATCTTATTGGTTTGTTTACGGGCCCTCTCTTCCCCCCGTAATACCGCTACATACTCACTTGCTTTGGCTATCTGAAAGGTGATCAGGAAACCAAGACCTAAGATCGCGACTATGAAAAATGTTTGCATAAACTATGTATCTAAATTCCAGGTAATTAATTCAAATTCTCTTTTTTGCTTTGTAAGATCAGGTGTGATGTATCACACTTTCTTTTGCAAACGGGTGATTCTTTGCCAGCAATGGGGCTTTACTCAGCGCCCTGCCGGTAACGAACATGATCAGTCCCACAAATCCCAATGCCACTCCAAAGTCCCACAAAATATTCGGTACATGCGTTTCACCCGTTTTAGGGTCGGTCATCGGGCTGGGAAATACCATCTGGAAGAAATCCAGCCAGTGACCAAAGATGATCAGTACAGCCATTAGAGTGATCGTTCCGTAATTTCTCTTGGAACCCCTTCTCATCAGGATCAGTAATGGTGCAATGAAATTGATGAGGAACATCAGCCAGAAAACACCGCTGTAAGGCCCCTGGGAACGGGGTTTGAAATAAGTTGTTTCCTCGGGGATGTTCGCATACCATATCAGCATGTATTGTGAGAACCACAGATAGGTCCAGAATACGGAAAATGCAAACATGAATTTACCAATATCATGCAGGTGTTCTTCATTGGCATATTCGAGGTAGCCAGTGTTTTTCAGGTAAACAAAGAACAGGCAGATAAGCGCCATGCCAGCCACAAAGGTGCTGGCAAATGTGTACCAGCTGTACATGGTGCTGTACCAGTGTGCATCAATACTCATGAGCCATAACCAGGGTATGGAAGACATTACAGTGAGGGAGAACACGATGAGGTACAGGGCTGCCCAAACGGTGTTGTTCCAGATATATTTTTTTGCGTCCTCTTTATTGGTAAAGGGTTGCGCATCTGTTTTGCGTGATAACTGGCGCATTTTCCAGCCAAGTGCCGACCACAGTACAATGGTTAAAATAGTTACCGCAGTAAAGAAACCTTTATTTAAAAACCCTTTTTTATAATTGAGGATGGGGTCCTGCTCCACATGGTGAGTATCTGTCCAATGGAAGATGCTATGATTGCTGCTGTAATTGATGGCCAGTAAAATGGCCAGGGCCAGTACGCCGATCACCGGCACCACTGCAGAGATCGCTTCCGGTATGCGGCGAAATGCCATTTGCCATCCGCCCCAGGCTAATGTAGTGGCACAGATAAAGAACATAGAAGCATTGACCACCAGCAGGAAATAAACACTGTTTTGCAACAGGCTGGCCCAGAACCTGGCATCTGCGATATGCTTCTCCTCTTCTGTTCCGCCCTTGCCATGTGTAGTGATATACAAGGCCGCTATTGCAATAACACCCAGCAACATCAGTGCGATGGAGATAGTGTTATACCGTTTGGGAACTATAAAATTTTCTTTGGTTGACATCTGTGTTCTTTTATAATAAGTTCAATAACTATTTAACTGTTTTAGCCGCCGTATCTGCCACGGCTGCTTTTGCCGTTGTATCTTTTACCGCAACGGCTGTGCCCCCTTGTTTAGCTTTGATATAAGCAATCACCATCCAGCGCTGGTGCGTATTCAGCTGCGATGCATAACTACCCATCTGGCCCTTGCCATACGTTACAGAATGAAACATAGTACCCTCAGTCAGTTTCTTCATATCGTCGGCCATCAGGTTCTTGGGCGCTGCGGTATAAGGGCCCTGGCCATCCTTATACAAAGGGCCCTGGCCATCCAATTTTTGTCCGTGACAAATACCGCAATTCACGAGGTATAATCTTTCTGCCTCTTTCATATCAACGTCAGCGGCTTTCAGCGGATTGGGAACAGAAGCCGATTGCACATACCCCATGGAATCGTTCTTATAAGGATATATTGACAACATGTCTCCACGGGCAATAGTACCCTGCACGGGCATTCCATTATAACTGATGTTCGGGTATTTTTCTTTCAGGTGATCAAGGGAGGCATAGGTCTCATAAGCACGGCTATACGCCATATCGGGCATATATACCCTGCCGGGACTGCGTCTTGGTTTGTTGCAGCTAATGATAACCACCGCCATTGCTAAACAGGATATGATCCAAAATTTTTTCATCCTCTGGTAATTAGAATATGATTAATGTGCCGGTTCTGTTTGTTTTCTTTCGTAACGCATCGTGTCTTTGTCGTAGCGGCCCAGCCACCATTCTGTTTCTTTATACTGCACCTGAACTTCCACAGCCCCGATACTTTTCAAAAAGTTCATGGCTTCTGTTTCATTGGTTTTGTCGGTACACTCCAGTGCCATTACAAATGTGTCATCGGTGGAACGGGGGTTGAAGTGGTCCTTTTTTACAAAGGGGGCCAGCTGGCAGAGATAACAGAAGGTGAGCACCATTCCCACAGCAGCAAACAATACTGTTAGCTCGAATGTAATGGGTATCCAGGCAGGCAGAGAGAAAAATGGCTTACCGCCAAAGTTCAATTGCCAGTCCACTGTCAGCGCCCACGTGATAAACCCTACAGCTGTTGCCGTTCCGGTGATACCATAGATGAATCCTGCCGTGTGCAAACTGGTGTCGCGAAGACCCATGGCTTTGTCCAGCCCGTGAATAGGAAACGGCGTGAACACATCGTGGATCTTGTATCCTGCACGACGTACTTTCTTTACAGCAGGGAACAATACCGCTTCGTCATAAAAGTTGCCCGTGACAAATTTTTTTACAGCCATAATATTTTAAATTCCAAATGATAAATTCCAAATCACACAATACCTTTCGTTACTAACTATTAAACCCTATACATCTATTCGACTATTTACGCTCCATGATCATGTCCGTGCTTGTGGCCGAACTCTTCTGTTGATTCATTTTCCAGTTCATCCATCTTTTCTTTATAGCTCTCCCCGCTTCTTTTCAGGATATGCTTGATCTCTGCGATCGCAATAACCGGGAAGAATTTGGAGAACAGGAAATAACAGGTGAAGAATAATCCAAAGGTTCCCAGGTAAAATCCAACCTCCCAAACGGTGGGCGTATAATAGGTACTCCAGGCAGATGGCAGGTAATCCCGGTAAACAGATGTTACAATGATCACAAAGCGTTCAAACCACATACCAATGTTCACCAGGATACTCATGAAGAAAGTGATGAGGAGGTTCCTTCTCATTTTCTTGATCCAGAAGATCTGTGGCGACAATACGTTACAGCCCATCATCAGCCAGTAGCTCCATCCGTAAGGGCTGTTCAGGTTCAGCCTGTTTTCGAAAAAGGCAAAGTTCTCGTATGGCACGGCGCTATACCATGACATGAACAACTCTGTGAGGTAAGCAATACCCACAATAGAACCCGTCAGCACAATTACTTTATTCATCACCTCAATGTGCTCGATGGTAATATAATCTTCCAGTGCCAGCACTTTTCTTGTTACCACCAGTAGTGTTTGAACCATCGCAAACCCGGAGAAGATGGCACCTGCCACGAAATAAGGAGGGAAGATGGTGGTATGCCAGCCCGGTACCACGGAAGTGGCGAAGTCGAAGGATACGATCGTGTGCACGGACAATACCAGCGGTGTGCTTAATCCGGCCAGCACCAGCGAAAGCGCTTCATGTCTTTGCCAGTGTTTGGTACTTCCTGTCCATCCGAAGGCAGCCACACCATAAAACATTTTTGCCCATTTCTTCTTAGCCCTGTCACGCAAAGTGGCGAGGTCGGGTATTAAACCGGAATACCAGAATAATAATGAAACGGTGAAGTATGTAGAGATCGCAAATACGTCCCACAACAGGGGCGAGTTAAAGTTCACCCAAAGCGGACCTCTTGTATTGCCATAAGGCAGTACAAAGAAGGCATTCCATACACGGCCCATGTGCCAGATCGGAAACTGACCGGCGCACATTACCGCAAAGATGGTCATCGCTTCTGCCGCACGGTTCACACCCGTTCTCCATCCCTGGCGGAAAAGCAACAGGATCGCGGAGATCAGAGTTCCGGCGTGACCAATACCCACCCACCACACGAAGTTGGTGATATCCCATCCCCAACCCACGGTTTTGTTCAGGTTCCACTGACCGGTTCCGTAGATCACCTCCATGGTAACGGAGAGAATACCGAAACCCAGTAATGCCACGGAAATAAGAAATCCCATCCACCAGAGCTTGGAGGGTTTGGCTTCCACCGGACGACAAATATCTTCTGTAACCTGGTGGTAGTTTTTATCACCATCTACCAGCGGCGGTCTTACCTGTGATTCGTATCTGAGTAATGCCATATATTTTTATAAAAATTCCAAAAAAATAAATTCCAAATCCCTTCCTCTTACACTATTACAAAATAGTCTTTTAGTGATGGGCCTCTTCTGTTTTCGGGGCTGACGGTAAAGTACTGTCGGCTTTTGTTCTGGGTTCTTCCGCGCCATGTCCCGCTGCTGCATGTTCTGTATTAGCCTGCTTTTCCCAATTCTCATCATGCTCTTCCGTATTCCTGATCTTGGCCAGGTACGTGATGTTTGGCAGCACGTGCAATTGCTCCAGCACATGGAAACCACGTTGTTTATTCTCTGCCCTTACCTTAGAAAGCTGGCTGTCTTTATCATGTGCATTACCGAACACGATAGCTCCGGTGTTACAGGCAGCCTGGCAGGCTGTTTTCACATCGCCATCTTTCAGCGGACGGTTCTCTTTCTTTGCATCCAATTTAGCCGCCTGTAATTTCTGAACGCAGAAAGAACATTTTTCGATCACACCTCTTGAACGAACAGTAACATCCGGATTGAGCACCATTCTTGTCAGGTCATCATTCATTTGCTCGATCACAGAATCCATTTTACCCACCAATTTCTGGTCGCGGTTATTCGGGAAACTGTCTGCACCTGTATAGTCTGCCCAGTTAAAGCGACGTACTTTGAAAGGGCAGTTATTGGCGCAATATCTTGTACCGATACACCGGTTATAGGTCATTTGGTTGAGGCCCTCCGCACTGTGGTTGGTGGCAGCCACCGGGCATACGTTCTCACACGGTGCATTATCACAGTGCTGGCACAACATGGGCTGGAATACCACCCCTTTCAGGTCATCCGGGTTTTCGCCGGAGATAAAATAACGGTCAATGCGCAGCCAGTGCATATCGTGGTAACGAAGCACTTCACTCTTACCCACCACCGGCACATTGTTCTCCGCATGACAGGCCACGATACAGGCACTGCATCCTGTACAACTGTTCATGTCAATGCTCATACCCCACTTGAGGCCCGGCTGATCGTGCTGGGGATACAAAGTGGCTTCGCGGAAATTCTTTCCCGAGTTCTTATAAAATGCATCTTCCAGTTCCTGGCTGTAATCCGGGATAACATTCGGATGATTTTTGAAAGAATGAAGTGTGGTTTCCCTCACCACTTCTTTCCTGTTCTCGTAGCTATTATGCTTCTGCGTTTGGGCGATCTTATATTTTCTGTGAAGATTGGTGAGTGTTACCCCGGTTGCATAGCCCTCCACGGTTGTTCCATTAGATACAGCAAATCCGTAAACATTTTTACCCACACCTGCCGCTGTTACTCCCTGTGCTTCGTTTCTTCCATAACCAACGGCCACTGCGATTGTATCTGCATTCATCCCGGGCAGCACCAATACCGGCAACTCCACTTCTTTATTACCCGCTTTGATACTGATCACCGGCTTTTGAGGATAATACTCATAATCCATATCCAGTTTGATGCCCAGCTCTTCTGCTTTTTTCACAGAGATCAGTGCATAGTTATCCCAGGTGGCTTTAGAAACAGGGTCGGGCAGTTCCTGCAACCAGGGGTTTCCGGCCTGTGCACCTGTGCCGATAGAAACTTTTTGATAGAGCACCATCTCCACACCTGTTCCTTTTTTGTAAGAAGAGATAGCGGATACAGCTTCGGCTAGTCCGGCACTGCTATAACCACCTGCGGCGGCGGCAGATGCCGTTTCCACCACACCATCCTGCAATGCTTTATTGAATCCGTCAGCGCCTAACTTACCTGTCCAGTACTCCTTGAAGTAAGTTTCATAATCCTGGGTGCTGCCTGCCCACTTCAACAAAGAAGTTTGGTAGGGCCTTGTTTTGAACAATGGATAGATCGTAGGCTGAATAAAGCTGACATGACCTGCTTTTGCTTCTGCATCACCCCAGCTTTCCAGGTAGTGATGAGAAGGGATGATGTATTCGCAGAGTTCTGTTGTTTCATCCATTTTTGGATTGAAGGAAACGGTTACTTTCACTTTTTTCAATGCCGCGGTGAATTTTGCAGCATCATGGTAAGTGTAAGCAGGGTTCGTATCACAGATCATTAATGTGCCTACCGTACCGGCCTCCATCTGGTTTACCAGGTCGGTCATTTCGCTGTCGATGCCCTGGCGGGAATTCACTGGTTTGCTCCAGTCGATAGTGGACCCATTGGCGCCAATAGCAGCGTTGATGGCATTGACCACCAGTTGAATATTTTTATCATTGCTGCCGCAAACCACTACGGCTGCACCATTATTTGCTTTGAGATCAGCTGCTGCTTTTTCAATTCCGGCTTTCAGTTTGGCATCTGTTACAGATCCTGAAACACCCGGAACACCCAATGCTGCTGCCAATGCCACTGCCACTGCGCCTGTTTCGGAAGGGCGGTGTGTATATCTTTCATCTGCATTGGAACCCGTCAGGCTCAGGTAGCCTTCAAACTGGTAGTGCTTGCTCATGGAAGGGTTCTTCTCATCAATCTTGCGGCCTTTTGCATATCCCCTGCCCTGCTCCACACAGTTTAACCAGGTGCCGAGGAAATCAGCGCCCAGGCTCACGATCACCTTCGCAGCTTCGAAATTGTAAGTAGGTATTTTTCTTCCAAAACCACTGGCCTCATTGGCCAGCAACATGCCGCTGTGCGAAACAGCATCGTACTGAATATGTTTGAGGTTGGGATATTTGCTGATAATTTCTTTTGTAGTAGGAGAAACGAGTGTGCTGGTCAATAAAACAACCGATCCGCCGGCTGCTGTGATAGCATCACCCACCATTTTATCAAACTGTTCAAATGTGGGGACCTCGTTTACTTTTCCATCCTTTGTTTTATGTACGGGAAATTTGGCCCGGTACATATCGTACAGATCTAATACGGATGCCTGCGCAGCAGCGGAAGTACCGCCTCCTGTGAAGGAGCAAAGTTCATTCCCTTCTATTTTAATAGGGCGTCCATCTCTCACTTTTGCCACCACGGGAATCACATCGCCTTCCTGCACAAAAGTGGTGGCATAATATTTTGCCACACCGGGTACCATATTTTCCGGCTTATTGGCATAAGGAACAGCCTTTTTTACGGGGATCTTACAGCTGGCGGCCAGGGTGGCTGCTGCAGTACTGAATCCGAGATACTTTAAGAAATCTCTGCGGGGAGCTTTGGCATCTATTAATCCTTTGTCATCAAAACCTTCAAAGGGCAACTCCTCATGAAACTCGTCCTGCGTCATCCTTTTTTGAAGGTTCTCCGGGTCATTAACCTCTGCGAAACTCTGCCAGTACTTGTTTTGGCTCATATTAGAATTTGAAAATTTGATAATTTCTCAATGCCCAATGTTTTTCTTTTTATTCTCCTGGTTCACATTGAGCCCTGCTTCCTTTTCACCTGTCGCCATTAATAATGGCATTTCTGACACTCCAAACCACCGATATCTTTTACACGAACGCTATCCATTTTGTGGTTTTTTATATCGTTGTGAAACTTCTCGTAAATACTGTAAAACTTGTTGCCTGTGCTGTCGTTGTAGTTAAAGTCTACCTTGGTTTCCCTGTGACAGTTCACACACCAGCCCATACTGAGTTCTGAAGCCTGTTTTACTTCGTCCATGGCAGTGATCTCTCCGTGACAGCTCTGACATTGCACTTTACCGGCACGGATATGCTGTGAGTGATTGAAATAAACATGGTCCGGCAGGTTGTGGATCTTCACCCATTCAATGGGTTTTTTGATCATGGATGGGTCCCATTTGTTGGGGTTTTTGGGATCAAAGCCCGCATAGTCTATAAATAATTTATTGAGCTCGGCAGTTCCGTTTATTTCTGTGCCATTTTCATCGTACAGTTTCGGGCCTTTTGTGTATTCTGTAATGTTCTTGTGACAGTTCATACAAACATTCACAGAAGGAATGGCGGCATGCTTGCTGTCCCATGCAGAACCATGGCAATACAAACAACTGATCTGGTTGATACCGGCATGCACTTTATGCGAATAATAGATAGGCTGCACAGGCTGGTATCCTTTCTGACGGCCGAGGCCGATAGCGCCTTTGGTAACATAATAACCGCCCACGATAAAGAACACGATGGCGGCCATGGCGATATATACCTTGTTGCGGTAGAAAGGAACGGGGTCGGGGCGGCGGATTCCTTCTGCATCATCCGACATTTTTTTCAGGTTGCTGTTTACCTGCATTAATATCAAAGCAATGATGGCTAAGATGAGCGAGATAACACCGAAGATGATAGCGTTGTTATTTCCAGACACGCTTTCTGGCTTATCGTCCGGTCCGGGAGGAGTTGCTGTTGCTTGCTTTTTTACCTCGTCATTTATATAAGCTACAATATTGTCTACATCTTTTAAAGTTATATCAGCAAATCCTGTCATCACCTGGCCATATTCCACCTGCAAACCTTTGGTGTAAGGATCAGAAGCCAGGTAGGCGCCTGGATTATTAATCCACTTCAACAACTCATTGTGATCAGACCATTTGTGCCTGTCTTCCAGTCCCATTAATGCCGGCCCGGTTGTCTTTTTAAAAATGTTGTGACAACTGGCGCACTTGCTCATATAGATGGCTTTACCCGCAGCCACATCCTGAGCCGAAACTTTTACAACGGAAAAAACAAAAAGGGAAAGAAATAGAAGAGTTAGTTTATTGCTGAATGGTTTACAAGGAATCATAGATATAGTTGATTCTGAAAAATGTGGATAAAATCCGATAATCAGCCGCAAAAATAAGTCAGGAACTTAATAAAATAACATCGGGTTTAACTTTTTTTTAATCCGCTACCAGCCTGCATTTCAGAGGATTTATAAGGCTTTTTATTTACCCGATAAAATTGTTTGTCATAAATCCGTCAATGCTACAGTTAAAGCCACCGGATGTGAAAAATCGTCAGATTCATGGAATATTTTTCTGCACTTTTGCGTCGCCAAACAAGATTCAACGCTTATCATGTTCGAAAGGCTACAAAAAAAATGGAAAGTAAACGGCTGGCAGCTGATTTTGATCATCTGCACATTCGCTATTGGAGGCAGCCTCACCGGTTGGGCCGGTAAGAAGATCATGAACCTGCTATCCATTCAGCAGGATTGGCTGTGGGCGGTGATATACATATTACTTATTACCATCATTTGGCCGGTTGCGGTATTGCTTATCAGCATACCATTTGGTCAATTCAGGTTTTTCAGGGTCTATATCCGCAAAATCGGGGAGAAAATGGGGCTGGTGAAGAAGAGAGAGTCTTAATGTCCCAGCACCAGCTCTTCAATTACCCTGGAATAATGCTTATGCTCCAATGCCAGTACCTTTTTTGCTAATGTGTTCGCATCATCGCCGGGCAAAACAGGACAGGAAGCCTGGTAAATGATCTTGCCATGGTCATATATTTCATCCACCAGGTGAACAGTAATGCCACTTTGCTGATCACCGGCCCTGATCACTGCTTCGTGCACAAACCGGCCGTACATGCCTTTTCCACCATATTTGGGCAATAGTGCCGGGTGAATATTGACTATCCTGCCTGGAAATTGTCTTATTAATGAAACGGGTACCTTCCACAGAAAGCCTGCCAGAGCAATAAAATCGATACCATATTCCCTGAACTGCTGGTTATACCTGCTTCCATTAAAAAACTCGTCTTTCTCAATGATACATACCGGGATTTTCTCTTTTTCGGCAATGGAAACCACCCCTGCCCCCGGTTTATTGCAAACCAACAGGGCCACCCGTGCTTTGGCATGGTCACGGAAATACTCCATGATCTTCTCTGCATTGCTTCCCGAACCAGAAGCGAAAATGGCTATTTTTTTCACCGCGCAAATCTATTGATAGTTTATGGTTAAAATCTCCTGTACCGGATGACCCCGGACAGTTGGGTATTATCCTGCTGTAAAGACCCCAACGATAAACCCAAAACCATAAACTATAAACCCACTTTATCTTCCCTTTTGCATTTTCTTTTGTTACTTGCCGTCTATTCGTTGAGGTACCTTACTATTATATTATTGCTGGGCTCCCTATTATTCAGCACCAGGGCTAACGCACAAACCATGTACACCATCAAAGGCATGGTATATGACAGTTCCCGCAACTATCCCATGCAGTATGTGAATGTGTTCTCCACTTCCGGCTCTGCCAGTTTTACCAATGCGGAAGGCTTCTATAAAATTGATGTGACCGAAAAAGACTCTATCTGGTTCAGCTATTTGGGCAAGGCCACCATGAAGTTCCCGGTTATGAGCATTTCCACTCCCATGCAATTTGATATTTCCCTGCAGGTGAATGTGCCGGTGCTGAGAGAAGTGAGGATCAGGCCAAAAAATTATCGCCAGGATTCTCTGCAAAACCGGGAGGACTATGCAAAAATATTCAACTACAAAAAACCGGGGCTGAAAACAGTTACGCCCACTTATGGTGCCGCTGCCGGTTTTGACCTGGACGAGATCATCAATGTCTTCCGTTTCAGAAGGAACAGGAGCATGCTTTCCTTCCAAAAACGTTTGCTGCAGCAAGAAGAAGATAAATATGTCAGCCATCGCTTCAACAAAGCATTGGTACGCCGTCTTACACAGCTCGACAGCGCGGCACTGGATAGTTTTATGCTTATTTACCGGCCCTCTTACTTGTTCACCCAGCTGGCCGGTGATTATGAATTCCAGTTATATATCAAAACATCCTACTACCGCTTCCGGAACGGGCTGCCACCTGAAGAAGGTGACCTGAAACTGGAGGATGATAAATAATAAATCATTTGCCTTTTTACTTCCGGTTTAAAAAAGAAAACTAACTTACTGCTGCATTATTCTCCTGCCTTAAAAACAAGAAGTACCCTGCCCATTCACAAAGAGCCAATAATTGTATTATGAAAAAGATCACTCTTTCTTTTGCCAGCCTGTTATTTTTTATTTCTGCTTTTGCACAAACAGACTCTATACCGTCTTTTGTGAAAGACAGCCTGGATATATATGTTGAAAGGGCCCTGAAAGAATGGCAAATACCCGGTGTTTCCGTTTGTATTGTAAAAAATGGAAAAGTAGTGCTGATGAAAGGATATGGTGTGAGAGA
>CAZSGD010000026.1:31312-58231 GCA_964606155.1 uncultured Chitinophaga sp. | reverse complement strand
ACCTTCAGTTTATCTGCCACTATCAAAATCATATCATCCGCTTCAGGCGCTACCAGCAGGGCTTCTTTATTATATACATGTGTATATCCTTTTTCCTTGGCCACTGCTTTTACAGCATCATATACTTTAGCATAGATGGGACGGAGCAATTCATTTTGCTTTGCTTCCAGTACCTGGTTCTGGTATTGTTCCCAATTCTGTAATGTCCGCAGAATATCAGCCATTTCCTGGCGGATCTGCTGGCCTACAGCACCTTTGTATTTTGTAGCTGTGTCCTTGCTGGTCATCATACTGTCCTTACGGTTGTATTCCGAAACAAGGTATGCATACTGGGGAGCCAGAGAATCGGTTGAGAACTTTTGTAATAAAGTGTCGATACGGGCAGTTTCCGGCATTTGAGATACCATGGCATCAATGCTGATATAGCCAACTTTGGACTGTGCATCCGCATGGCTGGAAAAACCCAGGGCAGCCACTACTGCAATTACTGTGAATATTCTTTTCATTTGCTTTGTTTTGTTATATCCCTTCCAACTACTAAAGTGGTCAGGGATGATTGCTTATAGATACTATTTTATAGTTTTTGGTTGCCTCTTATCAGCCGCCGCCCGTCATTTTGCCTATTTTAACAAAATAACCCGCTCTGTATGATTTACTTAACCCCCAATTCCTTCAACACATCCTCGCTCTTGTCAAATTTAGGGTCGGCAAAGATAATAGTAATTCCTTCACTTTTATCCAGCACCAGGTCGTACCCCCGCTGAACAGCCATTTTCTGTACTGCATTGTACACTTTATCCTGGATGGGCTTAACCAGTTCCTGCCTTTTTTTAAACAGATCGCCCTCAAAACCAAAGCGTTTGCGCTGCAGGTCCCGGAGGTCTTTTTCTTTATTGAAAAGCTGGTCTTCCCTTTTTTTCTTCAGGTCGTCTGTAAGCATCACCTGCTCGGCCTCATAATCCTTGTACATCTTGTCCAGCTCAGCCTGTTTGGTATCAATATCTTTTTGCCAGCCGGCTGCGATATCATCCAGTTGCTCTTGTGCCGCTTTATAATCAGGCATCCTGTCTAAAATATAACGGGTATCGATGACGGCAAATTTTTGGGAAAACCCCAGCATGCCAAATCCCATCAATAAGGATAAAAGGATAAGTTTTTTCATAAAATGTATTTTGAGATGAACATTTAATCAGATCAATCCGGCTCAAAGCCCAGCATGAAGGTAAACCGGCTGGCCCCTTTGAATCCACTCTGTCCCGGCTGTATCCTGTCTAAACCAATTCCATAATCAAAGCCAAGCAATCCAAACATGGGCAGGAAGAAACGCATACCCACACCCACACTACGGCGAAGACGGAAAGGATTATAGTCTTTATAATTATACCAGCCATTTGCCGCTTCAAAGAAGGTGAGTGCATAAATGGTGCTGCTGGGATTCGTTACCAGCGGAAAACGCATCTCCAGCTGGTATTTATTGAATATGGTGAAGAACTGGGAAGCGCTTTGCTGATCCGGATTGACCGTAGGATCGGATGATTGGTAAACCGGGTAACCGCGGTGTGCAATGATATCATATCCCAGCAATCCGAAGTTGTTGGTCAAACCGGCATCTCCCACCTGGAACCTTTCAAATGGTGAATATTCGAGATTCCTGTTGTACCGGCCCATAAAACCATACTTGGCAGCCAGCTTCAGCACAAACTGCCTGTTCTTCTCCGCACCCAACGGTTTGCCAATGGGCACATACCACTCTGCATTGAAGCGCCATTTGTGGTACTCAGGATTTTTATAGGGGTCTGCTGATTTTACAATATCCGGGTTGAACAAGGAGTAAGGCGGTGTAAACTGAACACTGGCCAGGAAATTCGATCCGCTGGTGGGGAAAATAGGATTGAATACAGAAGAACGCTGTATCGCTATTTTGAAACTCAGGTTATCTGAAACACCCGTGGGACTGGCCCCCTGGAAAATGTTATAGTTCCTTCTTTTATAACGGGTATAGTTAACCGTATATACAATGCTAAAGAAATCATCCGGCCATTTCAGCTGTTTGCCCAGCGCCACAGACAACCCGGTTGTTTTTAAATATACCGTATCGGATTTCGACCGGTCGATCGTTCCGGTAAACTGATCGAATGCGCTGGAATATTTACTGCTGTTGAAACCCAGCGTCAATGAATTTCTTTTCTTACCACCGAGCCAGGGCTCTGTAAAGGAAGCGCTGTAAGAACGATACGCCCTTCCGTTTGACTGAACACGCAAACTCAGTTTTTGGCCATCGCCGGTTGGCAAAGGATCCCAGGCCGATTTTTTCCAGATATTACGAATGGAGAAGTTGTTGAAAGTAACACCCAGTGTGCCCGTTAACCCGATACCACCACCCCAACCAGCGGAGAGCTCTAACTGATCCGATGATTTTTCTTCCAGTTTCCAGTTGATGTCCACTGTACCATCATCAGGGTTAGGAACCACACCCGGGTTGATCGTTTCCTGGTTGAAATAATTCAGGTTGGCCAGCTCGCGTTGTGAACGGATCAGGTCTGCACGGCTGAATAACTCACCGGGGACCGTTCTCAATTCACGGCGGATCACGTGGTCTTTTGTTTTATCATTACCCGCAATGGTCACATTCTTGATCCTGGCCTGCGGGCCTTCTGTAATTCTAATTTCAAAATCGATAGTATCGTTATACACGGCTGTTTCCACCGGGTCCACCCGGAAGAACAGGTAGCCATCATCCATATACAAGCCGCTGATATCACCCCCTTCCTGCGACAGTTCTTTTCCCAGGCGCTTGTTGAGGATATTGATATTATAAATATCTCCTTTGTTGATACCCAGCAATACATTCAAAATAGAATCCCCATATTTCGCATTGCCTTTCCAGCTGATATTTCCGAAATAATACTGGCGGCCCTCTTCCACTTTCAGGTCCACATACATATTCCCTTTCTTAGAAATATACTGTGTGTCATCAACGATCTGTGCATCGCGGTAACCCAATGAATTGTAGTAATCGAGTACTTTCTCTTTATCTTCTTCAAATTTCTTCTCGTCGAATTTGGCTGCGCTGAACAATTTAAAACGGAAATAAGGGTCCAGTAATCGCTTGGTCTTGCTCAGCGACAGGAAACCCCATTCTTTCACATACTGATTAAAAGAGAAAGGCTTTTCTTTTCCATAAGGGCTTGCATCATCATCTTTGCGGAGAGTGGCTTTGCTCATCTCCTTGGTGCCCTTCATGTGTTTTTTCAAACGAAGGTCATCCACATTGTCATTTCCATAGAAGCGCACTTTGTCGATCCGCACTTTATCGCCTTTTTCCACGTAAATGATCATGGAGTTGGAGTTGGCATAAGAAGGGTCCGGCGTTTCTTCAATACGCACCTTTACATTCCTGTAGGCTTTATCCGTATAATATTTCGTCACTTTTTCGGTGATCTCGCGGCGTGTATTTTCGGTGATGATCGTTTGCTTGGCCAGGTTTACTTTTCCTAAAATGTCTTCTTCTTCTGTTTTCTTTACTCCTACGAATTTGAAATTGCCGAGGCGGGGCCTTTCTGTGAGGTTCACTTCTATCCACACATTCGTGCCTTCAATCTTTGTTACATATACCTGCACATTAGAAAAGAATTTCTGTCTCCACAAACTGGCAATTGATTTGGCGAAAATGTCGGTGCCCGGGTAAATAAATTTATCGCCGGGGGTAAGATTGGCGATAGAATAAACAATGGAGGTATCCAGGTGTTTTACTCCTGTTATCTTAACATCGGCTATAGTATATTCTTTGGCTATCCTGGCTTTTTCAAATTCCAGGAGTTTAGGATCTACCGAAGTGGGTTTGGAAGTATCCTCTTGTGCATGTAGGGCGGGTACGGAAACAACCGCAATAATCAGACAAACACTAAGTCTTAATAGAAATCGTTGCATGGGTTGATTGTTCAGTTCAGTTCTGGCCCACCCGTAGGTGAGGGTTAATCTGTTTGTTTTCTGCGGTTTATAATGCGTTCTGGCAAAGAGATCAGGCGGCAAATTAAAGGTAAATATTGAAAGTGTTTGTTAAAACAGCCCCATTCCGGCACCCTTTCATCCACCTCGAACCATCCCTTATTTTACCTTTTCCTCAATCTGTTCACTGGTCCTTCCAAATCTTCTTTCTCTCGACTGGTAATCCAGGATTGCTTCATACAGGTTCTCCTTCCTGAAATCCGGCCAGCGAACATGTGTAAAATACAGTTCTGCGTAAGCCAGCTGGTACAGCAGGAAATTGCTGATCCTGAATTCACCACTGGTGCGTATCATCAGTTCCGGATCAGGGAAATCGCTGGTGCACAGGAATTTTTGCAGGGTGTCCTGGTCAATTTCCTCCAGGCTTAGCTTCCCATTCTTTACATCGTAAGCAATATTTTTCACTGCATTTAAAAGTTCCCAGCGGCCACTATAACTCAGTGCCATGATCAGGTTCAACCCTGTATTTTTCCTTGTAATCTCCAGTGCCTCAGTTAATTCGTTTCGGGCATAGTCTGGCAGCATATTCATATCGCCTATCATATGCAGGCGTATATTATTCTTATTCAGGCTATCTACTTCTTTGCGTATCGTATTGACCAGCAGCTCCATCAACCCAACCACCTCGTATTCGGGCCTGTCCCAGTTCTCTGTAGAAAAAGCATAAAGTGTCAGGTATTCAATACCCAGTTCCGCCGATCCTTCCACGATATTTCGAACGCTCTCCACTCCATGGAAATGGCCAAACAGGCGGTCTTCCCCCTTTTCTTTTGCCCAGCGGCCATTGCCATCCATAATGATAGCTATATGACGGGGTAACCTTTTTTTATCTATTTTTTCGAGTAGTCCGGACATGTGCCAATGGTCATTTTTCGGGGCACAAAGGTATCACGGATTATGGGATTTTATAGAAAAAAGAATGCCCCGGACCGGGGCATTAAAAATTGCCAAAGCTGTTTGCTTACCTAATTTCTGCCCCATACGGCCACCCTCGATTTGCCACGGGCAAAGCCCTTGGTCTCATACCAGAATTCGATTTTGCTAAGGTGCCTTAATCCCCCGGTCATATCAATGACCCGGCTTTCACTGCCCTGTGCAAAGCGGTTGCGAAGCTCCACTTCCTGTACGGTACCATTGTCAAAATGAACTTTCATGCTATACATTTTCAAAGGACCATCTGTCACTTTTATTTTTATCTGCCGCACATCATCTTTCCAGTTTCCAAAATGTATCACATCGTGGTCCACCCCAAAGGCCACTTTCTTATCGCCCAAAAAGAACCACTCCCCATTATTTGTTTTTTTATAAGTAAATGCTGTGGAGGTGAAAAAGAAAGCAGCAACAGCTATGCTGCATAAAAAGGTTGTCAGGCGCATAGTAATAGTAATTAAGGTTAAAAAAAGAGATTTGATGAATAGACCGTTTGCTGGCTGGCCGGTTTAACAGCCAGGGCAAATTAACTTATTGCAGCGGAATTAAAGATGATGTAAACCGCTGTGCAAAAGAAATTACTTGGCCGTTGGGCATTTATACGACTGCAGGTTGAAGGTAAGGTGTACCATGGCCGTTACGAACTGGTCTCTTTGATTACTCTTACCCCTTTCACGTTTGGGAATACCTACGAATTCACCCAGCTCATACGACCTGTCGCTTAACAACAAACCGTTAGAAGGGCTGCCATCAGGATTGGGAGGAAAAACCGATGCTTCCACATACGTTTTGCTCACATCATCCAGGTAATCGGTGTTGGTGAACCGGTGCAGAACTTCAAAAGCAATATTTATTCTCTCATTGATGGAGTACTTAATACCCCCGCCAAAAGGTATGCAGATGGCCATGGAACTATATGGTTTTCTGTCGGGATATAAAGCGCTGCCCTGTCCTTCGGTACCAAGCGGTCTTAAAAAGATCTTTTCACCTTTCAGGTACGCATAAGGATCATAGGTGAAAACGCCTGCCCCCAGTGTGATATAGGGGGTGAAATTGTAAGGCGGTTCGCCGGGCATAAAGCGGAAAAAATTGAAATCTCCTTGTAAAGTCACTTCCCAAACCTTGCTGTTAAAGCTAAGGTTGCGTTTGAACATGAAATCGTTGTGTGTATTGTACCGGTCAGAATAACCGAGCTGGGCATAGGAAGCGCCCAACCTGACAGCAATATAGTTGCCAAAATTTTTACGGAAAAAAACGGTGGCTGCCACTTTGGGCCTGTTTAAACGGGCCTTTGTATTCAGGTCGCCGAAATAATGGCCGGCACCCACGCCCACGCCAAACTCTCCCTCCTGTACCACGGCATTCTGGGCCTGTAAAGGATTACTTATACATACGGTGAACAGGATGGCCCCTACAGCGGCTGTTAACGTCTTCATCATAAAACAGGAATAATGTCCGAATAAATAAGAACGTTAAAAATAAGGATTTCTTTTATCCTGCCTGCATTAATTCCGTTTATCCAGGCCCCAGGAAAGTTTATTCCGAAGGGTTTGAAGGAAGTTGTTTTCCCTGAGCCTCAATAAACTAATATCGAAATTCTCCTTTTTAACCGCCAGTTGTACGTTCTTGTCTACTACTTCCCGGCGGGAATCGAGAGAACAGATGATATTGTCGGAACGGCTTTCGATCTCAAAGGAAATAATATTGTCATCCGGGACCACAATAGGCCGTACGTTCAGGTTATGCGGGGCTACCGGCGTAATAACAAAACTGCCCGACTCCGGGAAAACTACAGGCCCATTGCAGCTCAGCGAATAACCGGTGGAACCGGTAGGGGTAGCCACCAGTAAACCATCGGCCCAGTAAGAATTCAGGAATTCTCCGTTCAGGTAAGCATGTATCTTGATCATGGCATCCACATCCCGCTTATGAATTGCAAACTCATTTAATCCGTAAGGCACATTTCCAAAAAGCGGAATATTCGCATCCACATGTATCATGGTCCTTTTATCCAGCATATAGGTACGCTGGGCAATGGCTTTTACTGCTTCCTTCATTTCGTCGCGACCAATACTGGCCAAAAAGCCCAGTCTGCCGAAATTGATACCCATTACAGATATTTTCTTATCTCTTACCAGCGTAATGGTGTCCAGCAGGGTCCCGTCGCCACCCAGGCTGATGATGAATTCAATTTCATCAGTTAAGTCGCTGGCGGAAAAAAAAGTTTTGATATCGCCGGGAAGGCTGACCTTTCCTTTTATTTGTTCGAAGAAATCTTCAAATACCACCGGCTCTATCTTTTGGGCCAGCAGTTCATCAAAGAATAATTGTATATCTGCCTGTTGTCCCTTTTCGATGATCCTGCTGTATATAGCTGCCTTCATGTTTAGAAAATAGTCTTTCTGTGTAAAAATAGCCCGTTTTGACCTAACTGGTTAAAGGTCCACTCCAGCTTGAACGTAACATCGTAAAAGGTAAGAATGTCAATCCCCACTCCACCTGAATACAGGGCTTTATTGGAGAGTGCATTTTCGCCTGGTTGAGGGTTGTGCACATATCCATAGTTGCCAAAAGTTTTTCCAAAAATGCGGAATGGGATGTACTGTGCTTCTTTTCCTTTTTTCAATGGAGGTATCCTGACCTTGAAATTGAACAACTCCCGGGTAAACGTTACTTTGGTAAATCCTCCTGCCACCCCATCAATTACATAATATTCGTATCCCTGCAGGAAGATATCCTGGTAGCCCAGGAACCGCTGCGTATAATAAGGTTGCCTGAAAGGCAGTTTGATGCCACCGTACAGGTCCAGTGTTAGAAATGTTTTTTTGAAAAGTGGCCAGCTGGCCAGTCCCCGGGCAGACAGTTGCCAGAGATTAATAGAGTTTCTCCCTAATCCTTTTTTGGCTGCAGAGATCTGGGCCGCATATCCTTTAGTGGGGTAAGGAATATAGTCCAGGTCATAATACGTCATGGTATAATATATTTCCGGGAAGCTAATAGTTCTTTTTGCATCGTTAAAATAAGCGGGATTCATTTTCACGATCGTATCCAATACTGTTTCTTTGGAAAAGCCGATACCAAAACTATGTCTGGTATTAATGGCCCTGCGATAAGTAAGTTCTGCCTGTGAAATAAAGAATTTACGGACAAACCGGTCTTCGTCCTTATGAAACACCTGTTTGTCGTTGATCGTATTATAATTCATTTCGCGGTTCTTTCCGGCTGCCACAAATATTTTCATTCCCCATTTCAGGTTCTTGTCAATATACAGCCTGTCGTATGCCAGTGAGACCTGTTTGGTATAGCCCCCGAAGAGATAGAGCTTGAGTTTATCATTGATCCCTGTAACGTTATTGTACAAAAGTTTTCCACCATAGTTGACGCGGGACAGGCTTGCTTTTTGTTCCACCAGCCATTGATTCAGGTTACGGTCTACCGGCCGAAAATAAGGAAAGGGAAAGAGGTACCATCTTTCTTTTACTTCCACTCCCACATCCACTTGATTCCCCTCAAAATTTTTAGCGGCCACCACCACGGTATGAAAAAGGGTGGTGTTCATCAGCTGACGTCTTGCGTCTTCAAATTTCCTTACGAGCTCTGTTACAGAATAATTCTCTCCTTCTTTAATAGGTATCTCCCTTAAAATGATCCTTTCTTTTGTTTTTTTATTCCCTTCAATAACAATACTGCGGATCGTATAAAGTGTGTCGGCGGTGCGAACAGCGGAGTCGGCAACAACTCTTGCAGAGTCGGCGGGTACCTGTGCCATCAGGCTTATGCAGTAAAAGCAGACTGCACAGCAACAAAAAAAGTATTTTGTATTACGCAACATGAACCGGGTATCAGCAAACTATTTTAAAAGGTCCTGGTCAGCGTAAGATAAAGGAATTTGAGATCAGATCTTCAGGTAATTCATCAGGTTATCGTAATTGCTCTTCAGCTCATTGGCATATAATTCTTCTCCGAAAAAATATTTGACATTATACTCATATCGCTGAAAAGTAGCTACAATATCCGATACTTCCGGTTTATTGATGCGAATGGTTACCTGCATCATCCCGGTTTCTGCATCATTGGAGGTATTGAGTTGAGTGATCTGTGCATCATTTGTTTCCACCAGTTTGCTGATCTCGTTAAACGAATACTGGTTGCTTTCCATTTCCAGTACAATAAGGCCGCCGGGTTCATTCAGGCTCATGAACTCGGAAGCATATTTCAGAAGCTCATTATAAGCCACGGTCCCTGCCAGTTCTCCCTGTTCATTTAATACAGGAACTACACTTAAACCATTATCGGCCGCCAGCTGTACCGCTTTTAAAAAATGTTCGCTTTCCTTGACGGAATGACTGGAATATGATTGCTGTAGTTGTGATAATTCGGTGTGGTCATTGTCTTCCTGCGAAAGATCGTCCTCGCTGATAAGGCCAACAAATTTTTCTCCCTCTACGATCGGCAGGTGGTTTACCTGGTTATCATTCATGAGTTGCAATGCCTGGTAGACCTTATCGTGAAGGCGCAGGTACGGAATTGACTGGGATATTAGTTCTCTTGTTAACATGGATAGCGGCTTTATATGTTATGCACTAAGTGCCTGTGTTCAGGTAAGTCAAAGACATCAGCGATCAGGCAACTGTTGCAGGTTCGTTGAGCTTTTTCAAAAATTTATGCAGGATTGCATTGAATTCATCCGGCACCTCCATCATCGGTGCATGACCGCATTTATCTACAAAATGCAATTCACTGTTAGGAATGAGTTTATTGAACTCGCGGGCCACGAATGGCGGGGTGATGCTATCATTATTCCCCCATACTAATAACGTCGGTTGTTTGATCTGATTGAGTTCCTCACCCAAATTATTTCTGATGGCGCTTTTAGCCAGAGCTATTATCTTAATGGCTTTCAACCTGTTATTGGTAATACTATAGACTTCATCCACCAGCTCTTTGGTGGCCGTATTAGGGTCGTAGAAGGTCAGTTCTGTTTTTTTCTTAATGTATTCGTAGTCACCTCTTTTGGGATAGCTGTCACCCATACCATTCTCAAAAAGGCCGGAACTACCGGTAAGGATCAACGATTTTATTCTTTCGGGATGTTTGAGCGTGTGTATCAGCGCCACATGGCCTCCCAGGGAGTTACCCAGCAAGTGAACTGCTTCCAGTCCCCTTGTTTCCAGGAAACGGTGAACAAATTTTGCCAACCCTCCCACGGAAGTGTGCAAAATGTCCATGTCCAGTAAAGGCAGTATGGGCACCACCACCTTGTTATGGTGACGAAAATATTCGATCAGGCTCTTAAAATTGCTCAGCGCACCAAACAGGCCATGCAGGAGCACCAATGGCTCTCCATTGCCTTCTTCAATAAACTTGAACTTATCGTGCTGTTTGATTTCGTACACCATGGCAGTCAATTCTATACCAGCTGTCGCCGACAGGGGCTACTCTCTTTTGCTAAAATAATCGTTTTGGCTCAAAAAGTCAGCAGTTTACCCTCTAAAAACGTGCTGTTTGTGGCAAATATAGTCGCATCGGCACGGTTTAAAAAAGATGTTTTTTTCTAATATGCCGATAGTGACCGTATTAACAGGCAAAAATTGCATTTCGGAGCTATTCAGCCCGGGAAACAGAACATCGTAAAACTTCGGGAAAAGGATAATTCAGTAGCCGGAAAAAGTCATAACCCGGATATTTCATTCGACACATTTCCAAAGAATGCTTCCAGTTCGGCAAACATATTTTTGAAGACAGGAATGATACTGCCAAAGCTGTTGATCGCTTTGGGCCCCCATGGCTGAACAAAAGAGTAGGTAACAGAATGGTCGATGGTTTCCTTTTTTATCAATTGCATTTGCCCGGCATAAAATAACAATACACTATACACGAGAATATAAATGGCCGCATACAGCAACATTCCACCCAGTTTGTTCAACCAGCCCAGGGTGGCCATTTCCACGGTCCGTTCAATGGCATTGGCGCCCAGTCTTATTAAAAGAATGACCACCAGGAATACCACGGCAAAGGAAATGACAGGTAACCATTGTTCTGAAATTTTCACCGATTTACCGAGATAACCCGCCACTGCCGTGGAAAGTTTCATGGCAGCAGCCAGGCCTATGATGACGGCCACCAATGAAAAAACGCCTACGATCAAACCCCGCTGGTACCCTTTTACAAGGGCCAGTACAAGCAAAATGGCTAAGATAATATCGAGGATCATGGTTTCTTTCTCGAAGAGTTATTTTTTACAGAAAATGCACTTATCACAAATGCCACACCAATGGCTATGAAAAAAATACCCCCGGTTGGCAACCTTTCATGTCCTGCGGATGCATGAAAAAGAAATTTCCCGTCGGTTACAACAGTGGCAACAATGCCACAAAGGATAATTATTAATCCAAAGATTAAAGCCCCTACTCCTAACTCTTTCGGCTTTTTCATTATTGTTTACTTTGCCCAATTCTTTAACTATTAGTTTTTTGTTAACAGTTCTTTGACCAGTGCAGAGATCGTTTTGCCATCTGCTTTGCCTGCCAGCTGTTTCGTGGCTAATCCCATTACCTTTCCCATATCCGCAGGAGAAGATGCTCCCACCTGCGTAATGATGGAAGCCAGCTCTGCCTTTATTTCTTCGGGTGATAACTGTTTCGGTAAGAATTTTTCAATCACCGCAATTTCTTCCTGTTCTTTTTGTGCCAGGTCGTTGCGGTTCTGCTGCTGAAATATTTCCAATGAATCCTTTCTTTGTTTCACCAGCTTTTGCAGTAATTTGATCTCGTCTTCTTCTTTCAATTCACCACTGCCTCCTTCGGCTGTTTTAGCCAGGAGTATGGCGGCTTTTACAGCACGCAAACTTCTTAATGCAGCTTCATCCTTGGCCAGCATAGCTGCTTTCAGATCTGTCATTATTTTTTGTTCGAGGCCCATATAAAAGTTTATAGTTTATGGTTTGAAGTTTATAGTTGGTGACCTATTATAGAAAATTTCCTGCGCCACCCTCCATGCTGATTTTCGACCCGCCCTGGCTATCCTGCTTTATTTTCTTTCAGTTGTCTTTGCCGGAATCTTTCGTAAAACCCTTTAGCAAAGTTCTTTATTTCTTCCACATCTTCCCTGTATTGAGTGGCACGGCCATAGGTATCTGCCATGGTCATAAGCGTTTGATAGAAAAAGTCGGCCATTTCATCCACCATCATATCCTTTGTCCACAGATCAATGCGCAGGGCGGCTTTTTCTGCACCATCCCAAAAAGAGATCATCATGGCTTTGGCTTTTTGTGCCGCATCCGCAGAGGTATCTGTGGCGCTCCAGGCAATGGAATCGGGCACCCGGTTCATATCCGTATGAACATCGATGGTAATCGTTGATTTATTCATGTATAAAACTTAAAGGAGGGCAAAGATAAGAGGGATTGGGGATTGGATCCCGAGGCTTCGGATGCGAAATTTAGTCAGCAGTTCTTTCAATACATTGCCAAAGCAGATCGGCGCTTTGCTGCCAATCATATTTCTTCACCACTTCTTTTCCCTTTGTAATCAGCTCCGTTCGCAAATCTTCATCCTTGTATAACCGTTTCATTTGTTCTGCTATATCCTGGAAGCTTTCCGGATCGGCATAGAGAGCCGCCCCGTTTGTAATTTCCTGCATGGCAGAACCCGCAGAAGTGATCACCGGCACTTCGCATTTTATGGCTTCAATCACCGGCACACCAAATCCTTCAAACAAAGAAGGATACACCATGGCATAAGCAGCCGCTGTTACTGCGGCTAATTCCTGGTCATCGAGATAGCCCGTCATCACCACATCATCCCGGTATTTATAGGATTTCAGGCTCTCCACAAATGAATCATATTTCCAGGCCAGCCTTCCAGCCAATACTAATTTCATCCCTGTTTGTTGTCTTTTCTTAAACAATGAAAAAGCCTTTAACAGGTTCATCAGGTTTTTTCGCGGATGGATAGCGCCGGTATAAACAAAGTACTCTCTTCCCTCCGTGTATTTTGCTTTCACCGCTGTTTTTCTGTCCACACTCAGCGGACAAAATATATCCCTGACCCCATTGGGCACCACTTCGATCTTTTCTTTCCCGATCTTAGAATGGGCCAGAATATCCTGTTTTGAAAAATTGGAAACAGTGACCACCGTTTTGACTTTCTCCAGGAATTTCGGCGTAAACTTTTTGTAAAAAAAAAGATGTGACCGCTTTATGCCCTGCGGAACATGCAAATACGCAAGGTCATGTATCACCATGCATTGCGGTACTTTGGTACTGAGCGAACAAAAACCATCACAGGATACAAAAACATCGGCTTTATATTTTTTTAGCACCGCCGGTATTTTTATATCATACCATAACTTCCAAAGCAAGGGATGTCTTGCCGGGGGCCCGGTGACCACTGCCTTAATATTGGGCCCGGTAATAAAAGTTCCCTCCCGGGGCCTGTCGAAAATAAAAATGAACTGGTGTTCCGGGTGATCTTTTACGATCCGCCGAAAAATTTCTGCGATGAAATGACCCATTCCTTCCAACTGGTCAATCAATAAAAAACGTGTATTGACAGCCACTATCATTATTCAAAATTCATCATTTTATTATTATTCCCTTTTCGCGTTTATTTTTTGTCATATAAGGCCTGACAAATGTTTCATACAAAGCTTTGACTTCATGCTTCGTAATTTCACGACGCTGCAAAGGTATTAGTTACAGTTTTGTTCCCCCGTTTAAAAAGCCTCTGCTCCCGTTTAGAAGATAAAAGGTATCAGAAGAAATTCACATCCGTTATGCTGAGTTTTTATTGATTTTCACGATAGGCGCTGTGAATAAACTACAAGAACATTTCCTGTGGATATTCATTATTTACCGGGGATAAAAAACGGGCACTAGTACAATTGCCTCAGCCTGTTATATGTTCTAATTTTATTCTCAAACAGTTCTAAGTGTTAAACCAAAACTGTACCTATGAAATACTCTTACTCTACGTTTTTTATTGTCTCTTTTCTTGTTACAGTCCAGGTTTTTTCATTCAGGGCTGCGAAAGCACAGTGCCCTTATGGTTATACACCAGGCACTACCATGTATGATACTACCATTGCCACACCTCCCGGCATCAATACGTTACAGGTAAAATTTCCGCAGGCAGATCCATTGGCAGGAATGGTGACCTGTTTGCAATTGTGTATCTCCATTACCGGTGTGGTGGACTCTGTGAGTGTGGAAAATAATTCCGCTTCACCACAAACAGCCGATATATATTATATCAGAACGGATCAGATAACAGGGCCCGGATTGAGTGGTCCGTTGACTAACAGCATTAATCACCATTATGGTCCTTATGCATTGGGGCCTACTGACGGGGTGCTCGGTTCCGGGCCTGATTTTATGTACATTTCCCATGACACATTATTGAATGCGGTCACCGTGTGTCAAACGATCACCAACCTGGACTCGTTGTTCCAGTTCTATGGTCACGACAGTGTCACTTATTTATATAATATCTCTGCTTTCACCAACGTAAGTTGCACAGGAGGTAACTATAATAGTACCGTGGCCACTTCTGCACTGGTACGATTCCAGTTTCAATATTGTACCTGCCCTGGTTTTGTGTTACCCCTGAATATCAGGAATTTTTCTGCTGTAAAAAAAGCTGATAATAAAGCAGAACTCAACTGGTCCGGCTTTGATGATCCGAATATTCCATTCTCTTATCATTATGTTACAGAAGTGAGCCGGGATGGCATACATTTTTCACCGGCCGGTCAGGTGCCTCGTCATCAGCATGGTGACGGATCCTATAATTACTTATATACCACCCGTCAAAACGAAAGCGGAATGTTCTATTTCCGTGTAAAACAAGTATATGCAAATGGTTTTACAAGAATCAGCGAGGTAAGGCCCCTCCGTTTAGAGGGCTCTGCACCGCCTAAATTTATTATATACCCAAATCCCTCAGATGGCATTGTTGGTATCAAATTTGATAATAATCACAGCGGAAAAATGCTATTGCAGATTTTCAACACACAGGGACAAAAGGTAATACACAAAGAGATCGAAGTATCAGGTTCATTTTACCAGCAGGTTGCAACGTTACAAAGCGGTACGTATTGGTTGAAGCTGACGGATGTAACGAACCAGCTGTCCGGTGTCAATCAACTTTTCATTAAATGACCTCTTAGGTGGAAGAGGATGGTGGCTTGTAAAAGGGGCCTTGGTTCGGGGCCCCTTTCTTTTTTATAGCCCGGTACCCACCCGATATAGATCCTTCCCCTCTTCTTTCTGCCGCAGTTTTAAGCCCTTAAACTTTACATTCTTAATCCCTTTCGTTACATTTGTTGCTTCACTTGAAATATTTATGGAATATAACACTACGAGAAATCAATTGATCATGCGTGAATACGGGCGTCATGTGCAGAAGATGATCGAGCACATTCTCAATATCGAGGACCCCGAAAGACGCCAGCGTAATGCACAGGCTGCTATAGAATTAATGGGGTTTTTAAATCCTCATTTGAAGAATGTGGAAGATTTTCGTCACAAGCTGTGGGACCATCTGTTTCTTATTGCAGATTTTAAACTGGATGTAAAATCCCCTTACCCCATTCCTACCCGGGAAACGCTAAGGGCTAAACCTAAGCCATTACCTTACCCCAATAGCAATCCCAGGTTCTATCACCTGGGCAAAAACCTGGAAGTGGTAATTGATAAAGCACTGAAAGAAGAGAACCCTGAAAAACGTTTGGGTTTTGCCAATGCCATCGCTTATTATATGAAACTGGCGTATAACAACTGGCATAAAGAAACCGTGCATGATGATGCGATACAAAGTGAACTTACCGGTATCACAGAAGGTCAACTTACGTTTACCAATACGCCTTATGTAAAAGCTTTCCGTCCGCAGCAGGAGAATCGCGACAGGGGGAGTTATGGGAAACGTGGTGGTAAATTCCAGCAAAGAGGTGGTGGCGGCGGTGGTGGCCGCAGAGACAACCATGGTGGGGGTAATTTCAAAAAGAAGCGCTATTAAATAATAACAGAAAAATATTAAAAGCTGGTCCATTTATGACCGGCTTTTTTTATGGCATCCGCATTTGTATTTACTTTGTAAATAGATACCCGCAATCATTCATCACTAATTCCATAACATGCACTCTTTTGAAGTAAAAGGTGGCAAAAAACTACAAGGGGAGATCCATCCACAGGGGGCCAAGAACGAAGCGCTGCAGATCATCAGTGCCGTATTGCTTACGCCTGAAAAAGTAACTATATCCAATATCCCGGATATTATTGACGTAAACCTCCTGATCGAGTTGCTGGGCGAGATGCGGGTGAAAATAGAAAGACCCGGCAGGGATACCTGTATCTTCCAGGCCGATAACGTGGACATTGATTACCTGCATAGCGAAGAGTACCGGAAAAAAAGTGGCCGTCTTCGCGGTTCGGTAATGCTGGCGGGGCCTATGTTATCCCGGTTCAGAAAAGCATTCATACCCAAGCCGGGCGGAGATAAGATCGGAAGAAGGAGACTGGACACCCATATTATCGGGTTTGAAAAACTGGGCGCCTCTTTTACTTACCACGAAGAAGACGGGTTCTTTCACCTGGAAGCTCCCCACCTGCAGGGCACAGATCTATTGCTCGATGAGCCTTCAGTAACAGGCACAGCCAATATTGTGATGGCCGCCACCATGGCCAAAGGCGTTACCACGATCTATAATGCCGCTTGTGAACCCTATATACAGCAACTCTGCCGCATGCTCAACAAAATGGGCGCTAAGATCAGTGGTATCGGCAGTAACATGCTTACCATACAAGGCGTAACTTTTTTGGGCGGTACGGAACACCGTATGTTGCCCGATATGATCGAAGTGGGTTCATTTATCGGTTTGGCTGCCATGACACAAAGCGATATCACCATTAAGAATGCAGGTATCGGTCATCTAGGAATTATTCCTGAAAAATTCAGGCAGCTGGGCATTCAACTGAATTTTAATGGCGATGATATCCATATTCCCGCGCAGGATAGTTATGAGATACAAACATTCTTAGATGGTTCGGTGATGACCATCTACGATCACCCCTGGCCGGGTTTCACACCCGACTTGCTAAGTATTGTACTCGTTACCGCCATACAGGCAAAGGGCTCTGTGCTCATTCATCAAAAAATGTTTGAAAGCCGCTTGTTCTTTGTTGACAAGCTGATCGATATGGGAGCCAGGATCGTATTATGCGATCCTCACCGTGCCGTGGTGATAGGTTTGGAAAGGGAACAGGCTTTACGCGGCATCACAATGAGCTCACCGGATATCCGTGCCGGTGTGGCGCTGCTGATTGCCGCTTTAAGCGCCGAAGGAAAAAGTATTATCCAGAACATTGAACAGATCGACAGGGGATACCAGGATATAGATGGAAGGTTAAATAAGCTGGGAGCAGAAATAAAAAGAATATCATCCTGATAAAAGCATCAGATCTGTTTCGTTATAAAAAAGTAAAGCCATGGCCATTTCGAATATTTTTGAAGACCAACCCGTACTGGAAAATGAAAGGGTTCTATTAAGAGCCATCCGCCGGGATGATGTGGAAAATTTGCTCCCTTATTCATTGCATGAGCCCGATATCTGGAAATACGGTTTGATCACTGCTGCAGGAGAAGAGAACCTGAAAAAATATGTGGATGGAGCTGTTGCGAACCTGGAGAATAAGAAAGAGTATCCCTTTATTGTATTCGATAAAAAAGCCAACCGCTATGCCGGCAGCACCCGGTTTTACGATATCCAGCAGGAATTCCTGACCGTACAGCTGGGATATACCTGGTACGGGCAGGAGTTTCAACGCAGCGGCCTCAACCGGCATTGCAAATTATTATTGCTCACCTATGTGTTTGAAGTATGGGAGCTGGAGCGTTTGGAATTCAGGGCCCATGCTGCCAATGAAAAAAGCATCCGGGCCATGAAGGATATTGGCTGTGTGCTGGAAGGCACACTTCGAAGCCAGATGCCCGTGGTGGGCGGTGGAAGAAGGGACAGCGTGGTGCTGAGTATTTTAAAAGAGGAATGGTTTGGTGGTGTAAAAGAAATGCTGAAGAAAAAAACATATTGACATAACAGCCCCGCGGGCTTTTACTATTCTCCTTCCTTTAGTTTGGTTGTGATTAATCCATACATTTGCCCACTTTAGTTACAAATGCCTCAGTCAGTCAACAAGATCGTCATCATTGCTGCCCCTTCCGGGTCAGGCAAAACTTCCGTGGTCAGGCATTTGCTGAAAGTGATGCCCGACAAACTGGCTTTCTCCATTTCTGCCGCCACCCGCCAGCCCCGCAATAATGAAAAGGATAAAGTAGATTACTATTTTATCACAGCCGATGAATTCAAGAAGCGAATTGAGCGAAATGAGTTTGTGGAATGGGAAATGGTATATGAAGGTAAATACTATGGTACTTTAAAAAGTGAAATGAAAAGAATATGGGGCATGCATAAAGCCCCCTTGCTGGATGTGGACGTAAAAGGCGGTATTCATGTACAGCAACAATTTCCCAAAACCTCCTTATCGCTTTTCATTGAACCTCCTTCTATCGAAGAATTAGAGCGCCGTTTGCGTGCCCGCGGCACCGAAACACCAGAATCGCTGAAGGCAAGGATATCCAAAGCCTCTTACGAAATGACTTTTAAAAGCCAGTTTGATCATATCATCGTCAATGATGTGCTGGAAAGGGCCTGTGAAGAGGCGGAAGAAATTGTCCGTAACTTCCTGACTAACTGATACTTACGTCTATCTAAACTCTCCTGATTAATAGCTTTCCCATCTCCATTGCCCTGTTTATCTTCGTGCTATGATTGAGTGGAAGTCGATAATATTTTTTTTCGTTACCCTTTTATTGATGGGCTTTTTTGCCGGCATAGAAATGGCTTTTTACAGCGCTAACCGGCTGAGTATTGAAATAAGGAAAAAAAAGGGAGGACATACTTCCGAGATCCTTTCCCGGTTTTTGGACTCACCCGCCAATTTCTTAGGCACCACACTTATCGGCTATACCATTTTCCTTGTGTTCCTGGGCTTACAGTTAAGTGCTGTCATGAGTCAAATATGGGACCACCTGCATGTAGGCTCAGGATTGGTGCGTATTATCGTGGAGATCACTATTACCACATTCATTGTATTGTTGCTCGCTGAATTCATACCCCGTGCGTATTTCCGTGCACATAGTATTAAACTGCTTTCCGGCCTGGCCTATATCACCAATATCTTTTATGAAATGTTTCAGCCCATTGCCACCGGTTTGATCAAACTGGCGGAATGGATGCTGAAATATGTATTCAATATCCGGTTGGATAAAAACAAGGAAGCCTTTAACCGCAGTGATCTCAAGAACCTTTTTCAGCAGCAGGCCGATGAAGCCAAACAGGAGCGCAATACGCAATTGATGGAGAATGCACAGGAGCTGCCCCGGGTAAAGATCCGCCAGTGCCTGGTGCCCCGAAAGGAAATAGTGGGTATTGACGGCACAGCCAGCATAGCCGAGCTCAAGCAAAAATTTGTGGAAACCAAGCTGAGTAAGCTGATCGTATTTGATAATAATATCGATCATATCATCGGGTATGTACACCAATTGGATCTTTTCAAAAAACCAGCTGATATCAAGTCTGTGTTGCTGCCTATTCCTGCAGTACCGGAAAGTATGAGTGCCACCGACCTGATCAGCAAATTCAGCCGGGAAAGAAAAAGTATTGCCTGGGTGGTGGATGAGTTTGGCGGTACGGCCGGTATCATTACCATGGAAGATGTGCTGGAAGAATTGTTTGGAGACATCAAGGATGAATATGATACAGAGGAATTTGTGGAAAAACAATTATCGGAGAACGAGTATATTTTTTCCGGGAGGCTGGAGCTCGACTACCTGGCCGATAAATACGGGTTTGATTTTGGTGAAGAAGAAACGGAAACACTTTCCGGGTATATCATTAACTACCACGAAACCATTCCCCGGCAGAAAGAAAGGATCATCATTGACGATTACGAATTCGACATTATGCATGTGGGGGATACGAGGATCGAGATGGTGAAAATGAAAAGACTTAAATAAAGAGTTTATAGTTTATCGTTTGAAATTTATGGTTAAGGTCGTTTATTATTGAATATTTCCGATAGATCGAAGCCCTTTTTGAAGCGAGGCAAGCATAAGTTTGCTTTAAGCGGCCTCAACTACAAACCATAAAAGACAAACTATAAACTGAATTCTCTAAGCACCACTTATCTTTGCGCAGCTTTTGAAAATAAACTATGGCCCTGCTGGATTTTTTCAACAAACGTAAAAAAGACCCGAAGAATGAGATGTCGTTCATTGACCATCTCGAAGAGCTGCGCTGGCATGTCATCCGTTCGGTAGTTGCCGTGCTGGTTGGCGCCGTTGTTGTTTTCATTTATTCGGATTACGTGGTAAACAATATCCTGTTTGCCCCCACCCGTGCCGATTTTATCTCTGCCCGCTGGCTCTGCAGTTTTGGAAAAAATATCGGCATCGGCGATGCCCTTTGTTTTGCACAGGTGGATGCTAAATTCTTAGAGACCACCATGACGGGGCAGTTCATTGCATCATTCACCCTGGCTTTTATTGGCGGATTTATCTTAGCATTCCCCTATGTGTTCTGGGAGTTCTGGCGTTTTGTAAAACCGGCTCTTTCTGCCAAAGAGCTGAAAAAAACAAGAGGGGTTATATTCTGGGTATCCCTGTTGTTTTTTATGGGCGTTGCCTTTGGATATTTCATCCTTACCCCTTTCATGGTCAATTTCTATTTCAATTACAAGCTGAGTCCGCAGATCCAGATCATGCCCACTTTTTCCGATTACCTGGAAAATCTTATTTACACCACCGTGGGTATTGGCATTTTGTTTCAAATGCCATTACTGGTGATGGTGCTGGCGAGAATTGGTATTGTAACGGGCCGTTTTTTACGAAAATACCGCCGTCATGCTTTTATTATCATAATTATTGCAGCAGCTATCATCACTCCTTCCACCGATCCTTTCAGCCTGACCATTGTTACCATTCCACTGTATCTTTTGTTCGAAGCCAGTATTATCATCGCTTCACGTATTAACAAACAGCAGGACAAAGAGTTAAATGAATGGAGCTAATGTTATTTTGAAAAGGGTTATCCCGAAATTTTGAGAGAGGGTTACTGTAATGTGGTTACCTTTGTCATGGCCATTTCTCCATTTGCAAATTCAAAATTGCACCCTTATGCATTCTCCTTTTGATCTACATAAGCCTATCGCTATCGGCAGTGATCACGCAGGCTATGAATATAAAGAAGACCTGATCTCTTTTTTAGAAGGTAAGGGATTACCGTTTTCTGATTATGGCACGCATAATAAGGATTCGGTGGACTATGCAGATTTTGCCCACCCGGTGGCAGAAGCTGTGGAAGAAGGCAAAGCTGCATTTGGCATCCTTCTTTGCGGCAGTGCCAATGGTGTGGCCATGACAGCCAATAAACACCAGGGTGTTCGTGCTGCTATCTGCTGGGGCGAGGAACTGGCTAAGCTGGCCCGGGAGCATAATAATGCCAATATCATCTGTATCCCCGCCCGTTTTGTAAGGGAAGGTGATGCTGAGAAGATGGTAGCGCTTTTCATGACCACCGAATTTGAAGGTGGCCGTCACCAAAAAAGGGTGGAAAAGATAGCCTGTGCATGATATTGACCAGTCATCCCATTTTTATTCCCCTTTTACCAAAGGGGATTATTTTTAATTGTATATATCATCAATTAAATAACTATGTACAAAAAACTATTTGTAGTACTGCTGCTCTGCAGCCCCCTTTTTGCCTGGACGCAGAAAAAAGATAAGAACGCCGCAAAGATGGCTGCTACTATTACTGTTGAAGACCTGAAGAAACACTTGTATATCATTGCCAGCAAGGAAATGGAGGGCCGCGATACACCTTCTCCAGGGCTCGAAAAAGCCGCCAATTATATCGAAGATCATTTCAAGATGCTGGGATTAACTCCGGGCAACAATGGCAGCTACCGTCAAACTTATCCTTTGTATAAAGATTCTATGCTAAATGCCGGTATGAAAATAAATGGTGCGGTGCTTGAACTGAACAAAGATTACCAGCCACAGGCCAATAACTACTCTGCAGAAATGCGTTTTTCAGAAGTTGTATTTGCAGGTTATGGCATCCTTGATGGTGATAAGCGTGATGACTATAAAGACCTGAAAGTAACAGGTAAACTCGTTTTGATTGCCGATGGCACTCCGGCTGATTACAAATCATCCACCACCGGTTTTGCTTCCCCTGCCAGCGCTTTTGGGAAAATGAATGCAGCGATGAGTAAAGGAGCTGCTGCTGTAATGATCATTTATAATAATTACCCACGGAGAGCGATGAATATCAACTCCAACTGGAACCCGAATAGTTATCGTGCATCTGTATTGCCTTTTACATTCACTGTAGCCCCGGCAGTTGCGGAAAAGATCATGGGTGAGGAGGGAAAGAATATCCTGGATAAATTAAAAGCCGGTACCGCTCCTGCTAAAACATACCCGGCAGAAATAGACCTGGCTTATGCCAAAACAACCAGGACCAGTTCTGCTTCTAATGTAATAGGTGTACTGGAGGGAACAGACCTGAAAGATGAATATGTTTTCCTCACTGCCCACTACGATCACCTGGGCAAAAGAGATACGATCATTTTCTATGGTGCGGACGATGATGGCTCCGGCACAACCGGCGTGCTGGAAATTGCAGAAGCATTTGTAAAAGCAAAACAGGCCGGTAAAGGCCCGCGCAGGACCATGGTGTTCATGACCGTGAGTGGTGAAGAAAAAGGGTTATGGGGATCGGCCTATTACGCCAACCACCCCATTTATCCCCTGGAAAAAACCACAGTTGACCTGAATATTGATATGATCGGCCGCAGTGATGCCAGCCGCAAAGTGGGCGATTCCACTAACTATGTGTATGTGGTGGGCGATGATAAGATCAGCAGTGATCTGAAAGTGATCAGCGAAGCAGCCAATAATAGTTATGTAAAAATGGAGCTGGATTATAAATTCAATGATCCCAAAGACCCCAATCGAATCTATTTCCGCAGCGATCATTACAATTTTGCACAGAAAGGGGTGCCTATCATTTTTTACTACGATGGTATGCTGGGCGGCGATTATCACCGAGGCACCGACACACCGGATAAGATCAATTACGAGCTTTTCAAAAAAAGAACGCAATTGATATTTCATACCGCCTGGGAAATGGCCAACCGTGATGCCATGCTGAAAAGGGATATCAAACTGGAGATTCCACAGAGAGGGTTTTAAGCAATGAAGTATACATTAAAAATGCCCGGTTGTAAGAACCGGGCATTTTATATATGTTATTACTTATTTCAATTACCATCCCAGCACCCAGGCAAATATCAACGGGGCTACGATCGTAGCATCACTTTCCACAATGAATTTGGGTGTATGGATATCCAGTTTTCCCCAGGTAATTTTTTCATTGGGCACAGCACCTGAATAAGAACCGTATGATGTGGTGGAATCGCTGATCTGGCAGAAATAACTCCAGAAAGGAACATCATGCCATTCCAGGTCCTGGTACATCATAGGCACTACGCAGATAGGAAAATCACCGGCAATACCACCGCCGATCTGGAAGAAGCCCACTCCTTTGCCGGATGAATTCTGACGATACCAGCCGGCCAGCCATGCCATATATTCAATACCATTCTTTACGGTACTGGCTTTTAACTCACCTTTGATCACATAACTGGCAAATATGTTTCCGGTGGTACTGTCTTCCCACCCGGGTACCACGATCGGGATATTTTTTTCTGCGGCTGCCACGATCCAACTGTCTTTGGGATCGATCTCATAGTATTGTTTTAATTCGCCGCTTAATACTGTTTTATATAAAAACTCATGCGGAAAATATCTTTCACCCTTTGCTTCCGCATCCTTCCATTGTTTCACCAGGTGCTTTTGCAAACGACGGAACGCTTCTTCCTCAGGAATACAAGTGTCTGTTACACGATTGTAATGGTTTTCCAGCAGGTCCCATTCTTCCTGCGGTGTCAGATCGCGATAATTAGGGATTCTTTTGTAATGAGAGTGTGCCACAAGATTCATCACATCTTCTTCCAGGTTAGCACCTGTACAACTGATGATATCCACTTTGCCCTGGCGGATCATTTCAGCCAGTGAAATACCTAATTCTCCGGTACTCATGGCCCCGGCCAGTGTAACCATCATTTTACCCCCTTCCTGTAAATGAAGTTCGTAACCTTTGGCTGCATCCACCAGTGCCGCAGCATTGAAGTGGCGGTAATGGTGCTGAATGAATTGTGAAACGGGTCCTTTATGCATGATAAAGAATTTATGGCCGCCTTCAGATCACAATAAGGTGAGACAATGCGGAACAGGCCGCAAAATTACAGGATTGCACCAATAAAAAAGTTCTGTCCCGAAGCTTCGGGACAGAACTTTTTTTAACACCTGCAAAAAACCTAACTCTTCACTCTGTCGACATCCGTAATATTGCCGGAGGGATCCACTTTCACCCGATACTTTTTCTCTTTGGATTCCAGTGTCAACCGGTAATTAGTACCATTCACATTGGAGATCTCGGCAATATCGATGGCAATAACATCTTCAAACTTTTTATTCAGCGAAGTAATCACCGCCAGGGGCAACTGGTTGAAAAAAATATTGCGGATGCTACCTTCCAGTTCACCGTCCTGGGAAAAATAGGCAATGGCGCGGCTGCCGGCCAATACAAATGTGGCTTTCATATAATCGCCCTGTTCGGCCCATTGTACATACTGTGCTCCTGCAAATTCTTTTTTAAAGGATTGTTTTACTTTTTCGCTTACTTCATAATCATCGCTGGCAAATGCTGATGTGGTAACGATGGCCAGCATGGTGAGAGATAAAAAAAATCTTTTCATGGCTTTTGGTTTAATAGTTAATGACATTTGATTATTTCGACTCAAAAATATTCTGTGTTGTTACAGCAGTCAAGTAAATTGTGATTTACGGCGGGCATTGTTAATCTATTTAACGTTATTAAATAATTGTAAACAAAATGGAATGAATACCGGAATGAAATACAAAACCCCGCCTCCTGGAAGGAGTACGGGGCTTGTTTTACCACACACCAAAACTAAGGTTTATGCTTTCTTTACTTTTTTCTGAAAACTCCAGCCGTAAGTATCGGATGATTTTAATACCAGTTTTGTATCCGCATTTTCCAGGGTAATGTAATATGAAGTACCCTCATCCTTTGACACTTCAAACAGGTCGCTGATCCAGTAACCTTCATAATTTTCTTTCAGGCTTTTCTGCAGCGTCATGGGCAGGTCATCGGGACTGATATACCTGGAGAGTCCCAATAATTCCCCCTCGGCATTGTACCAGGCAAACAGGTATTTATCATTGTAAACAAAAGTTGCCTCAAAATAATTCACTCCGGCTGTCCATTTTACCTCTTTTGCTTTACCGAATTCCGTTTTGAATGCGTTCAGCACTTTTGGATTCACTTCCTCTTCCCCGGCAAAAGCACTGAATGTGCTTACAGCAATTGCCAGTGTCAAAATCATCTTTTTCATGTTATAGGTTTTGTTGGTTTCGTTTGCTTTTGCAAACTTTATTTATCAATCTTTCTTTGGTTAGTATGACGATACAAAAGTAGATGGGGTTACAGCCCCCGGCAAGCCAATTGTGAGCAGCGGTGACGAGTGTTAATTGCTGTTAACAGAAGTTGCTGAATATTAACCGCCTGCCATTCTTAAATACCAGTTATCCCTGCCTATCCCCCGTTTGTGTCAGTCAGTAATAACAATTTGGAGGATTCGAAAAGTATTTAGATATTTGTCTAAATATATAATTAGTGAGGATCACGATATGAACATTGTGTTTAAAGCGTTAAACGACCCGACCCGGAGGGAAATACTGGAATTGCTGCAGGAAAAAGACATGACTGCCGGTGAGATAGCCGACAAATTCAATATTTCCTTTCCCAGCATATCCCATCACCTGGACCTGCTGAAACAGGCCAAACTCGTGATCGCTGAGAAAGAAGGCCAGTTCGTTTATTATTCACTGAACACAACCGTCATGGATGAGATCCTGAAATGGCTGATGCAGTTCAAGTCAAAAAAGAAATAAAACCTATTGATATGAATAGCTTACTGAAAAAACTGGTATGGGTTGTTGTCATAGCACCCGTTATTTACCTGTTGATTGTATGGAATAAATTACCAGAACAGGTGGCCATGCATTATGACTTGTATGGCAAGCCAGACCGGTATGGCAGTAAAAAAGAATTGATCGGTCTTTCCGCCGTTATTGCAGGTATGAGCATATTCGTTTACTTCCTGCTTACGAATATTTACCGGATCGACCCTAAGAAATATGCTGCTGAAAACAAAGAGCGTTTACGCCGTATTGCATTTGCCGTGGTGGTTTTTATGTCGGCCCTACTCGTAGTTATTATCTACAGCAGCCTGTCAGGTGCTGTTAAATTTACCACAGGTTTTATTTTCTCCGGCACCGGTTTATTATTTGCTGTTATCGGCAACTATATGCCCAACCTGAAACCCAATTATTTTGCAGGTCTTCGCTTACCCTGGACACTGGAAAACCCTGAAAACTGGAAGAAAACACACCAGTTGGCCGGCCGTTTATGGTTTGCCGGTGGAATATTACTGGCCATCGTTTGCCTGTTTCTTACACCTGTTGCTGCCATCATAGTTTTTTCCGTGGTGATGCTTACTATAACGATCATACCGGCTGTGTATTCTTTTAAAGTGTACAGAAAGCAAAAACGGGAAACACAGAATGGCTAGTTGATGGAGTCGTTAATTGGTTTTGACTGTGAGCCAGGGGTACAGTTTGTCTATCATTTGTAAAGTTGATATACTTCCTCTGTTCTTCTGTTCCTCGTTCATCTGTTCTATTGTTCTTCTGTTCATCTGTTCTATTGTTCTTC
>CAZSGD010000026.1:0-31212 GCA_964606155.1 uncultured Chitinophaga sp. | reverse complement strand
GTTCATCTGTTCTATTGTTCTTCTGTTCATCTGTTCTATTGTTCTTCCGTTCCTCCGTTCAATCCTGTACCTTGTGCTTTCATGAACTACCTGGCCCACGCTTATCTTTCCTTTGATCACCCGGAGATACTGGTGGGGAATATGATCAGTGATTTTGTAAAAGGGAAAAAGAAATTCGATTACCCTCTCCCTATCCTGCAGGGTATCACCTTACACCGGCTAATCGACCGTTTTACAGATGATCATCCGGCCACCAAAGCTGCGAAGGAAGTATTCAGGCCGCATTACCGGCTATACAGCGGCGCTTTTGTGGATGTGGTATATGATCATTTCCTGGCCACGGATGAGGCTGAATTCAGCGATAGTTCCCTCCTGCAGTTCTCTCAACGAACATATACTATACTTGACGCACACACGAAATTCCTGCCTGACCCCTTTGCCGGTATGTTTCCCTATATGAAACAGCATAACTGGCTTTATCATTACCGTACGCTCCATGGAGCCGGAAAAAGCCTGGGTGGAGTGGTCCGCCGGTCTGCCTATCTTACAGAATCAGATACCGCCTATCAACTCTTTGAGACCCATTACCAACTTTTACAGGACTGTTACCGTCAATTCTGGGCAGATGTAAAACCCTGGTCTATGCAAGAATTTTCACGACTGATGGAAAGCAAGTGAGGTAATTTTCCGGGGGTATCCGTCTAACAGGTAAATCAATTATTTTTGTAAATACTCATATTATGAAAAAAGCGCTGACATTATTATTCGTTTCCCAGCTATTTTTTATGTGCCTGCTGGCACAAAACAATCTTCCGGCGGTGGATAAGTCACCTATGGACATGAGCTATTATCCCACTAATTACCCGGTGCAAAAGATTCAGGATAAAATAACAGAGCCGCTCGTGGCCCGGGTGGTGTATAGCCGTCCTCAGCGGGCCGGAAGGACTGTATTTGGCGGATTGGTAAAATACGGGGAGCTGTGGAGACTGGGCGCTAATGAAGCTACCGAAATAGAATTCTTTAAATCTGTAAAAATCGGTAACAAAAAGGTGGGTAAAGGACGTTATACCCTATACGCCATTCCCGATGAGAACAACTGGACCCTGATTATCAATAAAGAAACAGATACATGGGGTTCATTCAAATATGATGTTAAGAAAGATGTGGTAAGGACCCTTGTTCCTGTTCAAAAAACGGAAGCCCTAGTGGAAAATCTCTCCATGGTATTTGAAAAAACAGCATTGGGCTGTAACCTCGTCATCGCCTGGGAAGGAATAAAGATCTCCCTGCCGGTCAATTTTTAAAAGAACACTGTATGAAAAGAATGTTTCTGTTGATCGTATTGGGCATAGGTCTTGTGCAGCTGTATTCCTGTGAAGACAAAAAAGATAATAATGGCCAGCCGAAACAAACACCGGCTACCATTACAAAAGCCGATTCTGCCGCTGATCCCAAACCAGAAAATCCGGTCAATAATTATTCTCTTCCGGACATTTCGCCTATGGATATGTGTTATTACCCTGTGGACTACCCGAAATTAAAAACTGCGAAGGCCATTAACACCCCGCCTATGGCCCGGGTGATATATAGCCGCCCTCACCTGGGAGGACGCAAGCTGTTTGATAATATCCTGAAATATGGAGAACCCTGGAGATTAGGTGCCAATGAAGCCACCGAACTGGATCTTTACACAGACGCAGTGATACAGGATAAAAAGATAAAGGCGGGCCGTTATGTGCTCTATTGCATCCCTGAAGCTGGAAGTTGGACCATTGTTATCAACTCCAATATTGACACCTGGGGTTTGGGCCCCGATCCGGCAAAGGATATTGCCCGTTTTGTTGTTACTCCCAAACAAATTACGTCCCAACTTGAATTCTTTACCCTGCAATTTGAGAAAACCAATGGCGTGGTGGACCTGGTAATGGCCTGGGCTGATATTGAAGCAAGATTGCCGATACGCTTTAATTAAGCATTGATTAAAAGAAAATCGTCCTGCATCTTTTGTATTCAGACTACAGGACGATGTATGCTGATATATAGGGTTAACAGCCGTGTTTTAGTTCCCGGCATTGGCATCTTTGAATTTCTTGGTCAGCTCCAGTTGCCCGTAAGGGTCGGCTTTTACCACGTACCAGTTTTTCTCGTCTTTCAGCGTTACATGATAAATGATCTCATTCTCTGAGCTGACCTCTGTTACACCAAAAATATCTTTCCCGGCATAATTTTTTTTGATCCGGGCTGTGATGTTCGGAGGCAATGTTTTTTCATCATAATACCGTACAGTTTCCAGCAGGTTACCCTCACTGTCGTAAATAGCCCTGACCTGGATCTCACTCTGCCTGAAATTAGCTTTGTAGCTGTTCTCCATTTCAGTCCAGGTAACATTGCTGGCATCCAGGAAAGTTTCTTTAAAAGCTTTAAGCACTTTTTCATTTACATCCGGGGGCGTTGCAGCCGCTGCTGACAGGCCTGTCAGCAAAACGACCAGGTAAATCATCTTTTTCATGGTTATACTTTTTGAGTTAATGATCAATAACATAACAAAGCTAGCCAGGCCATTGCCCGAAGGCAAGCAAATTGCTATTACTGGTAAGTGAAGTTTATGCTACCGCAATATGTATGTAATCTTAAAAAAAGCTGAAGCGTGCAAAATTGCCGCTGAAAAATATTTTTATCCTTACAAACCGTGATTTTCACTCCCTGTTATAGTATGTTGCCGATTGTTAAAAAAAACTATTGGCGGATGAGTGGTAAAATGGCGGACAATTAATTTGCCTGATATTTCACATCTTTGCGCTTCAACTACTATAATATGAAGATTGCCACTAAATTGATACATGCCGGGGCCACCCCCGATCCGTCCACAGGAGCTATCATGACCCCCATCTATCAAACCTCCACTTATGTGCAGGAAGCACCAGGTCATCACAAAGGATTTGAGTATGCCCGCAGCCAGAATCCCACCCGTAAAGCGCTGGAAGAAGCATTTGCCATCATTGAAAACGGGAAATTTGGTCTTGCCTTCAGCAGTGGAGTGGCCGCTACCGATGCCGTTATTAAATTATTACAACCCGGAGATGAAGTGATCTGTGGCAATGATATGTATGGCGGCACATACCGGCTCTTCACCAAAGTGTTTGAACGATTTGGCATTAAATTTCATTATACCGATCTGCAGAGCACCGCAAATATCCAGTCATTCATTAATAAAAACACAAAGCTGATCTGGCTGGAAACGCCCACTAACCCACTGATGAATATCTGTGATATTGCGGCTATTACCGCTATTGCTAAAAAACACAGCATCCTGGTATGTGTGGACAATACATTCGCTTCCCCTTATCTTCAAAACCCGCTGGACCTGGGTGCTGATATCGTAATGCATTCCGTTACCAAATACCTGGGAGGACATAGTGATGTGATCCAGGGATCGCTGATGATGAATGATGCAGACCTGAGAGAGAAATTATACTTTATACAAAAAAGCTGTGGTGCCGTGCCCGGGCCTATGGATTGCTTTTTAGTGTTAAGAGGTATAAAAACCCTGGGAGTAAGAATGAAAGCACACTGCGAAAACGGGAAGATCATTGCACACTGGCTCCGCAATCACCCCAAAGTGGCAAAAGTTTATTGGCCCGGTTTTGAAGATCATCCGGGACATGCCATAGCCAAAAAACAAATGCGTGATTTTGGTGGTATGATCTCCTTTGAACTGAAGAACGATAGTGTCGAAGAGGCCAGGAGAGTATTGTCATCCACCCACCTCTTTTCCCTGGCAGAAAGTTTGGGAGGTGTTGAATCGCTGATCAATCACCCCGCCAGCATGACGCATGCCTCCATTCCGAGAGAAGAGAGAATAAAGAACGGGTTGAGTGACTCACTGATCAGGCTGAGTGTGGGTATTGAGGATGCAGACGATCTTATAGAGGACCTTAAAAAAGCTATTGGATAAAAATCACCTTCGACTTCAACCAAAATCCCTTTCCCGAAAGGGATTTTTTATTGGCTACCTGCTCCATAGCGGAAATATTTCCTGCAGGGAGAGATGGCACCAAAACGAGTCAATCATCTTAACGGTCTGTGGTTCAACCGTGAAACACTAATCATTCCATTCATACCCCCTGCTGGCACAGTATTAGTAAGAATAAATCCGGAAACAGCATTGGATAATTAAACTATTTCATTATGCTTTATCTTATTGCCATTGTGCTGATCATCGGATGGTTCCTGGGCGTATTTGTCTTCTCTCTCGGGGGCTTAATTCATGCCTTACTGGTCATTGCTGTCATTGCGATCATATTAAGGATCATCCAGGGTAAAAATCCCGTATAAGTAAAGAAAACTAAAATCTATAAAGACGCTTTTAATCCACGGTGTTCTTTATAAATTTGGGAATGTTCAGAAAAGTAAAACTGATCGGCCAGTTACTGCTCCTGCAACTGACTGCCAAAAGTCAATCCGTTCCATTTGACCAATTGCCCTTTTCCAATTCATTGAATACGGAAATTGATTCTGTTCTGCATGAGCAGGTCAAAACCTTTTTCAGCAAATCCAAAGCGCCAGGTATTATCATCGGTGTGAGCCGGAATAGTGAGAAAAAATACTATAGCTATGGATTTGCTGATCCTATTACTAAAAAATCGTTTTCTTCCCATACTATTTTTGAAGCAGGTTCTATCACTAAGACTTTTACGGCCAATGTACTGATGCAGATGGACGGAGCAGGGCTGGTCAGCCTATCCGGATCATTGAATGAATATCTCCCTGTTTCAGTGGGCAATGACTCCGTTCTCAGCAGGATTATATTACAAGATATCCTGACCCATACCAGCGGCTTGCCCCGGTTACCGGACGACCTGGATAAGATAAAGGAGTATGCCCTGATGCAGCCTTATGCTTTTTATGGCCGAAATTATCTATATCCATACCTGCAAAAACTAAAAAAAATCACCGCGGGTAAATATGCATATTCCAATTTAGGTTATGGCCTGCTCGGCACCCTGATGGAAGACAAGAGTCAGCTTTCATATGAATCCCTGCTCAAACAATATATCCTGGACCCGCTCTCCATGAATGATTCGTATGTTGAAACTAAGAGAACCATGAACGATACAGCCACCGGTTTTTTTACAGGCCGCCCTGCCGCCTATTGGAAATTTGATTGCCTTGCAGGCGCTGGAGCATTAAAAAGTACAGCAGAAGATATGCTCAAATACCTGGATGCACATATCTCATTAACAAATGATACATTTTCAAAGACAGTGGGCAGAATGACAAAACCTGTGTGGCCTGCAGGACCGGGTATGCAAATATGTTATGGCTGGCATACATTGGATAATATGAAACACCGGGTGTACTGGCATAATGGAGGCACATATGGTTTCTCCACATTTGCCGCATTTGAACCTGCAACAAAAACATCGATCGTTTTTGCAGCTAATTCTTTCAACGTAAATCAGCCCCTGGAAAAACTGGCCATGGACCTGCTGATCTACTTAATGGGCAAATGATGAAAGGAAAGGAACTTCGTCAATTCCTTGACAGCAAAGTGGAGCATTTCAATCAACCTGCGTTTATTGCGGATGACCCCATTTCAGTACCTCACCTTTTCACAAAAAAACAGGACATCGAGATAGCCGGTTTTTTCGCGGCCATCTTTGCCTGGGGCAACCGTACCACGATCATTCAAAAGGCAAAGGAACTGATGAAACTAATGGGCAACTCACCCTATGAGTTTTGTCTTGATCCCGGTACTGCACAATTGAAGAAGCTGGTTGATTTTAAACACCGCACTTTTAACGCCACTGATCTTTTGTATTTTATTGAATTTCTTTCCAGGCATTACCAACAGCAACCATCACTCGAAACAGCGTTTACCCGTCACGGTGATACAGTGGAAGCGATGCTCACCGGCTTTCATCATTACTTCTTTTCCCTGGAGGATGTTCCTGCCCGCTCTAAAAAACATATTGCCACACCTGAAAGGAATTCTACCTGTAAGCGGCTGAATATGTTTCTCCGCTGGATGGTAAGAAAAGACAATAAGGGCGTTGATTTTGGCATCTGGAATACTATTTCGCCTGCACAACTCATTTGCCCGGTGGACCTGCACGTGGCGAGAGTGGCCAGGCGGTTGCAGTTGCTGAAACGTAAACAAACGGACTGGCTAGCAGCGCTGGAGCTTACCTATTATCTTCAAAAACTGGATAAGAATGACCCGGTGAAATACGATTTCGCCTTATTTGGGATGGGTGTTATGGAAAAATATTAAAACATGAACAATCTTTCCCTGCCACCCACTTTCTTTTTCACGCCCGCCGGCCTTACATTATAAGTAAATGTGGCCAGGAAATACTGTCCCAGGATATTGTTATTTGTGGTAGTGATCGTATTTCGGTTGGCATTGACCCAAATACTGTTATTCCTGTTCAGAATATCATTTACGGCCAGTTTTAATACCCCCGCTTCATTATTCAGCATCGTAATATTCAGAGCTGCATTCCATCGCAGCATATCCTTTGGCATCCCTGCGGGTATGCTGCCGTTATAGGAATAAGAAACCTGTGTTTCCCAGATAAAATGTTTGGGCCAGCGCAGCACCAGTTCATTGTCCAGGTAATAAGTGCTTACCTTCAGCTTCCTGTAAGCATCGCTGGTGTAGTGGGTAAAGTTCTTTCCAAAGCTGAAGTTGGAATTCCATTCAAATTTATCATTGAAGTTGATGCCCACACCCAACCAATGGTTATAATTGAAAGTGGTTTGCCAGCTTTCTGCTCCGTTGAAAAGCAGTTTGCTTTTATTCACCCCCATCCAGTTACCGGTATGCCAGGTAAAGATGAAATTGTTCTTGTTCTTATACTGCTTATTGATATTCCAGTTCATGCTGTAGTTCCTGCTGCCGTTTGCATTGACCGGGAAACTGGTCTGCACTCCCCTGTCGTCGATAGTAATGCTCTGCACAATATCCCTGTTGGTAAAACCTGCACTCACATAGCCACCCACGTTGATAAAGCGTTTGGGATCATTAAAATAATAATTTACGGAGAGGTTATTTCTTTCTGCAGACAACAGGCCGGGATTTCCTTTTGTAACAAAATAAGGGTTGCTGATATCGGTAACCGGATTAATGAAATTAAAAGATGGAAGGTTCACATCCTTTGAATAGTTAAAGCTGAGTTGCTTATACACCACGGAGAAGGCTGGCAGTATATTGAACTGTTCCTGTTTGATGGTGGTGGAAGCAGATACCAGCCTGTTATTTACATGCTGTTCCAGGAAGCGTAAAGAGGGGGTAATGGCAAGGTCCTTCCATTTGTATTCCAGGCCCGGGTTGAACAAATAACGGTGGCTCACCCTTCTGAAATCGCTGCTGAGTGACGCATTGAACACATCGAATTTATCGCTTCCATTGAGGCGATTGAAAGTACTCACGCCATTATTAAGTTTACTATATTCATAACGGCCGCCCACCCGGATCGTAAAATGTTTGTTAAGCGGTTCGCTGTAGTTGAAAAATACATTGGCATCTGTACGCGGGATCCGTTCTTTTCTCAGCTGGGCATACACACTGTCATACACCACCGGGTAGTAATAACTGATGTCCGACTCCGACATAAAATCATTGTAACGATTATTGATATCCAGGTTATGATTAAAGTTGAATCGTCTTCCTTTTTTCGTCCTGGATAAACGGGTAATGCTCACATTATGGCGGTACCAATAGAGTTTGCCATCATTATTTTGTGTCACATCACCATTACTCAGGGACCCTGTTTTATTATTATTCCCAGCGATATTACTGACCCTGTCCTCAAATTGTGTACCCACCAGGTAATTGGTATTGATCAGGATATTGGTCACGGAGTCGGGCTTGAGCCGGGCGCCGGCGCCAATATTATGAGTATGTGTCACCATATCACCGGTAAGTCTTGTGTTAGTGTTGATGACCGTATCACCAATAAATTGTTTCAGATCTGTAAGGGTAACTCTTGGAGAACGCACATTGCCGTTGAAGTACTGGAGGTATAACGATTTCTTTTTGTTGGGGGCATGATTCAAATTGAAACCGGCGCCCCTGCTGGTGGAAATACCGCCGAAGTTTTGAGCTCCGCCAAAATTTATTCCGTTGATAGATACACCGCTGCCGCCGTTATTATTCCAAATGCTCGTGCTGTTGCTGTTACTATTGCTTCGTATCCTGTCGAAGCCGCCGGCCGACATCAGCTCTGAATAACTAAAGCCCGGCCGGTTCAGGTTATTCATATAACCCAGCACACTTAATTGCAAAGTATCCCGGTAAATATTAGCGATACCACCTGCCTCATAAAGGTTTTTGGTGCCTGCGCCTGCATACAGTTTACCAAACCATCCCTTCTTCACACCTTTTTTCAGCGTGATGTTCACTACTTTTCCCACGTTATTCGGGTTATCATCCCCGTTGCGCATCATTTCTTCTTTATCATCGGTTACCTGTACTTTATCTATAACATTGGCCGGCAAATTTCTTGTTGCCATTTTGGGGTCATCGCCAAAGAACGTTTTTCCATCCACCAATATCCGGTTCACCGGTTTTCCATTTACCGTGATGTTGCCTTCTTTATCCACCATTACGCCGGGCAACTTTTTCAGCAGGTCTTCCACCAGCGCATTGGGCAATGTTTTAAAGGCAGAGGCATTGAATTCGATCGTATCTTTTTTTACCACTACCGGCGGCCGCTCAGCGATCAACAATACTTCATCAAGTGATTTGGCATCAGGAGCAAGGGTGATGGTACCGATATCCAGCGTGGATTGTGCTGCGGATATGCTGAATTCCTTACGGTACACACTATAACCGGAATAGGAAATAACAGCCCGGCAATTAATATCCAATGGAATGCCCGGTACTTTAAACTCCCCTTCGGGTGTGCTGAGGCGATAGGTAATAATAGCGGTATCCGCTGCTTTAAATACCGTTACCGTGGCCAGTCCCAACGGCCTGGACCCGGATGAATCAACGATCTTACCTTTTAATATTCCTTGCGGAAAAGACAGGAGTGATAATAAACAGCCTGTTATGGTGAAGAATACAATTTTTTTCATGGCAATGGCTATGGTTGTAAAGGACGAATATATACGACACTATTCGTAGAAAGAAATTTGTCTACGAAATTTTCGTAAGGTTTGGGATAAACGGCTTTTATACAGGATGAGTATGTAAGTACGAAAAGACCGCACGGTTGTTGCATGTAATATGTTACATTTAAGTGATATGAAGCAGGATGAACCATTATGGGCAGCAGCAAAACAGGTAGGCATCACCGTTAGTGAGCAGGATGCCGGTGCCGCTAAACAATTGCTGGCCGATACCATCAACGACTGGCTCCTGCATGATTTTAACCGCTTAATTGCAGTGCTCTACCGGATGGATATCAATGAAATAAAATTGCGTCAATTGCTGAAGGACCATCCCGGCAGAGATGCGGGTTTGCTTATAGCGGATATGATGATCGACCGCCAATTACAAAAGATCAAAAGCCGGGAAGAAAACCAACCCGGCGATTCAACTATTTCAGATGAAGAGAAATGGTAAAGTCAGTCACACCCTATCCGGAAGCCGGCAGATGGATCATTATTGTGAGGATTTCTTTTCAAACATCAGTTCCTTTACTTTGTCCTTATCTTCTTTTTCTTTTTTCAGGTCGAACATAGTACCGAATACATGGTCCCACAACGTGGAACTAACACCATACCCGTTATGTTCGTTCTTATAATGATGCAGGTGATGATTTCTCCACAATCCCTTCATCCATTTGAAAGGAGGGTTCCAGGCGTGAATAGCGTAATGCATAGTGCCGTACATTAAATAACCCAAAATAAAACCCGGAAAGAACATGAACGTGTGCTGCCGTATAACCAGGTACATCAGTCCAAAAAGTGTGGAGGCGATGATCAAACTGGGAACGGGTGGCATGAACAACCTTTGCTTATCCCTGGGATAATGATGGTGATTGCCATGTAAGGTATAGATGAATTTCTTTGCTCTCTCACTTTTGGCCACCATGTGAAAGAGATAGCGGTGTGCGATGTATTCAAAAAATGACCAGAAGAATATACCTCCTAAAAATGTAAGGATGATCCTTGCGGTAGTAAAGCCCAGTGTGTTGCCGCTATAATACAGCATATAAACGATCACCGGCAGGTACATCCCCCAGATCACCAGTGGATGCGTTTTGGTCAGCATTTCCAGGTAAGGGTTCTTAAATAATTGAGCCTGACCCTTATTATGAATTTTTTCGAATTCCATGGCGCAAAGATAGGAAGCTGTCCGCTGATTAAGGAACAGAATACCCGGTTTTTACAGTTAAATGAGCTGATTTTGATCAGCTATAACGGGTTATCAACTCTTTGATTGTGAAAGCCGTATTGAAGATACTGTTAAAGATATAACTTAGCGGCTCTTTAAATATGTAATATGAAATTGGTTTCCTACCTGAACGATGAAAGAGAACAGCTCGGTGTACTGGTCAATAATATGATCTATAATATGGAAGTGCTGCACCCGGATCTTCCCAATAGCATGAATATGTTCCTGAATTATTGGGAAGAAAGCTACCCGGTGGCACAGGCTGGTGAGCTGATGCTGCGGGAAGGTACCCGTACCAGTAACAAAGGCGTACCCCTATCCGCCGTGCAATTACTGGCGCCCGTTCCCTTCCCTGCATCCTGCCGCGATGGTTATGCTTTTCGCCAGCATGTGGCCGCGGCGAGAAGAAACCGAAAAGTGGAGATGATCCCTGAGTTTGATCAATACCCCATCTTTTATTTTACCAATCACCATAGTATCACTGGTCCCGGAGAGGTCCGTTGCATGCCGGATCATTTTGAAAAACTGGATTTTGAACTGGAAGCAGCGATCGTGATCTGCAAACACGGAAGGAATATTAAAGCAGAAGATGCCGATGAGTATATTGGCGGACTGATGATCATGAATGATATGAGCGCCAGGCGCCTGCAAATGGAAGAAATGCTATTGAACCTGGGCCCGGCTAAAGGAAAAGATTTTTCTACTGTGATTGGCCCCTGGCTGGTAACGCCGGATGAACTGGAAGAATTAGTTGTTCCCTGCAAAGAAAATCATACCGGTAAAAGCTGGAACCTGCGTATGCAATGCCGGGTGAATGGAAAACAAGTAAGTGATGGTAACCTCAGTGATATGGACTGGACCTTTGCCGAGATCATTGAAAGGGCCTCGTATGGTGTGGACCTTTACCCTGGTGACGTGATCGGCAGCGGTACGGTGGGTACGGGTTGCTTTTTGGAATTGAATGGCACCGGCAAACTGAATGATCCCAACTATCCCGAACAATGGTTACAGGCCGGCGATGTGGTGGAAATGGAAATTGATGGATTGGGAAAATTATCCAATACGATCGTTGCCGAGGAAACTGATTACTCTATTTTGGCGAAGAAGAAAATATAGTTAGTTGTTACGTGTCATGTGTTATTGAGTAATGATTGATTTTACCGCAGAGAACAGGAGTACGCTGAGTTAACGCAGAGACATGACAAAAGAAAGTTTGAACCATTTGGGTGGAGTTATTCTCGATGCATCTATCACCGTCCACAGGGAATTAGGGCCCGGGCTACTTGAATCCGCCTATGTAACCGCTCTTGTAAGAGAATTGCGGATGCGCGGTATTTACGTTCGGGTTCAGGTACCAGTTGAATTGGAATATAAGGGTGAACCCCTTGGAAAAGTGTATGTAATGGACGTCCTGGTTGAAGAAGAGATTGTTCTTGAGATCAAATCGGTTGACAAAATCGAACCGATTTTTAAAGCGCAGTTAATAACCTATTTAAAATTGGCAGAGAAAAAGTTAGGTTACTTAATTAATTTCAATGTACCATTACTAAAAGAAGGTTTTACGAGAATTGTTCATAATTTTTAGCTCTGCGAAACCTCTTTTCTCTCGTTCTCTGCGGTGAAAAAACTAGCCGCTTTGAGAAAAACCCGTAACTCATAACCCATAACTCGTAACCTGCAACCTAATGCTCTTCGATTTAAACAAACTAAGCACACAAGAGAAACAATATTACCTCCAGCATGTGGTGGCACCCAGGCCTATTTGCTTTGCCTCAACTATAGATAAAGAAGGCCATGTGAACCTGAGCCCTTTTAGTTTTTTCAATCTTTTTTCTTCGCAACCGCCCATCGTTGTTTTTTCTCCTGCCCGCAGGGTAAGAGATAATACCACGAAACATACGTTGCAAAATGTACTGGAAGTACCGGAAGTGGTCATCAATATAGTGACCTATGATATGGTACAGCAAACCTCACTGGCCAGCTGTGAGTTTCCAAAAGGGGTTAGTGAATTTGTGAAAGCCGGTTTTACAGAAGAGCCTGCCACCCTGGTATCACCTCCCATGGTAAAAGAGAGCAGGGTAAAACTGGAGTGTAAGGTCATTGAAGTAAAACCACTGGGAACAGAAGGCGGGGCTGGTAACCTGGTGATCTGTGAGGTGCTGAGAATGCATATTGATGATTCCCTGCTGGACGAGCATAAAAAAATGGACCAGCGAAAGATCCATCATGTAGCCCGGTTGGGCGGCGATTGGTATTGCCGGGTGGATGAAAGCAATCTTTTCCAGGTACAAAAACCCAATACTGAATTAGGTGTGGGGGTAGACGCCCTGCCAGCGGCTATCCGTAACAGTAAGGTCCTTTCAGGCAATGACCTGGGCCAGCTGGGCAATGTGAAAACCATCCCTGCAATTGATCCTTCCTTTGACGACGATCATCTCAAACAGATCATTCAGTATTACAGCATCAGTCCCGATGAAATGGAAAAAGAGCTGCATGTATATGCACAAAAATTGCTCGCCAGCGGCAAGGTCCGGGAAGCGTGGCAGGTGCTTTTGGCAGGTAATTAACCTATTGGTTGGGTCAAAATACTTCTCTAACTTTAATAAGGTCAGCCATCGTTACCACCATGCGCAGATTTTTCCTTCCATATTTTTGGGTGATCCTCACCGTTATCTTCCAGCTTTTTTCCTGTGTACCGCAACAAAAAGCAGCCAATACCAGGACCAAACTGGCCACGGTTGACAGCCAGCTGATCGCTTATAACCACATGCTGAAGGAACTGGATGATGAACGAAAGAGAAAACAATCCGAAAATGAGATCGATGACACGGCCAGCGCACGTATTCAAAAATTCATAGGGGCTTCCAAATCAGATATAGACAAACTGGTATCCCAAAACTCTGTTCTCATTGGCGAGACCGCTGTGGACCGGAATGATTGGGTGAAACTAAGAGATGCCCTGACCGTTTCTCAAAAAAGCCTGAAATCTATCGCCGATAAAACGGCCTTCATCAGCGATCTTATTAAAAGGAATACCGTGGTAAAATTGGACCAGGATGTGATCTTTGACCCGGGCCAGTACACCGTGTCGGAAGAGTTTGCCACGAAGATCAGCAGCTTTTTTGAGCCGGCTGCTAAAGAAATCGATCTCTTTATCAGGAAATATCCCGATTTTCCGCTTTCACTTGTCATCACCGCCAAGGGATATGCAGACGGAACTTCCATTGCCCCGGGAACCAAATTGTATACAGAATTAAAAGAAAGGCTGAAGCTTACACCGGGCGAGCCAGATGCAAAAGAACTGAACAAGGAGCTATCCCGGGCACGTGCACAAGAAGTCATCAAGTTATTCAAGAAATATACGGATGGCCGTTCTTCGGATGGAAGCAACATTAAAAACATTCTTTACCTCTATGAAGGAAAAGGAGAAGCCTTTCCCAATCCTCGTGTTTCCGATTACAGCTTAAGTGATAAAAGAAGAAGAGTGGTGCTGTTGTTCTGGAGTGTGTTCCCCGAATAAGATAATGACAAAAATAATAAAGCCGCATGATGATCATGCGGCTTTTCGTTTTCATGGACTATTTTAATTAGATCCAAATACTTTCTTTAAAATATCAGATGTCCGGGCTAAAGGGTTGGCCCGTATATTAGCTTCTTCCTTTGCCACCTGGTCAAATAGTGCATCCACTGCTTTGGCCACTACATAAGACGGAAGATCAGGGTTTACTTTATTAAAAGTTGTGGGGAGTTTGTTGTACGAGTTGATGATATCTGCATAATATTTTGTGGCTTCCACTTTGTCCAGCGATGTTTTTACAGAAGGTAAAAAGGCGTCGATCAGTTTTTGTTTGGTCTTTTCTTTAAAATAATTCGTGGCGGCATCCTTTGGCCCTTTCACGATATTCAATGCATCTTTCAATGTCATTTCTTTGATCGCATCCACAAAGATGGGTTTGGCATAAGCTACAGCATCTTCTGCGCCGCGGTTGATGGCCAATATGGCTTTATCCACCTGCGCACCCATACCCACATTCCTCAGGGTCTTCTCCACTTTTTTGGCATCCTCGGGTAAAAACATTTTATACACTTCGCTGCCAAAAAAACCATCGGTCTTATTCAGGTTCAATACAGCATTGGTCACACCATTGGTTAAAGCTTCTTTGATACCCTGCCCGGCTTCATCTTCTGAAACACCAGATGATTTTTTAGACCCGATCTTAGGGAGCTTTAATTGTGCTTCCGCACTGACAGAAATAAGAAGAAAACTGTACAGGAATAACTTGATGATGGTTTTCATAAAATTCAAACGATTAATACGTTCCAAAATAATGATCTTTCCCCATCTTGAACGAAGGGAAGTCTTAATTTGACGTTATTTTAAGTAATAAGTTGTACTGTAAGGGGAGTTTTTCTTCCCTCCTGGCTGATTTTTACCATCTTCCGCCGGTTTTTACCATTTGGCGCCAAATACTTTCTTCAGGAGGTCCGTGGTCCGGGCCGCAATATTTTGCCGGATATTCAGCTCTTCTTTTGCCACCAGGTCAAATAATGCATGGGTGGCCCTTTCTGTAACAAAGCCAGGAAGATCGGGATTCAGTTTTTTTAAGGTCGTCGGAAAATTGTTATACGTGTTGATGACGCCTGCATAGTATTTTGTAGCCTCCAGTTTGTCCAATGATGATTTGATCACGGGTGTAAAGGCCGCGATCAGTTTATCTGTTGTTTTCACCCGGAAGAAATGAGTGGCGCTGGTATCTCCATTCTTCACCAGGCCTATGGCATCACTGATCGTCATTCTTTTAATCGCATCCACAAATATGGGTTTGGCATAACCGGCTGCATCTTCCGCAGCCCGGTTGATCTGCAGGATGGCTTTGTCCACCATTTTATTCATACCCAGGTCACGAAGAGTATTTTCTATTTTTTTTGCATCCGGGGGTAATAATATTTTATAGAATGCGTCTTTAAAAAAACCATCTTCTTTGTTGAGCTGCAAAACTGCCTTCACCAGGCCCTGGCTTAATGCCTCCTTAATGCCTTCACCCGCCTCTCCTTCGGTAACCACCCCGCCGCCTGTGGGTAGTTTTAATATTTCACTGCAACCGGATAATACAAAGGATAATGCGATTACGGGGAACAAGATCTTTTTCATAGTTAAAATTTTAAATGGATCCATCATGCAGGGTACCCGGCATAAAAGTATAACATCAGTTGCAGAAAATGGCCGGGTGGTTGCTTATACTTTGAGGCTTTCTTTACGATGTTCAATTCGCTCCCGGATGATACGGAAGAACCGTGACCTTTCTTTTTCGCTGACCTCGCTGATGAGCGTGGACCGTTTCATCTGGTTTTGTATATGGTTATACATGTTCTGGTTGAAGGTTTCATCCATGGTAAGCATGAAGTTAATGGTGGTATGCGACACATAGGACATCCGGCCCCCATCCAGCTCCACCATCATATTATTATCTCCCAATAACACTTCATTGAAATACATTTTAAATTCAGCCTGCGGCTTTTGCTCCGGATCGCCAAATTTGAATTTATACCCGAGCGATGCCTGTTTTTCCAGGTGATCCCATAATTGCCCGATGGCTTCGTACAGCAGGTATATTTCTTTGGCCGATTCAAATACCTGGCCATCGCGGTAAAATTCAATTTGTCTGAAAAAAATATTCATGCTCTCGAGGTTCCATATTTCCACGCTGGGTATCTGATTGTACAGGTCCAATGCCTTTTGCTCAATAGCATAGATCTCAGCCGGGTGGTCTGCAATTGAAAATCGTTTATTCTCAAATCCCGGGAACTGGAAATAGGTTTTTAACCAGAAGAACCATTTAAAGGCAGCAATCTCCTTTAAATGATAGTGATGAAAAATGGGAAGGTCTTTGCATAAATAATAAAAACGCTTTTCTTTAAAACTGTTGATGTATGCCATGTTGTGCATGACACTGGTAATATATTCCTCGAATTTGAAATTATTTTTATCCAGGTACTGCCCCTGGAAAACAATACCTCCTGATTTTACATTCATCACCCGGTCAAGCGACACCTGGTAATGACTGCAGAGGATCTGTAATTCATCCAGGGAAATGGTTTTCTCGCCCCGCATTCTCCGGTAGGCACTGTCGGGACTTATATCCAGCAGTTTTGCGATCTCTTCGGCAGGAGAAATATTCTCCGCCATCCTGGATTTGATGGCAGTAAACAATTGTTGCTGCAGTTCCCCGGTAGTCATACTTATAAATTTTTTCTTCTGTCCCTGATCTTGGACAGCAAAATGTTGAAAAAAATATTACGCTGTTTTTCACCGGTCTGGCTGATCAAAGTGGCTTTTCTCATCAGGTTTTGAAGATCGTCATGGCATTGCTGGCAAAATTCCTCATCGCTGGTAGCCATATAATTCAGCACATCATAATTTAAATAAACGGAGCGGTTATGATCAGTACTTACCAAAATGGTATTATCTCCCAGAATCACCCGGTTATAAAAAAACCTGAAACTGACTTTCTGATGCTGCACTTCTTCTCCCGGCATAAATTTCGTTCCGGATTCGGCCTGTGCCTTCAGGTGCAGTACCGTTTGCTCCAGCGCATCATACACGGCTTTGATATCATCGGCAGTTGTAAAGAGACCCGACTCTTTGTAGAATTCTATTTGGGAAATAGTACTGTTGATACATTCCGTATTCCATATTTCTGCGGAAGGGATACGGGTATAGGCGCGGGCCAGCTCCAGGCTCAGCGATTCTATTTCAGGGGTCACACAGCTGAACTCAAATTCACGTTTTAAAAAATCAGGATGCTGCAAAATACTTTTCATCCAGAAGAAATAGCGGAAAGAGATCAGTGGAGAATAATAGAAATTATGAAAGATGGGAACATCTTTGGTGAGGTAGACGATCTCCTTTTTAAAGAACCCATCGATGTGTTTGGCCAGGTTGAGCAACCCGGTCAGGTATTTCTCATAAGAGTACTGCAAGTTGTTAATGCGAATGTTCTGAAACAGTACCGAGCCGGTCCTGATATTCAGCAGGTGATCGAGGGATAACCGGAAATGATGACAAAGCTGGCGGGCCTCTTCCAGTACCAGCGGGGTCTCCCCCCGGATGCGGCGGTAAGCGCTGTCGCTGCTCACGTGGAGGATCTCTGATACAGCATCTACCAGGGAGATATGCTGGGGCAGCATTTCTCTTATTCTTTGGAAAAGAAAGTCTTGTGTAGCGGCAGAGGACATAGTTGGCTGGCCAGGGTTCCGGGAAATTTTTGCAAAAACCGCAATTTCTTCCCCGGCATGTAAAAGTTACTTGATTTTTTGCTAAACCGCGCTCCGTACCGGTGGGTATTTAGTAAAAACTGCCAATTGCAACAGGGGTCACGCAAAATTCAGTTTCAGCCCGGGCCATTCCGGGAATAGATTAGCAGTGTAATCGATAATCATTAACCTAAAACTTTACAGTCATGAAAAAGCTCTTTTTCGTTGTTCTAACCGTTATGGTCACCTGCTTCTCACTCACCGCTCAAAATGCCCGTTTTGGCTTCACCGCCGGTGCTGCTATCTCCAATTACAAGGCCGAATTTGATGGAGAAAGCGATAATGGCAATTCCATCGTGGGTATCACTGCCGGCATATTGGCAGATATTCCTATTAGCAGTCATTTCAGCTTTCAGCCTGCCGCCAACTTTGTTCAGAAAGGAACAAAGGATGAGCAGGGCACTGGTAGCGAAACGGAGAAAGTAAAGCTCACTATCAACGCCATTGAAGTGCCATTGAATTTTGTTTACAATGCACCGGGGGCCAATGGCAGTTTCTTCGTGGGTGCAGGCCCCAGTTTTGCTTTTGCCGTGTCCGGTAAAGCCAAGTATGAGTATGCCGGCGAATCGATTTCAGAAGATATCAATTTTGGAAATGATGAAGACGATGACCTCAAAGGCCTGGATATCGGCGCCAATGTTGTGGCGGGCTACCGTTTCAATAATGGCTTATTGATCGCGGCCAATTTCAATGCGGGTTTAAGCAACCTGGTGCCGGGTGATGTGGATGGCGCATCCTTAAAAAGCCACTACTTCGGTATCCGGCTGGGCTGGTTATTAAAAAGTAACAAGTCGGCCAAATAACCCGTACTGTCATTTTTCTATACGCTAAAGCCATCATCATGAAAAAGTTCATTGTTTGCGGCACTTTATTGCTGCTGCCTCTATACTTTTTTGCCCAACCAGTACGTCCGGATTCTGTTGCTCCCGCAACAGATTATATGAAGAAAAGTAAACGGCAACGAACAACCGCCAATATATTGTTATATGGCGGTATTGCCACCGTCATTACAAGTATTGCCATTGCTTCAAAAGAAACGGACGATGCTTTTATTGATCTGTTTGGCGGAGATGAAACTTCTGATTTTGGCGCCGCCAATGTGTTACTCATTACAGGGCTTACGTCCATTGCGGGAAGCATTCCCTTATTTATTGCTGCCGGAAAAAACAGGCGTAAAGCAGCAGCCACCGTATCGCTGGATATGAAAAAAATATACTGGCCGGGTCCATTGGCCCAATCCGCGGCCGGCTCTTCCTTCCAGCGTTTTTCATACCCGGCACTAACGCTAAAAATTCCATTGTAGATAACCCTGAAAAAGCACCTGTATGAAACCATCGTTCATCATCCTGCTAATAATTTTCCCGCTGGCTGTTGCCGGCCAGGAAAATAAACAGGCTTTTTCCGGCGGAGGTAAGATCGGTATGGCTTTTTCCACCCTTACCCCTGATTATACTGACGCAAATGGATATAAACATCAATTCAGCCTGACGGATGGTTTGAAGATCGGTGGTTTTATACAGCTGCCGGCAGGAAAAAATATATTGATCCAGCCGGAATTATTTTTCATTGTTAAAGGCGGGGATGAAAAGGTCTCTTTCGACAGCGTACAGTACACGAACTATGGTCCGCGAAGGATCAGTTATGTTGAACTTCCGATCAATATACTGGCAAAACTTAAAGCAGGGACCGGTTTCTTCTTAGCAGGAGGCGGTCCCTCTTTTGCTTTTTCCCGCAAAAGATATTTTGATGCGGGCCCCCGTTTTGATGCAGGGCTGAATCTTCTGCTGGGGTTTCAATGGCCATTGGGCTTCCTCGTCAACCTGAATTATACCAAGGGGTTCTCGAATACAGAACATGCGGCAACGGGTGTGCCGAAGGTTACCAACAGCTCTTTTGGGATTTGTGTGGGATACGCTTTTTGAGCAAATGAACTATACTTAAACTTCTTCATCATCTAAAACATATCATCATGAAAGTCAAAATACTTCTGCCATGCATGATAGGCGGCCTGGTCTTACTGATCACCGCATGCATGAATTTTTATAAAGCCACTCCTGCCAGGTCGGGATCAGCGGCAGCTACAGGTTCCAGTATGGATAGCCTGCAAAAAAAGAACCGTTATTTTATACTGCGCAACGGGGATGATGCTTATTACATGAAAACAGTGGAGCTCAGCGCTGATCAAAAAACGGCGAAATGTTTATTGGACGTGTTGCCTCCCGAGCATAAACTTCACCTGGTGAATGGCCGCAATGGAAAGAAAAGTTATAAAAAAAATGAAATCGCTGATCTCGCCGTGCTCAACGAAGTTCACTTCTATATTCCTAAAGATAACAGCGCCGTAAGCGGTGAATACACCTTACAGTTAGATAAGGTAACAAAGATCGAAGTGATAGAGCATGATAAAAAAAGGACCACCAACAGCTATGTATTGGGCGCTATTGGATATACCCTGGGCGTGGCTACACTGGCTGCCATCGTTATTGCGGTTACCAAAAGCTCCTGTCCTTTTGTAAGCGCTTATCATGATCATGATTTTTCCCTGCAGGGAGAGATCTATGGCGGTGCCATATACCCGCAACTGGCCCGGCATGACTATATGCCATTGAAAATGTCGGTGCGGCAGGATGGCAGCCTGCAGCTCATCATCAGCAATGAATTAAAAGAACGCCAGTACACCGACATCGCTGACCTCTGGGTGATGGCCCATGATAAACAGGTAAAAGTGCTCGCAGACGAAACCGGGAATTTATACAGCATTGCTGATCCGCAAACTCCGGTGGCCGCCCGTTTCAATGATAAAGAAGACATGGTGGCTGCCCTTCAAAAAGCCAATGATGATCATCTCCTGTATTTCAGCGACACGAGCACCGCGGATGCTATCAACCATGTATCGGTAACCTTTCCAAAGCCTGTCTCGGCACAACAAGGCAGGCTGGTGCTCTCTTTAAAGAATTCCTATTTCCTCGATTATTTATATGGAGAACTTGCAAAAGGATTTGGCAGCTATTATGCTGCTTACGTGGAGCAACAAAAGAAAAAAACGGCTGCTGAATTATTGAAATGGGTGAAAGAACAAAAGATACCGCTGGAAGTATCTGTAAAAACAAATGCCGGCTGGCTAAAGATCAAAGATATCAGCACCATCGGACCATTGGCCACCCGGGAAATAGTGGTGCCTGTTGACCTGACTGCCGTAAATGGCACGATCACAGAAATAAAACTCTCTGGCGGGTTTATGTTCTGGGAAATCGATTATGCCGCCATGGATTATTCACCTGGTAATGATTTTACCCTACAGCAGCTTTCGCCGGTATCCGCTAATGACGAAAACAATCAAAGCGTTGTTTCATCCCTGCAAAAAGAAGATGGTATTTACCTGGAACAACTCCAAACCGGGAATACGGCCCTTATTACCTATGCTCCGGGCAAACTGGATGATACAAGATCCTATTCATTTATCCTGCATACCAAAGGTTATTATGAACATGTGCGGGAGTTTACCGGTAAACCCAATATGGTTTTTTTACAACGTTTCCTGCAACCGGGTGCTTTTGTACACTATGGAAAAGAAGTATACAGTAAAATGAGGACCTCCACCCTTCAGCTCATGGCCGGAAGTAAATAACCTTAAAAAAATCAGTTATGGAAATCAAGTCTGCTATTACAATCGATCATCAACCGGTATGGATGCCCTTTCCGGCTTACGAAAAAAAAGAAGCCGGCATCCGTTCTGTATCCAATAAAAGAGTGAGCGGATGGGCCCGTGTGTTTGTTTGGTGGGCCATCAAACTCCGCATCTTTTATTTTGCCTGTATCATTTTCAAAACACCGAAAAGAATCTGGCGTATCTATAAAACAATGCTGCAGCTGCGCAACAATGTATGGGGTGGTGATCTGAAAAAGATCTATAAAGTGGGAAAGAAATTTTATTTCAATCAATATACACCCGGGTGGCCATCCAAATCCTATGATGCGCTGATCAAAAGTGAATTGAAACGGCATGCGGACCCGGTAAACGTGAGCGAGAAATTATCTTTTGTTTTCCTGGCCATCACCCGGAAATGCCCGATGCGCTGCGAACACTGTTTTGAATGGGATAACCTGAATCATAAAGAAACGTTTACCAAAAACGATCTGTTTAAAGTGGTGGACCTGTACCAGGACGAAGGGGTGTTGCAGTTTCACTTCAGCGGGGGGGAACCGATGGTGCGTATCAGGGAACTGGTGGAGCTGATCCGCCACAGCAGTAAGAAAAGTGATTGCTGGGTGCTGACCTCCGGTTTCAATGTAACGGAGGAGAATGCCCGAAAATTGAAAGAAGCCGGGTGCAAAGGAATGGTGGTGAGTATCGACCACTATATCCCTGAACTGCATAATATATTTCGGGGCAATCAACACGCATTTGAGCAAGCCCTTTTTGCCGTGGAAGCGGCCCGCCGGGCAGGACTGGTGGTTTCGCTCAGTGTTTGTGCCACCAAACATTTTATTGAAGGCCATCATTTACTTCCTTACATGGATTTTGCCCGTGAACTGGGTGTCCAGTTTGTACAGGTGTTAGAACCCCGCAGCGTGGGACATTATGAAGGGAAGAATGTAATGCTGGAGAAAAAACATATTGAACAATTAGAAACAATTTTCAAATCCCTTAACCATTCACCTTCCTGTGACGATTATCCAACGATGCTTTATCATGGCTATCATCAAAGAAGGGTGGGCTGTTTTTCCGGCAGCAGAAGTGTTTATGTCGACTCCGCCGGGGACGTTCATGCCTGCCCTTTTTGTCACACCAGCTCTTATAATATCATCGACTGGGTGAGAAAAGACAAGGGGCAGCTGCCGGTCAAGGAGAACCGCTGTCCCCAGTTTGAAAAAATAGCCTGAGGCATGCTTTTCAAAAGCCCTGTTTTCAAAAAGCAGGGCTTTTTGCTATTTTGGGCCTTTTAGGGTCAAAATTGGCCTCAAAAAACCCTGAAGATCAGGGCCGCGTAAACAAATTATAAAGTGGTTGGCTATTTCATAATCTGGAATATCTTTGCCCCGAAGGGGTTATTTTTAGTCCGTCAAAAAGACTATTTTTAGAACCCGTATCCCGGTGGCCTTTTCAAAGGCCCGGAGAACCCGAAAATCCATAAGAGTAGGGCGCCCAAGCCGAAAAGCGTTATGAGTAGGCAAACCCAAAATTAACTGATATGAAAAGGTCACTCGTTTTATTACTAGTAGCTGTTTTTTACCTGTCCCTTCCCGGATTTTCACAAAAGCCAAAAGTGGGATTAGAAGTAGGTGCCACCATGTCAAACATCGTGGGAAAGATCGATGGCAGTGAAACACGCTTCGACTCCAGAGGTGGTTATATGGTAGGCTTGTTAGTGGATCTTCCCATTGCTAAAACAAGGTTCACTTTCCGTCCTGAAGTAGGATATGTGCAGAAAGGTACCCTCCTCAGTAAAACAAAAGAAGAAAAAAATTATTGGGCTATCCGTTATGCGGAGTTCCAGTTCAATTTCCTCTATCATACCAAGGGAGCCAAGAACCTGAGTATTTTCGGTGGTATCGGCCCTTCCATCAGCTTCAATCTTCCTTCCAAAACTGTGGTGGATAATGGAGATCAGAAAGTGGCTGACAACCTGATCATGGATAAAGAATCTCCCGCCGTGCTGAGAGGTATCGATTATGGCGTTTCAGGTATTGCAGGTTTGCAATACAAAGGCACTTATTTCCTGGCCTTTAACTATAATCATGGCATCCGGAACCTGGTTCCCGGTGAAGACCCGGTTGATGAACTGAGAACAAGTTGTTTTGCCATCAAATTAGGCGTGCTGCTGAATAACAAATAATTGATAATAACCTGCCTGCAAATGGCAGTGTACCCAAACCCCATCTCCTGCAAATGAGATGGGGTTTGTCTTTGTATACATCCCTGTAACAAGTACCTTTGCCCCCTTTACAACTTACAGCAATAATGAGTACGCAACATTTATCTGAACAGGAACAACTCCGCCGGGAAAAACTGGCGGAACTGATCATCATGGGTATTGAACCTTACCCGGCTGCCCTGTACCCCGTTAACACCAATTCTGCCGAGATAAAAAACAACTTTACCAACGAGAATAAGGAACAGTTTGCCGATGTATGTATCGCCGGCCGCATCATGAGTGTACGCGATATGGGCAAGGCCAATTTTTGCGTGATACAGGATGGCCATGGAAAGATCCAGTTATACCTGAAAAGAGATGATATATGCCCCGGTGAGGATAAAACATTATATGATATTGTTTGGAAAAAACTGATGGATATCGGGGATATCATGGGTGTGAGAGGTTATGTGTTCATCACCAAAACAGGTGAAACATCTGTGCATGTGAAAGAGCTGACCTTACTCAGCAAATCGCTGCGCCCGCTGCCTATTGTGAAAGAAGCTGACGGACAAACCTTTGATGCCGTCACCGATCCTGAATTCAAATACCGCCAGCGTTATGCCGACCTGATCATCAACCCTTCTGTAAAGGAAACTTTTGTGAAAAGAACAAAGATGATCAACTCCATTCGTGATTTTCTTAATCAACAAGGAGCATTGGAAGTGGATACACCTGTATTGCAAAGCATTCCCGGTGGTGCGCTGGCAAGACCGTTCATTACCCATCATAATGCCCTGGATATTCCCTTATACCTTCGTATTGCCAATGAACTTTACCTCAAACGCCTGATCGTGGGCGGGTTTGACTGGGTTTATGAATTCAGCCGCAATTTCCGCAATGAAGGAATGGACCGCACCCATAACCCGGAGTTTACCATCCTGGAGTTTTATACAGCCTATAAAGACTATTTCTGGATGATGGAAACAACGGAGCAGTTGTTGGAAAAAGCGGCAATGGATGTTTGTGGCACCACGGATGTTACGGTGGGCGATAAGACCCTTTCCTTCAAAGCACCTTTTAAACGTATCAGCATCTTTGATTCGATAAAAGAACATACAGGTTTTGATGTAAGCCGTATGAATGAGGAACAACTGCGATCTGTGTGCAAGCAATTGCATATTCATGTGGACAATACGATGGGTAAGGGTAAACTCATCGATGAAATTTTCAGTGAGAAATGTGAGAAGAATTATGTGCAGCCCACTTTTATTATTGATTACCCGGTAGAAATGAGCCCGCTCACTAAAAAACACCGGGACAAACAGGGCCTCGTGGAAAGGTTTGAGTTAATGATCAACGGGAAAGAGATCGCCAATGCCTACAGTGAGCTGAATGATCCCATCGATCAGCGGGAACGGTTTGAAGAGCAGGTAAAATTACTGGAGCGGGGTGATGCTGAAGCTATGTTTATCGATCATGATTTTCTGCGTGCTTTGGAATATGGCATGCCTCCCACTTCGGGCATTGGTATCGGTATTGACAGGCTATGTATGTTGCTCACCAACAGCTCCTCTATCCAGGATGTATTGCTGTTTCCGCAGATGAGGCCGGAAAACAGGGCGGATGCTGCAAAGGAAGAAGAAGCAAAGTAGATGGAGAGTTTAAACACAGAGTTTAGGAGTTTCAGAGTTCCACAGAGAAAGTTTTAAAAGAACCCGCACTCTGTGTAACTCTTACCCCCTGTTTCTCTGTGTTGAAAGAAAACCCGTTCCTCCCGGTTTCACAACTTATGAACAACAAGATTCCACTTATTGCTTTATTGTGAAAATAGTTGTAGGTTAATGATCTAAAACCTACTGTAATGAAACCATTTTTTCCAACAAAGATCGCAGAGATCATCTTTGCGCTCGTCTTTATTTATTTTGGTTATCTCCATTTCACGAATGCAGACACGATGGGAGGAGGGGTTCCCGGCATGTTCCCGGGAGATGGAAAGATCTATATCTACCTGACAGGCGCGGGGTTTATACTTGCCGCAATAGCCATCATCGTTGATAAGTATAAAACACTGGCCTGCTATTTACTGGCTGCAGTGCTGATTATTTTTGTGCTCACTATACACATCAAAAATTTCGACACCAATGCAGGTGGTGTTTTAAAAGATACGGCTATGGCCATGGCAGCGATCATTATTGGGAACAGGGGTAAATAATTACAGGCTCTTGTGGCATAAAGCATCTCTGCGGAGGTGCTTTTTTATTTATACAAACAGGTCATTATATAATTTAGCACCCGGCACTACAGCATATTTATCCAGGTCGGTAATACCTTCTTTGGCCAGCACCTCTTCATCAATAAATAAATTACCTGTACATTCAGTGGAAGGCTGACGTAATATATAATAGGCCGCATCTGCCAGTATATCCGGTGTGCGGCTCATTTTAGCCAGCATATCGCCCCCTAATAAATTCCGTACGGCTGCTGTATCGATCGTTGTCTTAGGCCATAAAGCATTGGCGGCTATTTTATCTTTTTTAAATTCTTTGGCCCAGCCAATGGTCATCATACTCATATTATACTTTGTGAGCGTATAGGCTACATGCTTGTCAAACCATTTAGGATCAAGGTTAATAGGTGGCGATAAAGTAAGGATATGCGGGTTGGCCGATTTTCTTAAATGCGGAATACAGGTTTTGGTTACAAAAAAAGTTCCGCGGACATTAATGCTATGCATCAGGTCAAATCGCTTCGGTTCTGTTTGTTCGGTGGAAGTAAGAGAGATAGCGGAAGCGTTGTTGATCAAAATGTCAATGCCGCCAAATTGTTCAACGGCTTTATTCACGGCGTTTTGCACCTGGTCTTCAAAACGGATATCACATTGTACGGCCAGCGCCTTTCCACCAACCTCTTCTATTTCTTTGGCTGCAGAAAAAATGGTGCCCCCCAGTTTGGGATTTTCTTCCACACTTTTGGCAACGATAACAATATTGGCCCCTTCTTTGGCTAACCGCAAAGCCATGGCCTTGCCAATGCCTCTTGTGGCTCCCGTAATGAATGCAGTAGTGTTGGTAAATGACATATTTCTGTTTGTTTAAAATTCAGGTAATACCGGTTTTGTTTGAACGATCTCTTCAATTCTGCTCATCACAGAAGGAGTGAGTTTTTCCGCAGCTTCTAATGCGCCAAGATTTTCGATCAGTTGTTCTTTCCGTGTAGCTCCTAATATCGCGGTTGTTACATCAGGGTTTTTAATGCACCAGGCAATGCTTAATTGTGAAGTGGTGATGCCCAGTTCCTGGGCAAGGTTAGACAAATTCTTCACTCTGTTCAGCAGATCATCTTTCATCCATCGGTCTTTGAGCCAGTCAAACCCGCTTAATGCAAAACGGCTTCCTTCGGGAATACCATCGTTGTACTTACCACTCAACAAGCCGGAAGCCAGCGGGCTCCAGATGGTAGTACCCAATCCCACCGATTTAAAGATCATCAGGAATTCGTTCTCCATTTTATTTCTTTCCAACAAATTGTACTGTGGCTGTTCCATAGAAGGACCAATTAAACCATATTGATGAGCCACCCGGTGAGCTTCCATGATCTCTACCCCACTCCATTCGCTGGTGCCCCAATACAGTATCTTTCCCTGCTGGATCAGATGATGCATCGTCCACACCACTTCTTCTATCGGTGTTTTTTTATCCGGCCGGTGGCAGAAATAAAGGTCCAGGTAATCCAGCTGCAGTCGTTGCAATGCTTCATGGCAGGCTTCTACAATATGTTTACGGCTCAGCCCGCTTTGATTGGGCTTATTTTGCTTTCCCCGCCAGCCCCAGAATACTTTGGAGGAAACGGTATAAGAAGTACGGTCCCAGTTCTTTTTTTTCAGCACCCTTCCCATCATTTTCTCGCTTTCGCCCAGCGCATATACTTCCGCGTTATCAAAGAAATTGACGCCTTTATCGTAAGCGATACCCATTAATTCATCTGCGATCGTATCATCAATTTGTTTGTGAAAGCTTACCCAGCTGCCAAACGATAATACACTTAACTGCAGGCCGGTTTTACCCATGTAACGATATTCCATCCGAAAATCTTATTTATTAAATAATTGTGTATATTATTGAACTCTTTGTTTTCATACCGGGAGGCCCCATAGGGGCGTATATCGGTACAATAAACAGATACAACAGGTTAAAATTAAATAAAGAAGTAACAAACTTAGGAGAAACTAAGTTCACTTATTGCGGCAATCCGTCATCTTTTACTTTAATCAGCCCGGTAGGCTCTCTGAAGGTCACCCTTGTAAAATCCTGTGTGGCCTCTATCCCTTTGCTGGGAAATATTTTTTTATCGATGGTCCTGTATTCCGCGTACTTATCTGTGTAAAACAGCTTGGTGTTCTGGTCCCACCACAGGTCCTGGCTCTTCAGCGTATCCCCTTTAATATTGATCACCACCACGCTGTCTTTCAGGTATACTTTATTCTGGCTCTCAAAATATTTTCCATAGCGGGCATCCAGCCATGTTTCCTTTATCCCGGTGGTATCAAAAAAGTCGCAGTGCAGGGTATTGGGAAATTCCACATAGATCGTGTCATCCAGGTAGCGTATCATTAATGGCGCGGTTAGCTTCGCTTTCATTTTGCCGGCCTGGCTCATATAACTTTCAACATTGATCGCTTCTTCCGTCATCACCACATCTTTGGTGAGGTCTGTGATCTCTTTTACATCATTCTCACAAGCCGAAACAAAAAAGCAGCCTGTGATCAAAGCTGCTAAAATAAATTTATATGTGAGCCGGTTAATCATATTTTCTCTTCACAAACCAGATATCGCTGAGGGAGAATCCCAAGGAAAAACGAAACATGTTTTCCTTCAGCAAGTTATCATTATTTCCTCTTTTGATGTATTCAAAGGCGAGGTTGATCAATGTAAACTGTGAGGTTTGACGGCCGCCGCTGAGTGGTAATCCCAATCCCACTGAAGCGCCCATCTGGTTCAGCTTTTGTCCCACTTTAATATAATCAGGGCCGGTAAAGAAGCCCACCCGGTACACTACATTGCTGAAATATGTTCTTTTGGGAACAGGGCTGAACTGTGCGCCCACCCTCAGTTCCCATTTATTTCTCACAGAATCCTGCTGCCCGTATATCCTGTATTTATCCCAGTTCTGTTGTTCAAAGTCGGCGCCGATCAGCCAACCCCCTTCTTTGTTGGGAACGGAGAATTTCTGTATCACAAATCCGAAAGTATAGGAAGAAGGCATGATGATCTTTCCTTTTATATCCTTGTTGTCAGAAACACTATCCAGCCTTACATCTCCCGAGTTGGGATCATACACAAATGTTTCCCGTAATATATCCTGTCTTGCATTCAGCGTTTGGCTCCATGCTCCATAACCCCCTACCGTCAGCATGATCTTTTTGGCTTCATTGATCGGCACGTGATATTGAATACCGGCATTGGCATAAATACTGCCATAGTTGGTCCGGGTTTCATAATTGGCCTGGTAATAATCCACGGTGTCGTTCAGCAAACTTCTTTTCGTGGTATAATCCTTTCTGCCAAACAAATAACCTGCATTGATACCTACGCTGAGTTTTTCTTCCATCCCTTTCCTGGGCCTGTGAAAAATGCTAAACCCTGTTCCCATGGATGCCAGGTAAGCTCCTCCATCTCCTTCAAAGCGGGTGGTTGAATTTTCAATTGTATCAAAGGGCGGGTTGGGGTTCATCAATAACTCGTTGCGGATAAGTTTATAGCTGATCCGGGAAATAGGGCGCAGCCCGAAACTGAGACCCCAGTTGGGCCTAACGGGAACGCCTACCTGCACATAAGAGAATAAAGCATTGCTGGCGGTAAATTTTCCATCTATTTTCTGGTCTCTTAAAGTGCGGGATTCGAAATTCATTCCTATATCCAGTATGGCCCTTCCGGTAACCAGTTTCTTCGATTTGGCCTCCATACCGGCCTGGAAAGATGAATAAGATGCCGGGTTATTAAAGTTGATAGATAAGAAGTCTGTAAAACCTGCCGATATACCGCCCATCCCCCTGCTGTTGATATGTGTGGGAGGTACCAGGTCGCCAATACCATAACGGGAATACGGGGAGTTATCCTGCCCGAAAACAGGTGTAAAAGCAGCGCTGAAAGAAACCAGGATCGTCAGGAAAAAGCAGTATAACGTCTTGATTTTCTTAGGGATTATTGACTTCACTAATTGCATACAGACCTTTAAAGATTAAATCAGGGTCTGCAAATATCTTGTTTTTAAGGTGGGAAGCCAAATACACTATATCACCCCCGGTTAAGAGGACGTTAAAGTTCCGGTACTTCTCCCGGTATGCTTCGATGAAACCATCGATCTCCTTAACCATTCCCAGCACCACACCTGAAGTAATATTGGTCAGTGTATCATACCCGATCAGTGGCACATTGCTGTCTGCTTTTACCAATGGAAGTTTAGCGGTATAATAATTCAACGATTTCAGCCGCATTTCCAGGCCCGGTGAAATGCCACCGCCCAGGAATTCGTTATACTTATTGATAAAATTGTACGTGATACAGGTCCCTAACCCGATCACTAAATTATGACTGCCTGCATAATAATGAACCGCTGCTGCACTGAGGGCCAGCCTGTCGGCCCCGATCGTTTCGGGCTTTCCCACTGGTGTGGTAAAAGCCACTCTTGTCAGGTGACTGAGTTTATGAAATTTGGTGGCAGCGCTCAATACTGTTTCGATCTCCGGGTTGTGATTGATCACAGATGAAAGGATGGATTTGGCCGGCTGAAACCGGCTGATCAGCGATTGAATAGTATCTGCTGTATCATCGGGCAGCACAATACCTTCCTTCATTTCTGCACCATGAAATACGCCGACTTTTTTGCGGGTGTTGCCAAAATCAAAACAAAGTGTAACAGCCATCGTAAAAATTGATACGATAAATGTAGGTGTTTACATTGAATGTGGGGAAGAGGTGGTTTTAACCACCGAGGTCAAACCCACCCAGGTTTTTGAAATGGCCGTTGAGTTTTATTTTTTCTTTCAGCTGCTCCATACCCGCCACCAATGGAATCACCTTGGTTAAATGCCTTTTCAGGTATTCCTGCCTTTGTCTTTCATCCATCAGCCCCAGAATCTCGTACTCCTCTTCTAAAGACATACCGATATGATGCGCCACATCATATACTTTCAGCTCCTCATCCACTTTTTTAAAATCCTTCGTTACATTGAGCAGCTTGTGCAGCTCACGGATACTGTCCATCACTTTGCGCATGGCATCAGGATTGCCCTTCTGATGGTTATCGGGATAATTCACGATCGCCCCGCTGTATAATTTATCGGGTATTTCTTTTATCACTTCCAGTATGCGAAAGATCCGGGTGCCTTTGGTCTTGATATCCATCTCCCCGTTGTCATAAATTTTCGCCATGTGGGTGATCTCCACTACCGAGCCATAATCCTGCATCTTACTATCGATCACCGTAGGGATACCAAAAGGCTTTTGCGCTTCATAACATTCATTGATCAGCTGCTTATAACGTGGTTCAAATATGTGCAGGTTCAGGCTCTCACCCGGATACACTACAATGCCAAGAGGAAATATGGGTATGAAATTCGTCACAACAATGGGTTATTAATGCAAATTAAAAAAATAGGGAATAAGGAACAAGAAATACAGAACAGAAGAACAG
>CAZSGD010000025.1:40944-63222 GCA_964606155.1 uncultured Chitinophaga sp. | reverse complement strand
ATCGCATAGAGGACACAAGGTACAAAGCTCAGTGGACAAGGCACAAGAAACAAGACACAAGAAACAAGACACAAGGGACAACAATGAAGGCACAGGGGGTACAATACAAGAAAGTACATTCCGCTTCCATCCTTGTGCCTTCCGCCCTATCTCTTTTCTTGAGCCTTGCTCTATTATCTTTGCAGCCTATGAGTAAAAGAGTACGGGTACGTTTTGCCCCCAGTCCTACCGGCGGCCTGCACCTGGGCGGGGTAAGAACAGTTTTGTATAATTACCTGTTTGCCAAAAAACATCATGGCGATTTTCTCGTCCGCATTGAAGACACAGACCAGAGCCGCTATGTTCCCGGCGCCGAAGAATACATTTTTGATACGCTGAAATGGTGCGGACTGGAACCCGATGAAAGCGTACAGCATGGTGGCAATTATGGTCCTTACCGCCAAAGTGAGCGAAAAGCCAGTTACCGGCAATATGCTGAACAACTGGTGAAGGATGGCCATGCCTACTATGCTTTTGACACCCCGGAAGAGCTGGAAAAGATGCGGCAGGACTTCAAAACAGAACAGAACCCTTCGCCACAATACGACCATACTGTGCGGTTAAAGATGCGAAATTCGCTTACACTTAACCGTGAGGAAGTACAACAGCTGCTGGCAACCGGCACCCGCCATGTCATCCGCATTAGAATGCCGGAGAAAGAAACGGTATCATTTACCGACATGATCCGCGGGGAAGTGAGTTTTGACACCTCCATCGTGGACGATAAAGTGTTGCTGAAAGCAGATGGCATGCCCACTTATCACCTGGCCGTGGTGGTGGACGATCATTTAATGCAGATCAGCCATGCATTCCGCGGAGAAGAATGGCTGCCTTCGGCACCTGTGCATATTTTATTATGGAAGTATTTATTTGGACTGGAGAACATGCCCCTATGGGCGCATTTTCCATTGATACTGGGCCCTAACGGCAAACTGAGTAAAAGGGATGGCGCTAAATATGGCTTCCCGGTTTTTGCCATGAACTGGACAGACCCGAAGACCGGCGAACTAACGGAAGGTTTCAAAGAAAAAGGATTTCTGCCGGAAGCATTGATAAACCTGCTGGCCTTACTGGGATGGAATGATGGTACAGAACAGGAGATCTTTTCCAAACAGGAACTGATCGAAAAATTTTCGATGGAAAGAGTACATAGCGCCGGTGCCAAATTCGATTATGAAAAAGCGAAGTGGTTCAATCATGAATGGATAAAAAAGCTGGGTGTTGATAGCCTGGAGCCGTTAGTCGAAAAGCTGCTGGCAGAAAATGGCATTACAGTTACAAATAGTCATTTATTGGGAAAAGTGATTGAGCTGGTAAAAGACAGGTGTACTTTGTTACCTGATTTTGTACAACAATCTTCATTTTTCTTTAAAGCACCGGAAATCCTGGATGTGGAAGCAGTGAGACCTAAATGGAATGCAGATAAAAAAGCTTTTTTTGAAGAATATGCCAAAAGGCTGAAGGGTATCGGCACCTGGGATTTCGGGATACTCGAAAATGAATTCAAAAACCTTGCGGCAGAAAAAAATATCAAGCCCGGTGAGCTGCAATTACCGTTGCGCATCATGCTGGTAGGCGGAAAATTCGGCCCCCCCGTATTTAATATTGCAGAAGTGCTGGGCATGGAAGAAACTGTGCGCAGGATCCATACGGCAATAAATATGTTTTGAGAAGCGTTTAAACCCTTAACGCCAAATATCGTCTGAAAGACCTATGAAAAATATCCTGCCTGTTCTGCTCGTAAGCTTACTTTTTTCCTGTAAAAAAGAATCATCCAATAATAATCCGCCTGTAACCGTGGACAGTGCCACGCTTACTGTCAGCAATGGTTATGGCAGCGGGAAATACAAAGTGGGCGATACCGTACATATTTTCAGCACGGCCTATTCGGACAACCAGTTGTTTGACACCTGGACCAGTACCGACGACGCTTTGCTGAACGGAAAGAACGAATGGCATACCTGGTTCATCATGCCGGCGAAGAACATGACTGTTACCGGAAGCATTAAAAACATTACTCCCTTCACTTTATCATTTGAACAGATCATGGGCCGCGACAGGCTGAAGCCCGTCTATTCTTATTTTCCCGCCGGGCATAAAGGGTTTGTGATGTTATTGCATGGTTCCGGCGGAACAGCCCAGCATTTTGTAAACAGTTATGAATACCAGCAACTGATCAAAGACCTGGTGAATGATAATTTTGGTGTCATCATCACCGAATCCGAAGAATCCACCACAGGGGTGGATGCCAATGCTGACGGTAAAATAAGATGGAATAATATTCCTTTTGATACGATAACCAACGTGGACTTTGCCAATCTTCGGATCATCACCGACACATTCTATAACCGCGGCACCACCAGCAGAAATAAACTGAGGTATTCCGCCGGCATGAGCAATGGCGGGAATTTTTCTGCCTCCCTTTCTCTTATTTATAGTTATAAAGCCGGCATCAGCTATTGTGCCCCGGCAGGTAATCCTGTTGCACAAACTTCCACGGTCCCTTTCCAGTTTTGTATGGCCCGTTTTGATAACCATGAAAATGTAGGCCCTGCAGGGAATGCCAATGCATTAACCAATTCACAAACGCTTACCAGCCGCGGCATCTGCAGCAAATATTTTATTCATGAGCACTGCCCTCTATACCCCGAACGTTTTGCCAGGCGGGGTGATATCAGCCTATCCAAATCTGTCGCTGTTTTCAATGAACTAAAAGCAAAAGGGTATCTCAGCAACCGGAATTACTTCATTGGTTTTTCAGGCACATTGGTCAACGATTATAATGCCAGCCCGGCTTCCTTTCCTGAACTGAACAGTCTCACCATACTGCAAAAATTATTTGTGGTGGAACAAATCGACCTGTCGGTGGCAGATCACCAGATGTACAGTGATTATAACCGGGCCACCCTGAAGTTTTTAAATTCCCAGTGCCAGTAAAACAACACGGCCCTGCAATTTCGTATTATTCATTGTATCTTTCTTAAGCAATGAAAAAAGCCGAAGCCTACTGGCCACTGATATTACTATTAGCGCTCATCAAATTTGTATTGCCCCTGTTTCAGCAGGATGCCCTCTACGAACTGCAAAGGGATGAATATTTATACTACCAGCAGGGGTTACATTTTGATTTGGGTTACCTGGAAAATCCCCCACTGCTTTCTTATCTCGGCATGATCTCTTCCTGGTTTGGCGGCTCCGAAGCATGGATCAAACTATGGCCCTGCCTGTTTGGCGCGGCTACGGTTATCCTCACCTGCCTGATCGCGGCAGAATTGGGTGGAAAATTATTTGCACAGTTCATCGCGGGTATCGGCATCATCAGTGGTGCTTATGTCAGGATACATTATCTGTTCCAGCCCAATTTCCTGGATATTTTCTTCTGGACCCTTGCCATTTATTTTTTGATCCGGTTCATGAATTCCCGCCAGGAAAAATTCATCTATGGCCTGGCTATCAGCCTTGCTGTGGGATGGTGGGGAAAGTATTCCGTTTTATTTATGATGCTGGCCATTATTATTGGTTTATTGCTAACCCCCCACCGGTCAGTATTTACAAAGAAAATAACATGGTTCGCCGCAGGGCTGGCCCTGCTGATCATGGCCCCCAACCTGTTGTGGCAATACTGGCATAACTGGCCCCTGGTACACCACATGGAAGAATTGCAGGAAACACAATTAAAATATATCAACAAACTTGATTTTATCATCGACCAGTTCATGATGCTTTTGCCTGTAGCACCCGTCTGGATAGCTGGCCTGGTTTGGGTAATGAAAAAAAAGGAATGGCGGATCATTGGATTCATTTATTTCTCTGTCATCTTACTCCTTCTGTTCGGAAGCGGTAAAAGTTATTATACCCTCGGCGCTTACCCGGTACTGTTAGCTGCCGGTGGGGTGGTTTGGGAAAATATTTCAGAAAGAAAAAAATGGATGCGTTATGCCCTTTCTGTATTTGTAATCGGGTTGAATTACCTGGTCATGCCTCTGTTGCTTCCTATCTGGAAACCGGAGAAATTGGCTGCCTTCTATGAAAAAATTGGAATAGAGCATAAATGGGAAGACCTGAAAGCCCATCCCTTGCCGCAGGACTTTGCCGACATGCTGGGATGGAAAGAATTGACCACTAAGTCTGAAAATTTCTTTACCTCCTTACCGGATACCACGAAAAGTGAAACAGTTATTTATTGCCGCAATTACGGGCAGGCGGGATCTTTAAAGTTTTATGGTAAAGATGAGTATTTTAAAAATAAAGTGATCAGCGATAATGGTTCATTCCTGTTGTGGATACCCGACAGGCTCCCGATGAAACATCTCCTCTTCATTGGCAAGCGGATGCCCGACAAGGATGATGAAGTGTTCCGGCATTTTGAAAAGGTAACGATCGTCGACTCTGTTACCAATACGTTCTCACGCCAATATGGAGATAAGATCATATTCTTTGAAAATATAGATTCAACCGGTTTGCGGTTAGCGGTGGAAGGGCTGAAAGAAGAGAAGAAAAAGTTTGGCCGGTAGCCATATTCCCACATTTCTTATTTTCGCAACACACAATTGCTGTATGAACAGACCGATCCGTGTATTAGTGGCTAAAGTGGGGCTTGACGGGCATGACCGTGGCGCCAAAGTGATCGCTACGGCCCTGCGTGATGCAGGTATGGAAGTGATCTATACCGGCCTTCGCCAAACGCCTGAGATGGTGGTTAATGCGGCCCTGCAGGAAGATGTGGATGCGATTGGCATCAGTATCCTCTCCGGCGCCCACATGACTGTCTTTCCCAAAGTGATGGATATCATGAAACAGAAAGGCATGGATGATGTGCTGCTCACGGGTGGCGGTATTATCCCGGATGATGATATGCAGCAACTCAATAGCATGGGCGTTGGAAAATTGTTTGCCCCTGGCACGCCTACTTCCCAGATCAGTGAGTATATTACAGGGTGGGTGAAAGAACACCGCAGTTTCTGAATGGAGTCCCGCACACGATTGCTTCCAAAAAAATAATTTTTGGCTACATTCTTTCGTAAATTCATTTACGTATGGAAGGACATTCATTACTTGCTGGTTACCATGTTCAGTCCCGTGTATGGGATGAGATGTTCAGTGCGTCTGGCATACGTCCCACCTACCAGCATTTCGTTACTGCCTTACAGGGATTATCTGCCGAAGAAATGACACATAAAGATGAGCTGGCTAAAAAATTGTTCATGAGCCAGGGTATCACCTTCACAGTATACAGCAGTGGTGAAGGCATTGAGAAGATCTTTCCTTTTGATATCGTACCAAGAATAGTGGAGGCGGCCGAATGGAAACATATTGAAGAAGGCATCAAGCAGCGATTAAAAGCGCTGAATATTTTTCTAAAGGATATCTATCACCAGCAGTTTATTGTAAAAGACGGTATCATTCCGGCCAAACTGATTTACTCCTGCCCCAATTTTGTTAGGCAGATGGTGAATGTGGAAGTGCCTTTTGATATTTATACACATATTTCAGGTATTGACCTGATCCGTGATCATGACGGCACTTATTATGTGCTGGAAGATAATTTGCGTACCCCTTCCGGTGTATCGTATATGCTGGAGAACAGGAGCATCACTTATCGCATATTCCCCGACCTGTTGCCAAAAAATAATGTTCGTTCGGTCAAAGATTATCCCGACTTGTTGCTGAAAAATTTAATGAGTTTGGCTAACCGTCAAAATAGCAACCCTACCGTGGTGCTGCTGACGCCGGGTATTTACAATTCCGCCTATTTTGAGCACACCACCCTGGCCCGGTTGATGGGAATAGAATTAGTAGAAGGAAGTGACCTGGTGGTGGATAATCACAAAGTGTATATGAAAACCACCACCGGTTTGAAACAGGTGGATGTGATTTACCGGCGGGTGGATGATGATTTTATCGATCCTTTGGTATTCCGACCGGACAGTATGCTGGGTGTTCCGGGTATTTATGGTGCTTACCGCACGGGAAATGTAGCTATTGTAAACGCCATGGGCAACGGAGTGGCAGATGATAAAGCGGTATATTCCTATGTGCCGGCCATGATCCGCTATTATTTGAATGAAGAACCGGTACTCAAAAACGTGCCCACCTACCAGTTAGCCATACCCGAAAACAAGAAAGTGGTGTTTGAGAACATGGACACGATGGTGGTCAAAAAAACGAACGAGTCAGGCGGATATGGTATGCTCATCGGCAGCGCTGCCACGGAACAACAGATTGACGAGTTCAAAGCAGCCATAGAAGAAGATCCGAGAAGTTTTATTGCACAACCGATCATCAGCTTATCCTCTGCACCCTGTTACATCAATGGTGTATTGCAACCCAGGAGAGTGGACCTGCGGCCTTATGCTTTGTATGGCCCTGACGGCATTTCGATTGTTCCGGGCGGGTTAACGAGGGTGGCCTTAAAAGAAGGATCATTGGTGGTCAATTCATCGCAGGGAGGGGGAAGTAAGGATACGTGGGTATTGGGAGAGAAGCTGTGAACTTTGAGCTTTGGACCAGAAGTGCTGGTTTGAACATTAAAATATTTGGGAAAAGTACAATTTGGAAATTGGGAAATTATGCTATGCCTGTGATCGCATCAACGATAAGGCAATTTCAAAATCTCCCAATTAAAAAATTTCACAATAACATCAATAAACGACTATGCTAAGCAGGGTGGCGGATTCCGTTTTCTGGATGGCCCGTTATATGGAGCGGACCAATGGCATGCTGCGCATACTCCGTACCAATTATATCTCTTCACAGGATGAGGTAAAGGATTTCAGCTGGCAAACCCTCTTGCGAAATTACAGTGACGCACCCCCGGAAGAAATAACTGCTATCGGAAATCATACTGTCAAAGTGCTGCAGCATTTGCTGCTCGACAGGAATAATGGAGCCTCCGTACTCAACAATATTACAAGGGCAAGAGAGAATGCCCGGGCCGTACAGGACCATATCACCAAAGAAGTATGGCAATGCCTGAACGATTATTATCATCTTATAAGGGGCAAACCATTACAATCGCAAGTGTTGCAGGGAGACCCGGTCACCGCGATGGATGCACTGATCCATCATGGCATGTTATACCATGGCACCGTGGATATTACCATGGCCCGGGGTGAAGGATTCACCTACCTGAATATTGGAAAATTCTTGGAAAGGGCGATCCTTTCTGCGGATATGCTGAACATCAAACTCACAGAGCTCAATTATAATGTTCACCAGCCGGTGGAAGTACCCGCCCTGCGATACCTGCTGTATTCCTTATCGGGTTATGAGCTCTATCTGAAAACTCATCGCGGCAATTTCCAGGTAGAACCTGTGCTTCACCAGATATTATATAATGATAATTTCCCCCATTCCGTTTCTTATTGCCTCAAACAATTGCTTCGTTATTTCGAAAGACTGGAGCCGGAAAGTTTGCCGGAAAGCTATAAACAGCTGGAATTTTTGATCGGGCGTACCATGAACAATGTAAAATACAGTTCGGTTAAAATATCTGACAGTGAAGGATTAAAGAAGTTTTTAGAACAGATACGGCAGGAGTTGTTTGGGATTGCTGCCGCTTTCAATCAATATTATTTTGGTAATTCCTGAATTGCCGCAAATTTGCATCCATGCCAGAGTATCATATAAAACATATTACCCGTTACACCTACCCTTCTACGGTGATCGACAGCGCTAACCAGGTGATACTATTCCCTATTAATGATGAGCAACAACAAGTGTTGACACATGATCTTATCATCACGCATCAGCCTGCTGTTGAAATTTTCACGGATTATTTCGGGAATAAGGTGGGCATTTTTTCCGTTATTAAACCACATACGGAACTGACCATTCAATCTCATATCAATGTGATAACAAAGCAAACGATGCTGCCGGTAAATGATACCCCTTCTTCTGCGCAGTGGGATGAACTCAGCATCGTTCGTGAGCAATTCCCCTATATGGATTTCATGCTGCTGGAGCAGTGTGATGTGCATGAAGAGATCGGTGATGTGATCAACTCCCTCATGAAAGAGGGTATCACTCCATTTACAGCAGCAGAGCAGATGTCTGCTTTTGTGTACAACAACTTTGAATACAAAAAAGGCATCACCAGTATAGAAACAAAAGTGGATGAAATCTGGAAATTAAAAGCCGGCGTTTGCCAGGATTTTGCGCATGTGTTGCTGGTGATGCTGCGTTTAATAGGTGTGCCTGCCCGTTATGTTAGCGGCTACATCTGCCCTAAAAATCATGAATTGCGCGGTGAAGGTGCCACACACGCCTGGGTGGAAGCCTATATTCCCTTCTATGGCTGGCTGGGGTTGGATCCGACCAATAATTGTATTGCCAGCGACAGGCATGTTCGTTTAGCGGTGGGCAGAAGTTTTTCTGATTGCACTCCCGTAAAAGGTACTTATAAGGGCTCTTCTGAACACAGGCTAGAAGTTTCGGTGACAATAGATAACGGAACACCCCGGAAAGATGAAAAGAATGTGACACCTGTTTTCTCCTACCAGGTCCATAACCCCGGAGCCACCGATAATTCTTACCGCCGCTTTATGGAAATGCAGCAACAGCAATAGCCGGCACTCTCCTTCATATTTGTCATTCACTAACGCAATCTGCCATTGGCTCAATAGGGCTGGCAGGGCCCTGTTTTGCATATTAATTTTGATCTCAGAACGGGCACGGAGTACAGGTCTCACCCCATTTTAAGCCTTGTTACGATAAGGGCCCGTTCAAAAACAGGGACAGTGCCGTAACACTCTCCCTTTAACACAGAAGCAGATTTTCCTCATAGCAGTTAGTTTTGGTTTTCTACGCCCCTTGTTTCCACAAGGGGCTTATTATGCACACAGGTGTGAAACAACAATGAACAAACATATTTATCAATGAATACAAAAAAAATAATACCCATAAAAAGACGGTCATACTTTAAAGACCCGCTAAACGATACCCGGTACCTGGATAACTGGGTAAAACAAATGGAAGAAGCAAACAGCAGGGTTTATGAAAGAATGGAAGTAAATACTTCCCTTGGCAAAACTTTTATTTGGGGGTTGAATACAGGAGATACAAAAAATGAAACCCTGGTCATCTTTCCCGGCGCACGCACCTCTTCGCTTTTCTGGGATTTTGACAGGGGCCTGGATAACCTGGGATACCGTTACAGGATATTCATGGTTGAAACTAACGGTCTTCCTAATTTCAGCGAGGGGGCTACACCGGATATAAGATCACTGGATTATGGCCATTGGGCGAACGAGGTTTTGGAAAAATTGAAAATCGAAAAAGCATTTATTGCCGGAGCATCTTTTGGTGGCCTGGTTTGTATGAAACTGGGAATTACCAACCCCGAAAAAGTAAAAGCTGCTTTCCTGCTTAACCCCGGAAGCCTGCAGCCCTTTTCTTTGAGATGGAAAAACCTCTATTATAATTTATTACCTATTATTCGCCCGACGGCCCGAAATGTAATTCGATTTCTGGACAATGCCGTTTTTGCCAAACCGGTTCACCGGTTGTCTGCAGGGGGTGAAAAACTGATCGTTGACTACGAAATTTTCGCCATCAGCCGCTATAAAGACAGGACACAAAAGCCTTACTTCATGGGAAAACAAATGGTAAAAGTAAAAACAGATATTTACCTTCTTGAAGGCGATAAAGACCTGCTTTTTCCCCATCGAAGATCAATTGCCAATGCCCGAAAGTATCTGCCACATTTAAAAGAAGTAAAAGTATTTGAGCATACCGGACATGGAATTGAAACGTCTGAAAAAGCTATGCTGTACATAGGTGAAAAAATCAGAGATTTAAGCAAGAGCTGAATTTAAAAAAGCCGCCGGAGTTCCTTATTTTAAAACCGCCTGGTGATTAGTTTATACTAATCAGCAAATACAAATAGCTTTACTGCAACAAGTATAAAAATGAAAAGCAGGCAACTAAAATATGAGTTCGTAGCAAAACCCTGGCAATATACCGGGCCTGCGGGCTGGTATTTTGTTTCTCTTCCAAAAGAAATGGCAAAGAAAATCAGAAAAATCCTCCGGCCCGAAGAAGAAGGATGGGGAAGGTTGAAAGCAACAGCCAAAATCGGGAACAGTGAGTGGAATACTGCTATATGGTTTGATACCCGGATGAACACCTATTTACTTCCACTGAAAGCCGAAATAAGAAAAAAGGAAACTGTTATCGTTGACAAAAAAGTAAATGTAGTAGTTTGGCTATAATGATCAACAAAAGATTTTCCGCCATTGTTGGTGGATACTTACAGGCAAAATCATTTTTAATACCTCATTTATATGCTATGGCCGAAGTGACTATTGAAATATATACAGACACCAGTAAGAATGAAGTAGCTGATCTGATTCTGCATATTCAGAATGACGAATTCGGTATCCCTATTACTTTAGCCTTGCAGCCAGACTTGAATAAAATCCCCGAATTTTATCAAACAAATAGCGGGAATTTTTGGATTGCAAAAAATGGCGGTAAAATTATTGGCACCATTTCTTTACTAGATATTGGAGATCACAAAGGCGCTTTACGTAAAATGTTTGTGCATAAAGATTTCAGGGGCAAACGATTTGGTGCAGGGCAAAAACTCCTGAACACACTGCTTGACTGGGCCAGGCAAAAAGGGATTACAGAAATATTTTTAGGCACCACCGAAAAATTTATTGCAGCCCAGCGATTTTACGAAAAAAATGGCTTTGAAGAAATTAAAAAACAAGATTTACCGGCAAACTTTCCAATAATGGAAGTTGATATTAAGTTTTATCGGTTTTTAGTTACCCGTAAGCTATAACTTGAAAATTCATCCCATGAAGCAGCTCTTTTATTCCCTACTTTTGACACAAACAATTCCTTATGTATCAAACATTACTCAGCTCAAAGGAAAACGGTATTCTAACAGTAACCATTAACCGCCCCGATAAACTCAATGCCCTGAATAAAGATGTGTTCACCGATCTGAATACTTTAATGGATGAAGTGGAAAAGAACCATGAGATAAAATCTGTCATTATTACCGGTGCCGGGCCCAAAGCATTTGTAGCAGGCGCCGACATTTCTGAATTTGGCGGATTGGATAAACGACAAGCGATGGCCCTCGCTAAAAGAGGACAGGATACATTCGCCCGTATCGAAAATTCATCCAAACCGGTTGTAGCGGCCGTCAATGGTTTTGCCTTAGGTGGTGGCTGTGAATTAGCCATGAGCTGTCATTTCCGCGTGGCTTCCGAAAATGCAAAATTCGGACAGCCCGAAGTGAACCTGGGTTTGATACCAGGCTATGGCGGTACGCAGCGTTTGGTACAATTGATCGGGAAAGGAAAAGCCATGGAGTTATTGATGTCTGCACACATGATCGATGCCAACGAAGCCAAACAGCTGGGCCTCGTGAATTATGTCACCACTTCTGAAACGTTATTAGAACACACCCGTAAAATTTTGGAAGTGATCAACAGCAAAGCACCCTTAGCTGTGGCTGGTTGTATCAAAGCCGCCAATGCTGTTTTTGATGAATCAACAGATGGATATGCCCTGGAAATAGAAGAATTCGGTAACGCTTTTGCCACAGAAGATATGAAGGAAGGCACCACCGCATTCCTGGAAAAAAGAAAGGCTTCCTTCAAAGGCAAATGATCATTTCTCAATCAATTGATCATCGATAAGATAAGCTGCTATCCGGCTGATATTATCATTTCCCTTTGCATCTTCCAGGTACACATGAAAAGAAGTAATGGTAATAGCAGGAAATGTAAGGATGCGTTTTCTGCCCACACTGGTACCCTGTATCTCATTAATGGCCTCCTCCCCTTTAAAGAACACGATCCTGAATTTACGTATGGTTTGTCCCAAATGGATGGCTTCTTTTAAAACGATACAATTGATCTTCACGGGCTGCTGTGCTTTCACTACAAAATCCTGCAGGTTGGCCCCATAAGCTGCGGAGTCAAAACTTCTTAATAAAAGCGGCTTGCGTTTACCCTGGTTAAATTCATAATAAGAAGTTGCCTGTTTCAATAAATTATTCCTGAAACTTTCCGTACGCAATTTTCTAAACCCTACCAGTGCAGCCGAATCTTTCTCATGGATCAATCCGCGGGTATCGGGCGGCACATTCAATAAAAGGTTCGCCCCTCTCCCCACCGATTTGAGATAGAGATCAAATAACTGTTCCGGCGTTTTTACTTTATTGTCTTCCTCCGCGTGATAGAACCAGCCCGGTCTTATGCTCACATCACATTCAGCAGGTATCCAATGTTTGCCATTATAATTGCCATGGTTCAGTGTATCCTCTGCAGGGGCCCCCAATCCTCTTTTATACCCGGCTGTGTCCAGAAAATTCCAGTTGGGGTCGCCGGCAATACCTCTTTCATTGCCCACCCAGCGGATATCGGGGCCAATATCACTGAAGATAACCGTGCGGGGAGAGATTTGTCTCACCGTATTTTCAAATCTCCGGAAATCATACACTTGTTTCTTTCCGTTAGGGCCTTCCCCGTTGGCACCATCCCACCAGAGTTCCCAGATGGGACCATAGTTCTGAAAGATCTCCTTCATGGTGTTCACATAAACATCATTGTATTTTTCCGTACCGTAATCCGGGTGGTTCCTGTCCCACGGTGATATATAAACGCCGAAACGTAATCCATACTCCCGGCAGGCCAGTGATAATTCTTTCAGCACATCTCCCTTGCCATTCTTCCATTTACTTTCTCTCACGGTATGCGTGGAGTATTTGCTGGGCCAGAGGCAGAAACCGTCGTGGTGCTTGGCGGTAATAATGATCCCTTTAGCGCCGGCCTGTTTGGCAATACGGGCCCATTGCCGGCAATCCAGTTGTGTGGGATTGAATATATCTTCCGGCTCATCACCATGGCCCCATTCTTTGCCGGTAAAGGTATTGGGGCCAAAATGCATAAAAAGGTAGAACTCGGTTTCATGCCAGGCCAGTTGCTGCCGGTTGGGCAGGGGTTCATTTGTTTTAAAGGAGGTATTCTGCTGTTGAGCAGAAAGATGACAGAGCACCAGGTGAAGGAGTACGGCAAGTGCAAGGGGACGTTTCATACAGACTAATATTATTTGGTGACCAGCGTACCCGATGGCAAAATCATGCCATAAAGTAAACTGATCCGCTACTTATTATTTCAAATTACTGAATCCGTAGTACATATACCTTAATTTTGCAGCCAAAATATTGTATCGATGGAATACCGGATCGAAAAAGACACGATGGGAGAAGTAAAAGTGCCTGCCGATGCCTATTATGGCGCACAAACCCAGCGCAGTATTGATAATTTCAGGATCGCTCAGGATATCAACCGCATGCCCAAAGAGATCATCCGGGCATTTGCCTATCTTAAAAAAGCGGCTGCCATCACCAATTTTGAAGCCGGTGTTCTTCCTAAAAATAAATCCGTGCTTATCGGTAAAGTTTGTGATGAGATACTGAAAGGAAAACTGGATGATTATTTTCCGCTGGTGGTTTGGCAAACGGGCAGCGGCACGCAAAGCAATATGAATGTAAATGAAGTGGTGGCCTACCGCGGCCATGTGCTGAAAGGCGGTAAACTGACCGACAAAGAAAAATTCCTCCACCCGAATGATGACGTCAACAAATCACAGTCATCCAACGATACTTTCCCAACGGCCATGCATATTGCCGCATACAGCATACTCATGGAAACTACGATTCCCGGCATCAAAAAATTAAGGGATACCCTGGCCAGGAAAAGCAGGAAATACATGAAAGTGGTGAAGATCGGGCGCACTCATTTTATGGATGCCACACCGCTTACCGTGGGACAGGAATTCAGCGGTTATGTGTCACAGTTAGATCATGGTTTAAAAGCCATCAAAAACTCCCTGGCACATTTAAGTGAACTGGCCCTGGGCGGTACGGCGGTGGGCACGGGTATCAACACGCCCCCGCATTATGCCGTGAATGTGGCCAAACATATTGCTGCACTCACCGGCTACCCTTTTGTAACGGCGCAGAATAAATTTGAGGCCCTGGCTGCACATGATGCCATCGTGGAAGCCCATGGCGCATTAAAAACAGTGGCCGTGAGCCTGATGAAGATCGCCAACGATATCCGCATGTTATCTTCTGGCCCCCGCAGTGGTATCGGTGAATTATTTATCCCGGATAACGAACCCGGCTCCTCCATCATGCCGGGTAAAGTAAACCCCACGCAATGTGAAGCGTTAACGATGATCGCTGCACAGGTGCTGGGAAACGATGTGGCCATCAATGTAGGCGGCGCCACTGGTCATTTCGAACTAAATGTTTTCAAACCTGTGATGATCTATAACTTCCTGCACAGTGCGAGGCTGATCGGTGATGGTTGTGTATCCTTCAATGATAAATGTGCAGTGGGAATTGAACCGATCGAAGCCAATATAAAAAAGCATGTGGACAACAGCTTGATGCTTGTCACCGCATTGAACACAAAGATCGGTTACTATAAAGCAGCAGAAATTGCACAGAAAGCACATAAACAGGGAACCACTTTAAAAGAGATGGCAGTAAAGCTGGGTTATGTTACGCCTGATCAATTTGACGAGTGGGTAAAGCCGGTGAATATGGTCGGAAAATTATAACGTTTATAATCAATACAAACACCTATTTATCGTAGATATCCGATACTAGTAAAACCCCTATTCTAAACGGGAAACTGAAAATTTCTCGTTTTTTTACTTGTAAAATTTCAATTTCGGCTTATTAATTTTTACTTTAACAGTCGGTTTTTAATCCAAACCTTATTAAAACAAAAATCCGCCATTATGAAAAATGATGCCCAACCGTCCCTTTTCTCTTTTGTTAGTACACTCAAACTGGTAAAAGAAGAGTTCCCGGCACATCACCAACCAAAACAAGAGCGCTCACCTTACCTGAAGGCAGTCCTTTCAGGAACCTCCCGTTCTTCACAGTCAGAAAAAAACAACACTGACCGCGAAGCAGCGCTGCGGTATATCAGAGAGAGTAAAATGCTAAAAAGGATATAACAAGGGTATTAACCCTGAGCATGACCCTTACAAAAAAAGCCCCGCATGGGGCTTTATTATTTTATGAAACGATCACAAAAATTATCATGCAGATCCTGTCCAATCGTGATTTTATATGTAAGATGGATTGTCAAGTTTCGACAAACTCAACATGACAATCCATCTGGTTATCGCTTAATGAATTTCTCAATCTGCACTTCCAGGTCGTATCCATTATACAGTTTCAGTACATAGGAACCCGGTGTAAGGTTAGACACATCGATACTGAAATCGTTGTAGAAACTGGCCACTTCTCTCAGCTTTCTGCCATACATATCATAAACCTGTGCCAGCAAAGGTTTTCGGAGTTCCTTCTTACCATGCACGAATAGTACTTTATCAACCGGATTAGGATAGATCTGTATCAGGTCTTTTACCACAGGCGGCCCCGGAGGATCATCGCCAAGAGGCAGCGTTATAAGCGTTTTATAGGTCAGTTTTAGCACCTTGCCCCCATCAGGGGTAGGCTCATTGGCCCCGTTAAACCCGCCTGTGGGCCCTGAGGTGGAGCCTGTACTATCAATTACCACCCAAAAAGTGCCGCTGTTATTAACCGGGTGAATGGCAATATCCCTCACTCTCCATCCATGCAACAGCGGAAACGTATCGACTGTATTGGTAGAAGATGAGCTGTCCACAAAAGTGCCGCTGGCATTCAGTTTCAAACGGTACATTCCGTATTTCAAAGAAGTTACGAGCAGGGAGTATTTCCATCCCGGAATATTTCCTTTATAAAAATCAATACTGGAAGGTGCAATGGTACCCCAGGTAAAAATTCCGGAACCATCGGCAGGTATAGCAGAAGCCGCCCAGTTGAAGGTGGCAAACAAGGGCCTTTGCATACTATTAGTGGTAGCCCAGGTATTCTCATTGTAATTGATGATACCGGAAGCCAGGTAGTCATTATTGGCAAACGCATCCAGCGATGAGTAGTTATTATCCGTTCCCATACCTGCCACTTTGGGCCATCCATAATTACCACCGGATACTATTCTGTTCACTTCATCATCCGTTTTATCGCCATGTTCTGAGCTATATAAGCGCCAAACACTATTCACCTGTCCCCAGGCAAGGCCCTGGGCGTTCCGGTGCCCGTAACTGAATACAGGTGTTTTCAGCATATTGAATTGCGCATCGCTATGAAAAAAGGGGTTATCGTTGGGTATCCATTGCCGCCAGGTATTATATTGATGTATTACTCCATAGGAGGCATCCCCGTCGGGTTCTGTATTCAATCTCAAAATTTTTCCTTCACAGGTATCCCTGTCCTGTGCATAATTAACCCTTGAAGTGTTATTGAATTGACCTGCGCCCATATCCCCAATGGTATAATACAACCGGTATTTATTATCAGTGCCTTCCGGCTCAGGCCCTATGACCATTCTGCCGGAATTATGATCGTTACTACCCGGCAAATTGGAGATCACGGTATCAAGAATGATCAATGTATCCCGGTGGGGCACGCTGGTTGGGTTACCTGCATCTGCCGCAAAATAAAACTGGCACCGTACGATCTTGGCCCGGAAATAACAGGGGTTATTGGAACTAGGGCAGGTTTCCTTTTTATAAACATAAGAAAGATATACCCACCTTTTATTGGGATCGCTCATAAAATCAGGATGTATGGCCAGTCCCTGCATACCCCCCTGTGGCCATCGATTGGATGACCTGTCGAAATTTATTTCACCATTACCTAAAGGGATTTTTAGTACTTGTTGTGGCAGGAGATTCCGGTTGCTATTGGTCCTGGTTGCACTTATGCGCAATACCCGGTATCCTCTTGCCTCGGTGATCCACAAAGAATCATCGGGGCCGTACGTAATTTCCCAGGGATAACCCAGGTTTTTGGCCACCGTATCCATATTGAAAAGTATACTGGTTGAGTCCGTGATCTGCGCATTGACCATAGAGGAGGATAACAGCAAAGCCCACAGCAAGCTTTTCAGAGGTCTTTTCATAAATAGGATTTGGACACTATAAAAATAGAAAGAAACCCTGCGAATTCAAATTGGATATTTACCCTTAGTACCAGGGGGAAATCCCTGCATTTTTGAGCATATATTCCTATTGTCCGGGGTAATGCATTAATCTAATTTTAACCTGTAAAGTCTGATGTGTGAAGAACGAAACTGTATTCTATGAAACCAAATCTACCCCGCTTTCACTACATATTGCTTTTGTTCATTTTAACGGCACTGTTTATCAGCGCCGGTATGGTTACGCTGCATGCGCAAACCATTGATTTTGGTAAAAGCTATATCAATGTTACCAAAGGTGTCAACGGTGGTACGGTGGAAACCGGTGATACCCTTGAAATACGATCTTCATTTGTGGTGCGCTCAGGCACTTTTGATAGTTGCCGTTACCAGGATGCTGTACCGTTGGGCACTGCATTTATTACAGGCACTATCCGGGTATTAACTAATGAGGGAAAGGTCTACAAACAATTTACAGACGTATACGGCGATGATTGTGGATGGATCACCGGCACCAATATCACCATTCATTTAGGTTATAATACGGCCGCAGCTCCCGCCACAGCGTTTCGCCGGGGAAGAGTGGCCAATACACACAAACCTTCCTTCTATGGAAGTTCCTGCATCATGATTGCATCCTTTCGTGTAAGGGTTACGGCCATCACGGGAAGTAATATCAGTACCGGTGGTGGAAATATGACATATAAAAATGGTGTGAATCCTATTCAGACATTTACATTCCCGGCCAACACCGTGCGGGTTTACACCAATTTCGGTATTTGCTCCAACACTATCGGAGTTAATGCCATTGGTACAGAGTTCAACGGTACATTTGGAAGTGGCAGGCCCCGAAACCGCGGCACTTCAGCCAATGTACCTGTTGGCTATACCTACCAGGTATTTACCACCGGAGGGCCCAATGACTATTATTATGGTGTGGCCAATAATACCTCCACACTCACTGGCTATACAACATTGAATACCTGGCCCAAGCCCGATCCGGACCCGGATGGCGCCGGCCCTTTAACCACTCACCGTGTGTTTTCTGTATGGGATATAATTGGTGATCATACCGGTGCCGTATCTCCCACAGCTGGTAACCCTGCTGCAGATACTGTGGCCAATGCCAATGCAGGTTATATGCTGGTCATCAATGCCGCTTACAGGATCGACTCAGCATTTCAGCAAACTATTTCAGGGTTATGTCCTAACACATACTACGAAATATCCTGCTGGATGAGGAATATTTGTTCCAAATGCGGTTGCGATTCCAACGGAAGAGGAGCCAGCAGTGCTGCAGGTCCTCCTTTTTATATTCCCACTGCAACAGGCGATTCGTCGGGAGTAAGGCCCAACCTGACCTTTGAAGTGGATGGTATTGACTATTATACTACCGGTGATCTTTTATATAACGGCCAATGGATAAAAAAAGGATTCACTTTTCTTACCGGTCCGGCACAAACCAGTTTTACCCTGAAATTCTTTAACAATGCCCCGGGTGGTGGAGGTAACGACTGGGCACTGGATGATATTTCTGTTTCCACCTGCTCGCCCAATATGAAATATTCACCATCATTGAATCCCGTTGTTTGCGACAGTAATGTGGTTACCCTGTACGATACCGTCCGGTCATTCTTTAATAACTATACTTATTATAAATGGCAGCACAGTACCGATGGCGGCGCCACCTGGACAGATGTGACACCCGCTTCGGGCCCTGCTGTTCCTTTCTGGAATGGAACAGCCTGGGAATATGTTACCTCCTACACAATTCCTCCCGGTCAAACGCAAATGGTCAATAGCGGCGATATGTACAGGGTGGTGGTGGCTACTACTTTGGCCAATCTTTCCGATGCCAACTGCCGGTTTACTGATACCGGCAATATCATTACACTGGAGGTCATAGATTGCGGTTTCCCGTTAACGGTACAATATCTTACATTCCACGGAACAGTAAAAGACCAATATGCAGAATTAAAATGGACCACCGGACCGGAAAACGAAGCCCTGCAATTTTATGTGGAGAGAAGTACGGATGCGGTGAATTTTACCACAATCGGATCGGTGGACGGTTATCATAATTTTTCCACCGAACAAAACAATTATAGTTTCCAAGATCCTGTCCCCCTGGCTGCTGTAACCTATTATCGTGTGATGATGGTAAACATGCGCGGTCATTCCAGGTACACCCGAATCATACAGATGACATCTTCACCTGCGGAGTCGCTGTCACTTGTTACCGTGATCAATCCATTCAGCAACCAGCTCGTTTTTGATCTTGCATCAGAAAAAAGCAGAACAGTCGGCACCGAATTGATCGATGCGGCAGGTACCGTGGTGAGAAAGGATAATTTCCGGATCAACCAGGGTGTGAACCGGTTAGTGATGGATCATCTTTCGCAATTGTCAAATGGTATTTATTTTCTGCGGATCCTTACGCCTGAAGGGGTGATCAAAAAAGCTGTTGTGAAAAATTGACGGGGAAATTACAAGACCTGCACTTTGTCGCTGACTTCCGTTCCTGTTTCCACTGTGGGATGAACTTCCTGTGGAGTATGTTTTTTAAAGAACCGTTTCTGGAACAACAGCAGTGTAATAACACCAATGGAAATAGAGGCATCAGCAATATTGAATATCGGGCTGAAAAATTCAAACTCATCACCTCCCACACCTGGAATCCAGGACGGGAACTCACCTTTGAAAATTGGGAAATAGAGCATATCCACAACACTGCCATGCAGAAAAGAGGCATACCCATTGGAGGAAAAAGAAGCCACATCGGCATAGGGGATATAATCGTTGACGGCCGCATCATAATGCAATCCTTTATCAAAGATCATCCCGTAAAACATACTGTCGATAAGGTTACCCAGGGCGCCTGCATAAATCAATGCGGCGCATACTACAAACCCTCTTTTATATTGTTGCTTTACGATCCTTCCCAGGTACCAGGTACCAAAGATCACAGCGGCCAGGCGGAATAATGTGAGTACCATTTTGCCGGCCTCATTGCCGAATTTCCAGCCCCAGGCCATACCGGGATTCTCAATAAAGTGCAACCTGAACCAGTTCATTCCAAACACTCTCACCACTTCACCGGTGGGATGGGATGTTTTGATCCAGATCTTCAGGGCCTGATCGGCAATGATGATCAAAGCAATGATGATTACGACATGCCTGAGCTTCAATGTCTTCATAATTAACGGCAAATATACAGTTTGAGGCCGGAGCTTTTAAGGGGTAGTTGTTAAATATTATTCTTCAAAATATACTCTTTTTACCCGCTGGGATATGCCCGTCATGATCTCATAAGGTATTGTGCCTGCCCATGTTGCCATCTGCTGTACCGGAAGGGTGGGTCCAAAAATGATCACGTCATCCCCGGCTTTCACGTCCTCCATTCCGGTTATATCAATCATGAACATATCCATGCACACCGTACCGATAACAGTGGCCATTTTCCCCCTGACCCACACTTTTCCTGCTCCATTGCCCAGTCTCCGCGGATAGCCATCGGCATAGCCGATCCGTATGGTAGCGATCCGGGTGTCTTTCTCCACAACCGCCCTCCTGTTGTAGCTTACCGATTCTCCTTTTTTCAATTGTTTTACCTGTGCAATAGTGGACCGTAAAGTAGCTACCGGTTGCAAGCGAAGCTTACCTGACCCCGCACTATCCACACCGTATAAACCGATGCCCAGGCGAACCATATCCAATTGCAAAGGCAGATGACGAATGGCCGCCGCCGAATTGGCAATATGGCGTATGAATTTCGCCCCTATTTTTTTTTCCAGCATTGCAGATGCTGCATCAAATTTTTTGAATTGCTCCAGCGTAAAACTATCCTGAACGGGTTCTTCACTGGCAGCCAGGTGCGAGAATACTGTTTGTATTTTAATAGTAGATGTGGCCAAAATCTCCGCACTTAGTTTCTCCATATCCTCCACGGCAAACCCCAGCCTGTTCATACCTGTTTCAATCTCGATATGAACGGGATACTGCTGCACCCCTTCCTGTTTCAGAAACTGATCGAAAGAATGCAGCAATTCAAAAGAATACAATTCGGGCTCCAGGTTATTCTCCACGATGGCTTCAAATGCATTGGCTTCCGGGTTCATAACCATAATGGGCAGCGTGATCCCGGCTTTGCGTAACTCCACACCTTCATCTGCGTAAGCCACCCCCAGATAATCGACTTTATGGTACTGCAAAATACCTGCTATCTCTGCTCCGCCACTTCCGTAAGCAAATGCTTTGACCATGGCCATTACTTTGGTAGTGGGTTTCAGTTGTTGCTGGTATTCCTTCAGGTTATGAACGATAGCACTGAGATTGATCTCGAGCACGGTTTGGTGCGCTTTCTGCTCCAATAGTTGCACGATCCTTTCAAAGGCAAACACCCGGGCGCCTTTTACCAGGATACATTCCTCCTTAAAAGTGGAAAAACGAAAATGCCTGATAAAATCATCCGTCGATGAAAACGTTTCGATCTGTATACCTTCATGGAAAACAGGTGGCAGGTGAGCCGCAATGTACTCACCAATTCCTATCAGCCTGTTCACCTTATGTTTTTGCAGTTGTGCCAGTACCAGCGGGTACAGCTCCTTATGCGGCAATGCACTCTGTAAAAAATCTGACAGTATCACGGTCCGTTTTATACCGGCGCTCTGCTGTGCCAGGAAATCGAGTGCTATTTCCAGTGAACTGGTATCGGCACTATAACTGTCATTAATAACCGAGCATCCGTTGATCCCTTTTTTCAGTTCCAGGCGCATGTTTACCGGCACCAGGGTCTTCATCCGCTCCTGCACCACATTATGATCATAACCGAGCATTAACAACACCTGCCAGCAGGTAACAGCATTTTGTATGGAAGCTTCGTCGGTAAAAGGTATTTCGATACGGTACTCCCCGTGGCTTTCTTTTTTCTTTGCAGTAATAAGGGTACCGGCCGGGGTCGATTTTTTCTGAATGTCTAAAAGCGGTTCCGGCATCTTTGCATTCCGGAATAATAATCGTTTCTCCGCTTCTTTTTGCTCTTTGGAGGTAAAGCCTTCGCTATGGGCCTCTCCTATATTGGTCAATACCCCGATCGTGGGCTGAATGATCTTTTCCAGCCTGTCCATCTCTCCCGGTTGGGAGATGCCTGCTTCAAAAATGGCCAGGGTATGCTGTTCCTCCATTTGCCACACACTCAGGGGCACGCCTGTTTGTGAGTTATAACTTT
>CAZSGD010000025.1:28447-40844 GCA_964606155.1 uncultured Chitinophaga sp. | reverse complement strand
TGTTCCTCCATTTGCCACACACTCAGGGGCACGCCTGTTTGTGAGTTATAACTTTTAGGGCTGCGAACAATATTATAATCTTTATGCAGTAACTGGTACAGCCATTCTTTTACAATGGTCTTCCCGTTACTGCCTGTAATACCGATTACCGGTATGCTGAATTGCCGGCGGTGAAAAGCGGCTAATTGCTGCAACGCCCCTAAAGTATCCTTTACATATAAAAAATTGGCCCCGGGGTAGCTGATCTTTTCTATTCTCTCGCTGACCACAAAATTCCTGACTCCTTTCTCATATAATTCAGGCAGGAACTGGTGCCCATCGCGGCGAAATCCGCGGATAGCAAAAAAAAGAGAGGTGGATGCTGATTGTATTTTACGGCTGTCGAGCAGCAGGTGTGTTATTTCAGCCTCCTTCACTAAAAAAAGCTCAGCGTTAATAACAGATGCAATATGACTGACCGTGTATTTCAAGAAACCAATTTTAAAAATCAGCTTTCCTGGCTTTCATCTGTAATGTCAGCAGGTTCGCCCTTTTTTTGCATAAACATGGAGTAAAATATGGAGCCGGTTATACAAACCATGATCACACCCAGGGAGATGATCACCTGGATATGTTTATTCAGCCACTGGTTGATCCAGTGTTCACCCAGCATTTTAATGCCGATAAACACCAGTACAATGGCGATGCCCTGTTGCAGGTAATCAAACTTACTGACAGCACCCCGCAGTAAAAAGAAAAGGGAACGGAGGCCCAATACAGCAAATATATTGGAGGTATAGATCACCAGTTTGTCCCTGGAAATACCCATAACGGCTGGTATGGAATCCAATGCAAAGACCAGGTCGATGGCCGCCAGCATGATCACCACCACAAAGAGGGTGGTATAGGCTGGTCTCCCGTTTTCGCGGATAATATATTTGCCATTACCGTCGTGCGGTACCAGCGGCAGAAACCGCTTCATGAAGCGGTATATCTTACTTTCATGCGGATCAAATTCTTCATCATCACTGGCTGTAAACATTTTGTAACCCGTATACACCAGGAAGGCACCAAAAATATACAACACCCAGGAAAACCTTTCCACGAGGGCCACGCCTACTGTAATAAAAATGATCCGGAAGATGATGGCCATCAAAATACCGATCAGCAATACCCTACCGTAATACTTTTCTTTTACGCCAAAGGAAGAAAAGATAAGTATGAAAACGAAAATATTATCAATACTCAGGCTCCACTCCATCAGGTAACCGCTGAGATATTGCAATGCCAGGCTTTCGCCTTCCTGTATCCACATAAATACAAAAAAGCCCAGGGCCAGGCTTACCCAAAAAGAGGTTTGATACAATGCCTGCCTGATGGTGATCTTTTTGTCTTTCTTGCTCAGCAGGCCCAGGTCAAATACCAATGCCAGTACCAATACAATTCCAAAAACGAGGTAGGTGATCTGTTCTTTTGTCATGAAAGTTTTTTATAAATAGCAAAGATAATTGTGGTAGTACCTATGCCCCTGCATATTTTCTTTTCCTGATTTGCTGGTAAGTCCATCCGGCAAAAATTACCAGCAAAACCGGTAATGCGATATTAATGAATTGCCAGGTGGTTTTCTGGCTTTCTACTTTTTTTGAGTCCAGCAGGCGAAGCACGATGTCTTTGTTACGGGTTTGACTGATGGCTTCATTATTCACCAGGTATTCCACACAATTCAGGAAAAACTCCCTGTTGGTGGCAGGTATAAAATATTTGCCTGCTTCACGGCCCAGCAGGTATTCCAGGTAAGTGTATTTATTCCATCCCATTTCCAGTGGGCGGGGTGGCACCTGTGTATTCATTTCACCATTTTCTGTCAGTTCGGGAATAAAGTCATTTAACACAATGTCACCGTCTGCAACAATGATCATTTTGTTCTTTACCGATATATTTTTATAGGTTCCCCCGGAAGCTGCTATGCTGTCCAACTGGGTCTTTGATACCCTGTTATTATAAAGTGAAGTAAAAGTTCCTTCCAGGAGCATGCCCGCAGGTATGGCTCCGCTCATGAATTTATCATCCTGGGGAACCGTTTTATTCTCATTCAGACTGATCAGTGCGGGAGTGCCGATCTTTCTTGAATTAGGAGAAGTGAGTAACAACGGTCTCTTGAGTACATTGGGAACATTAATAGTATCTACAGAATTGGCAAAGCGGGAGCTGATATATCCCTGTGTTTTAATGGCTGCTTTTTCTTCGGGTGATGAGAAAAAGGGGAAATAATTCCAGGGCAGGAACTCGTTTTGAGGCTGATCAGGTGTGCCCCCCACCATCAGGTAATTCATGTCGCAACGCAGGTCCATCACCAGGTCGGTATTGATACGTGCCCCATATTTAAAAAAGAGATCGGTCAGGTTCAGGTTGCGATCATAGGCTATCGTTTCCGGTTTCAGTGCAAAACTGTCCATTTCGGCATACAGGTTATCCATAAAACACAACAACTTACCCCCGTTCATGACAAACTGGTCTATTTTCAATTTTTCACTTTCTGAAAATGTAAGAGATGGCTTTACGATCAGCAATACATCTACATTAGCAGGAATTGCCGGCTGCCGGGTAAGATCCAGTACTCCAAAATTGTAATCCTTACTGAGAGCGGTTCGCATCATATAGGTGGTACCATCCGCCGGCTCGCCGTTACCCACCGCATAGGCAATGCCTGGCTTACGAGCCTGGGTTAGTTTATCCAGGGCATTAACGAATTGGTATTCCAACATTGCTTCTGCGGTGTTGATCTCATCCTGCGAAAGATTGCGGTTGGTGCCACCCAGGAGGTTTAGCAGTAGCTCTTTGCCTTTATATTTTACAACGGCCACCGGGAATATGATATTACTGCTTTCACTTTCTTTCTTGCGAACGGTTAGATTAATAGGCACGGCTCCCATTCCTACCAATGAATCACCATAGGCCTTGTTCGTTCCGGGCATATTATCCAATGGTGAAATGAAACGATAATGTACCCTGGCGCTGTTCCTGTCTTTTAATAGCCGGATGAACTCTTCAGTACTATTGGCCAGTTTCCTGAAACCGGAAGGAAAATCCCCTTTGAGAAAAACATCCACCTGTACATCTTCATCCAGGCTGCGCAGCAAACCGATGGTGGCTTTGCTCAAAGTGTACCGTTTTTCCCGGGTCAGATCAAAACGGGTATGAATAACCGAAGCCAGGTAGTTGATAGCAACTAATACCAGCAACAGCAAAATCCACCAGTATTTGGAAGCAAATATTTTTTGAATGCTTTTCATTTTACCTTTTCAGCAGGTTACGGTTAGTAATAAGGAGAAACAGGAAAATAACACTTCCGAAGTATACAATATCCCGGGTGTCGATCAATCCGCGGCTGATGCTGTGATAATGAAAATCGATACCCGCCATTTCAATATAATAATCCGGTCCATTGGCCAATGCCGGCAAACGGCTCACGGCACTAAAACCATAGTACAACAATGCACAACCAATAAGACTGGCAATAAAAGCCACCACGGCATTGCTGGTAAAGCTGCTGCAACAGATACTGACAGCTGTAAAGACGGCTGCCAGGAAAAACAATCCGATATAAGAACCGATCGTGGCCCCCGTATCCAATCCTTCACCAGACGAAAGACGTTGAATCGAAAATATGTACACGATGGTAGGTAAGAGCGCAATAAAGACCACCAGTAAACAACCCATGTATTTACCGGTAATGATCTGCCAGCGGGTGAGCGGCCGGGTTTGCAGGATCTCGTAGGTGCCGGTTTTAAATTCATCGGCAAAACTGCGCATAGTGATGGCCGGTATAAGCAACAGCAATACCCAGGGTGCTAATTGAAAAAAGCGGTCGAGGGTGGCATAACCAAAATCGAAGATATTATCATCAAAAACAAAAAGGACCAGCCCGTTTACCAGGAGGAAAACGATAATAGCAATATAGCCTGTAAGACTGCTGAAAAATTGGCGGAGTTCCTTTTTACAAACGGACCACATAGGTATTAGTAATGCAATATACTGAGAAAGTCAGGAAGTTAATAAGTCCAAAAGCCGAAAGAAGTAGTCTTCAAAGATGCAAAGTCATTACAGGAAGAAGGAGTGTCTCTTTCGGGTTTAAATAAAAAATCCCTCCGGTGGAAGGATCTCTTATTGTCAGGTTCGGGGTAATTTGTTGTTATACGGCAAAACTTTCACCACATCCGCAGGTACGGCTTGCATTTGGATTGCTGAAATAAAACCCTTTCCCGTTCAGCCCATCCGAAAAATCCAGTGTGGTATTCACCAGGTATAAAAAGCTTTTCAGGTCGGTTACCACTTTGATACCATTGTCTTCAAACACCTGGTCCATCGGCTTGGATTCGTTATCGAAATCCAGTTTATAACTGAGCCCTGAGCAACCTCCTCCCACCACGCCTACACGGAGGAAGTAGGACGGATTATTCCCAATGCCGGCATCCGCCATCAGTTGATGTACTTTCGCCTTTGCTTTATCGCTGATATAAATACTATTTTCTAATGCTACACTCATAATTACAAGCTGTGAGTTTTAAGCTATAAGCTGCCAGAAACCATGAGAGCAACCTCATAGCTTATAGCTGATGGCTTAGGCCCTTTAATGCACCACGCTTTCTTCGAATTTCAGTTCCGGAAGACCGTTCTTAGCCCGGTAATCATTGATCGCTGCTTTGATCGCATCTTCGGCCAAAACAGAACAGTGGATCTTCACCGGGGGAAGGTTCAGTTCTTCCACGATCTCCATATTATCGATCTTCACCGCCTCATCCACCGTTTTGCCTTTCAGCCATTCCGTGGCGAGAGAAGAAGAAGCGATAGCAGAGCCGCATCCGAATGTTTTGAACTTGGCGTCTTTGATCAAACCAGTGGCTTCATCCACTTCAATCTGCAGACGCATTACATCACCGCACTCCGGTGCGCCTACCAGGCCTGTGCCCACATTTTGCTTGCTTTTATCCAGCGTGCCTACATTTTTAGGGTTCTGGTAGTGGTCTATTACTTTTTCTGAATATGCCATGATACTTTAATTTGAAAATTTGAAAATGCGGGAAATGTGAAAATGATACCTCATATCCGCATATCCCCTTGTTGATAAGAACTGTCCTCTAATTAGTGTGCAAATTTTCTCATTTTCATATTTGCACATTTTCACATTTTAATGGTGTGCCCACTCAATCGAATTCATGTCCACACCTTCTTTGTACATTTCCCACAGCGGGCTCATTTCCCTGAGCTTATTCACCGTATTAGTTACCTGTTCGATCGTGTAATCGATCTGGTCTTCCGTGGTAAAACGCCCCAGTCCAAAACGAAGCGAACTGTGTGCCAGATCATCACCCAATCCCAGTGCTTTCAGTACATAAGAAGGTTCAAGCGATGCGGAGGTACAGGCAGAACCGGAAGACACAGCAATGTTTTTGTTAAAACCCATCATCAATCCTTCTCCTTCCACATATTTGAAAGAGATATTGGTAACATGCGGAAGACGATGTTCTTTATCACCATTCAGGTAAGCTTCTTCTATTCGCAGCAAGGCGTTTTCCAGTTTATCCCTCAGTTTGATCACCCTTTGTGTTTCTTCTTCCATTTCCAGTCTGCAGATCTCACAGGCTTTACCAAACCCCACAATTCCGGGTACGTTCAGTGTACCGCTTCTCATACCCCTCTCATGACCACCGCCATCCATCTGTGCCGTAACTTTTACCCTGGGGTTCTTTCTGCGTACATATAAAGCGCCCACACCTTTGGGGCCATACATTTTGTGCGCAGAAAATGCCATCAGGTCAATTCCATCCTTGTTCACATCCACCGGTATCTTGCCCACAGCCTGGGTGGCGTCACTGAAAACAAGGATACCTTTCTTTTTGGCTAATGCACTGATCTCTTTCATCGGCATCACCGTGCCAATTTCATTATTGGCATACATGATAGCGATGAGTATTGTATTTGGTTTGATGGCCGCTTCCAATTCGGCCAGGTCTATCAATCCATTGTCCTTTACTTTCAGGTAGGTTACTTCTCCGCCTTCTTTCTCAATATGCTTGCAGGTATCCAGTACCGCTTTATGTTCAATATTGCAGGTAATGATATGGTTGCCTTTGCTGGCATACATTTCAAACACACCTTTCAATGCCAGGTTATCACCTTCTGTGGCACCGGAAGTGAAAATGATCTCTTTGGGGTCAGCACCCACCAGTTTGGCCACCTGTTCACGGGCATAGTCCACGGCTTCTTCAGCCTGCCATCCAAACGGGTGGTTACGGCTGGCCGCATTACCAAAGCTGTTGGTGAAGTAAGGAACCATCGCTTCCACCACACGTGGATCACAGGGAGTAGTGGCATTATGATCTAAATAAATAGGGAGTTTGAGCATAAAAAATGATGATCGTTGTTTGTTTCAATAAGAACACAAAATTAACCTAAAAGGTTCTGATTTAAAGGGGTAATTTCAGGTCTGCGGCCGATTTTACCGAAATCGAAACCATAGATATCTAACTCTTTAGTTATGCAAAAAATTGAACATATAGGAATAGCTGTAAAAAGCCTGGATACAGCCATTCCCCTTTTTGAAAAACTGCTGGGCGGGCCTTGTTATAAAACAGAACTGGTTGAAACTGAGAATGTGAATACAGCATTCTTTAAGATGGGTGAAAGCAAAATAGAGCTGCTGGAAAGCACGGATCCCGGGGGTGTTATTGCCCGTTACCTCGAAAAAAAGGGCGAAGGCTTGCACCATATTGCCTTTGATGTGCCCGATATAGAAGCAGAGATGAAAAGGCTGCAAAAGGAAGGCTTTACATTGCTGAGCGAAAAGCCCAAACAGGGTGCCGATAACAAACTGGTGTGCTTTCTTCACCCCAGGTCCACGAACGGTGTGCTGGTGGAGCTTTGCCAGGATATAAAATAAAAAGGCATCCTTTTTTCCGGACGCCTTTTTGATCGTTGTTGATTGTTTGTTTTTATAAAAGAATTTGCGAGGCTGATTTCAGATTATTATCATCAGTAAGCGTAACAGTATACACTCCTCTCAGGTTGCTGTTCACGGGAATGAGTTGTTGTCCTACTGGCTTTGTTAAAGTAGTTTTATAAATCACCTGCCCGCTTGGGTTCATCACTTTTACAGACACTATTGATTTTACCTGTTCAGAAAAATGAACATAGATAGTCTGGTTGGTGCCTGCGGTCAACTTCACATCCAGCTTACTTTCATTCATCTTCAAAGTTCTTACAGCAGAGATTTCTGCATGACCGTCTATATCCACCTGCCTGATGCGATAATACACCACGGCCAGGTTTACTGCATAGTCTGTATATGAATACTTACGAATAGCAGAGGAGTAACCGGCTGCTGCCACAGTGGCGATGGTATTCCAGGTACTGCCATTCTCACTGCGCTGCACTTCAAAAGATGCTGAGTGGGTCTCCTGTGCGGTTGACCAGTCGATCAGTACATTATTTTGTTGCCGTGCCAGGTTGAACCCAATGAATTTCACGGGTAAGGTGCCTGTTCCGGAAGATTTAAACCCGTTGGGAGAAGTACCAGTGGTGTTATTGGCCACAGCAGCTCCGGCAATGGTGCCTTCTGTTCCAATATATTTCATCACACCCCCGATATAAATCTGCTCATCCGGGTTACTGTTTGATATCACTGTTCCGCCGGTGGGTAAGCTTATTACACTTCCGCTGCCAAGGGTAAGACTGCCACCATTCAGTTCCAGTGTACCGTTTACTTTTACATACACCTGGGCCATTCCCAGGTTGATATTATTATCCACTACTACCCTCATACGGCCGGGTATCACGACCGTGTCGCCATTAACGGGTGCCCTGTGGAGGTCCCAGGTGGAACCCACGTTCCACTTACCACCGTTTACCACAGCCGTAATAACGACTCCGGCACTGGCGAAATGAGCAATAAATAAAATGGAAATAATGAAGTACAGTTTTTTCATAAATACGGATTCGTTTTTAGGTTACCAGGACCTGTTCAGGAGCCCTGGTTAAATAGGATAAAGCAAATTTACACCGGGAAATACGGAGTTGCAAGTAGTTTTTACCGAAATCCTTCCTATCCTGTACGGTAAACCGGAAACCGGTAATAAACGGTTAATCATCACTGTTATATACCCTGCCGTATTATTTCCTGGGAAATTTACTTTTCCTGCACCTATTTCATTCGGCTGCAAACAGGAAAAAGGGTGCTGTATGGACCGCCGCTGCACCGGCGTTTGAAAGCGGATGAGCCACCTTATTCGCGGGGCTCCCTGTATTCCTTCAGGTTTTTCTTTTCCTGTAAGGTCATTTGATTTTTTTCAGCAAATCTTTCCTGGCCGCGGATAAAGGCGCGGTCCAGCGATTCCTCCTTTTTGGAGATCCGGGCAATGATGTCATTCATCTTCTCCTGGTCTTCTGCTGTGGCCAGGGCTCCTTTTCTTTTAAACGCCAGTATCTCCTGGTATTCATGCGTCATTATATCCTTATAGAACACAAATGATTTTAAAGCCGCGTTACGAAAAATGGTATCCCCTTTATAGGCAGGCATATTTCTGATATCATCAATAATATGATCCGTTTTAACCACTGATTTTTTTAATGATGCTTCCGCCGTATCCAGGTCAACATCGATCATATCACCAAAATGCCGGAGATCTTCTATGAGTGACCGCTGACGGGCCACGATATAATCATTGTAATCCACAGGCGTTCTGAAAACGGTTCCGTCTTTTCCTTTCACCCCGCCTGTACAGGATACAAGGATGGTTAAGATGAGTATTGTAAATAGATTACGCATACCTGTGTTTTGATAGTGAATGCTGTTGACATTATTCATCACCGGCAGAATCGCTGTTAACGATACCCAGTTTTTCCACGGCTACCTGGGCTGCAATTTGTGATGCATCTTTTTTATTGAAGGCTTTTCCCTCTGCAATGTTTTTTCCATCCAGCACAGCTGCAACAGTAAAAAGGCGGCGGCCATTTTCCAGTTTTTCGTTCAGGGTTTCAAATTCAAGTACCCGGCCATTTTTATTGGCCCACCCGTATAATTTATTCTTGTGATTGATCTCCAGTATCTCCAGGTCATCCATGAACATGTGCGGCAGAATGATACATTCCAGTACCCATTTATTGGCTTTCTTATACCCCTGGTCCAGGTAGATCGCCCCCACAAGGGCCTCCAGTGTATTTCCAAAGATCTGGCTCACTTTCAGGGAACCATCCATTTTATTATAGAGAGTGATCTTCTTTAATCCCATACGCACGGCAATATCATTCAGTTGCTGGCGGTTCACCATTTTACTGCGCATTTCAGTAAGAAACCCCTCTTCTTTGTAAGGATAGCGTTTGAAAAGATAGTCTGCAATGAGAGCACTTAATACCGCATCACCCAGGTATTCCAGCCTTTCGTTGTTCTCGTCTGCACCTTCCCGTACAGAGCGGTGTGTGAGGGCAGTTTTGTAGAGGGAAAGATTACCCGGTTTAAATCCCAGGATATTTTTAAGCTCTTTTTTAAACGTTGACCCGGCGTGCTTAGTAAAAAAATTTTTCAGGAAATCCACGGCAATAAGCTACGAAAAAAGTTGAAATGTATAAAAAGTTTGTCCCCAGTAATGATACGCTGCACATCATAGGCCGGAAAAAGGGGTCATGATGTAAACTTTTTGACGATCACACAGGCATTATGCCCGCCAAAACCAAAAGTATTACTGAGGGCGGCATTAACGGTCCTTTTTTGTGCCTTGTTGAAAGTAAAGTTCAGTTTGGGGTCCAGCTCCGGATCATCAGTAAAATGATTGATAGTGGGCGGTACCAGGTCATTCACCACAGCCATGATGCTGGCAATAGCTTCAATAACACCGGCTGCTCCCAAACAGTGACCTGTCATCGATTTGGTGGCACTGATATTCATTTTGTACGCATGATCACCAAAGACCCTGGTGATGGCTTTCACTTCTGCACCATCACCAATAGGGGTGGATGTTCCATGCGTATTGATATAATGAATCTCATCGGGCCTCATGCCTGCATCATCCAATGCAGCGATCATCACATTCGTAGCGCCAAGTCCTTCCGGATGTGGTGCCGTGATATGGTGTGCGTCGGCTGTGGCGCCGCATCCGCCTATTTCACAATAGATCTTTGCACCTCTTGCTTTGGCATGCTCCAGTTCTTCCAGCACCAGTATACCAGCTGCTTCTCCCATCACAAACCCATCCCTGTCTTTATCGTATGGACGGCTGGCCGTTTTAGGATCATCATTTCTTTCACTCATCGCCTTCATGGCATTAAACCCGCCTACTCCGGCTTCACTGATCACAGCTTCACTTCCACCGGTTAAAATGATATCGGATTTACCGAGCCTGATCAGGTTAAATGCATCCATGATGGCATTGGTGCTGCTGGCACAGGCGCTAACCACGGCAAAATTTGGTCCGCGAAGGTTATGGCGCATACTGATCTGGCCTGCTGCAATGTCTAATATCATTTTAGGTATGAAGAAAGGATTGAAGCGGGGAGTTCCATCACCCCTGGCAAAATCAGTTACTTCATGCTGGAAAGTGATCAGTCCGCCAATACCACTGGCGAATACAACACCTACCCGGTCCGGGTTTATATTTTCCTTATTCAGGCCGGCATCATTCATGGCCTGGTCGCTTACCACCAGTGCCAGTTGAGTAAACCGGTCGATCTTACGGGCTTCTTTTTTATCCAGGAATTGTGTGGGCTCGAATCCTTTGATCTCACAGGCAAATTTGGTCCTGAATTTCGACGCATCAAATAAGGTGATCAAATCTGCACCGGAAACTCCGTTGATCAATCCGTTCCAGTAATCCGGAACAGTATTGCCTAAGGGAGTGAGGGCGCCCATGCCTGTAACGACAACTCGTTTTAATTCCATACCAGGTAAGATAGGTGTTTATTCAAAGATACAATTCCACTTCATAGGGGGTGAAACGGAAAGTAAAAAACCGCCTTCGCTGTATCTGATAACAGTCGGAAGGCGGAGTTAGTTTATTCCCTGCCTGCTTGCCTTTGCGATGCGTATCCGCAAAGCAGGCATACCAGTCCCCTTTATACGGGGGATTGTTTATGCATTACTTAGCATGTTCTTCCAGGTAAGTAACAGCCTGGCCAACTGTAGTGATGGTCTCAGCCTGCTCATCGGGGATGGAGATATTGAATTCTTTTTCAAATTCCATGATCAGTTCTACGGTGTCCAGTGAATCGGCTCCGAGATCATTGGTGAAAGAAGCTTCATTGGTAACTTCTGCTTCGTCAACACCCAATTTGTCAACGATGATCTTTTTAACTCTTGATGCAATGTCTGACATGTCGTATTAAATTTAGTTATTGGGTGCAAAAATATACTTTTTGAATTAATCAGCATCGGAAACGCCCTTTTTTCCCCGTTTGCTCCAAGATTCTGAAAACGAGCCTGTAAGGCCCTTAAAATTGCAGTTTTTACGGTCAAATTTGAATGCATTCTCCGTTGGTCATGTTGCAAGTTCTTTGTATTTTACTGTGGACTCAATCAACCCCCCTTAGTAATGGCGCTGAAAATTATCGATCATGGCACGCCTGAGTACAGGCAAATGGTGAAACTGCGTGATGATATTTTGCGCAAACCCCTCGGTCTTGGTTTTACAGAACAGGAATTAGAAAAGGAAAAAGAAAATATGCTCATCGGCGCCTTTGAGGATGATGATATGCTGGGCTGTTGTATGCTGGTGGAACAGAGCCGTGATACGGTGAGATTGCGGCAAATGGCTGTATTAAACGACCTGCAGGGAAAGGGCATTGGCCGGGCCCTGATGAATTTTGCAGAAAATCTCGCCAGGGACCGCGGTTACAGGACCATATCCATGCATGCCCGTAAAATGGCGGTGGGTTTTTATGAAAAGATGGGCTACAAAGTTGCCAGCTCCGAGTTTATAGAAATCACCATTCCTCATTTTGTAATGGAAAAACGGCTCTGATGCCATCATTCCTGTTGCTTCTTCTTCACTTTTGATTTTAATAACTGCCGGAGTTCATATACCTCATCCCTGTCTTTACACGCATTTTTCGGCACCAGCAAAAATGAACGGCTGTCAAAATATAAATGAAAGAAATGGGGGCTTTCTATAAATGATTTCAGGGCTTCCCAGGGCCATTTTTTAGAACCTTTCTCATGCCCCAGGGTAAATCCATCCTCCGCAAAATTCATACTGAACTCATGCTGAAAGGTAACCGCTCGCCTGTATACCATACCCGGCAGCACAAACCAAAAGCTGATCATCAGCACCACCCATAAGAATGAACCCAGCAAAAAAGCCTGGGCTGTTATTTTACCAAAAGAATACAGTGTAATAGAAGCGATGGCAAAAACATTCACCAGTATCAGCAT
>CAZSGD010000025.1:0-28347 GCA_964606155.1 uncultured Chitinophaga sp. | reverse complement strand
CAAAAGAATACAGTGTAATAGAAGCGATGGCAAAAACATTCACCAGTATCAGCATAATCCTTATTTCCGGTTTGCTGATGAAGTGATACCGCAATGCCTGCATCACCTGGCCTTTTTCATATCCAAAATGGATGGTCATCTTTGATTGACATTAAGGGGTTTTAAGTTCTTTCTCAGAAATACTCCAGTCTCCGAGTTTTTCACCTTTGACGCCTAAAAATTCCACGGTCATTTTTCTTTCGCCTCTTTTGCCGCTAAACGAGAACCGTGCATAGTTTTGTTTTTCATCAATACCTACTATACGATAAGGATTGTTTTTTTCAGCTCCTCCAAATGTATGGGTACCGGAAGTGAGTGGTGAAACTGTAATGTCATATAAGGAATAAGTACCGGGCCTGTCTACTTTTATTATTTCGCTGTGGTGCCTGTCGCCTGTTAAAAATACCACACCATTGATCTTATACTCCCGGATAAAATTCATCAGCTCATCATATTCAACCGGGAAATCCCGCCATTTATCAAAAGGCGAAACAGGATTAAGCACCTGGCTGCCTACCGCAATGATCTTGAAAGTGGCATTGCTGTATAATAATGAGTTTTTCAGCCATTCCATTTGCTGTTTACCCAGCATTCTTTTTTCAGGATTGGGTTTGCCATCTGCAGAATCTTTTATCCTGTCTGCCGATCTCCACCAGCGGTCATCGGTCATAAAAATATCTGCATCACCCCAGGTTGTCATGGTATAAATACCCTGCCCATTCTCGCCGGAAGAAGGATTACAGAAATATTTATTGAATACCTCGCGGCTTGCCTCTTTAAGTATATAGTTCTTCCCGATATCGTTGGGACCATAATCATGGTCATCCCAAATGGCGAAATGCGGCATAGCCTTTAAAAAGTTCTGCAATATGGGTAGTGACCTTTCCCGGCTGGCCCTGTACCACAACCCCCATTCACTGTAATAATCCACTTCACGGGTATACCAGGCATCTCCCAGCCATAACATGAAGGCGGATTTTTCTTTGGCCATTACTTCAAATATGGAAGAATCTTTGCCATAAGGTGTGCCGGGACGATCGAATACCGGTTGATTGAAATAAGAACAGGAGCCGGTTAGAAAACTAAAGTCGGGAACAGGCTTTCTCCACTGCCAGAGATCTTTGGTGGTAAACTCACCGCCATTTGAAGTGGTTTTGCCGTTGATAACGATCTTATACTGGTAGGTGGTATTGAAATCAAGTCCGCCAACTGTAAAACAAAGCGGGTTGAATTCGTTTCCCAGCTCCCCTTTATAGGCAACCGTTTTTGCTTTTGCCTCACCTTTTTTATTGTATTGAATAGCTGCTGATCGTACTTCCGGCGAAACCTCCACCCATATTTTGGCATCTCTCAATTCAACAGGGCCCAGCATGGGACCTGACACGATACGTGGTTGAGCAAGGAGTTGCTGAGCAATAACAAACAGACAGAATAGTACAATTGGTTTTTTCATCACAAAACATTTGGCTGCACAAGGTAAGGCAGAAATGAAACTGCGACAACAAAAAAGCCGGTCCCGTTTGAAACGGGACCGGCCTATGAAGATTTTATTACCAGGGGGCTTATTGAGCTGGTATTTTGAAAATTTTGCAAACCTGTTCAAAAGACATAGCCCTTACCTGTTCTGCTGTATACTGTGTTCCGCCAACGCCTGCAGTTCTACCCCCGGCTACACCACCCGGAATGATAACATAACGGAATTCGCTGACATTGCTAACTCCGCCGGGATATGGAGGAACAACCGTTGTTATGAAATAGATCATCCTTCCTACCACGGGTCTGTAACCCAGGTAATAACCACCAAGTAAAAGAGATGGTAATGGACTTACAGGATTAGCAGCTCCTAATCTGTGATAGGCAAGAACAACTCCATTATCAAGGATGGCCTGAGTAATGCCGGGTGCGGCACGATAAGCAACGCCACAAGCGCCTACATCAAATAATGTTGAATCATGCCATTGATTGGGGGCACCTATACCTGAAAGAGAAAACCAGGGAGAATATATAACGTTAGCTGTACCAGTAGGACCGGTAGGACCAGTGGGACCCGCAGGACCAGTGGGGCCGGTAGGACCGGCAGGACCCGCAGGACCAGAACCACCAGCAGGGCCTTGTGCACCAGTAGCACCGGCAGGACCTTCAGGACCTTCTTTTGTACAACTTACAGCAACGAATAAAATGGCTAAAAATAAGACTGAAAGAAGTTTTATCTTTCTCATAAACGTTTGATTTGGCTGTTAATTAGTTTCGGTTTAAAAGTAAAGGGAAAAATCTGCTTTCCCAAGTAATCTTAAAGGTAAAGGAAAAATAATCAATTCATTGGGAGTGTCAAAAAAATTATTTTACCCTCGGGATGGGCCGAAAAACTATATTTGTCGCTGATGTCCCGGACGCATTTTCCGGCAAAATTTTAACCTGTATATGCTTAACAAATTCTGTGTTGCCATCGTTTTTTTCCTGGTACCTGCCTTGTCAGTTAATGCACAATTCAAGAAAGGCGATAAGATGGTGGGGGCCACCATCGGCACCATTGTTTTTAACTCCGGCAGTTCCGAAACAGGCACTATTAAATCAAAGGTCACCAGTTATTCCGTTAATATCAGCCCATCCCTGGGTTGGTTTATTGCCGGAAATACAGCCGTGGGAGTAACCCTGAATATCAACCCCAATGGCCAAAAAACAACCTACGAGCTGAACGGCAATACCTATCAGAGCGATAAAACAAATGGATTTAACATAGGTGCAGGTGGTTTTGTACGAAGCTATTTCTCTGACAAAAGCAGTTTCTTGCCTTTTGGCCAGGCCAGTATCAATGGGGGAATCAGTGACCTGAAAACAGAAGGTTTTTTTTATGGCGGCTCCGGCGGCGTATCTTACAAGCAAAGTTATGATGGCAGTTCTTCGGGTGGTTTTTTCTTCAATGCCACATTTAGTGCCGGGCTCACCAAAATGATGAGTGAAACCACCGGGCTTGATATTTATATCGGCTATAGCTTTTCTTATAATAAGAATACTTTCACCAGGACTTCCCTGTATGATGATGGAAACGACGGAACGATAGATTCAAGAACAGACAGCAAGGCTACCACCAAATTCACCAATCATGGATTGCTGGTGGGTGTGGGATTCCAGGTCATTTTGCGGGGGAAAAAATAACTTTTACGACCTCATTACAAAAAAAGAACCCCGCCATGGCGGGGTTTATCTATTGGGAAATAATGGCTTATTTGCTCATCATTTGTTTGGCTTCTATGCTTAATGTAGCATGGGGCACTGCTCTCAGCCTTGCTTTATCGATCAGCTTTCCGGTTACCCGGCAAATACCATAGGTCTTATTCTCGATCCTCATCATGGCTTTTTCCAGGTGATCAATAAAAGTGATTTGGCGGCTGGCCATTTGGCTCAGTTGCTCTCTTTCCATGCTTACACTGCCATCTTCCATGGTCATGTAACGGGCTTCATCCATATCACCGCCTTCGTCTTTACGGGTGATCAGTCCCTGCAGATAGGCCAACTCCTTTTTAGCAGCATCCAGTTTACGCTGGATGATCTCCCTGAACTCAGTAAGATCTGAATCAGAATATCGCATGGTTGGACCAGTGTGATGCTGAGGTGTGTCCAGTACAGATTTGGTGAACTCCGGTTCATACTTCACGGAGCTTTTGGTAGTGGTTTTAGGTATCACCACTTTTACGGGCTTTGGAGGTTCTTTTTTCACGATGGGTTGAACTTTTGGTTTTATAGAGACCAGCGATTTGGGGTCTACGCCGCCTGGCTTTTTAACCGGTTTCGCAGGTTCCACTGCCTTTGGGGCAGCCGGGGGCTTGGGAACAGGTTTTTTTGCCACAACGGGCTTTGCCGCTTTCTTGGGTGCTGATTTTTTAGGTGCAGGTTTTTTCACAGTTTTCTTTACTGCCGGCTTTTTTGCAGCGGCTTTTTTAGCGGGTTTGGCGACCTTCCCGCCTGCCGGACGGGCAGGTTTAGAGGCCTGTTTCTTTTTTGTAGCCATAAATTACCCTTTTTTTAAAACAATGACTTTTAAAGAGATATCATTTACTTCGATATCGGTACCGTCAGTTATATCGGGCACCACTTCCAGCTTATCTGCCAGAATTTCGGCGCAAATATAGTCTTTAAACTGAGCGATTGACTTTTTTAATCCGTTTGGTGCCGACACTTTAACATCTATTCTGTCGGTCAGGTCAAAGCTGTTATCCTTTCTTATTTTCTGGATCCTGTTCACAAATTCCCTTGCATTACCTTCTGCTTCCAGGTCAGGCGTCACCGTTATATCCAGCGCCACTGTCAAACTGCCTTTATTGGCCACGGTCCAGCCCGGAATATCCTCACTGCTGATCTCTACTTCCGCAATCTGTAATATTACAGGTTCGCCATCAATTGACAAATTATATTGTCCTTCTTTTTCCAGCCGGGCAATATCCTCCTGTGAGAATTGTGCCAAAGCTGTGGAAACCGCCTTCATTTTGGAACCCAGTTTCTTTCCCAATGCCACAAAATTGGGCTTGATCCTTTTACTGATAAAAGTGTTATCAGGATGCAGGTATTCTATTTCTTTCACATTGACCTCGGCTTTTACCAGGTCTTCCACTTTCTGCAATTGCTCCTTCATCAATGGGTTCAGCACCGGTATCAATACTTTTTGCAACGGTTGCCGCACTTTGATGTTCACTTTCTTTCGCAGTGAAAGCACCAAAGAAGAAGCATCCTGTGCCAGTTGCATTCTTTCTTCCAGGGCCTCATCAATAACCGAATCTTTGCACGCCGGATAATCCGTATGATGTACCGATTCTGGTTTGAAACGACCGGTTATTGTATTAAGGTTTTGGAAAACAGCATCGCTGAAAAAAGGAGAAATAGGCGCCACCAGTCTTGCAATGGTCTCGAGGCATTCATATAATGTCTGGTAGGCACAGATCTTATCCTGCTCATATTCCCCTTTCCAGAATCTCCTGCGACATAATCTAACATACCAGTTGCTCAAATGTTCGTCCACAAAATCCTCGATTACCCTTCCCGCCTGCGTGGGTTCATAATCATCCATATAGGCATTCGCTTTTTTCACTACAGAGTTGAGTGAAGAAAGTATCCAGCGGTCAATCTCGGGACGGTCTTTCAACGGGATATACGCTTCTTTAAAAGCAAACCCATCTACATTGGCATATAAAGCAAAAAACTGGTAGGTATTATAGAGTGTGCCAAAGAACTTTCGCTGCACCTCTTTGATGCCGTCCAGGTCAAATTTCATATTGTCCCACGGTGAAGCATTGGTGATCAGGTACCATCTTGTGGCATCGGCGCCAAATGTTTCGATGGTCTTAAAAGGGTCCACCACGTTGCCGAGGCGCTTACTCATCTTATTACCATTCTTATCCAGCACCAGGCCATTGGATACACAGGTTTTATATGCGACCGAGTCGAACACCAGCGCGGCGATGGCATGCAATGTATAAAACCATCCCCTGGTCTGGTCCACGCCTTCGGCAATAAAATCAGCTGGGAAAGACTGTTTGAATGTTTCTTTATTCTCAAAAGGGAAATGCCATTGCGCATAGGGCATAGCCCCGCTGTCGAACCATACATCTATCAGGTCGGGAACCCTTTTCATGGGCTTACCTGATTTACTCACGAGTACTATTTCATCCACATAAGGCTTATGGAGATCTAAAGCCTCCCTAAATCCCTCCGAAGGAGGGACTTTAGAAACCCCGGCTTCATAAGATTTTTTTAACTCAGCGAAAAGTTCATCTATCGAACCGATACATTTTTCTTCTTCACCATCTTCTGTTTTCCAGATAGGCAGTGGCGTTCCCCAAAACCTGGAACGGCTCAGGTTCCAGTCCACCATATTCTCCAGCCAGTTGCCAAATCTTCCTTCGCCGGTGGATTTGGGTTTCCAGTTGATGGTTTTATTCAGTTCCACCATCCGCTCACGGATAGCTGTGGTCTTAATAAACCATGCATCCAGCGGGTAATAAAGAACCGGTTTATCTGTTCTCCAGCAGTGAGGATAGCTATGTTCGTATTTCTCCACTTTAAACGCCCTGTTCTCTTTCTTCAGTTTTACAGCTATGTCAACATTCACGTCAACATATTTCGGTTCGTCTTTATAATTCTTTACATAACGGTTGCTGAATTCACCAAGGCCATCTACAAACTTTCCTTGTTTGTCCACCATCGTCAATATACCAATATTATACTTCTTTCCAACCTTGTAGTCATCTGCACCAAATGCTGGTGCTGTATGAACAATACCGGTACCATCTTCTGTGGTAACAAATGTATCCACGAGTACACGGAATGGTTTGGCGCCGGGTGTAATTTCTTCAATTACTTTGGGTGAATTAGCCTCGTAAGGAAGTAACTGCTCGTATTCGCAACCTTCAATATCAGCTCCTTTAAACTCCGCTATTATTTTCCACGGAAGGACCTTTGTTTTTTCATCATACGCTGCAAAGTCACCATCTTTTCCTTCTTCTTTAAAATATTTACCCAGCAATGCTTTTGCCAAAACAACATTCACCGGAATATGCAAATAGGGATTGAATGTTTTTACTAAAACGTAATCGATACTCCCGCCAACTGTCAATCCAAGATTGGAAGGCAAGGTCCATGGTGTGGTCGTCCATGCCAGAAAGAAAACTTCGGGGTTTTCGATTTTTGATTTTTGATTTTCGATTGCTTTATAAAGGAATTCACTTCTTTCATCACGAACGGCCTTAAACATCGCCACCGCACTCGTATCCTTCACATCTTTATACGTACCCGGCTGGTTCAATTCATGTGAACTCAAACCTGTTCCTGCTGCCGGTGAATAAGGCTGAATGCTCACACTTTCATACAACAATCCTTTTTTATACAATTCACTCAGCAACCACCATAATGTTTCAATGTACTCATTTTTGAAAGTGATATAGGGATCGTTCAGGTCCACCCAATAACCCATCTTCCGGGTAATATCATCCCATTTATCCTTATACCTCAATACCGCTTCCCGGCATTTATGGTTATATTCCTCAACAGATATTTTTTTGCCGATATCTTCTTTGGTGATGCCTAGTTCTTTTTCCACCCCCAGTTCAATCGGCAGTCCATGTGTATCCCATCCGCCTTTTCTTTTTACCTGGAAACCTTTCATCGTTTTGTAGCGGCAAACCAGGTCTTTCAGCGTTCTGGAAATGACATGGTGGATACCCGGCATACCATTGGCGCTGGGCGGACCTTCGTAAAACACAAAGGGGGTAGCGCCTTCCCGGAGGGAAACGCTTTTTTCAAATGTCTGTTTATCAGTCCATTGTGATAGAATTTCCTGCTCAAATGCCGGTAAATTCAGGCCTGTAAATTCTCTGTATTTGGCACTCATATCCTTTCTAAAAAGATGGCGAAGTTACGGAAATAAACGGCGGGTTGGGCCATGGGAAACAAGGGTGTTGGAATAGGGTTTGCCTGGTTTCGACAAGCTCAACCTGGCAAACCAACAAGTTCAACCTGGCAAACCAACAAACTCAATAAGACAGAGATATAAAAGAAAAACTCCCTTTCGGGAGGTTTTTCAAATACTTCGGTTTTGATTCGGTATTAATGAAGTTGATATGTTTCGACAAGCTCAACACGACAACTTCGCTCAACATGACAATTTCATCAGATCAATATGTGCCCACCGTAGCCTTCTCCTCCTGCCCGATGAAACGGGTGATCTCTGTTTTGATCTTCGCATCAATATCCTTATCCGTTATTTTTTTTGCTGCATATTCTTTCGACAGATCGATCAGGTATTCATGCAGAAATTTATCACCGATCTTATTCTTCAGTGAAATCGTATCATGGGTGCTGATATAATCAGCCCATATCTTTCTTACCCGGCCCCAATATTCTCCGTTCTTTGTCCAGTATTCTTTGGCCGCCGCACATTCTTTCTCCGGTATGCGTTTATAGCTGTTCCATCCTTTTTCTTCCACCAGCAGTTTATCTGTACCACCGGCGCGGATGATCTTGGAATTATCCTGTTCATGCAGGTAACCACTATCGGTAATGTTCAACCGGTTTGTTCTCTTCAGCACATTATAATCATTGCGCACAGAATACTCTCTCCGGGGCAGTGGTGCATCCGTCGTATTTTGCCAGATCACTTTACCGTCCAGGTTCACAAACTGGCTGAAGCCCTGGTAGCGGGGTTCATCGGCCACTTCCCATACGGTTTGTGTCCACTTACCTTTTACCTGTTCAGCGGGCACGGTTTCTTTTACCCAGGTCCTGTCGCCTTTGTATTTCCAGATGACCGGGTTTTCAAAAGTCCATTCTTCCCGCCAGTGTTTTACCACTACTGATGGCCCCACCACCAGTAAATGCTGGATCACAATTTTTTTATCGCTCACTTCAATCGGAAGGGCCAGTTCGGCGGTGCCGCCGGTTTCTTCACGATCATGGTATTTATAATTGGGATCGGGAGAAAAAGTTTCTGCGTATTTAAAATCCACTTCAAAACAACCACAGAGTTTATTGATGTTTGCTTTGTCCTGTTGTGTTTGAGCTTGTACAGATAATCCAAATGCCATTACCGCCGCAATGCCTGCTATTTTTTTCATATATGTGTTGTGTTACAGTTGGGTGACAAAGCAACGATAGTACTATGACAAGCATTTACGGAATCCGTAAAAGGGGTTTACGCAAAAGGAAAAACCCTGTTTAACATTCTGTATGTAACCCTTCTGCTCAAATTGTTGTCACACTTGAAAACCCGGTTTTATGAAGAAAATAGCGCTGATATGCCTGGCGCCTGTTTATCTCCTGCTGGTGGCAGGTTTCTCCTGTCATAGTTTGGTACATGATGATAATAAACAGGTCCGGGTTTATTTCTGGAAAAATGCAGATCCTGAAGTTACTCATCACCTCTATGTCGATAATAAACTGCAGGGTGTGATACCCTTCCTGCCCGATTCACTGACCTACCCGGGCAATAATAACGTGCATGAGCAGGGCCTTTATCTTTCGCTCATACCCGGCCATTATAACCTGGTAGCTATGAACAACAGTGGAACTGTGCTTGCTGAAGGATCATTGAAGCTGGAACTGGACAACCATTCAAAAAATATCAGCACTTCCTGGAACAATGATAAATGCAAGGCAGAAATGGTATTAAATGATTAACTGGCCTGCACCAGGTTTAAACTGATGGCAGGCCAGCTCTATTCTCTTTATGAAAGTAATTTAATCAGCCTCTTTTCAGCAATTCATACTGAATAGCCGGGTAACCGCGAACACCCCCATCTGTCAAAGCAGTGAAACGCAGTTTATAATAATTATTATCGCCGTCTTTAATGATATAATAACGATCGGCATTGACTTGTGCCGGCGCCGGCGTGGTCCTTCTCCAATCAGAACCGATAGACATCTGTGAACTGTTCCAGCTGCTGATGGTACCGTCTGTAAGGTTGGCCGCGGTAAATGTTTCATAGGTTTTTGCAGACGTCAGCATTTTTGCCACCACCACATTCCTGTTTTGAACCACCAGGTCCTGGAACAGATAAGGCACTTCACCACCACCGAAGTTGGTCAGGAAGCCGCCATAGGCCCAGGCAATATCCCATTTCTTTTTCTCCGGCTCCACACTTACAGCACCATTATCAAAGGATATATATTTAAAGAAGTAAGCACCGTCTTTTGCAATATCCACCGAGGTGAAAGTGGCCGAAGCGATATCGGCATGTTGTAAGGTGTAACCACCCGTAGCATTGCGAAGGATGCGGACTTTTTTCCAGCCTCTTGCCGGGGCCGGTGTGCCGATACCAGAACCACGGTTCACGATGTATACTTTATTGTCATCTGCCGTGGCGGAGATCAGGCCGATAGCTGTACGGGTAATATCACCATTCGGATAATCCACGTAAGGTAATTGTGACGGCACAGGGGCAAAGGCACTATAGGCCACTTCTGTTGAAAAACCGATCGTGTCAGCAGCTGTTACAGTTGCCAGATCATTCTTATTGATCTGTTTGGCCATCATACCGGTGTTGGCATTCAGGATCACCCGGAAACTATCTGTACCGGGAGCTGTATAAAAACCAAGGTCCCATGCTGTGCGCTGGACCTTTGTCTGGCGGTTAGCGCTCAGGTCGATAAAAACTTTGTTAGAATAAGTGGCACCGCCGCCATCAATAATATAGGAAGATGAACTTGCCACCAGTTCATCAAAACTCAGGCTGAATTCTTTGACAGAACCGATCAGGACGGGTGTGCCGGAGCTGTACAGGTTGAAAATGATCTTTTCATCCCCGTCAAATAAGACGCCCGGTACTTTATTAACCGTAAAAGATGCTTCATTATTTCCCTGTGGCACATGAATGCTGATGGAACCCGAAGTGGCAGCCGGAGTGGTCGTGAAATCAGTGCCATAGGCCAGGCCCTGGGGAGCAAAATTGATGGTAACAGGTATTTCTTTATCTGTACCTCTCGACAATTTTACTTTGACCACAATAGTATTTTCCGATTCTGTAATGCCCTGCGCATCAGATTCAAATACAATATAATTATCCGGCAGGGAGAGGTCTTCTCTTTTGCGGCAGCCACTAAATAACAGTATTGCTGATAAAGAAAGAAAAGCAGTTCGTATAATGATTCCCTTTGTCATGGTTTATTTTTTATATTTTATTAGTCAATTATTTTTTATTCCAGTTAAATACCATTCCGGCGAAATAAGAACGGCCATAAGCCAGGTTCATTCCATTTCCGCCACTATGAATTCCTCCTGTGGCCGTGATAGTGCTGTTCACCCGGTCCACATCAAAAAGATTGCGGATACCAGCCTGAAGCGTGAAGTACCGCAGCACTGTTTTATTGAATTTTTTACTGAAGCTCAGGTCTGCCATATGAAAGGCGTTCAATTTCGACAATACTATTTCCTGGTTGCTGACCAGGTAAGAAGGTCTCTTTCCGGTGAATTTGTAAAACAAGCTGGCATCCAGTCCGAGTTTAGAAAAGGAGTAACCCAGGTTCGCATTGGCTTCTGCAGACCATTGCAGCTCAGGTAATGATTTATCCTCTTCGGAATACTCATTATAAAACCCGGTGCAGGCAGCGCCTACGGTAATATTCCACTGCCGGTATTTGGCAATGGTGGATACACTCATCCCCGCTGTTTTACTGTTCGATACATTCATCAGGAAAGCCGTATCTGAGTTAGTGAAAGCGTAATCGATCAGGTTCTTTACTTTATTATAGAATCCGCTGAGCGCCGTGGTGTACATCACTTTGCCGGGTGCGGCCTTTGTCCAGGTAAGTGAACCGGTAAAGCTGTTGGAAGTTTCTGCTTTCAGGTCCGGGTTTCCCACCAATGTATGATTGGCGTCGATAAAATTAAAATACAACTCCCGCAATGACGGTGAACGGAAGCCGCGGGCATAGGATAAACGCAGATCAAGATGGGGCGTCAATACAAATTTTGTATTGACAGATGGAATAACAGGCGGTGCATCATATACCGAGTTCCGGATCACCCGCAAACCCGGCCTGATATTTATTTTAGCAGTGGGTGTGATCTCGGATGTAACAAAAAAGGCAAAATCATTCACTTCATTCTTACCTGCTTTTAATCTTTCCCCTTCACCGCTTTCCAGGTTGATATCAACACCTGGCTGAAAAGAAAGAAGTTTGGATAGCTTGTATTGTACGGTTCCGCGAAATGTGAATCCGCTGAACTTCACGATGCTTTGTGAACCGGGGGCCGGGTCCATGCTCAGCTTGTTGCTATTCTTGCTTAACACGGTACTGAATACCTGCCGCCTGTAATTGGAGTAAGAAGCCTGTGCCTGGAAGTTCAGGTCATTATTTATAAAATAAGTGCCCTGCAGTTGTTGCATCAGCCTGCGTGACAGGTATTCCTGGTCGTGTGCCAGTGTATCACCGGCATCGCGTTGAATGGTGGTATAGTTACCCGGGTTAGTGATCAGTTCATCCAGCCCGTCTATACGGTACCGAAGATTGAATTTGGCAGTATTGTATCCCACATACCCGTTGGCAATGAGCTGATCTTTCCAGTGCCAGGTAAGTTCCCTGCCCGTGGAATCACCCTTCCATCCTCCAAAATAGTTATGGCTAAAACTTGCACCTGCTTCCCAGTTCTTATGTCTCCAGGTCAACCCGGCATACTGGTTATGTATGCCCTGTTCCCATCCATATTCCTGGCCGATGGTTTCCTCCTGCAATCTTGCTGTTACAGAAAGTTTTGAAGCCGGTGTTTTTTTTGTAATGATATTAATAACGCCTGCCAGCGCATCGGCGCCATATACTACTGACATGGGGCCTTCCACGATCTCAATTCTTTCAATGGAATTAATATCGATCTGGTTAATGTTGATCTCGTTCGAAGTGCCCTGTCTCCCCACCATCGGCATCCCGTCGAGCAGGATCTTTACATTCTGCCCTTTCATACCCAGCATGGTAATATCTGCTCCGCCCGTTGGCGCATCCTGGGAAAACCGGATGTTCAGTTCATTATTCAGTACATCCTGTAATTTGGTGGCGGCCTGCCGTTGTATCCTTTCTTTACTGATCACCTTCACCTGGTAAACGGAGTTTTTAACAGATTGTGGTTTGTATTGTCCTGTAATAACGGCTTCAGCCAGTTCTTTTGCTTTGGTACTATCTTCCTGTGCAAATAAGATACCTGCCGACATCATCATCAACAGGATCAGGTAAATTTTTCTCATAATCAATTTTATTACGGGTGCAAGTTTATTCAGCATCATGATTGTTTTATCATGTAATTGTCAGGATGAATAAAGATTCAATTGTTTTACAAAGCAATGACAGCTCCCGCGAATGCGTCATACAAAAAGATGATCACCATCATAGCACCTGGTAACTACGATCATTACTTTACTGATGTAAGAGGCAAGCAGGGTTGTTAGATATAATACAAAGAACAATCTTCGTATTATCGTTTATGGCTGATCCACTATAGTTTTACCCCTACACTTAGGAAGAAAGTCCTTCCGTCGGCCGGTAAAGCACCCGGGCCCGGGTAACCACCGGCGCGGCGTGTAAAATAGCTCTCGTCGAACAAATTATTTATCCCTGCTTTCAAATTAACCGACTTTGAAAACTTATAAGTGGCGGTGAGATCTGTTACGGTATAAGCAGGCAATAACCCGTTTTGTGCATGGGCCGTGGGTGTTACTGTATTATTCGCATCGCTGAATGTTTCACCCACGCGGCTCATCTGCAGGGTCAGGAGGATGGACTTATATCCACCGGTAACCCCTCCCCTGAAAATAGTCCGCGGTGCGTTCTCCACTTTTTTTCCTTTCGTGGCCGCATCTTTATGATCATTACTGTAACGGGCATCTGTAAACGAAAATGAGCCGAAGAGATAGATATCCGCCTGGCTGGTTTTACTGAAGGCCCTTACCGGGTTGAATTCTGCATATCCTTCAAATCCTTTGCTGGTGCTGTTGCCCACATTCGTGATCAGCCGGTAAGAAGGGGTACCTGTTACCGTTACTGTACCAATGCGGTCATTGTATTGCAGGTAAAAAACGCTGACATCAAACTGCAGGAAGCCCTTTATTTTTCCGCGGTAACCCAGGTCTGCATTGAATCCCTTTGCGTCCTTCAGCTCGTTATCCACCACATCTGTGGTGGGTGGGGCCTGGAGGTTGGCAAATTGAATAGGCCGGTATGCCTGGGTATAGTTGGCATAGATCTCGGTCCCTTTTGTAAGATGATATTCCAGTCCGGCGCCTCCCAAAATAAAACTCCGGCTACGGCTGATGTTTTGCAGTAATACTTCAGCACCTCCGCTAGTAAATCCATTTCTTCCTGATGCTGATCCTTCCAGCCATTCATAACGGATGCCCGGCACCAGCAGCAGCTTTTCTGTGATACGAAATATATTCTCTGCAAAAATGGCCGCATTATTGGACCGGAATTCAATATCCCGGGGATAAATACCGGCAACCGTCATATCATAATCTGTTCCGGTGGTCCCTTTTCCATCGGCCCTTCGATGAGTGGTTCCTGTGTATAAGCGGATCCCAGCCGATAATGTATTGTTTGTTTTGCCCAGGTGATAATTGGAAAGGAACCGGCCTTCCATGCCATAATTCCTGTACTGGTCTGCATTCAGCACCCTGTTATTGTATTCTCCCGTTGCCGTATTGATACTGTCTTTTACCAAAATGGATTGCAGGAATCCCACACTGTTACGATCACCTATAGTCGAAAAAAGCTTTACGTTGAGGCGGGCATTCTCATTAAAGGTGTAATTCAGGATCAGGGCGGGAGTTGTCCATTTTATATCAAACCAATTGCGGGTGCGAAAGCTTTTTTGTGCATCCGCATACAACGCAGAATCGGTAAGGCCACCGGGTTGCTGGCTGCGGATATGTGAATGCATGATCTCGGCTGTTAATGAAAAAGCGGGGGTGAAATAATAGGTATAGGTGCCAAACCCGGCATTGGTAAAATAGCGGCTGTTTTCTCTCCAGCCATCGCCATTGCGATGATCGAAGAAAGCATAGTAATGCGATTTGTTTGTTTTACCCCCGATCGCATTAAAACTGTTGAAAAGAGCGTTGCTGCCAACTGTTTGCTGCGTTTCGTACTCAAACTTCCTGGTCATTTCACTCCCGTTGCGCAAAATATAATTGATCAGTCCGCCAAACTGCGGGCCATATTGCAGGGAGCCATGTCCGCGAACCACTTCAATCCTTTGCACCGCCTGTAATTGCGGGTTATAATAAGCCTCCGGATAACCAAATGGATCAGCAGCAATATCGTACCCGTTTTGCCGAACATTGAATTCCCAGCTACGGTTAGGGCTTAATCCCCTGGTGGCAATCCCAATCTGAATACCGCTGGGATCGCTTTCCCATATATGAATACCGGCCACTTTTGCCATCACCTGCCGCATGGTATTATTCACCACATTACCCTGCACATTGTCCAGAACGATCAGCGCATTTTTCTTACCTGCATAAATAGAGGTACCCACCACTTCCGGCAATTGCTGGTAATCGCTCTTGCTGTTTCTGCCCACTACTGTTATATCTGATAAAAATTTATGAACGGGATGGAGAGAGTCGTCGTGAAAAATCTTTTTATTGTCCTGCGCTGCTGTACAAAGTACAGATATCAAAATACCCGTCAAACTCAATATTCTCTTAAACATGTCCTGATTTTAGGCGGCAAATGTGGCATATAGACACAAAATTCAGGTGCCGTATCCGGAAATCAGTTTACGGAAAAGGAAAACTGACACTGAAATGACAATCACAAATTTTAGTGCCGGGCCAGGAATGAAGCGGCACTTTAAAAATTTAACATGCAAATGCTTATGACGGTTGATGACAATAAAAAAAGCCGTTCATTCCTGAACAGCTTCCCTTAAAAACAGTTGTATGAATTATTCCACCACCACAATTCCTTTCGCCAGTACTCTTACTTCTTTCTGAGGCTGGGTGATGGCATCGATTTCTTCTTTTGATTTCTTAGCGTCTTCTGCATAGTGTTTCAACTCGGCTACCGAAGTGGTTTTCATTTTCACTTCGCCATCGATCACCACGGTTTTTCCTTTTGCTGCCAGCGGAACAAAAAAGCCATAATCTTTCATTTTTACCATGGCCGTTTCACCATTCTCCAGTTCCAGTTTGATCCAGCAACCCTTTTTGGCACATACTTCCACCACTTTTGCTTTGATCTTGGTATCCATTTCTTCCTTACCGCCGGCCAGTTTAGCGGCCACATCTTTCAGGGGAACGGCGCCTTCTGTCGTGATCTTCTCACCATAAAAATCTCCTGGTTTGGCATCACCGGCAGGAGGTTGTGCAATGGCTGCTAATCCAATTCCGGCTACCAGCACTGTTAAAAACATTTTTTTCATATAGTTAAACTTTTGTATTGATGTATGGACTGCAAAGATAGCTTTTCCGTTCAAATAGTTGCTTACAGAGGCAATTCCGGTTTTTTAAACTCTACTGGCGGTGAAGAAATGGCCTGCAAAAAAGCCAGCAGATCTGACATTTCTTTTCTGCTCAGATTTAGTTTACGCGTTTGCATGCCGGCCGGTGAAGGTGAGCGTTTATTATAAACAGGCATCAGGTCAGTCATACTGTGGAATGACCCATTATGACCCCAGGGCCCGGTTTTCATAACATCCCTTAAAGAAGGGGTTTTAAACTTTCCCTTATCTGCTTCATTATGGGTTACGGCATAATGACCCGCGTCTTCATCATTAAATACACTTTTATGAAACTGGTTGTCGGTAAGCATAGGCCCATGGTGACAATTCATGCACATTGCTTTTGTTCTGAATAAATGAAGGCCCCTGAGCTCTTTACCTGATAATGCATTTTTCTTCCCTTCCAAAAATTGATCAAACCGGCTTTTTTGGCTTACAATTGTTTTTTCAAATACCGCTATGGCTTCGGTCATCCTGTCCGGATCGATATGTTGATCCCCGAAAGCTTTTTTAAACAACTCCCTGTAGCCTTTCACATTTCGCAGCTTTCGCATCACATCGGGCATATCGCTGTGCATTTCTGTTTCACTATTGATGGGAGCAAAAGCCTGGTCCTGCAAATCCCTGGCCCTGCCATCCCAGAACAGTTTATTATAAACCCAGCTGTTTTGAATGGTGGGTGAATTTCGCCTGGTAATAGCGCCCTCATGTCCAATGGACCTTTGTTTTCCATCTGTCCAGTTCAGTTCCGGCTGGTGACAGGTGGCGCAGGATATTTTTCCGGAGCCGCTCAGTCTTGTATCAAAAAACAGGGCTTTTCCCAATTCGATCATGCCTGTCAGCGAATCCATTTTACCAAGCAAAGGGCTTTGTGGTAATGGGCCCAGCTCTTTCCATTCCACTCCCTTATCAACAAAGGGTGCCGGCCATTCTGCCGGAGAGCGGGAGTAAACAGCTCTCCAGTTCATAGCAGGTTCCTGCTCCGAGAATGAAACGAGAAATGTAACCGTGATGCACAGACTAAAAACAAATAACCATTTCCGCATAACGCAAATTTACACCGGATGGCCGGCTGCCCGTCTGATCTTTATCATGCATCCACCCAGTTTAGTTTTTCTTCCAGGGGAGATCGCACCGCACCTGTGGAAGGAAGGGCAATATGCCCGATATAAAAGAAGCCCAGCAGTTTATCCTGTTCTTCCAGTCCAAAAAAAGATTTAGCCTCTTCTTTATAAGTGATGCCCCCAGTGGTCCAGTACCCTCCTAACCCGTAAGCTGTTACGGAGAGATAAATATTTTGTACTGCACAGGCCACGGCTTCAATATCTTCAATTTCCGGGATATTTTTGGTTATCGTTCTTTTCATACCGATAGCAATGATATGCGACGCTTTTAAAGGATTGTTTTGCAATTTCTGGTAGGTGATCTCCTTGAAATTCTCACCGGAAGTTTGTTTATACAGCTCGCTTTGAAACTGTGCCAGTTTCTGTAATCCTTCCCCGCTGAAAACAGTAAAACGCCAGGGCTGCTGCTGGCCATGATTAGGGGCCCAGGTGGCATTTATGATAATTTCCCGGATTATAGCATCTTCTACTTTTTTCCCGGGCGCAAACTGATCGGGAAAAGTGGAACGGCGGCTGCGGGCCAGTTGATTGAAAAGTTCAGGGCTCATGAAAACGATTTGCACAAAAATAATCACATAGGCCCTCATTCAAACCCATCAAACGAAATCGTTTTTGTAACTTCCATAAAAATTACGGTTATGGTAAGTAAACCGGTACAAGAAGCACTCAACAAGCAGGTCCAGATGGAAGCAGAATCATCCCAGGCTTATATCGCCATGGCTTCCTGGTGCGAAATTCAACCAGGATTGCAGGGGGTAACAGAGTTCTTTTACAAGCAATCTGACGAAGAAAGATTGCACATGCTGAAACTGGTCCGTTTTATTAATGAACGGGGTGGATTTGCCACTATCCCGGCGCTGGAACAACCCATGATCACTTTCCCGTCTTTAAAGAAATTATTTGAAGAATATCTGAAACATGAGCTGAAGGTCAGCAACAGTATTAACGATCTCGTTCATCTCTCACTCACCGAAAAGGATTATGCCACGCATAATTTCCTGCAATGGTATGTGAACGAACAAATAGAAGAGGAAAGAGTGGCCAGAACGCTCAACGACAAACTGGAACTGATTGGTGATGACCGCAGCGGCCTTTATTTATTTGACAGGGATATTATGAACTACAGGGGGAAAGCGTAATAAGTAATAGGTTATAAGTATTAAGTAAAAGACAGCATCACCTAATACCTATAACTTATCACTTCAAACTTTTAACCTACAACCTGATCTTCACGCCTCCATTGATCACAAATCCTTCGGTGTGGGTCCAGATATCATCAAAGCTGGGGTTATCGTGCGGATCATTGGCTACCCGTTTGAACCTGCTTTGCCTGGTATCCGTAAAATTTTCGAAATTGATATATACCGAAAACTTCTCCCATATTTTTTCTGCCATAAAACCAAATTCCCAGTAATCGTCGGTCCTGAACCCATTGTAAAGGAACTGCGGACTGGTATAATAACCTTCCAAACCCAGTTTCAGGAACTCGTGCTTTTCATAAATAAGTGCAGAGTTGAATTTGTGCCTGGGTATCAGGGGCAGAAACTGGTTGGTCGCCAGGTATTTTGCTTCAGCATCCGTCAATGTGTAACCCAGGAATAATTTAAAATCATGCTTGTAAATAAATTTCAGGTTCGTTTCGAAACCTTTTGTCTGCACAGGTTTGCTGACGTTGGAGAAACTGAACACACCCGTTCCATTATCTGACAGCACCAGCGGCCTGTCGATCCAGGTGTAATAGAACATGTGATTGAAAGAAATATCCAGGTCGTGACCGATCCTGGTTTTAAAATTCAGGTCTGCCGTTCCTCCATAACTTCTTTCCGATTTTACATTATTTAATTGTGCTACGCCCTGGTACTGGAATGTTTCGGTTCTTTCGGTAAATAAGGTGGGCAATTTATAACCCATGCCGCCACCGATACGGGACGACAACTTATTATTATACTTTATCAGTACCGAAATACGGGGTAATGCAAAAAACTCTGCTCTTGAAAATAAGGCATTACTATAGCGGGCGTAGTCGAAGCGCAAGCCGCTTTCCAGTTTTATTGTTTCAGAAGCATCCCAGGTATCCTGTACATACGCCCCTGTGGTAAAATTGCTGTTGTCCCGGTTGTCGGCGCTGCCTTGCTTTTCTTTGAAATTATCATACACTATGTTTATCCCCGTTACCACACTATGATTCTTTCTGTTCAGCAGCAAGGAAGCATCGGTGAAACTGTTATAGCTCACCCCGTCAAAATGATAATCAGGTATGCTGATATGCCGGTCAAAGATGGAGAAAGCCTGTTTGATGGTCCATTCCTTTGCCACCCCGCTTTTCTTATGCAGTTCAAAGGTGGTGATGCTCCGGGTCGTATTATTTTCTTCGAAATAGCGATGGAAATTATCAGCTTTCCCTTCAATCACCTGCACATCCCCGCCCTCTCTTTTCGCTTTGGTAAGACTGCTGCCGATGATGAGCGTAGTTTGTTCATTGGGATAAATAAACAGTTTAGGGTGCAGGGTGAATTCAAACAATTTGGGCATTTCTGTAAAATCGTCCTTGTCCACATCATAGAGTTTCTGTGTATTCAACAAACCCAGGAATGTGTAACCTGTTTTCTTATTTCGTTTGGCCGAAAAATATCCCAGGTTGAATTGCCCGATATTGGAGCCATTCAGCAAAAAGCTGTTCTCCGCCCTTTCTTTGGGTGTTTTTGAAATAAAGTTCACCACCCCGGCAATCGCACCGCCGCCATATAAAGGAGAAACAGGTCCTTTAATGATCTCCACCTGTTTCAGATCGAGCGGCGGGATTTCGAGCACACTCAGGCCACTGGAGAAATTACCAAAACTGGCAAAGCCATCTTTTAATAGTTGTGTGTACCGGCCATCCAGTCCCTGTAACCGGATACTTGCATTGCCGCTGGTGGCCGATGTTTGCTGGACCTGTATACCCGTACTTTCATGTAACAGCATCGATACATTGGACGGCCGCATATTACTTTTTTCATCAATTTCCTCCAGCGAAATGGTTTCCACCCGTGTGGGAACGTTTTGAATAGTGCGGCTGGTACGGGTGGATTGAACGATCACTTCTTCCTCTTCTTCTTCCTCCGGTTCCAGTTCAAATAAGAGCAGAGAATCGGTGAATGGCAGGTTCACTGTTTTTTCCAATAAATGAAACCCCACATGCGAAACCTGTACCGTACGCTGCGGCAGGCTGGTGGGCAGGTTGATCACCACTTTCCCTGAGTCGTTGGTAACGGCTAATAATTCTATTCCTTTCGACAAGACAGATGCATTGGGCAACGGTTCACGGGTATCTGCATGAATTACTTTTACGGTTATCCTGTTTTGTCCCATACTTATCACAGCCATTAACATGGCTGCTATACACAACAATAATTTACTCATCAATAATGATTAAGATTAAAAAAAGTTAATGTCTGCCCTTTGGGGGCCCAAATAGCATCAACTTATTTTGGGAGGTTGCCAGAAATCATAATCCACAGCGGAAATAAAAGGCTGCTGGTAAGAAGCGAAGACAGTTTGTGCTGTTAAAGAAGGTATTTCGATGCAATGGTGTGAAGAGTCGATCGTGGCAGCGGCACAACCTTCGCAGCTAAAGAAAGGAGAACAATTGCCGCAATCCTTATCCCCGCTTTCATGCTGCATGGCCTGTTCGGTCTTATCATCCGGGCAACTGTCGAAACTGCAGCAGGGCACCACAGCGAGGCCGATGAGATAAAATGCCAGTATGTAAGCCAATAGCTTCATGCATTGCAAAACTATAAAGCAGGAACAAGAAAAAAGAAAAAACCGGGTAATTTATTATCGCAACTGTGGTTCAATCACTACCTGAAATATTCAACCCCATTTTCTCCCACATATCCCGGTTGCCCTTTATACCACACTTTATACAGTGAAAAATTCCAGTTGCTATTCACTTCGATCGCTTCCTTGTACATCACCGAATCATACCTGGGCGCTATGACGGGGTAATGCGTGTGTAGCATAAAGATACCTTTCTTTCCATCTAAGGTCAATTCAAATCCATTCGTATTATTTGCCAGGGGGCCAATAGCATCATATTCGAATGGCAGGAGGATATAACCCTTTTGATTAATGATCCCGGCACGGCCTTCTTTTTTAACTGCTGCCAGCAATGCGGTACCGGCGGGCAAATAATTGCTGATGAAAGGCTTCGTTACATACAAAATATCTTCATATACCACCGGGATGACAAGTTGGTTCTGCGTTTTGTCAAACAAACCTTTCTTTCCTTCTTTGATCACTAAAAAATAATCGGGTGTGGCATTGCTACCCCAGGGTGTTTTATATACAAAATCAATGACCCTGTCGGCGCCAAGCATTTTTTTAACGGAGTCGGCCCTCAGAAAATAACGGGGCTCTTCATCCATTACCCCCGGGTCCATTATGCCTTCTATCACATCGTTACCCTGGTAGATATAGGGTGCAGAGCTGCCGGTTTGTTTATTGATCAACCAGTATTTTTCTCCTTTCCTGCCCATGATGGCGCGGCTATGGTCCACCTTCTCATCAAAGAAGGCATCGGTGATCTCATCGTATTGTGGCGACACGAGCAATTTACCTGCGCTATCATACAAGCCGTATTTTTTCCCGGTTGAAACAAGAATCAGGTCTTCCTGCAGGATGGCCATTGAATCGAATAGAAAAGGGATGATCTGCCTGCCAGCATCTGTAAAAAGGCCTTTCTTTCCCGCCTTCTGAACGATATAAAAATTCTCGTAGGGGTATTGGGCTTCAATCGCATCATAAAGAGGTGGAAACATGATCTTTCCCGATTCATGAATAAGGCCTTCCTTACCATTTTTATAAATGTAACCATCATAAACAATAGTGGATACACTATCATAGCCCGGCTTCACGATTATCTTTCCCAGTGTATCGCTATAGCCCCATCTTGTTCCGTCGCGGTAAGGCACCAGTATTTTCCTGGAGGAACTATTGTCTTTTATCTGTTGCGCAGCGACTGACAACAAAAAGCAGCATAACATGGCCGCAGTCAATAAAAATTTCATGAAAGCAAAATTAGCACAATATAAGTTTGCAGGACTTAAATGCTGCATGCTTTCAGGATGCTATAGGAAATCAGGAGATGAAAAATAACCCGCCAGCATATACATTTCTGCAACGCTTAAGCCGGGGAATAGTCCAACGGTTTTATCCAACGCATTAACACGAGAATCAACATCCCTATTTCCATTATATTAGCTCATCAATGCATCCGCTCACTCTTTATGCTCCATCTTTTTTTTGCGGATCTGGAACACTCTCGACAAATTGAAACCGAAACGGACCTCGGCTTTCCCCCATTGACCTGTGGTTTCCGTAATAAATGCCCGTTCATTCATGCCTGTGGCATTTGAAAAATGCAGCTGGAAAACGTGTCCGCCTGTTTCTATATCAAAGCCGAGTGACAGGGGGTGATAATAACCACTATCTGGCATGCCCATCACCACATGTGTATAATCCCAGGTAAATGCGATCCGTTTTGACAATTTTAGTCTTCCCCCCACCCCTACAGCATAAATATTATTCGGATCTGATTCCAGTGGTACAATATTTTTATGTACCATCGTAGGTGATACCTGTAAAGTAAACCCTTCACTGAATTTGCGGCCTATTATTGCCTGGAAATAGTAAGCGAGCCTCGATGTAAAGAAATTTTTTCTAGTCTCATCTGACCATGGCAGGCCATCCATGGTGATACCTGATACGAGTGCCACTGTTACGGGTGAACTCCAGGGGCCTGTGGATTGCCGTATGGGTGCATACTTGATAAATGCATCCAGCTCCTTTTTGTAAGTGCTTCTCCCCACCCCTGCCATCAGGTTATGCAGGATGCCAAAATCAAAGCCCATCCGCATACTGGCCTGGTCCAGGCCAAAAAAATTCTTATAGCCCTGGTCCAGTTGCCCGAAGCGGTGAAGTATCCTGAAGTCCATGGTACCCGGATTGAGGAATTCGATCGAATGTCCACTAATGACCCGGGGTGATTTGAAAGCATATTTTGTTCTTTCTTTTTTTGGCTTTTCATCCCCCAGTAATTTCAGGAGGTCTTCGTCCTGGGCAATTATTTTACTAACTGACAACAACGACAGCGCTACAGCCAGTATTAATTTTCGTTTATACATAACTGTTAGTTTTTAAGGGGGTCCAGTGAACAAGTCACGCTGATCTTTGCAGACTTAGATACTTTATCGGCCACCAGGCCGGGAATACTGATGTCATAATCTGCCAGCAGTACATGAAAATCAGTGGCCGCAGAGATCTTACCGCTTTGAATGATCACTTTACCTTCCGTTTCCACCTCTTTGGTCTGTCCATGAATGGTCAGTTTTCCCTTCACCTTTACGGTATAGCTGCCATCCTTTGTGTAGCTCACGGCTGTATTGTTGGTAATATTACCCTTGAATTCAGCTTTAGGGAATTTGCTGCTTTCCACGTAATTCTCGTTGAAGTGCTCTTCCATCAGCGCCCGTTCAAAAGCAAAGCCTTTCATGAGTACTGCAAATTGTATAGCCCCGGAAGACGCATCGATGACACAGGTCGCTGTGCGGTTTACTCCTTCGATCTTTTCCGGTGAAGAAGCAGAGGTGGCGTCAAAATTGATCTTAGCCGCTTTAGTATAGTATTTTTGTGCGGAAGAAACTCCTGTAAGAATGAAAATGGCAGTTGCCAGTACCAGTAACTTTTTCATGTTTTGTTGTTTTAAAGTTTATTAATAATTTTTCTTATCGGGAACGGAGCGTACGAGGATGACATCCGAACCCAGTAACTCATCTGCATTATAACCGGAACAAATACCTTTAATAGCCACTTTGTCCCCTTTCCGGATATGGCCGGCATCCTTTGTATACTGACTGTCGATACTGCATCTTACGGATGACAGGGAAGATGTATCGCCCAGGGCGATGGAAATAAAGCCCCTGTCGTCCTTCAGCACCTCTTTTACATCACCCTCCACCCTGATCACTTTATCCCAGTATTTTTTATTGGAGGCCTGTTCGTTGGTTTCAAATTCGCTCACCAGCCTGGCTGCCGGAAGTGAATAATCGGGTTTCAGTTTAGCTGTGTCTTTATGGGTGCGGTTATACTCTTTATAGATGTAAAATGCTGCCGCTGCAAGAATGACCAGCAACGGCAACACCACATAGCGGATGATTTTTTTGCGTTTCATGATGTGGCTTTTAAAGATTAATTATTCAGCATACCGGAATCGATCCATTTTTTGATCGTTGCGATCTGGCAATTGGTCATTTTGGCCATTCCTTTCGGCATCGGCGAATACCCGGCAGCGTGGTTGACCGAACCATACAACTTTCCATTCTGTGCAATGGCTTTATCTGTTGCATAAGTACCCATAACAATACCGCCTGATGGAAAGCTGCTGTTATGACAACTGTAGCAGTTCTGCTGAAACATCGGTACAATCTTCTGTGCATAAGAAACCGTTCCGGTGCTATCGGTGCATACACCCCCTCCGGCGCCATACAACAGGTCTTCTTTATCGTAATAACAGGAACTGATCGCCAGGATGCATGACAGGAATAGCATTATGGAGAGTAGGATCTTCATATTCGTTTTTTTAATTGTTAAGTGAACCGGCCGTTATCCATTTCTGTATTTGTGTGATCTCGCAGTCGGAGAGTTTTGCTGCCCCTTGTGGCATGGGTGAATAACCGGTTTGATGCGATACTGATCCGAATAGTTTTCCATTTACTGCAACCGTGCGAACGCCATTGTAGGTGGACAGGTCAATATTTCCACCCAGGTTAGCAGGGTTGTGACATCCGGCACACTTATTATCCATCAGGGGCTTCACGGCTCCGCTGAATGTGAATACAGCCGTATCGCACCGTCCTGAACAGGCATTATTCTTCGCACCCTGGTTGATCCACTTTTGTATCAGCGCTTTTTGCGCTGCTGTCAATGGAGGCATGGGCGGGGGTGGCATACGGTCACCATTCGTCTTAATGATCACTTTGTACAATTCACTCCCAGCAGCATTTCCTGCATCTACATAATTCATGATATTATTGTAGGTCACCAGCCTTACCCCATCGGCATGCGTCGTGTTATCATGACAACCACTCATGGCACAATTGGAGGAGATGATCGGCATGATGTCGTTGACAAAATAGGCCGTATCAGGGCTGCAGGTATTGGTACTTCCAACACCACCTCCGCCACCTGTTCCACCGCCGCCTCCGTTACCAGGATAAAGTAATTCGTGACGGCATGCGTTCATGATGGCAAGCAATGCTATGCATACAGCCGCAAGGCTGAGTATCTTGATTTTCATTTTTGTTGGTTTGGATGAATAATCGATAACAGATCAAATCCTGTTATTGGATCAATAGCAAGAAACCGGGGGCAAACCAGGTATCAGTACTAATCAGTCAATACAGGTTCTGAAAATGTAATCAGAATAAAATGTCAGACCGAAAAAAATCAGGAAATGCGGGGAGGCTGTAAAACAAGAAGAACATGTTTAGAAGGAATACCTGTTTGTAATCTGCCCCCGAATACACGGGCAGTACCGGTTTCATTAACTTCCGTTTCGAATGATGCGTTCAGGTATATGGTATACGAAGAAGTGAGACTATGATTGTGACTGTTATGAAATGGCATTTTACCATCTTCGTAATCATCGGCTTTTGTACCATCATCGCCACCATAATGCATGGCGATAAACTCTATGAAAGAAATACCGGGATCCTGGCGGTGATGCTGAAAAAAATGCGAGACCAGTTCCGGCACTTTGAATAGCTGGTTCAGCTCGGTATTACCGAACAGGTGCACAGCCATCAGGCATATAATCACGATTTTTCGCATAAACTGGTTCAAATATTCAAAAATAATGCCATGTAATGCTGAACGGCCCTTTTGGGTTGTTTATTGTTGTTTAAACAAAATTTAGTAGTTATGATACGATGTGTTTTCCCTTAACAGCGAGGAGCCGAATACATATTACCTGAGTAACAATTCGCAGGGCTTGAGACCTGTATGCTTCTTAAAAGCAGTGGAAAAATGGGAGATGGAAGAATAGCCCAGCATCATGGATACTTCTGTTACACTCAACCCTTTTTCGTATAAAAGGTATTTGGCGTGTTCCATTCGCTGGCTTTGATAAAAATCAAACACGGTGGTACCAAACAGTTCTTTAAATCCTTTCTTCAGGTAACACTCATTGATCGCCACTTTACGGCTCAGTTCTTTGATAGTGATAGGTTCACCAATATGCTGAATAAGTATTTCCCTGGCTTTGACGATCTTTTCCCTGTCTGCTTCATTGGCCAGGAATTTACAATTCACCACATCTATTTCTTTTTCGCCCAGCATACAGTCGAGGCTGTATAATAGCAGCATCTGGGTTTGTGCGTTGATGTAGATATTCTCCAGGCTGTCGCTATAAGTATGATTCAGTACTCCTTCCAGTACCATTCTTGTTTTGCCGCAAAGCGGAAGTATCTTGGTAAAAGAAGACCGGTGCTGAAAGCCCAGGATATCATCTGTAAGCACCGTATTGCCTTTGCGGGGTTTTACAAACTGGCTCAGGTGGGTGGGTGAAAACCGGAAGCTGACCACATCCACACTATCCACTCTTTCCATGCAGTTCCTGGAAGCTGCAAACTGGCACATATCACATTCTGTATCTTTTTTGCGGCAGTATACATTGCCACTGATACAAAAACGAAGTTCGAGATAGTTTTCTTTTGGCTCTGTTTTTTCGTAATGATACACCATCATACCTGTGTCCTCAATATTCCACTGAAGATGACGGTTGTACCGGTGAATGGTATATTGCACAGAGCCCGGGATTTGCTGGGCCCTTTCCTGCAATAATTGCATCTGTCCCAGCATGGGGGCCTGTTTATAGGCCAGCGCTAATATATCCGGCGGATGATGCATGAATGACACAAATTTACGACTTCTGTATTAATATTAATGGTGCAACTTTGATACGGGACGTTCCCATTTGACTTTTAACAATATATGACGAAAAAAAGTTCAGTTTTTGGCCGTATCTGCTAACTTTGCCGTCTTTGTAACCAATTGCATGATCCATCCGCACACATATATACATCCCAACGCAAGGCTTGCGACCAACGTAAAGATCGACCCCTTTACTGTGATCCACCAGGACGTGGAGATCGGTGATGGCACCTGGATCGGATCAAATGTGACGATCATGGAAGGGGCCCGCATTGGTAAAAATTGCCGCATCTTCCCTGGCGCCGTGATTGCTGCTATTCCGCAGGACCTGAAGTTCCAGGGTGAATATTCCAATGTATTTATCGGCGATGGCACCACGATCCGTGAATTTGTTACCATTAACCGGGGCACCAAAGACCGGGAGAAAACGGTGATCGGCAGAAACTGCCTGATCATGGCCTATTGCCATTTTGCGCATGATTGCCTCGTAGGGGATAATTGTATCACCAGCAACAATACTCAGGTGGCCGGGCATGTTACCATCGGCGATTGGGCCATTATTGGTGGCATGTGTGCGGTACACCAATTTGTAAAGATCGGCCAGCATTCCTTTGTCAGCGGGGGCTCACTGGTGGGCAAGGATGTACCTCCTTATATCAAAGCAGGCCGTACCCCTTTAAGTTATGCGGGTGTGAATTCTATCGGTCTGAAACGACGCGGCTTTAGTGTTGAGCGCATCAACCACATTCTTGATATTTACCGGGTCATGTATAATAAGGGCATGAACACCAGCCAGGCAGTTGAATTTATTGAAGAGGAAATGCCCGCCACCGATGAACGGGATGAAATCGTAACTTTTATCCGTGAAAGCGGCCGCGGTATCATCAAGCGTTACACTAAAGGCAACACAGATGATGATCTCCCTATCTGATGCCGGCAAACGGTACAACCGCGATTGGATCTTCCGTCATTTTACTTACCAATTTCAACAAGGCAGTTCGTATGCTATTACAGGGCCGAATGGTTCGGGGAAAAGTACACTGTTACAGGTTCTGAGCGGAGCTATGATGGTGAATGAAGGGAGAATTGAATATAGAACAGAAGAACAGAAGAACAATGGAATGGAGGAACAGGAGAAGACAGAAGTGAAACACGAAGAAGTATATCGTCATATTTCAATCTGCGCACCCTACCTGGAAGTAGTGGAAGAAATGACCTTACAGGAATTCCTTTCCTTTC
>CAZSGD010000024.1:52373-64530 GCA_964606155.1 uncultured Chitinophaga sp. | reverse complement strand
GATTATTTAAGTATTGGCACCAGCGGGGATTGGGCCCGTATTAATATCACTCCCCGTGCTGCACAAAGAATTGCCGATACATTGCATTGTTTTCTGCCCACCCGTAAAATGGTGGATGATATTTACCTGGCAGCCAAAGTAAAACTGGAGCCCGTGCCTATGTACGCTTTCCGCGACAGCACTCCCACCATGTGGCACCACCACCTAATCATCGAAGGCCAGCGAAAGGGCAGAAAGGGGCTGATCGCCGGTATTCAGAAAGACGTGGTGATCAGTGGAAAAATATCCAGGGATGCAAGACCTGACCGGGTAGCTATTTATGGCTGGCATAAGCCGGACGGAAAACCCATACAACCCCTGTATACCGGGCATATTTATTGGTGGGTGGATTATAGCCAGGGTATCCGGCTCGTGTACCGGAAAATAAAAGTAGGGAAGAAATGGCTGGACTATATGGATGTGCTGAAAGATGATCGGTTGAAAAGACTCCTGTGTGACGAAGAATTCTGCGATTATTACCGGTACAGCTATTGATTTAATAATTTTTTGATGACAGAAAGGCCATTTAACAAATTGAACCCTGCATTTGTATTTTTGCTTCGTTATTTTGCGCCCTCAACTAATACAGTACACTGGGAACCAAGTTTACATACCTGCTTTTTATTGCACTGATCCTTTTTTCAGCCGTATCGGAGGCCCAGGAGCCCACGCTGAGGAATATCGGCAATAAGTTTCAGCAAATAGGGGGCAGCACCCGCAGAACGATCGGTCAAAACAGTTCAGACAGCCTTCGAAAAAGAAATAAACTGGAAGACTCGATCACCATCAGTTACCGCTACCTCGATTCCACCCGCAATTACAAGCTGGATTCATCGATTACTGACTTTAACCTGCGTTTCCCCATACCGGCCACCCATATTTATTTAGGTAATACAGGTAATGCCACCCGGTCCCTTTTGTTTTCTCCCAATTTCAACCCCGGCTTTGATCCGGGCTTTCATGCCTTTGATGTCTATCGCTGGAAACTGGAAACGGTTCGTTTCTTCAATACCACCCGGGCTTATTCAGAACTCAATTATTTTTTAGGCAGCCGTACAGAGCAGATGATCGACCTGCTGCATACCCAAAACATAAAACCTGCCTGGAATTTCTCGTTTCAATACCGGCTGATCAACTCGCCCGGCTTTTTCAAAAGCCAGAACACCAATCATAATAATTACCTGCTTACATCAAAATTCCAGTCAGGAAATCAGCGATACAATAATTATTTCGTTGTGCTAGGCAATAAACTGGTTTCATCGGAGAACGGGGGGATGCAGGACACCGCCAATTTCCTGGATGACCCCGATTTTAAGGAACGGTTCAGCATCTATACCAAGATCGGGGGTGACCCGGATGCCTCCACCAATTTCTTTTCTAATAAGATCACCACAGGTAATAAATACAGCCTGTTTACCGCTTTGCTAAGACAGCAATACGATTTTGGTAAAAAGGATTCCATTGTTACGGATTCAACTGTTATCCCGTTATTCTTCCCGCGTCTGCGGTTTGAACATACTGTCCGGCTCGACCAGAATAAATATACGTTCCAGGATTATGCGGCCGATTCGGTTTTTTATAAAACCTATTACGACACCACGCTTCGCAGGCCAACAGATACACTGATCGTGAGGGAAAGATGGCAGACCCTGACCAATGATTTTTCTGTTTACCAGTTCCCGGATGCAAAAAACCTCCACCAGTTCATCAAACTGGGCTTGTTTTTTCAGAATATCACCGGCGATCTGTCGACAGGGAAAAAGAGTTTTGTGAATACGGCCGGCCATGCAGAATACCGGAATAAGACCAGGAATCAAAAATGGGATATTGAAGCAAACGGGCGTTTATATTTCACCGGGTTCAACAGGGGCGATTATAATGTCTTTATCAGCCTGCAGCGCCTGCTTGGAAAGAATATCGGCTATTTCCAGGCAGGTTTTCAGAATATCAGCCGTACTCCTTCGTTTATATTCGATAGCCGCAGCAGTTTTTATTTCCTCAAAACAACCACCGGGTTTAAAAAGGAGAACAGCACACAATTATTCGCCTCTTATTTCCTTCCTTCTTTTCGGTTACAGATCACCGGTAATTATTACCTGCTCACGAACTACACCTATTTTGCCAATTATTATGAGCTGAAGCAGGAAGGTACTTTGTTCAATGTATTGCAGATAGCGCTGCAAAAGACCATCAAACTGGGCAAACGCTGGAACTGGCATGCCGATGTGTATGTGCAGCAGGTGATCGGCGACGGGCCGGTAAATGTGCCGAAATTATACACCCGTAACCGGATCGCATACGAAGGTAACCTGGGATTCAAAAACCTGGACATTGCCCTGGGCCTGGAAGCCCGCTACCGCAGCCCTTATAAGGCGGACAATTATTCACCGGTGATGGGACAATTCTTTTACCAGGATAAAATAATGATCCGGAACTCCCTGCCGGACCTGTCGGCCTATCTTCATTTTCGCATCAAGCCTTTTAAGGCATTTGTACGGATGGAAAACCTGAATACCGCCCGTGATCTCGACGGTTTCGGGTTTACCAATAATAATCTGGTGGCACCCGACTATGCTTTACCCGGCCTGCAGTTCAGGTTGGGCGTCTGGTGGGGCTTTGTTAACTGATTTATAACAGGTTAAAATTGAGGATAATCAGTTTTATATTCTCTAAAGGGATAGTATCTTTGTGTTGTTCATGAAAAAGGTCGTAATCGCCATATCAGCCTTATGTTACCTGGTAGTTACCTGCGGTATTACCATCAATGCACATTACTGCATGAACAAGCTGGCATCCGTTCACCTGTTTGGTGCAAAACCCGAATTATGCGGGCAATGCGGTATGAAGATCCATCAGTCAAATGGATGCTGCCATGATGAAACGGCAGTGGTTAAACTGGAACAGGACCAGAATAAAGTACCGGCAGTAAATTTTGAATTACCCTCACCGGAGATCACAGCCATTCTTCCCTCTGCATTTATTGCAACGGCATTTTATAATGTTGACGAACAACGACATTTTCACAATCATTCTCCTCCCTTATTATCTGCACAGGATACCTACCTGCAGATCAATGTTTTCCGGATTTAAGATTCAGTTTTGCTGATCGTGCTGTCAATAGGATATTGACACACCCCTTTATTATTTGTATTTTACAAAATCATTTTTTGAATTTTAAATCATTTGATCATGAAAACGTTAAGATTATTTTCTCTTCTTACTATATGCCTGGCAGCCACTGCTGTTTCTTTTGCACAAAAAACTGAGACGGAAACATTTGCCGTATCCGGCAATTGCGGTATGTGCAAGTCTAAAATTGAAAAAGCTGCTAAAGAAGCAGGCGCCACTTATGCCAGCTGGAATGTGGAAAAGAAAGAGATAACCGTTAAATACAGCAGCGCCACCACGAACAAGGCAAAGATCCAGCAAAAAATAGCCGACGTGGGTTATGATAATGTAGGTTTCAAAGCCACCGCAGAGTCATATAACAAACTGCATGGTTGCTGCAAATACGACCGGGAAGCTGCTGCGAAAGCCTCTTGCTGCAGTGAAAAATGCGAAATGAAAGATGGTAAATGTACAGACATGGCCGCCTGTAAGGATAAAGGTTGCTGTAAAGATGAAGAAAGCTGCAAAGCCAAAGGTTGCTGCAGTGGTGATGAGCACCATGGAAAAATGGATTGCTGCAAGGATGGAAAATGCAGCAAAGAAGGACATGACGGCAAAGATTGTTGTAAAAAATCCTGATAATAACCATAAAAATTAAGCGATGAAAAAAGTGTTATTGATCCTGGTGATCGCTTTAACAGGGTTGCAGTTGCAGGCCCAGTTCACGAAGGCAACGTTGCAGGCCACAGGGCTTACCTGCGCTATGTGCAGCAATGCTATTAATAAAGCTTTGCAAAAAGTATCTTTTGTGGAATCGGTCAGGTCGGATATCAAAAACTCCGCCTTTAATATTGTTTTTAAGCAGGGCAATGATATCAATATTGATGCATTGAGAAAAGCTGTGGAAGACGCAGGATTTTCCGTGGGAAGCCTGAAGCTTACCGGAAATTTCTCAGGTGTGGAGATCGCAAAAGATAAGCACGTGAAGATAGGGCAGGAGAATTTTCATTTCATGGATGTAAAAGACCAGGTGCTGAATGGTGAAGCCACCGTTACGGTACTGGATAAAGATTTTTTAACTGCCAAACAGTTTAAAAAGATCAGCAGTTCTTCTTCTATGGAATGTGTGAAGACCGGTAAAGCGGCCTCCTGTTGTGCAAAAGACGGCATAGCTGCCGGCGAAAGGGTTTATCATGTAACGATCTGATAAAAAATCCGGCTACTCTTCCTGCAAAGGGAGAGTAGCTTTCTAAAACTACATCTATGAACAACCGGCAATTCTTTTTTACTTTCTTTTTTTGCTCCATCATCACTACGGCTATCCATGCCCAGCCGTCGCAGGGTCAATTGGCCGGAGAAGTGGCGCTGCCTTCCGTAAACGGGGACACGATCCGCTTATCCTCATTAAAGGGTAAAGTGGTATTGCTCGATTTCTGGGCGTCCTGGTGTGGCCCCTGCCGTGCCGGCAATAAGGGTTTGGGAAAATTATATTCAAAATATAAGGATAAGGGTTTCGAAATATTAGGGGTGTCGATGGACAGGGAACCTGAACAGTGGAAAAAAGCCATCCGGAAAGACGATATAAAATGGTTGCAGGTAAATGAAACCGGTGGCTCTGGATCGTCCACAGCTATTAACTGGAATGTACGCGGCCTCCCCACTTCCTACCTGATCGATAAAGATGGTACACTGCTGGCCATGGATATGGACAATAAGCAACTGGAGAGAGCGCTCAAAGAATTGCTGGATAAATAAAGGGCTTTAGCATGAAACAAATTCTTGTAGTGGCTGTCTTCTTTTCGTTCACCGGAAAGATGATGGGCCAGGAACTATATGTTTATTCAGAGCCGGCCAGTAATATGCCGGCGCATTCTGTCAGCGCCAGGATGACGGCACACCTGGTTACCAGTGATAATATTTACCAGCGATTCTCGCAGCGTTATATGCCGGAGATCATGTTTGGCTTCAGCAAAAAAATCATGGTGCATTTATCGGCTACGGCCGCTGATATGCATACCAATAATTTCAAATTCGAGTCGTACTCCATTTATGCCAAATACCGTTTCCTTTCCAAAGATGATCTGCACCGGCATTTCAGAATGGCAGTATATGTGGATGCCTCCAAAACAAAGGCACCCTTTCATTACGACGAGATATCATTGATGGGAGATAAAAGCGGTATTGAAGCAGGGATCATCGCCACGCAATTGTGGCATAAACTGGCCGTTTCCGGTACACTCAGTCACACCCAGGTGCTGGATGAATCCCGCAGCAATAAAGTGATCTATGTGCCGTCCAGGAATTACCAGTCCATGAATTATGTAGTATCAGCAGGTTACCTGCTGTTGCCCAAACTGTATACAGATTATAAACAGACCAACCTGAACCTGTACCTGGAAATAATCGGACAGCAAATTCTGGACCGCCCCCGGTATTACCTGGATATGGCGCCTGCTTTGCAACTCATTTTTAACAGCAATGCCAAACTCAACCTGGGTTACCGTTTCCAGTTAGACAGCAATATGGAACGGATGACGGGACAGAGCTGGCTGATCAGTTTTGAACGAACTTTCCTGAATGCATTAAAGAAAAAATAGACCGTGGAAATACATATCAAGAACATGGTTTGCGGCCGTTGCATTAAAGTGGTGACCGGGATCTTTCAACAAGCCGGAGTGGATACCGCTTCCGTTGAATTAGGTATTGTCAAAACAGTGAGTGAACCAACAGCGGAGCAAAAAGCCAGTATCAGGGCTTCTCTTACACAGGAGGGGTTTGAGTGGCTTGATGATCAGCGCATCAGGTTGGTGGAGAAGATCAAAAAAGAGATCGTTGAACTGGTACATTATGGCGAGCTGGATGAGATGAAGCAAAACCTGTCGGATTACCTGTCGGGTAAGCTGCTGAAGGATTATCATTACCTGAGTAATATTTTTTCGACAATAGAAAATGCAACAATTGAGCAGTATTTTATCTTACAGAAAATCGAAAAAGTGAAGGAGTGGCTTGTTTATAATGAGTATTCTCTCAGTGAAATGGCTTATAAACTGGGCTATAGCAGCGTGGCCCATCTTTCCAGCCAGTTCAAAAAAATAACGGGATTCACACCCAGTAAGTTCAAACAGCTCAAGGACCACCAGCGCAAGCCGTTGGATGGGGTAAACTGAAATAATATAAAAGATGCTGCAAATTGTGTAACGGCAAACCTGGTATTTGTCAGGAGATTTGTGTCATAAACATCATGTATGACACACGAATATCAAATAACCGGAATGACCTGCAGCAGTTGCGTGGCAAGGGTCAGGAATGAGTTGAATAAATTTGCGGGTGTATCAGCGAAGGTACAACTGAGTTTTCCACAGGCAACAATTACAATGGCTCATCACCTGGGCCTTGAAGAATTGCAGGCGGCCGTTAGTAATGCCGGTCCTTACACAATTTCGTTTTATAACGGGCAGTCTCTTCCTGACATTACCGATACAGGGGTTGAAAAGGGGAAGAAATCCTACCTCCCCCTGATCCTCATTTTTGGATACATTGCCGGGGTGTCCATTCTCGTACAAATGGTCAAAGGCTCCTTTAACTGGATGCAATGGATGACACATTTTATGGCAGGTTTTTTCTTTGTTTTTTCTTTTTTCAAATTGATGAACCTGCGCGGTTTTGCCGAGGGATACGGCACTTATGACCTGGTGGCCCGGAAAGTACCTCTTTGGGGGTATATCTATCCATTTATTGAGTTAGGGCTGGGTATTGTTTTATTACTCGGGATAATTCCTTTAACCGTCAATGCCCTGATCCTTCTGGTGATGGGTGTCAGCGGTATGGGTGTTATTCAAAGCCTGTTGAAAAAAAGAAAATTTCAATGCGCCTGTCTCGGTACGGTAATACAGTTGCCACTGAGCTGGATTACTCTGGCGGAAGATTTGCTGATGATGGGGATGAGTGGCACTATGATAGTTCTGATGTTATAATATATAAATTGATCACTATAAAAAATTTATGATGAAAAAAAGTGCATGGATCTTATTATTGGTATTGACGGGCAGCGGAAAGGTACTGGCCCAACATGACCATCATCCGAAGAAAGACAGCTTACCTGTAAAAAAAGACAGCATGTCACATCATTCCCCGGTGAAAGATACTGCCAGGCATAAACAGTCGGCAGACCACAGCGGGCATGATATGCCTGATGGAATTGCCATGCCTTCACATGCATATTCGAGAAGCCTGCCTATGAACCGGAATGCTTCCGGTACGGCCTGGAATCCTGATGCCAGCCCTATGTATATGTGGCTGAAACAAACGGATAAAACAGGTTGGATGTTTCATGGAAGTATATTCTTAAGATATACCCATACCGATCTGTTTGGTGCTGGAAACAGGGGTGCTGAACGGCTTAGTTTCCCGAACTGGTTTATGGTGATGATGAACAGAAAGCTGGGTAAAAGGGGTTTGCTAAATACTACAGCGATGATCAGCCTGGACCGGTTTACGGAAACAGGTAACGGGTATCCTTTACTGTTTCAATCAGGAGAGACATGGAAAGGAATACGGTTGGTGGATCGTCAGCACCCGCATGACCTGTTCTCTTCATTAAGTGTTGGTTATACGCATATGCTGAATAATGATATAGACCTTTTTGGTTATTTTGGTTACCCCGGTGAACCGGCACTTGGTGCGCCGGCATTCATGCATCGTGTTTCTGCTATGAATGATCCGGATGCGCCATTGGGGCACCATTGGCAGGATGCAACACATATTACATTTGGAGTGGCTACGGCAGGATTCAGGTATAAACAATTCAAAGCAGAGGGTTCTGTGTTTACAGGCAGGGAACCGGATGAGAACAGGTATGATTTTGATAAAATGCGTTTTGACAGCTGGTCATACAGAATATCTTATAACCCAACAGCATCCTGGGCATTGCAGTTTTCACAGGGATTTATTCATGAACCCGAAGCCCTGGAGCCCGGTAAGGATATTACAAGGACTACCGCATCTGTTTTATTTGCGAAAGGAATTTCAAAAGATCGTCATATCAGCACGGCGCTGATCTGGGGATTGAACGATAAGGGGGAAGACCATAAAGAACATTCGCTGCTGGCGGAAGGGAATTTCCAATTCCAAAAAAATGCCCTGTTTGGACGTTATGAGTTCATCCAAAAATCAACAGAGGAACTGGAACTGGAAGATGAATTGGGTCACCAGGCTTTTAATGTGCATACTTTTTCAGCAGGGTATAATCGGCACCTGTTCAGCAAAGGGGCGCTGGAACTTACAGCAGGATCTAAAATAACCTTCAATCTTCCAGCTAATAACCTAAAGCCTTTGTATGGCGAAATGCCTCTTGGGTTCCAGGTATATCTTCAAATAAGACCTTTATTACAAAAGCATTAAATCAAGCCAAATGTCAGCACATCATTCACACCACCATCATCAGCCTTTACCCGGTGATACCAGTAATTCTAAAAACCATTTCATACTGACTTTTAGTGCCACCCTCCACTGCCTGCTGGGTTGCGGCCTAGGTGAAGTGCTGGGAATGGTGATCGGCACCTGGTTGGATATGAGTAATGTATCCACCATGATACTGGCCATTATACTTGGTTTTGTATTCGGGTTTGCATTCGGTATGGTTCCGCTGTTAAGGGCCGGTTTTTCTTTTCGCAGGGCATTGAAACAGGTGCTGATTGCAGAAGGGTTAAGCATTGCCGTAATGGAAGCGGTGGAAGTATCGGTGCAGGTAAATATGCCCGGCGTAATGAGTGCGCACCTGCAGGATTGGGTTTTCTGGAGAGGTATGCTGATCGGGCTGGCAGCAGGGTTTGTAGCGGCATTCCCGGTCAATTATTATTTCATCAGGCGGGGAATTCGCCACCTCCATCATTGATAGGCAAAGGGTAAGGGCCGGTAGCCTGGCAAATGACAAAGCCCTCTTTTCTTTTTTGCCCATCAAAATTTATTCTTATATTTGTCTAAATAATTTTTTAGACTTGTCTAAAAATTACGGATACTGATATAAGCAATGAAAAAGTATTGCCTCTTTATTATTTGTTTTACGGGCCTGGTGGTGGCCGGCGTTTCCTGTCAAAAACTTTTGCCCGATGCACAGGCCGATGATGAAATACTGGACGGGCCCGTCGAAGGCCTCACCCATGCAGAGAATGCGCAGTTCCTGGCGGGTGATATTGCCTTTAATGATGAAGTCTTTACCACAGCTTCCGGGCTGGGGCCTGTTTTTGTGGCCACATCCTGTGGTTCCTGTCACGCCGGTGATGGCAAAGGCCATCCCTTTACCACATTGACCCGGTTTGGACAAACAGACAGCACAGGAAACCAGTTTCTGCACCTGGGCGGACCACAATTACAAAACCGGGCGATCCCGGGTTATATGCCCGAACAAATTCCTTCCGGCGCCACTCACTCCAGTTTTACCCCACCGGCTAATACAGGATTAGGATTTCTGGATGCAGTAACCGATGCGGATTTACTGGCCATGGCTGATCCCGGTGATGTAAACGGGGACGGCATTTCTGGAGTGCCCAATTGGCATACTATACCTGTGTATGCCGCTTTGCGCCCGGGAGCCATTGAGAACAATGGAAAATATATCTGCCGGTTTGGTAAAAAAGGGGCCACCTATGACCTTCTGCAGCAAACCGTAAATGCATATAACCAGGATATCGGTATCACTTCCACTTTTGAAAACAGGGATACCTACAGCGGAATGACGATCGACCCGGAAGTGAGTGATAAGACTGTGCATGATGTGGTGTTTTACCTGAAAACGTTAAAAGCGCCGGTACAGCGAACACCGGATGGCCCGGATGTACAGGCAGGGGCAGTTATTTTTAATCAAATTAATTGCAGCGGTTGTCATACACCCACATTAAAAACAGGGTATTCACCTATCGCTCCGCTTTCAAATAAAACTTTCCACCCTTATACTGACCTCTTACTACATGATATGGGCCCGGATTTGAATGATGGTTATACCGAAGGCACTGCCAAAACTTTTGAATGGAGAACACCACCTTTATGGGGTTTGGGCCTCTCTAAAAATTCACAGGGCGGGCAATATTTTTTATTGCATGATGGCCGTGCCCCTACGATCAATGATGCCATTATGCTGCACGGAGGCGAAGCTCTAAACAGTCGCAATGCCTATAACAGCCTTTCTGAAGCTGACAAAAACAAACTGATCAAATTCCTGGAATCATTATAAACTGCAGAAGCATGGAAAGAAGAGATTTTATCCTGAAGGGTTGTGCGGCATGTTTATCCGCCACGGCATTATCGGGTTTATTGAGCTCCTGCAAACCCACCAGCTATGTGGCCGGCAAACTGAATGATAACGGTATTACAGTAAATGCAGATGATTTTAAGATGAAGAAAGGCGGGAAAGAAACCTATCGTTCATATATCATCGTTAGAAATGAAGCCTTGCAGTTTCCCATCTGTCTTTACAGGTTCACGGATACGGAGTATAGCGCCCTATGGATGTCCTGCACCCACCAGGGAACAGAGTTACAGGCTTCCGGCGATTTCCTGCAATGCCCTGCGCATGGGAGTGAATTTAATAATAAGGGTGCCGTAGTCAGCGGGCCGGCAGATCAGGGGCTCCGGAGCTTCCCGGTAACCGTCAGCAATAACCAGGTTTTTATTGATCTCAGAAAAGCATGAAAAAAATAATTATCTATATAGTCGTTTTAACGGTTACTTACAGTGACGCTTATGCGCAGATAGACCCTTCTTTGCTCCGGCGGATTCCGAAGGATACCACCGGGATGGGCCTGAATATGGATGCCACGTACAACCGGCCTTTCCTGCAGCTGGGAAAATTGCCGGTGCAATTAGGCGGGTATGCTGAGGGTAACTATCAGTATCTTTCTGAAGATGGGATCAGTGAGGGCCACCAGTTCCAGATGAGACGTGTTACCCTGTTCATTTCATCTTCCATTGCAAAGCGGATAAAATTTCTCACGGAAATTGAGTTTGAAGACGGTACGAAAGAGATCGCCATTGAATTTGCATCCCTGGATATTGAATTCGACCCCCTGCTGAATCTCCGCGGCGGTATTGTGCTGAACCCGATCGGGGGCTTTAACCAAAATCATGACGGGCCCAAATGGGAATTTGTAGACCGGCCTATAGCGGCCACACAAATGCTGCCGGCAACCTGGAGTAATGCAGGTTTTGGGTTGTATGGAAAAAAATCAGTGAAAGACTGGGTGTATGGTTACGAGGTGTACCTGACCAATGGTTTCGACGACAGGATCATTTCCAACACAGAGAATAAAACTTTTTTACCGGCCAGTAAAGAAAATGCAGACCGGTTTGAAGAAAGCTTTAATGGTCAGCCGCTTCTTACCGGTAAAGTGGCGCTACGCAACAGGAAGATCGGGGAACTGGGCCTGTCCTATATGGGGGGCATTTATAATAAATTTAAAGAGGATGGACTGGAGCTGGATAAGAAAAGAAGCGTAAGAGTGGCAGCCATTGATTTTAATACCACTTTGCCAAAACTAAACACCAATATCATAGCAGAATGGGCCTGGGTAAAAGTGGATGTGCCGGACACTTATTCCGAACAGTTTGGCGAAAAACAGCAGGGGGGATTCATTGATTTTATACAGCCTGTTGTAAAAAAACCGATGCTGGGGTTTGAGAATGCTGTGCTCAATGCGGCTGTGCGTGTGGAATATGTTGACTGGAACAAAGGCAAATTTATTTCCACTGGTAAGAATATTGCAGATGACCTGTTTGCTATTGTGCCTGCTGTCAGTTTCAGGCCCACAGCACAAACTGTTCTCCGGTTTAATTACCGGTATCATTGGCGGAAAGATATTTTAGGTAATCCTCCTGCAAAACTGGCGGGCTTTCAATTTGGATTTTCGACTTATTTCTAACATTGAGCCACGAGCTATGAGATAATCCCGTCTGCTGAATCCTTCCTTTGTTCTATTGTTCTTCTGTTCTAATGTTCATCTGTTCCATATCGGCTTCG
>CAZSGD010000024.1:25675-52273 GCA_964606155.1 uncultured Chitinophaga sp. | reverse complement strand
ACAAGCTCAGCCTGACATTTCGATTTTAAACACTGTTCCCCTGTTCATCTGTTCTCTTGTTCTTCTGTTCTAATGTTCATCTGTTCCATATCGGCTTCGACAAGCTCAGCCTGACATTTCGATTTTAAACACTGTTCCCCTGTTCATCTGTTCTGTTGTTCATCTGTTCATTTGTTCTTCTGTTCTCTTGTTCCTTTGTTCCCATATCATCTTCCATTTACTGGCCCCTGTCTTTTTTTGCAACCCTTCGGCCCAACAGTATTTTTAATATATGCTGATTGGAATTTTCTGTAAGTCCAAAAAGAAAACCACCATTGATTTCCCACATCGGGTGAATATACAGATCGATCATAGGGCCGATGAGATGCTCCTGCATATTGCCGGGTAATATTTTCTTAAATGTGCCCAGGCTGCCATAGTATTCGAAACCGATCCCCACTTTATTATTAAAAGTGTACACGGTTTTGAACTGGGGCGCAATACCCGCCCCCTTATTCTCACCTGATAATACGAAGTCAATATTGGGATTGAAAGCAAAATACCAGTTGCCAATCGTTTTATCAATAATGGGCCTTAACTCACCCTGCCAGGTAAACGAACTGGTATCATCGGGCCTGAAAAAACCAAACTCGAGGGAAAGGCTGGCGCCTACATTCCATTTCCAGGAAGCGGGTACGGTAAGCCTGGGCCTGACCTGGTTACCCAGGTATTGAAAACGACCGGAAGGAGAAATAGCAGTGAAAGTATAAAATCCGATCTCTGCGTTTTTGGCAATGCCATGTGTTATCTCCAGTGTTTCATTGGTCCATTGGGCCGATCCGGGGTCATTTAGCAATTTGCTACCTTTAAATGTATAATTGGAATGCAGCTCAAAAATGGTCCAGTTGTGCTGTATGGTAGGAGAAGCATATACCTGGATCTCATTATCTGCCTGCGCAGATACCAGGGTTGAAATAGTAAAAAAGAAAAGCAGCAGGAACAGTTTCATATAATTGCTTACACTGTAATGAAGATAACAGGAATAGATCGTATTCAAAAGATTTGCATGAATTTTTGTTTAAAAACAAATTTTTTTCTTTCCGCTGAGCCAGTAGATTTGCTGCCCGAAAATAATAACCTATGGAATTGAGGTATTCACAGAAAATTGCAGGTGACCTGAATCTTTCCCTGAAGCAGATCAATAGTATTTACGATTTACATAGCGAGGGGTCCACTATTCCTTTTATTGCCCGGTACCGTAAAGAAGCAACCGGCAACCTGGATGAAGTGATCATTACGAACGTGATCGATCAGATCAAATATTTCCAGGAACTGGAAAAAAGAAAGGAAACGATCCTGAAGACGATTGAGGAAGCGGGCAAGCTGACTCCTGAGCTCCGAAAGCGCATTGAAGAATGTGTGAATGCCACCGAACTGGAAGATATTTACCTCCCATATAAACCCAAACGGAAGACAAAGGCTACGGTGGCTGTTGAAAAAGGACTGGAGCCATTGGCAAAACTCCTGTTTGAACAAGAATTAACTGAAGTAGAAGGGGAAGCAGCAAAATATATTACCGAACAAGTAAAGGATACTGCAGAAGCACTGCAGGGCGCCAGGGATATCATGGCCGAATGGGTGTCGGAACACGAACAGGCCAGGAATATAGTGCGTAAACTCTACACCGAAGAGGCAGTGGTTCACTCCAAAGCAGTAACCGCGAAAAAAGAAGAAGAGGAGGCACAGAAATACAGGGATTATTTTGAATTCAAAGAGCCATTGTCGCAAAGCCCGTCTCACCGCATATTAGCGATTCGAAGAGGCGAAAAAGAAGGGTTTCTGATCATGACCCTCACCATTGAGAAAGAAACGGCACTGGAGGAATTGAAAAGGATATTAATCAAGTCTTCCACCCCGGCTGCCAAACAGGTGGCATTGGCCATAGAAGACTCGTATAACCGCCTGTTGCAGCCTTCTATTGAAACAGAGTTCCGCATGCTGAGTAAAACAAAGGCCGATGAGGAAGCCATCAAAGTGTTTGCCGAAAACCTGCGCCAATTATTACTGGCATCACCATTAGGCCAGAAAAGAGTGATGGCCATCGATCCCGGGTTCCGTACAGGATGCAAAGTTGTTTGCCTGGATGAGTACGGAACATTTTTAAAATACAATACAATATTCCCTCATGCTCCGCAAAACGACCGGAATGGAGCTGTACAAACTATTAAAGAACTGGTGGCCAAATATCATATTGAAGCCATCGGTTACGGTAATGGAACAGCCAGCAAAGAAACAGAGCAACTGGTGCGGGGCATTGACTTTGACAAACCGGTCTCCATTTTTATGGTGAATGAAAGTGGCGCTTCTATTTATTCCGCCAGTGAAGTGGCCCGGGAAGAATTTCCGGAAGAAGATGTAACGGTAAGAGGGGCTATTAGTATTGGTCGTCGCTTACTGGACCCTCTGAGTGAACTGGTAAAGATCGATGCGAAGAGTATTGGAGTGGGCCAATACCAGCATGATGTGAACCAGAACAGGCTGAAAGAATCACTGGACCATGTGGTGGAAAGCTGTGTAAACTATGTGGGTGTGGATGTGAATACTGCCAGTAAGCATTTATTGATGTATGTATCGGGTCTTACCGGGACGGTGGCCAAAAATATTGTGGAGTACAGAACAAAGAATGGTGGTTTTAAAAGCAGGGAGGAGCTGAAAAAAGTTTCGATGCTTGGCCCGAAAGCATTTGAACAGTGTGCGGGCTTCCTGCGTATTGCCAATGCAAAAAATCCACTGGATAATTCTGCAGTGCACCCGGAAAGCTATCACCTGGTGGAAGCCATGGCTGCCAAAGTAAACAGCAGCGTGAACGACCTGATCAAAAATGCAGAAGTACGAAAGCAGATCAAAATAAAAGATTTTGTATCGGAAACAGCAGGGCAGTTCACGATTGAAGATATAATTAAAGAATTGGAAAAGCCGGGAAGGGATCCCCGTTCAGCTATTGAAGAATTCCGTTTTGCCGACGGCATTAGCTCCATGGAAGACCTGAAGCCGGGTATGAAAGTACCGGGCATCGTAACCAATATCACCAACTTTGGCGCTTTTGTGGATGTGGGCGTAAAACAGGATGGACTGGTGCATATTTCGCATTTGTCTAACCGATATATAACCGACCCCAATGAAGCAGTGAAGCTGGGACAAAAAGTAATGGCTACCGTGCTGGAAGTGGATAAGGCAAGGAAAAGGATCGCACTGTCATTGAAGGAAGGAGGGGCCGAAAGAACAGAGGGCAGAACACAGAAGCCCGGTATAAGAGGGCAGAAGCCTCAAAATAAGAAACAGGAACCACTGAATGCATTCCAGGCAAAGCTGGCGGAATTGAAGAAGAATTTTAAAGACTGATCAGGGGAGCAGGTATTTTCCTGCTAAATAAAACCAGAGGATATACCCGGTTGCAGCACCTGTAAACCCGGCGATGATAAAAGTTATTCTCTGCTTTTGTGGTATGTATCTGAATATTACTTCCAGAAGTAACAAGAATCCAATGACGGCGGTAATGATCATAAGGAGTGAACGGGGCAGTCCAAGATAACCTGCTAATTTTAGTTCATCACCCGAAGAAGACCATTTCCCTGTTACAACATACCCCAGTATCCAGGTAACAAGATTAGCGGATTGTCTTAACCAGAAAAGCGCCAGGAAGATCATCCCCCATTGACGTACTGTAAGCCGCGTGGCGGACAGGAAACTCTTCCTGTTATAGACCAGGAGAAAATAACCGACAGATCCTGTTATGATGGTCTGGAGTGGGCCGCCCAGGGTGATCCAGAAGCTTTGAGTAGCGGGAGACAGGCCATTTCTATTCGTTAGTACCCACCTTGTGGAACTATAGTTTATATGCGCTTCATTACCCAATAACCGGGCAACAGTATAATGGCCCAGCTCATGACTGAGCGTGCCGATAATAGTGGCAGCAATAAATGCAATGAATAATTTGGTTAATAAATTATAATCAATGGATGTCATGTTGGTTTGTAATCTTCCCTGACCGGGTTGAACACATCAATAACCTTGCAATCGGTGACTGCCACCGCCCCATGGGGTACGTCGGAAGGAATAACATAATACATACCGGCTGTTAAAGAAAAGGGTTTGCCGCCGATCACCATATCCAGTTGCCCTTCCAAAATGAAAGTGATCTGTTCATGCACATGATGGTGAACGGGCAGGTTACTTCCTTTTTTTATTTCCACTAAACCCAACGTCATGCTTCTGCCATGCGCATAATAACCGGTAAGGCCGGGGGCCAAAACTTTGGGGGGTAAATTTTTTATGGCTTGCATCTTTTGAATTGTTAGGGTTATTAAAGTCCCACTTCCGTGGATTTAAGGGGCTTCAAACAAACAATAACTTCCGCCCACCCATTCTTTGTCCTTGTTATATCGAACACCTACCATTTTCCCCTTACTTAATCTTGACAGATTATTGGTGGGCACTGGTTTTGCCACACCATCTTTCCAGAAATAGAATAAACGGATTTCTGCTTTAGCGGGTACATCGGGTGTTTCAATCACATCGGCATATTTTACTTTTTTCTGTAAGATCCAGTTCTCCGGGTCTTTCACTTTATCAATATCCGCCTGTGTTACATCAATTACCACGCCCTGCCCGGCAAAAGAGAACAATGGCTTTAATACATAATTCTCCAGGTCAGTGGGCATTTGTTTTATTTCATTTAAATAATAAGTAGGAGGCACATAGGGATGCCGTATAAGCGGCAAAGTGTATTTACTGATACGGTAGAACCAGTTGGGATGCGGGCACCATTGTACTTCCAGTTCCTCAAAGAATATCTTTCCTTTTTCCTGTACCTCCGGGGTTTGTTGCTGCAGGTCGTCGAATATAACGCGGTTGTATATGCGCTTTACTTCCGTTTTTTTGCCTTCGTTCATGTAATACAGTTTCTTTCCTTCTTTTATCAGCTCCGTGAGGCAAACTGGTTTAATATCCAGGTAGTCCTGCGTGCAATAAAAATCGATACGGGTTTTTTGCTGGTGCGGGAAGATTTCCAGCAATATAACATTCGCCGGGTCCAGGCCGCCCACAATGATCTCTTTCAGCAACTGTATATAACTTTCCCGGTTATACCCCCCGAGATAACAATCATAATTGGACGGCACTGGAAAATGTTTCCGGAATACATCGTCGATCAGTACTTCGTAACCAAAGAGTGTGGGGAAGCCCTGCATTTCGATCAGCTGCGGCTCATATTCATCCTGCTCATTGATGCAAATGCCAAAATCAAATGCAATAAAATGGGAGTGATCATTTTCACCGGGCACCTGTAAATGCGCCGGAATGGCATTTTTGGTCAGTTCTTTGAATTTCGGATCAGCAATAATGTTAATGATACTGTCGCAGGCATCCAGCATTTTTTGGGTAAAACCCTTTGGCACGAATACAGGTGTTTCTGCCACCCTGAATTCAATAGCGCCGGGGTGTACGGCCTGCAGATCTTTCAGAAATGCCTCATACTTTTCAAGGGTGAATGCTTCGTTATATGCTTTTCGGATTGCCGGAACCATCTTCCATTGTTTTATGGAAGGTAGTAAAGCTGGATAGAATTCTGAAATTTTTGACCCGATAGTTATAGAGGGAGAAACCGGATTTACATTCTAAAAAGTACGGCCCTTTTGATCATCAGGCCATGACTTCCTGTAATTGTCCGATGGCCTGGTTCAAAAAATTGGGGAGAATAGTGGCATAGGTGAACATGATCTTATCCGGATCACCGAGATGCTGCAGCATACTGTTCAATTTTTCCACGCCATGGTTTTCGATCACCGTCTTTCTTTTTTCTTCTGTTTGCAGATGTATGGTCATACCAATGGCATCGGCCTCGGGATGGAACTGTGTGCCGATCATATACTCGTTGAAACGAATGCCCATCACTGCTCTTTCCAGTGGAATGTGGGGCCTGATTTTTTCTATACAAAGGATACTGGCGCCCATATCTTCCAGCAGATCAAGATTGGGTTGAATGACCTGGTGGTCACGGCTGTCTACGGCATAGAAGGGATCTTTTAACCTGTCAAACACAGGATCATCATTACCCGCTTCCAGCATGTGTACCGGGAAAACACCAAAAGAAGTGGATTTTCTTTTGGTAACCACTCCGGCATTAAAATAGCGGCTGGCCAGCTGGAAAGAGTGGCAAATAAAGAAAACGTGTTTCTTAACCGTGTTGGAGGGATTATTGTTGAATCGTTCTATTTTATCGAGCCAGCGGCACCAGGCAATATCCCAGTCTTCATAACGGCTGGTCAGCGGGTCGCCAGGCCCACCGCTGGAGATATAAATATCGTAGGATGTATCGGGGAGTTCATTCTTCAGGCGCACATCATATTCCTTGCCATAGAGGAGCAGGTCGTTCTTCTCCGCCCAATCAATCAGGATGTTACGGATACAACGCATGCCCTGGTTGGCTTTGCCTTCATAGAGGTCCAGGATCGCTACTTTTACAGTCCTTTTCTGAGTCCAACTCATAGGACAAACATAACGATTTTTTAAAAAATGAGCTGTCGGCCCATTGACGGATTGCTAACAATTGTGGATAGGTTGATCCGGGTTAACTCTTAAATGCCTGCTTCAGACCGGATAGGTCATTGCTCAAATACTTTTACCCCGCCCAGGTAGGTCTTCCATACTTTTATCGATAGTAATTTTTCGGTGTCTTCTTTCATAATATCCTTGTCCAGGATAACAAAGTCGGCAAATTTCCCTTTTTCCAGGCTTCCTTTTTCTTTCTCTTCAAAATTAGACCGGGCGGCCCAGATCGTCATGCCCCGAAGGGCCTCTTCCCGGGATAAGGCATTCTCTGCCTGGTAACCACCCGCCGGCCATCCTTTGGCATCTTTACGCACCACTGCGGCATAAAATGTTTTGAAAGTAGAAATATCTTCCACCGGGAAATCGGTGCCTAACGGCATCCAGTTATTCTGTTGCAGTAATTGTTTATAGGCATAAGCCCCTTTTACTCTATCTGCTCCCAGCCGGTCACCGGCCCAGTACATATCGGAAGTGGCATGTGTGGGCTGTACCGATGGAATGATATTATACTCACCGAAGATTTTAAAATCATCCTGGTCCACCACCTGCGCATGTTCAATTCTCCAGCGCTGATCATTTCTTCCTTTGAGATATTTAGCATATGTATTCAAAATGGTCCTGTTGCCACTGTCACCAATGGCATGTGTACACATCTGCCATCCTTTTTGCGAGAGATAAGCGGCCACCGAATCAAAATGTTCCTGCTTGCTTAATAAAAAACCATAATGGCCTTTTTTATCCGAATAGGGCTGTAGCAAACAAGCACCTCTTGACCCCAATGCACCATCACCATATACTTTAAAGCTCCTCACGTTTAAACGTTCTGTTTTGATCATGCCATTTTTATTCGCATATTCGAAATTCTTAGTTTCATCACTCAGCATCACATACAATCTCATTTTCAGATCTCCCGCTTCCTGTAATTTTTTAATATCATCCACGGTCGTTCCGCTCAGCCCGCAATCATCTATAGTGGTAAGCCCCATGGCAAAACAATTTTTTTCTCCGGCCTGCAAAGCTTTTTTAAACTGGTCAAAGGTTTGTGGAGGGATCTTTGCCGTTACAAGATCAACTGCGTTATCAATCAATACACCTGTTAAGTCCCCTTTTTTTACTTCTATCTCACCGCCTGTTAAGGCGTCGCCTGGTTTAACGCCGGCCAGTTCCAGGGCTTTTTTATTGGCAATCGCTGCATGCCCGTCGATGCGGGTGAGCAGCACCGGTCTGTCGGGAAACAGCTGGCTCAATACAGTATTATCAGGGAATTCTTTTGCGGCCCAGTCATTTTGGTCCCAGCCCCGACCCAGCAGCCAGCCCTCCGGTTGCGTGCCGGCAAATGTTTTGGTCCTTTCCAAACATTCTTCCCAGCTATTTGTACCCACGAGATTTACACGCTGCAGGCTGTTGCCATAACCCACAAAATGTGCATGCGCATCAATAAAACCTGGATAAATGAATTTACCGTCTGCATCCATTTTTTCTTTGCTGTCATATTTTTCCTCCAGGTCAACCAATTTGCCGGTTGCCACAATCTTACCGTCTTTAACCACCATCGCTTCCGCAGTGGAGAACGATGAATCTACCGTATAAATAGTGGCATTGAACACAAGCAGGTCGGCTTTGGGTTTACGGGAACAGGAATAAAAAGAAAAAAATAAAATAATAATGGCCAGGCAGGGGTTTGCTTTTTTCATGGAATGAAAATTAAGAAAATAATATAGTAGTAATGCCGGTTTGTTGCCAAATAGGACAGGCGGTTCATAGATCAGACCAATATTCTTCGCTGGTGGGTTTCGGTGCGGACCGGCACAAACCCGGCTTTTACATAATTGGGTAAAGCCTGGGGGTGGTCCAGCGTACAGGTATTCAGCTGTATCCATGCGGGGCCATAGCTCCATGCTTTACCGATCACCCATTCCAGGAAATATTTGCCCAGGCCTTTTCCGATAAAATGGGGCAGGAGGCCGAAGTATAATATCTCCACAAATTTTTCACCGGTAATATACTCCACAAAACCGGCGGTTTGGCCCTGCAGGCTGAATACATAAATATCAATATCCGGCGCATTGATCTTTTCAAACAGTTCTTCATCCGGCATCACGATCCTGTCGAGCCAAAAATGTTTTTCACCCACACCATAATAGTACTCACGGTAATCATCAACTGAAACTGGTTCAGGCAGCAGCCTGAATGCTGTTCCGGGTAATGGGGCCGGCATTTCTTTTTTATCGTGCATCTCCAGAAAAGTGACTGTTACCGGCCGGAATTGAATGCGGGAAGTATCTACCTGGATGGACATAATGCAAAAATAAGGCAGATGCTTATTCGGCGGGCCACTGAAAAACAAGCATGAACCCATCGGGGTCTCTTAAATAAATCGCTTTAAACCCATACCCGGTCAGCGAAGGTGGGTCCACTTCCAGTCCTTTTGATTTCATGTATTCGTACATAATATCTATTTCAGGACAACCGAAATAAATAGCAGTATCGATATGCCCTGTCATACGCATCATATCAGGTTGCGCCGGCCGTTCATCATCATCATAAGCGGTGTTCAGCATCAGCACCACTTCATTCAATTGAAGCATTACCCACCCGGAATTATCACCCTGGCCGGAAGTGCCCGTCACTTCAAAGCCCAGTTTATCACGATAAAATGCAAGCGAAGCTGGCATATCAAATACCTGCAGCAAAGGGGCCAGACCCTGTATGCGGGGAGGAGCCATAGTTGTTTATTTTGGACCCGGTATTACAGCCATCACCACTTTTCCCTGTACATTTCCAGTGCCAAAATAAGAAAATGCTTCCTGCGCTTTATGAAGCGGGAAAATTTTATCAATGATGGGCTTCAGTTTTCCTTCCTCAAAAAGCCTGACCAGGTACTCAAGATCTTCTCTGTTTGGTTGATACCCCATGATGCCCAGTTTTTTTTTGCTCAGCCAGGAATGTACCCGTCCAAAGAGCATGAGCTGCAATAATAATCCGCCCATGGAACCACCGATCATTACAAACCGGCCGCCGGGTTTTAATACCCGTTTATAATCGGATACATTCCGGTGTGCTATCACATCCAGTACCATATCGTATTGCTGTCCGGTTCGGGTATAATCTGCTTTTGTGTAATCGATCAGATGATGGGCGCCCAGGGAGCGGAGCAGATCAAATTTTTCACTTTTATCAACACAGGTGATTTCGGCGCCTGTATGCTTTGCGTACTGTAAGGCCAGTGTGCCCACGCCACCACCTGCACCATTGATCAATAGCTGCAGGCCGGGTTGTAATATGCCGGTTTTATAATACAGCCCCTGCAATGCCAGCAGACCGGCCTGGGGCAGGGCAGCTGCCTGTTCAAACGACATGGAAGAAGGTTTTTTAGCGAGCATTTTTTCCGGAACAGTAACATACTCCGCAAAGCCACCAAAACCGCAACCGGCTATATCTCCAAATACTTCGTCGCCGCAATGGAATTTTGTAACCTGGTCACCCGCCTGTTCAATGGTACCGGCTATATCTGCACCCAATACCTGGTGGCGGGGTTTCAGCCATCCGCTCAGCATGCGTACAAGGAAAGGTTTGCCTTTCAGCAGGTCCCAGTCCCATGAGTTAACAGAAGAGGCATGGATCTTAACCAGCACTTCATCTTTTTTGGGAACTGGTTTTTCAATTTCTTTTAGCTGAAGAACATCAGGGGGGCCATATTTTGTATATACGACGGCTTTCATCTGTTTGACATGCATGGCAGTATTACGGCTGATACCAGGTTGGCTGCTTATTACTTTTTATTAATGATGGCAGTTGCTTCGATCTCAATCAGCAGATCGCTTCTGACAAACGAACTTACTTCCACGAGGGTGCTGGCGGGCGGGTTCTTTTTATTGACATACTGGTCCCGTATTGTTCTGAACACCGGAACATGGCTGATATCTTTAAGAAATACGCTGATCTTAACAATATCATCCATGGTGGCGCCATGTGACTGGAGGATGGCTGCAATATTCTGAAATACTTTTTCAGTTTGTTTCCCGGGATCATCTTTTCCAACGAGGTTGCCCGCGCTGTCAAGGGCTACCTGTCCGGATATGATCAGCATTTTACTTTTACCGAAGTTTATTTCAACTGCATGAGAGTAGCCTTTGGGTTTGGAAACAGAAGCGGGATTAGAATATTTTATCCATGTTGTATCTGTCTGTGCCTGTAAAAACAGCGGAAGCAAGAACCCAAAAAATAATAAAACTTTTTGCATGCCCTGTTTTTTCAGGATAAAATTGATTTCTATACACCTGCCAGGAACTGGCCGTTAATATATTCTGCTACATTTGAAAGGTTCTTTGATTTTTCAAAAACCGCCAGCTGCCTGTCGGCGCCGGTGCCATGCTCCAGTATTTTATGTAGATAAGCCACCCGGTGACGGCTGCCGAGATGATCAAGAACGGGATCTAAAAAATCAAGCAATTCGTATAAAAGCGCACGGGTATTTACTTCCTCTTCCTTGCCAAAGTCGATCAGCAGTCCATCCACACCATACCGGCTGGCCCGCCATTTATTTTCGTTCAATAGTGCCCGTGAGTACTGGATGAAGTTGAGGTTTTTGGAACGAAGCATATAGATCCGTGCGCAAATAGCCTGGAACAAGGCGGCAATGGTGATCGTTTCATCCACGGTCATCGGTATATCGCAGATGCGGAACTCGACGGTGTTGAAGAAAGGATGTACGCGGAGGTCCCACCATATCTTTTTTGCATTATCAATGCAATTGGTCTTGATCAGCAGTTTTACATAGTTGTCATACGCTTCAATGCTTTCAAATGCATCGGGGATGCCGGTGCGGGGGAACTTGTCGAATACTTTGGTGCGGAAAGATTTGTAACCTGTTTTTCTTCCCTCCCAGAAAGGAGAGTTGGTGCTCAGGGCAAAGATGTGCGGCAGGAAATAACGGGTGCTGTTGGCAATATGATTCGCCATTTCCCGGCTTTCCATGCCCACATGCACATGCAGGCCGAAGATCAGGTTGCTGCGGGCGGCTTCCTGTAATTCATTCACGATCTCATTATAACGGATATGGTCGGTGATCAGCTGACTTTCCCAGTGGCTGAATGGGTGTGTGCCGCTGGCGCCCATCGCAAATCCCAGCCCACTGGCTATACCCGAGATCGTTTTACGAAGGGTAGCCACATCGGTGAAGGCTTCATCCACATCGGCACAAATATCTGTGCCCACTTCCACCACGGCCTGGTGCATTTCTGCTTTTACTTTGTCTTTGATCACTTTCTGGCCTTCCTGTACAATACGTTGTTCATGGCTTTTCAGCTCAAAACTTTTGGGGTCCAGCACCATGTACTCTTCTTCCACGCCGAGGGTAAAACTTTTATAATTAAGGTTCATAGTTAAAAGGTGAAGATTTCGTTTACGTTTATGGAAAAGCCACTAATTGTTTTGGAAGTAATGATATCCCCGCCGGCATAGATCTTTGCGCCGTCAAACTGGCCAACATCATTCTGCAGGAACACCGCAATACTTTCTTCTTCGGGATATACGATCCAGTATTCTTTTACCCCGGCCTCTTCATACAGCTCATGTTTTAGCCGGATCTCTTTCTTTGAATTGCCGGGAGAAAGTATCTCGGCAACAAGATCGGGAGCGCCACAACATCCCCGGGCATCCAGTTTAGTTTCATCACAAACAACACAAATATCGGGTTGAACCACGGTGGTCACTTCGTTGTCTTTTTTCCTGTTTTTTACAGGTAAGCGTACATCGAAGGGAGCTATAAAGGCCTTACAGTTCCTGGCTTTTAAGAATCGGTGGAATTCGCTTCCTATATTCAGTACAACCTGCTGGTGTATTTTATTAGGGGCAGATAGTTTGAATATCTTTCCCCTGAACAACTCGAGCCTTTCTTCAAAGCGCCATTTCAGGTAATCCGAATAGGTATAGGTGTACGAGGGATCCGGTTCTTCCACTTTTGAGTAGGTGTCATCCTCCACATTATAAATTGTCAGCTTTCCCATATTCATTACACCAATGGACTTTTATTACTGCTTCGTTTTACATATTCCCCCCAGGTCAGGTTATCGGCTCCATCCACCTGGCTCATGGCTTTTTCTATGGCATAATTAGCTGCTGTTTCCACCACCCATTCAAAATTCTCATCGCCCACACTGGTACGTTCAGCATCCGGGGCGGGATTGCAGAAATCAATGGCATAAGGAACACCATCGCGGACGGCCAGTTCCACCGTATTGAAATCGTATCCCAAATATTTATTGATACGCAGAACGATATCTGTCATTTGCTGCAGTCTTTCTGCAGAGGGTTTGAAATCGGCCACATAACGCAGGTGGTGCGGGTTGCGGGGTTCGTAAGACATGATGCGTACATATTTACCACCAATGCAGTAGCATCGATAGTATTCAGTAAATACGATCTCTTCCTGCAGCAGCATGACCAGCTGTCCTGTTTCACTGTGTTTTGTAAAGAAATCTTCTGCACTGGTCAGTTTGTATACATGTTTCCAGCCGCCCCCGGCGAAGGGTTTCATATAAGCCGGGAAACCAACGTATTTAAAGATAGCATCCCAGTCGAGCGGGAAAGCCAGGTTACTGAAAGAGTCGTTGGATGTATCGTCGGGCAAATCACGGGAAGGGATGATCGCAGTTTTGGGGACCGGCACATTCACTTTTGTCATCAGGCAGTTGTTGAAATATTTATCATCGGCGCTCCACCAAAAGGGATTATTGATCACGGCGGTCCCTGTTACAGCAGCGTTCTTCAGCCAGGTCCTGTAAAAAGGTACATCCTGCGAAATACGGTCGAATATCACCGCATAACCGCTGTTTACACCCTGCATAGCCTTGTCGATGCGGACGGGTTCGGCTACAATACCAGGCACATTTTTACTATTGACCCTTGCTACAAATGCTTCAGGGAATGAGCGTTCTTTCCCATGCAGAATTCCAATTTTCTTCATAAACAGTGTTTTAATGAATGATTGATATGTGCCGTCCGGGCTGAGGTGGTCTTTAAAAAGGCGGCCACATTCAAATTTATTTTTTCGACCTCAAATAAACAAATTAATAGGGTGGTTTCACCAGCCTGTTGAAGAATGGCGGTTAAAGAGCCATTTATTACCAAATCCTTATTTTTGAGCCCATGCAATTGGCGAACCGATCCGGTATTCTGACCGAAAATGAGATTATTCCATCCCGATTCCTGGACCGAGAGGTAAAAGTGGATTTCTATGTCCCCGCCCTTGTTCAGGATCCTTCGAAACTCAGCTTATTATTGATCAATGATGGCCAGGATATGGAAAAAATGAATTTTGTATCCATCCTGGATAAGCTATACACGGAAAACGCGATTGAGCCCATTCTGTTTGTAGCTATTCATTGCGGTATTGACCGCCGGAACGAGTATGGTACACAGCATTCACTGGATTATAAACAGCGGGGTGCCAAGGCAGGCCTTTATACATCCTTTATATTCGACGAGCTGCTTCCCTTTGTCAGGATCAGATGGGGTGTCGATTCATTTAAAGAAAAGGCATTTGCCGGGTTTTCTCTTGGCGGTCTCAGCGCTCTGGATATCGTTTGGAACAGGCCCGGGGAATTTAGCCGGGCGGGAGTATTTTCAGGCTCTCTGTGGTGGAGAAGTGTTGATCAGCATGACAAGAGTTATGATGATGATAAACATCGTATCATGCATCAGCAGATACGCCATGGCAGCTATGCGCCCTGGCTGAAATTCTTTTTCCAGTGTGGCAATATGGATGAAACAAAAGACCGTAATAAAAATGGGGTCATTGATTCCATTGATGACACATTGGACCTGGTGGCAGAACTGGAAGCAAAAGGATATGACCGCGAAAAAGATATTCATTATCTCGAACTAACCGATGGGCATCATGATGTTTTTACCTGGGGGAGATCGATGCCCGAATTCCTGAAATGGGGTTGGGGCAAAAAAAGCTGACAATACTCTAACTTCCATGAAAGAGGAAACAAATAAAAAGACCCGTCTGTCATTTGGCAGACGGGTCTTTTTGGTAATTGGTTATCTTCTATTAATTGAATAAGTATCTCAAACCAAACTGAACAGAATAGGTGGAAGCAATACTTACGTTGTCACGGTAAGTGTTGGTTATGATCTGTCCATTGGCAGTAGCCAGGCGGAACTGCGGAAGTGTTGCACTGTTCGGGGTGATCGTGTTAGCCAGTACCAGCGGTGAAGTGGAATTGATCGTTTTCAGCTTACCCCAATCTGTATTGATCAGGTTACCGAAGTTGAAAATGTCAACGGTAAACTGAACAGTGTTACGGTTCTTACCGGTTTTAACAAACAGGTCCTGAACGAATTTAACATCCACCCTGTTAAGCCAGGGGAATAATCCGCCATTTCTTTCTGCATATTGGCCCCTGTGCGCTTTCAGGTATTTATCCTGCTTGATAAATGCTTCAAAAATGTCTCTCTGCTGCTGCTGTGTATATGCTACGCCATTTACAGTATTGGTGGCAAATGACATGGTTTGTACCTGCTCAACAGTAGGAATATAGAGCAGGTCGTTATTGCTAACACCATCCCTGTTAATGTCACCACTATATATGTAGGAGAAACGGCCGTTGCAGCTACCTGTATAGATCATGGAAACGGTGGTAGCAAGGTGTTTCAGGTATTCTTTTCTATAGGAGATCATACCTACAACACGGTCAGGCACTACATAGTCAGCATAGCTCTGATTAGGGATATTTGCTCCGCTAACCGTAGCAGTACCCTGCCATACCCCGGATAACTGATCACCTCCGCCATCATGCAGGTTTCCGGCAATGGATTTTGCGTAAGCAATAGAAGCAAACAATCCTTTGGAGAATGTTTTTTCAAACTTGGCGGTTAAGGAGAAATAGAAACCTCTTGTGCCATTATCAATAATGATCGGGTTCAGTGCACCAGATCCGCCAGGTGTTGGTACAAATGATCCGTTCAATGTGTGGATGAACCTGTCCTGAACAGATGGTCCGCCATACACTAACCTGTTATCAGGATAGCCGGTGATATTCATTGGCACAGGTGCTTTCAGGTTCGGGTTCCTGGGAAATACGGTATACAGGTCTTTATTAAAGATCGCCTCAAGACTGGCTATGATGCCCCAGGGTAACCTGGTATCCATTGCCAAACTTGTTTTCCATGACTGTGGATTCTTAAAATCGGGATCCATAGTTGTGGAGTTGGCATTAACTGAAGTACCGGCTGCAGGAACTGATCCTGGTCTGTAAGCAATAGTGCTGGGATTGAACGGACCAGGAGGCAGGATACCTGTTAACGCACCAGTGGATGAGTAAGTATTGAAAGCCTGTGTAACCTGGATCATATTGCTGTTACCAGACTGGCTCACTACCCAAACGTTGGGTATTTTACCAGTGAAGATGCCCGTACCACCACGAATTTGCAGTGAGCGGTCACCATACAGATCCCAGTTGAAACCGATACGTGGAGAGAACATCACTCTCCCATCAGGGAAAACACCGGTGTTTATTCTTTCACCATCCTGGAAGGAAAGAGCGGCCAGTAATGGGTTGGTCAGGATCTGTGGAACATCGGGATAAGTGGGTAATTCCAGGCGCAAACCAAGGGTAAGTCTGAAATTCCTGTTGATCGTGATCTCATCCTGTGCATATAAAGAGTATTGAACAAATTTATAAGCCGAGAAAGCGGGCGCAAATCCTTTTGACAGGGAGAATGTTTGGGTAAAGTCAGTTGGGAGTTTGCGGTTAGCAGGATTAGGATCCAGTGCACTGGCAAAATCAGCCCAGGTGGCAAACCGGTAATAGCTTGCTCCGAAAGGCTGGAAACCGTTGATCGTTTCACTTCTCTCATATTGTGCACCAACGATCCAGCTATGCCTTTTATGGGTCCAGCTTAAGTTGTTCAGTACTGAATATACTTTTACACGGCGAAGGTTACCAAAGCTGAAGGGTTCATAGCCAAATGAGGCATATGGAGCGCCCAGACCTGTATTAGCCTGTGGTGTAACGCCTGTTGTACTCAGGATATCGACAAAGGGGAACACAGTACTCTCAGAAGAACGGTCTTCATTCTGGAATGTATAAGTTGCACGGAAAGTGTTGGACACTCTTCCGAAATTCGAGTTAAGTTCTGTGGAGAAAGAATAGAAGTTCTCACCCTGGAAATAATTGGTGTTCTTGAACCAAAGACCGGTATTCGCAGTCCTGGTGGCGCCATTACCGGCTACAGTACCCGCACTGTTGAGTGAAGTACTCACCGGCAGTGGTACTCCGCCAATAACCTGGCTATAGCGGAAATTAATCCGATGCTTGGGACTCATATTCCAGTCGATACGTGCGAGCACTTTTGTTTTTTCACTATTGGGAGTATAGCCGTCAAATGGTCCTGTTTCATAACCGTAGTTATCGAGCAGGTATTGACGGATATAATTCATGGAATCGGCCGTAGGTCTTACAATATTGTCAGAGCTTCCAAATGGAGCAGCTGCAGTGGCGGCAAACCTTGTTTGAACAGGCCTGGGTTGTTTATCAGATTCGTAGTTAAAGAAGAAGAACAATTTATTTTTGATCAATGGTCCGCCGATACGGAAACCGTATTGTTCAAAATCTTCAGCTGCGCGGGTAAATGAAACTTTACCTACCTGGTCACCTCGGTGTTTTTCTGTTCTCCAATACCGGTAAACAGAACCAATAAATGTATTTGTACCGGAACGGGTTACGGCGTTGATAGCACTGCCGATAAAACCAGACTGGCGAACATCGAATGGGGTAATATTGATGGATATCTCATCGAGGGCATCGATAGAGATCGGCGATCCGCCGGCAGGAAGGTTGCTGGTACCAATACCAAAACTATTGTTGAACTCAGCACCATCCACAGTAAAGTTGGATTGACGATAGTTACCACCACCGAATGAGTTGTTGAAGGACTGGGGCGTGGCGCGGGTAAGATCATTGATGCTCCTGCTGATCGTTGGAGCTAAAGTGATCTGGCGGGTGCCAATGTTGGTTACAACACCGGTCCTGTTGGGATTCAGCACAGAACTTCTTCTGCCTGTGGTCAGCACCACATTTTCCAGTGTGGCGCCAGTTTTTTTCAGGTTGGTATTCAGTGTAAAAGTTTCAGCTAATTGCAGGAACACATTTTCCAGTTTCTCAGCATCGTGACCAACGAACGTTATTTCAATTAAGTAAGGCCCGCCCACTCTCATATTATCAATGGCAAATTTTCCGGCTTCACGGGAAACTGTACTGTATTTGGTACCGGAAGGAAGGTGGGTGGCAACGACCGTAGCGCCTACCAATGGCTCATCAGAACCGCCTCTGACTGTACCACTTATCGCTGATGTCGTTACCTGGGCAAATAGCAACGGACTTGCCAATAAGGCAATAACTAACAAGAAGAGTAATCTCTTAAGCATATAGAATTGGTTTTCGGATGCAAAGAAAGGGAATATTCCCAAAATAAATATAGGCAAATATTAACAAACCGCTATTGTATTTTAATGCTTTAGCTAGACAAATTTTCCCGACTTTTTGCTGCCCGGCAACTTCTCAACAACAGGTATCGATTATTTGTTTTTAAGCCGGTGCCCCGGCCTTTTTTTGTACCTGTAAATAACCCGGGCCAGTACTTCCGGGAGGGCATCTTAATTAGTAATTTTGCAAAAAGCAGCAGCATGTTTGACTCTATAGAAAGTGCGATACAAGACATAAAACTGGGGAAGCTGGTAGTGGTGGCAGACGACGAAGACCGTGAGAATGAAGGGGATTTTCTGACAGCCGCCTCCAATGTCACCCCGGAAGTGATCAATTTTATGAGCAAACACGGAAGGGGGTTGATCTGCGCTGCCCTACCCGAGGAAAGATGTGATGAGTTGGGACTGGAACTGATGGTGAATAACAATACCGCCCTGCATGAAACCGCATTTACCGTTTCGGTAGACCTGCTTGGATTTGGTTGTACCACAGGTATTTCGGCACATGACAGGGCCAAAACCATAAAGGCCCTTATCAATCCCGCCACCAGGGGGTCAGACCTTGGCCGTCCGGGTCATATTTTTCCGCTCAGGGCCAGGAAAGGAGGGGTACTCAGGAGGGCCGGGCATACAGAAGCTGCTGTTGACCTGGCCAGGTTGGCCGGTTTTGAACCCGGGGGTGTGCTGGTGGAGATCATGAACGAAGATGGTTCGATGGCCCGTCTCCCGGAATTGATAGAAGTGGCAAAGAGGTTCGACTTTAAGATCATCTCCATTAAAGACCTGATCGAATACCGTATAAAAAGCGATTCGCTGATTGAGGAAGTGGTACGGGTGGATATGCCCACGAAATACGGGGAATTTAAATTGGTGGCCTTTAAAGAAAAAAACTCCAGCAACGAACACCTGGCTTTATTAAAAGGAAGCTGGGAGAAAGATGAACCTGTTATGGTAAGGGTTCACTCTTCCTGCTTTACCGGGGATATCCTGGGTTCACTTCGATGCGATTGCGGGGAACAATTGCATAAAGCCATGAAAATGGTGGAAGCAGAAGGGAAAGGCGCCATACTCTATATGAACCAGGAAGGCAGGGGTATCGGCCTGCTCAATAAACTGAAAGCCTATCGCCTGCAGGAGGAAGGTATGGATACCGTAGAGGCCAACCTGCATCTGGGTTTTCAAATGGACCAGCGGGATTACGGTATCGGTGCACAGATTTTACGTCACCTCGGGATTACCAGGCTCCGTTTAATGACGAATAACCCCAAGAAAAGAGTGGGCCTGATCGGCTACGGTCTTGAAATAATTGAGAACATTCCTATTGAAGTGCATCCTAATGCTCACAACGAAAAATATCTTCAGACAAAAAGAGATAAGCTGGGACATGAAATACTCGATGATGAAGAGTCATGATTTTCAAAAGGCATGTCACGCTGTCCAGAAGCTTTGAGATTGCCGGAGCGTTATGATGAAGGATTAGTTGATGGTCAATATTTCGACAAGCTCAATACTTCGACAAACTCAGCAGGACGATCCATCTTAGTTAGATCCATCTTCTTTTTTAATTTCCTGATTCTCTGCCTGTACAGGCTGCGGCTTTTTCTTCTTTTTACCAAAGATAGCTTCCCAGATCGTGTTGCCTTCATTTCTGCGCCCGATACCAACACCCACCCGGGTACTCTTGCCAACTGAGGTGGTGGCAGATGAAAGATAATCATCGCTGCGTGTATAAAAGAAAGTGGCCCGTATCGTTCCTTTTTCATTGATCAGCCATTCCAGTGTAACATCCTGCAGGAACTGGAACCGCTGCTGCACTCCCGCCTGCTCAAAAGATGATTCGAGCCCGATGAGGCCGGTGGAAATGATGAACCGGTTATTAAAGAATGACCTCCCGATCGTGAAGTTTACATTGCTTCCCAGGTTGAGTGCCGTGCTATTCGCATCAAAGGGATTGCGGTTATAAAGAGAAGTATTCAGGTTGATATTATATTTGTCACTTTTCAACAACCTGCCTAATATCTTATCGATCTGATCACTCACCACATTCAATAACAACCCGGAAATCGTTCCCACATTAAACGCACTTTCCGTACTGCCTCCACCCAGGTCACTGGGGGCAAAACTGTTGAATACGATCAGGTAAGTGACCTGCCTGTTGATCTCGTTCTCATTCTTCTGCATTTGTTGTATAACCAGGGCCAGCTCGGGATCTGTTACCGCCACACTGGTGCTGGGGAAGTCCAATGAGAAAGCGATCTTGGGCTTAAAGAGTTTATCTGTCAGCTTGGCGATGACATATACATCACCGCGGATATTGCTGATATCTGTATTCAGGTTCAAAGATTTGCCCAGTGTGGAAAAGCTCACTCTCTCAGCTTTATAAGCAGCTTCAAATTTGATGTTGGCATTATACGGGTCGCCATTCCATTCAATATAGTTACCGGCATCCGGGCGCAGTACAAAAGGTTTTTTGAAGAATGACTGGAAGGTGAAAAGATAATTTCCTTCCTGTATGTCGAAACGGCCGCGTAAGGACAATGGCTCAGTGGTGCCTGATTTGATATTCAAAGTTCCGGCGCCACGCCCTTTGATTTCATCACCTGTCAATTGGTCCAGCACCACTCTCACATTCACCAGCGGGTTGGCCGTTACATCCACATCATAAATGATGCTGGTGATATTCGATGCCAGGTCACTTTCTGTCATTTCCCTTCCGAATTTTCGTTCCACCAGGAAATCGGCCAGGCCTGATTCACGGCTGCTCGAAGGAGGGATGGTGATATAGCTGCTGTCCTTATCAGAAGCGATGGCATCAATTTTCATATACATACTGGATTGCGGCCCCAGCAGGGACAGTGATCCTGTTCCTTTTACATTTCCGAAGAATTGTTTATTGTCGTCATACGTGGTATGGATCAGCTGAACAGGCCTGTTGTTGTTTTCATCACGGGTATTGGGTTTGCGGGTGGAGATATCCAGGTTGTAGAACATGTTTTTGAAAGACTGGTGTTCTATTCCCCCGGTGATATAGATCGGATTCCCGGTAACGGTATCCGTTAGTACAATACCATCCAGGTTGATCTCCTGTTTGGTCAGTTCGATATCGGTATCTTTTATCTTATAAAAACATTGTGTGAAAATTACTTTCAATCCGGCGCCGGTTATTTTTCCCTTACCCGTTACCGATAGTTCATCCAATTCACCGGTAATATTCACGTTGCCGGTGAGGTATCCTTGTATATCAGTGAAAAGAGTACCGAGGAATCTTTCCAGCACACTGAGATAGAATTTTCTTGCTGTCAGTGCAATCAGGTTATTTTTTGCCTTTTCGGCATCACCCAGGAAAATATGCGCATCAAATCCAAGGTAGTTTTCCTGGTTGGCCGTGCTGCCCTTTACCACCAGTTCTTTGGATGCATTATCATAGTTCAGAGTGGCATTTACTTCACCCAGTGAATCATTATCCAGCCGCAGGAACTCTGTTTTAATGTCAGTAGAACTGGCTTTGATATTACCAGTGGGATCTTCCACCAAAATATTTCCTGAAAGCAGGCCCTCCAGCCTGTTCCTGGGCATGAAGAAGGGGGAGAAGTCGCCAATATTCACTTTGGATAACTGCAGTTTCAGGTCGTTCCAGTTACCACCCAGCCTGGAGGGTTCAGTTTTCATCGTTATCACCTGCTCACCACTTCTCAGTACTAACTGACCGCTGGCCGGCCTGGAACGGAATTCCAGTTCCCCGTTTTCATCTATAGACCATAGTTTTCCATTGATGGTAAAAGTGGAAGGGTCCACTTCGATCTTAACACCATCATTATAGGTCAGCACCAAAGCATTCAGGTTAGCGGTATCTACCGTTCGGTTGGCGCCGGAAGTGATACTCACTCTCGATGAATCATTATGTCCATCGATCCGGAAGGAAGCCATGGGGATATTCAGGCTGTCATTGATGCGGATATTGTAAACATTACCGTTTAAGGAAAGATTGCCGGCCGTGCCTTTCGCCACCAGGGTTACATTATCGAAATTATATTTCTTGTATTTGAATTGTGGCACATCGGCCTGCAGGTTCAGCTGGTTGTCGGCCAGGTTGAAGTTACCGCTGAGGCGGCTGTAATTAAACCCGGATATGCTGGAGTCGATCAGTTGCAGGTATTCGTCCACCGACTGTGTGGTGATGTCAAAATCAAAAGCCTGGTTCTTTGGATATTTTTTGGGGGCTTTGATATAAGCCGGGTAATATTTATTGAGAAGGTGAGTGATCCCATTGGGCAGGTCCACCAGGTTAAAATTGCCCGTGAACTTCGCCGTAAATTCATTGGAGGTGGCTGTAAATTCTCTTCCGGTTGCAGTTTCTGTAGAAGTGACAAGCAACGAATCGAAGGGAATGCGTTTACCGTCTTTGGTGATCTCGGCTTCCGATATCCTGGCAGTGCCGAGAAAATCATCAATAGAGCTGCTGGTAAAATTGAAGTTGAATTTTCCTTTTACGGCAAAGCTGTCTTTAGTCAGGTTCAGGCTCCGGAGATTAGCATGGTCTACATTGGCCACCAGGTCAAAGCGGGGTGTTTTGCTATTGAAATCGATCACACCGTTCAGGTCAAGGGTGGCATTATCATCACGGATAGATGCCGTACCCTCAAATAATTTTTTATCGAGTGTTCCATTTACAATGATATTATTGTACCGGTAATTTTTATAATCCACGTAATGGACTTCGCCATCCAGTAAAGTATTTCTTGTCTTTTCATTAAAGCCCCTTCCTTTCACTGTGCCCTTCATAGCTATGTCGCCGATATTTGGATCATCCAGGAAAGCGCCCAGTTTAAAATTATTGGTGGAAATGCTACCGGAATAAGCAGGTTCCTGTCCCCGGGGAAGTTTCATGTTCAGGTCAGATGTGATCGTACCTAAATTGGTTTCAATAGTGCCGAATGTTACAAAGTCACGGATAAAACCGGTGAAGCTTCCCTTGAAATTTACATACTGAACGCTGCTGAGATCGGGGGAAGTAACCCTGCGCATGGCGGGTACGATCGTCACGGCATCAGTATAGGTGGTGCGGAAATCGTTGGCCTTAAAATCAATAAAGGTTTGTTCAATGTCTGGCAAACCTGTCAGGGTGATATCGCCATTCAGCACGGTACTGTTGCCGGCCTGTACCACCATTTCCCTTCCCACCAGTTCATCCACGGTGCCGCGGACTTTTCCTTTCAATATGATCTTCTTTTTCCAGGAAGCCAGTGCAGGGGCAAAGAAAGCAATATCATCACTATCGATATAGGAACTGTCGAAATTCGCCGTCATCTTTACCTTGTGAATATAGTCTCCCAGTTCACTCATGTCATTATACGACATGGAGTAAGCATTCCGGATAATGCTCCGGTTGGTTTCCAGGTCCATATTGGTAAATGTCATTCCCTGTGGCGTCATTTTCAAATCGGCTGTAAGGCCCTTTAGCTCAAAACCGCTTCGTTCTTTGGCAGAGAGGGTGACCCGCGAAAAAATTGTATCACCCACAAAGCTGGCACTGCTGAACTCGCCATTGATATGAGTGACCAGTAAATGCTTACCGTCGAAATAAGGGAAGGGTTCCCGGTCTGTTTCTTTGTCTGTACGGAAAGTGCCGTTCACCAGTTTGAATTGCCCAATGCGGATCGTGGTGGTACCGGCATTCCAGGAGGCAGCGGTGGTATCCTCTTCATCATTATCATCGGTACTGATCGCTTTTGGTTTCAGGCGGGTATAATTTTTTATCGCAACAACGGGATCTTTTATGTACAGCGAGGTGGCGTCAAAAGTATTGCCGGATAAACTGATATCTTTTGCGTCGAGGTAGAGCAGGCCGATCCTGGCAGTAAGATCTTCTCCCAGCCAGGCATCTTTTTTAATGAAGGTCACATTTTTCAGTTCCACTTTTTTCAGATCGAATTGTATGCCTGCCTTCTTCTTTTTGGTGGGAGAAGATGAGGAAGATCCGAAATAATCAAAGATGAATTGTTGCCGCCATACAGAATCGCTGCGCTGAAATTTGATCACGGCATCTTCGAGACCAATGTATTTTAATTCCGCCTGTTTTTTAAAAAAGAACCAATCGGTGACGCGGACCTGTACATCTCCTGCATACAGCAATGTATCGCCTTGCCGGTCTTCGACCAGCACACCCTGCAGGTGCATTTTATTGAACAGGGAGAAATCGATGCGTTTGATCGTAACCTTTGTCTGCAGGTCTTTCGAAAGACGCTTGGTTACCTGGCGGCCGATCCAGTTTTGACCGAAGGGTGTTTGTATAAAAATATAGACCGCAATGATGAGGAATAGCAGCGAGAGAAAAAACCACTTCAATATTTTTTTAAATCGCTTCAGGGCCAGGTGTTTGACTTGTAAAAATAGGTAATCATACCCTATGGGCAAATTCAATACCAACTTGTTATGCCGGCGGTTGCTTTCCGGGCTGCATGGACAGGCGGCATAGGATTGCAATGCTTTAATTGCTAATTTGCCTCAAATACTGAACATGAAAAGATTGCCCCTCATTTTATCGTTATTCCTTCTTAACAAAAGTTTTGCGCAGACTGGTAGCGAAAAAGCCGGTGAAAAATACGTACTGGTGATCCATGGGGGTGCCGGTACCATTTTAAAGAGTCAGATGACCCCGGAAAAGGAAAAAGCCTATACCGATGCCATGAACCAGGCCCTGGATATCGGGAACGATATTTTGAAGAAGGGAGGATCGGCATTGGATGCCGTGGAAGCCTGTGTGCGGAGCATGGAAGATAATCCCCTGTTTAATGCAGGTAAAGGGGCCGTTTTTACCAACGAGGGAAAGAATGAGCTGGATGCTGCTATCATGAATGGAAAAACACTGGCAGCTGGTTCGGTGGCAGGGATTACCTCTATTAAAAATCCCATTAGTGCCGCAAGGGCGGTGATGGAGAAAAGCCCGCATGTAATGATGATCGGCCCGGGAGCAGAAAAATTTGCCAGGCAACAGGGATTGGAGATCGTAGACCCTTCTTATTTCTATACGGAAGACCGGTGGAAAGAATTGCAAAGGACCAAACAGGCGGATTCTGCCAGGCAGGAAAAGGAAAAAGAATTGAAAGGGGCCATAGAAAGAATGGATAAGATCATAAAAGAAACGGATGCATCTGTAAAATCGTTTAGGTATGACCATGATTCGCTGGCAAAAAAAATTGAACAACTGAAAAAAGAAATTCTGAACGGACAAACCGCCTATAGCGAATTTTTTGATTCCGGGCATGGGCTGGTGGGTAAATATGGCACTGTGGGCGCAGTGGCTCTCGACAAACAGGGCAACCTGGCAGCGGCCACCAGTACAGGGGGCATGGTGAATAAACGGTTTGGCAGAGTAGGGGATGTGCCCATCATTGGAGCGGGCACTTATGCCAATAATAAAACTGCTGCCCTGAGTGGTACAGGCTGGGGAGAATTCTATATCCGTCTGGTACTGGCCAAAACGATCAGTGATATGATGGAGTTAGGAAAAATGAAATTAAAGGACGCAGCGGAAGAAATGGTGATGAAAAGATTACCTGCAATGGGCGGTAACGGAGGATTGATTGCCGTGGATAAAGATGGAAATATGGCGATGCCTTTTTGCACACCCGGTATGTACCGTGGGTATATTAAAAGTAACGGGGAAAGGGATGTGAAGATCTACAAGGAATAATACCGTTATGAAATCATACCACGGCCTCTTATTGAAGTGATCATTACTCCTTGTTGCGGGTGTCGATCACGATCTTCTTCCTGTTCAGGTATTTTCCAATAGAGATGCCAATAACACGATGCCTGATACTGGGGCCGCCATCGGCATTATTAATACTGCCCAGCCCGTAAGAATATTGTGCAAAGACCATAAAGTTGTCTGCAGTTTCATAGCCAAACTGTGCAATGGCATTGGCCGCCACATGACCATAATCACCAAAACTGAACTTCATGTTTCTTTTTACGCGGCTGCCATTTTCCAGGTTGAATTCTTCTTTGCCGAATAATTGAAAATCAAGCGAGGGGCCAAACCGGATAAAAAAACGTCCCGGATTATTGCCCAGGTCTATCTGGAGCAGCGGGGCTATCTCTACTGTATGTATGGTGGTATTATTATCTATAGCATTGGTGTCGGGCGGAAAAGCTGATTGCGAAAATTTTACTTTGTAACCTTTCATGCTATAAAAAACAGAGGGGGCAAAATACAACCTGCCTTCAAAAGGTGTTTTCATGGTGACTCCCGCCTGGAAACCATATTTGAATTCGTTATCCTGTTTTTTATCGGAAATGATGTATTTGGACTGGGTGGCTTGCGGGCCCAGATAGAGGCCCACCTGGTTTTGTGAGGAACAAACAAATGAACATAATAATGTTAGGCCGGATAAAAGCAAAGTTTTCATTAATTGATGGTGGTTATGGTAATTAAAAAGTAGCTTTTAGGCGGGACACCAGCCTGCAAATATATAATTAATTTCCGGTATATCAAAGCCTTTGGACAAGGGACA
>CAZSGD010000024.1:25496-25575 GCA_964606155.1 uncultured Chitinophaga sp. | reverse complement strand
AGCCTGCAAATATATAATTAATTTCCGGTATATCAAAGCCTTTGGACAAGGGACAGGGAACAAGAATCAAGGAACAAGA
>CAZSGD010000024.1:0-25396 GCA_964606155.1 uncultured Chitinophaga sp. | reverse complement strand
GACAAGGCACAAGGAACAAGAGACAAGGCACAAGGAACAAGAGACAAGGCACAAGGAACAAGAGACAAGGCACAAGATTTCTTACGAATATTTTTTTGCAGGGTCTTTTGTTTGAGTGCCTGCGTTATATGCTTGCGATGCTCCTTTGGGGATGGATAGATTTTTCCAGTTCTCGATCTTTATCATTCTTCCTATATATACGATCTGGCCTACGTGATAAGGATAATGGGCCAGCTGACGGTTGATGGCATCAATGACCGTAAGAGGTTCCTGGCGGATATGGACCGTTTTCTTCAGATCTTTTTTTCGAAGCGAGGAGAGTGCATCAAAGAAACAACTCCATCCTTTTTCCCAGAGGCCCAGTAGTTGTTGTTTGTTGTAGTCATGCAGTTCAAATTCCTCATCCCGCTGCCGCCATTCTTTCTCCCCGTCTTCCGTTAAAAAATTCGTCCACCGGCTCAGCATATTCCCGGCAAGATGCTGAATAATAACGGCAATACTATTGGAAGCTGCGTTGGGCTGATAATGAAAATCAAAATCGCTTAGTTGCTCAAATGTTTTATCGCCAAGATCTTTGTAATATTTCAATCTGCGAATAGCTGTTTCCAGGAAATCCTTGCCTGTTGATGACATAATGTTAACTATTATCCGGGTTCAAACTTTGGTTACAATACAAATCTATAATGACTTGGCCTCTGCAGAAGGCTTTCACTATTAACTATTATCTTTTATCTATCATCTATCATCTATTATCTCAATATCCTTCTGCCGAATCCTCGCCCCGATGATCAGCCACCGCTTCAAATTTTCCGCCGGGCAGTACCTTGATCACTTCTGTTCTGCCAATACCCGATCGTTGCTCAATAATATATCCCATTTTTAGTAATGCTTCTTGTGTGATGGAAGGGAACCCTTTCTCCACTTTGAGTGTATCCGGCAACCATTGATGGTGAAATTTTGGTTTGTTTACGGCATCTTCTGTAGACATATCAAACTCGAGGATGTTCACCAATGTTTGAAATACGGATGTGGGTATGGTGGTGCCGCCCGGCGTACCAACAACCAGGAAGGGCGCATTATTTTTCAGTACCACGGTGGGTGTCATGGAACTCAGCATCCTCTTTCCGGCTTTGATGGCGTTGGCTTCGCCACCGATGGCGCCATACATATTAGGCACCCCGGGTTTTATGCTGAAGTCGTCCATTTCATTATTCAAAAAGAAACCAGCCCCGCCCACCACGGTTTTGCATCCATACGAATCATTGAGTGTGGTGGTCACAGCCACGGCATTGCCTTCCTTGTCAATCACACTCAGGTGAGTGGTCTCTTCGCTTTCGACCCTTAACAGGGCGCCAGGTTTTATAATAGTACTGGGGGTGGCTTTGCCGGCATCATAGTTCTTCATTCTTTCCTGCAGGTACACATCGTTGGTCAACATATCCACAGGTACTTTATAATAATCAGCATCGCCCATATATTCTGCACGATCGGCATAAGCCCTTCTTTCCACTTCTGTCATTAACTGCACAGCAGCCGGTGATTGAAAGCCCATGCCAGCAATATTCCTGTCCTCGATCATTTTCATCATTTGGTGGACCAGCAAACCCCCGCTGCTGGGCATAGGCATACCCACAATGGTATATCCCTTATAATTGAAAACATGGGGTTGCCTGTGTTTGGCCTTGTAATTTTTAAGATCATCCAGCGTGATTATACCGCCACCACGTTTCATTTCCTCCACCAGCAGCCGGGCCGTTTCACCTTCATAAAAACCGGCAGCTCCTTTATCACGTATCCTTTTTAAAGTATTGGCCAGGTCTGTTTGCACCAATGTGTCTCCCTCTTTCCATTCACGGCCCCTGACAAACACAGGCATCACCGTATTATATTGCCTTAATTCCTGTTGTAAGGCATTCAAAGCTTTGGCTTCCCGCCGGCCTATCACAAACCCTTTTTCTGCAAGTTCAATGGCGGGTTGTACCAGTTTGTCAAAAGACAGTTTGGCATATTTATGGGCGGCAAACAAACCAGCTACTGTTCCGGGCACGCCACTGGCCAAATGTCCTTCCTGGCTTTTATCGGTACGGGCCCTTCCGTCCGCATCAATATACATATCCCGGTGAGCAGCACCCGGGGCCATCTCACGGTAATCAATAGACGCTAATTCACCATTGTGCAGACGGGCCACCAGAAAACCTCCTCCTCCGAGATTGCCGGCATTCGGATATACCACTGCCAATGCCAGTTGCGTGGCAATAGCCGCATCGACAGCATTACCCCCTTTCTTCAGTATTTCCACACCCACTTTGCTGGCCAGGGGATGGGCGGACACCACCGCACCATTTTCGGCTATGATCTTTTTTTGAGAAGAATAATGATAGGGGTCAATAGCACCTGCAGATCCTATGTTGCCCTGTCCTGTTTTACAGGCAATGATCAGGCACGGGATGAAAAATAACGCAATGAACTTCTTCAGCATGTTCTGGATTTGAAAGAAATAAAGCTACTGAAATCAACGGATTTACCGGCAACGGAAAAATGATTTCAAATAACAGGTCGTTTCTTAACTTGCTGCTAAAATCAGCCGCTTATGATGCGCAAGATACTCTTCGCTACTTTACTGATCACTTTCTTTCTTTCAGTTTCGGGCCAATTGAAATCGCCCGATCAATTCCTGGGCTATAAGATCGGCGACCGTTATACGCCGCACTGGAAGATCGTCAGCTACTTTCAGCATGTGGTGAATAATGCACCCCACCTGATGAAACTGGAGCAATATGGTGAAACCAACGAAGGCAGACCTTTGTTGCTGGCATTTATTTCTTCTGCGGATAATATCAAAAACCTGGAACAGATCCGGATGAATAATCTCCGGCTCGCCCATGTGGCAAAAGACAGGGCTGCGGCCATAGAAGAAGGCGCTCCCGCCATCATCTGGCTCAGTTATAATGTACATGGTAATGAAACATCCTCTTCCGAGGCGGCGATGCTTACCTTATTTGCACTGACAGACCCTTCTAACCTGCAAACAAAAGAGTGGCTGAAAAATACCGTGGTGATCATGGATCCCTGCATTAACCCGGATGGCCGTGACCGTTATGTGAACTGGTTCAATTCCATTGTGGGGAAATCGGCGAACCCGCAGATGATGTCACGGGAGCACCATGAACCCTGGCCGGGTGGCAGGACCAATCATTACAATTTTGACCTCAACCGCGACTGGGCCTGGCAAACACAGGTGGAAAGCCAGCAACGTATTAAAGTATACAGCCAATGGTTGCCACAGGTGCATGTGGATTACCATGAACAGTGGGTGGATGCTCCTTACTATTTTGCCCCGGCTGCACAACCTTATCATGAAGTGATCACTTCCTGGCAACGTGAATTTCAAACATCGATCGGGAAAAATCATGCCCGCTATTTCGATGCCAACGGATGGCTGTATTATACCAAAGAGTATTTTGATCTTTTCTATCCTTCTTACGGTGATACCTACCCGACCTATAACGGTTCTATCGGCATGACCTACGAACAGGCCGGTCATGGTATTTCCGGAAGGGCGATCATCAATAAAGACGGGGATACGCTTACTTTATATGATCGTGCCATTCATCATTTCACCACCGGCATCAGTACGCTGGAAATATCTTCTAAGAATGCCCCCCGGCTGGTACATGAATTCAGAAAATTTTTCAATGAATCTGTTTCCACCGGAATTGGAGAGTATAAAAGTTATATTATTAAAAATAATCCGAAAGATGCCGATCGTATCACATCCATGATCCTCCTGCTGGAAAAGAATGGTATTCAATACGGGCTAACACAGGCAGGTAGCGGGAAAGGGTTTAATTACGCCTCCGGAAAAGAGGAAGCATTTTCATTCAGTGCAGGCGATATTGTCATCAGCGCCTTACAGGCCCGGTCGGCCATGGTGAAAGTGCTGCTGGAGCCCCGCTCCAAACTGGTGGATTCTGCCACTTATGATATTTCTGCATGGTCCCTCCCTTATGCGTATGGATTAACTGCATGGGCATCTAATGACAAGATCAATGGAAGCGGGGTATGGAATGTACATAGCACACCGAACCCTGAAACCACTTATGGGTATGTGATGGAATGGAATAGTGTGAATGCTGCCAAAACAGCCGGTCAGCTTTTACATAAAGGGATATTGTTACGTTATGCCGAACAACCCTTCGAGCTGAATGGAAAACAATTTGAAAGAGGAGCAATCATCCTATTAAAAACAGCCAATAAATCACTGGGTCAGGACCTTTGGTCAACTGTTAGAGCTGTGGCCGATGCCAATCATGTGAAATTGCACCCGGTGACAAGTGGTTTTGTGGACAAAGGGTTTGACTTTGGCAGTGATAAAGTCCGTTCATTCAAAGCGCCGAAAGTGGTGTTGCTCACCGGACAGGGAATCAATGGCAATGCTGCAGGAGAGGTGTGGCATTTTTTTGAACAGCAACTGGATTACCCCCTTACACTGGTCAATGTGAATGATATCGGCAATATCAACTGGAACGAGGTGAATGTACTGATCATGCCGGATGGTAATTATAAATTCCTGAATGATAAAACAGCCCTGGAGCAGTTGAAGGAATGGATACAGAAGGGAGGAAAAGTGATCGCTTTGGAAAATGCCGTGGTGCAACTGGCAAAAGCAGAACTGGGTATAAAGATCAAAAAAGAAGATGATGCGAAAAAAGATACCAGCAGCGGGTATAGTGACCTGAAAAAATTTGCTGACAGGGAAAGAGATGCTATCGCCGGTTTTACTCCGGGTTCCATTTTGCGGGTGGAGCTGGACAATACACACCCGCTCGGTTTTGGATACCCGGGTTATTATTACACGCTGAAGATGGATGATAATATCTATGAATTCTTTAAGGACGGATGGAATGTGGGTGTCATTAAAAAAGACAACCAGGTGGCCGGCTTTATCGGGTCCAATAAGAAATCAAAATTCAAAGACGGGTTATTGTTTGGGGTGCAAAGCCTGGGTGGTGGTGTTATCACCTACCTGGCAGATAATGTTTTGTTCCGGAGCTTTTGGGAAAACGGGAAACTGATGTTCTGCAATGCGGTATTCCTGGTGGGGCAGTAAAGGAGTATAAAAAACTAATGATTTGTTAAGACAGGCAGCCTGTTGAAGGCCGGGTTGATTGTCAGTGTTTCGGCAAGCCCAACATGACATTCAACCCGGATTAAAATACTTTTCTTTTATACCGGCGGTTTATAACGCTATCCAAATTGCTGCTATATTCGCTGAATAATTATCAGCGATGCGCAAATTGTTACTCCTCCTTACCTGTGTTTTTTGTCTTTTTACATCATCGATTGCACAAACTAATCCCAGCTGGACTTCAGCAGATATGTATCTCGCTATCCGGAAACTAAATGTGCTGGGTACGGTTTTATATGTAGCGGCACACCCGGACGACGAGAATACCCGGCTGATCGCTTATTTATCCAAGGACAGGATGTTCCGTGCCGGCTATTTATCTATGACGCGGGGTGACGGAGGGCAAAACCTGATCGGTGATGAACAGGGTATTGACCTGGGGCTTATCCGTACACAGGAGCTGATGAGCGCAAGAAGAATGGATGGCGGTGAACAATTCTTTACCCGGGCATTTGATTTTGGATTTTCCAAGAACCCCGAAGAGACATTTACCAAATGGGACAGGGAAAAGATACTGAGCGATGTGGTATGGGTGATCAGGAAATTTCAACCCGATGTGATCGTTACCCGGTTCCCAACAACCGGAGAAGGCGGGCACGGTCATCATACCGCTTCGGCTATCCTTGCCAATGATGCATTTACAGCGGCCGCCGACCCGAATCGCTTTCCTGAACAATTACAATATGTACAGGTGTGGCAGGTAAAAAGGGTGATGTGGAATACCTTCAATTTCGGAGGTACGAATACCACCCGGGAGGACCAATTGAAAATAGATGTGGGTGGGTATAATGCTTTACTGGGAAAAAGTTATGGTGAAATAGCAGCAGAGAGCCGTAGCCAGCATAAGAGCCAGGGCTTTGGTGTGCCGGCATCGCGGGGTGAACAACTGGAATATTTTAAATCCACCAAAGGCGATCAACCTTCCGGTGATCTGATGGATGGTGTGGTAACGACCTGGAAAAAAGTGAAGGGGGGTGAAGCCATTGAATCCATGATCAATAATATTGCCTCCTCCTTTGATCTGCTGCATCCCGAAAATTCTGTGGAACAGCTGGTGAAATTGTATAAGGCAATGAACGTTTTGCCGGATGGCTACTGGAAAACACAAAAGATGAAAGAAGTTCACCAGCTCATTGCACAATGCAGCGGTTTGTTTCTCGATGCCACTACTTCCGATCAGTTTGCTGTACAAACGGATTCTATTCGTATCAATTTTTCGATAAATAACCGTTTAGGGACCAACGCTACTTTGCAAAAAGTAAGTGTGGATGATTTTGACAGTACATTTTCACGCACCCTGGAAAGGAACAGGAATATCAATTTCTCTAAAACATTTTTTGTTTCGCCCGCAAAACCAGTTACACAACCTTATTGGCTGGCCAGTAAAATGGAAGAGGGGTATTTTAATGTAAAGGACCAGCAACTGATCGGTCAGCCGGATGTGAGCCCTTCTTACCAGGCGATGATTCAGATCAGCATTTTCGGTGAGTCGTTCACGTTTGTACGGCCTGTGAAGTATAAATTTACCGATCCGGTAAGGGGTGAGTTATATGAACCACTGGTGGTGCTTCCTCCCGTACTGGTATCGCCGGATGAAAAGATCAAGATATCAAAAGGCAATAATCATTTCACTGGTGTGCTGAGCCTGACCGGGAAGAAAAAAGGTTTCAAAACATTCTTTGACGGGGTGGGTAAAGACCAGGCAGACCAGGTGAAAGTGCAATATAGCCCCGACAAGCTCATCTTTGAGGAAAGGAATAAAACCATCCCTGTCAGTTATACGATCGAAGCTGGAAGAGATAATGACTATTATTTCGCTGTGGATGCCAACAATGGCAGAAAGGATGTTTATTATTTAGGAATGAAAGAAATCAAATACGATCATATACCCTATATCAATTACTTTACCATTGCCACCGTCAATAATAAAAAGCTTGACCTGGAGATCTATGGCAAAAGGATCGGTTATATTATCGGGGCGGGTGATAAAGTGCCCGAAGCACTGGAGCAAATGGGCTATGAAGTGGTGATGCTGGGCGATAAAGAACTATCCCGTAATAACCTGCAGCAGTTTGATGCCATTATTACCGGTGTGCGGGCTTATAACACGAATGACTGGATGAATAAGCACTATGACAAGCTGATGAAGTATGTGGAGGAGGGGGGTAATATGATCGTGCAATACAACACCAGCAACCAGATCGGCCCGGTGCGGGCGAAGATCGGCCCTTATAATTTTGGTATTACCCGGAACAGGGTAACGGATGAAAATGCAAAAGTGACCCTGCTGAAACCCGATCATGCAGTATTTAATTTTCCCAATAAAATTTCGGATGACGATTTCAAAGGCTGGATTCAGGAGCGAAGCATCTACCATGGATCTGATACCACGGGTAAGTTTGAAAAACTGATCGGCATGAGCGATCCCGGTGAGAACTCAGATAATGGCAGCTTATTGGTGGCTAAATATGGAAAGGGGTTCTTTACTTATACAGGCCTTGCGTTCTTCCGTGAACTGCCTGCCGGGGTGCCGGGCGCCTATCGTTTGATAGCCAATATCATTGCATTGAACAAGAAAAAAGGATTCTGATCCTATTCATATATTATGCCTGAACAAAAGAAACCCAATGTGCGGAGAGGCGAGATGGCTTTTATTTTTGCCATCCTGCTTGGATTGGGATTGGGTATTGCCATTAAAAAAATCCGGATCGGATTATTGATAGGATTAGTGCTGGGGCTAATGGTCGTGTTTACCGGATGGCTGAGAACAACCCGTAAGTAATTGAATGCACCACCCTGATAACGATAAGGCGCCATTTTTTAAAAGCTGGAACGGCTGGTACTGGTTTGTGATCCTGTTCCTGTTGCTGCTCATCGTATTATTCTATTTCTTCACCAAACGATTTACATGAGCCAGCTCGATTGGATAGTATTGATCGTTACCTTATTGGGCATTATTACCTATGGCTTATATAAAAGCCGTACTTCGCATAATCTGGAAGGATATTTTCTTTCCAATCGCAGTATGCACTGGGGTTTGATCCTGTTGAGCATCATGGGTACACAGGCCAGCGCTATCACTTTCCTTTCCGCACCGGGGCAGGCATATACAGACGGGATGCGTTTTGTGCAATATTATTTCGGCATACCCATTGCCATGGTGGTGATCTGTATCTTCTTTGTGCCCATCTTTCACAAATTGAAAGTGTACACGGCATACGAATACCTGGAAACGAGATTTGATAACAAGACAAGAACACTTACTTCATTACTTTTTTTGCTGCAAAGAGGGCTCTCCACGGGTATCAGTGTGTTTGCCCCTTCCATCATACTGTCTTCTTTGTTTGGCTGGAATATTTATTATACCAATATCCTGATGGGTGGGTTGCTGATCATTTATACCATGACAGGCGGGGCGAAGGCCGTGGCGTATACACAGCAACTGCAGCTTATTATCATTTTTGCCGGTATGTTCCTGGCAGGATATATGGTGGTGAATATGTTGCCAAAGAATGTAAGTTTTACAGATGCACTGGAGGTGAGTGGTAAGTTAGGCAAACTGAATGTGATCACCACCGGGTTTGAAACAGGGAAGTTCAACTGGAGCGACCAGTATAATATATGGAGTGGTGTGATCGGTGGTTTTTTCCTGGCCCTCTCTTATTTCGGGGCCGATCAATCGCAGGTGGGAAGGTATCTTACGGGCAGTTCACTGACCGAAAGCAGGATGGGCTTGTTGATGAACGGACTGGTGAAAGTGCCGATGCAATTTGCGATCCTGCTCATCGGGGCACTGGTGTTTACTTTTTACCAGTTCAATAAAGCTCCTTTGTTTTTTAATGACGTACAATTGAGCAAACTGGAAAACTCTGCTGTTTATAAGGATTCTCTTCAGCAAGTAAGACTACAGTACGATGTATTGACCCGGCAAAAGCAGGCGGCTGTGATCCAATATTCCGATGCTTCTGATCGTGGCGATAAATTAGCAGCAGATCAATCGGTGATAGCATTACAGGGCTATCAACATTCGGCAGACAGCCTGAGAGGCAAGATTAAAGCCTGGCTGAATAAAAAAGAAGTTGGAGGTGATGGGAACGATACCAATTATATTTTCCTGCGCTTTGTGGTGGATCATTTGCCCGCCGGTTTAGTGGGCTTACTAATAGCCATCATTTTCCTGGCTTCCTGGGGAAGTATTGCTGCGGCCATTAATTCGTTAGCTTCCTGCAGCATGGTGGATTTTCATAAGCGATTTGCCAAAAAGAAGGAAACGGGTGAGGATGAATACCAGTTATCCAAGAAATACACACTGGCCTGGGGCATCTTCTGTATTGTGGTGGCCATGTTTACATACAATATCGGCAATAGCCTGATTGAAGCGGTAAATGTACTCGGGTCATTGTTCTATGGCGTTATCCTGGGTGTTTTCCTGGTGGCATTCTTTGTCAAAAAGATCAGGGATGGCAATGTGGTGTTTTGGGCTGCTGTGTTAGCGGAAGTGCTGGTACTCACTGTTTTTATTCTTGCCAAAATGAAACTCGTTAAAATGGGTTTCCTCTGGCTCAACCCGATCGGGGCATTTGGTGTGATCGCATTTAGTTTGTTGTTGCAGCCACTGGTTTCTAAAAAAGAAAACCCCGCTTCCTAAAAAGAAGCAGGGTCTTTCTGTCAATTATTTTCCTGGTTATTTATCCAGTTCGGCCAGTAATTTTTCGTTCAGTTTCACGTAGTCATCATTTTTTGCTGTAGTGGCGAGGGCTTTTGATTTTTCTGCCGCCTGTTTTGCATCATTTTTCTTGCCCAGTTTGGCCAGGCAATTGGCCCTTTGGTGATGGACCCAGAAAGCATCCGGCTGCATCTCTATTGCTTTATCGAACCAAGCGAGTGCCTGGTTGAGGTCTTTGCCATTGTCCAAATAATACATGGCTGCTGTAAAATAAGGCTTGTTATCCTTGTTCATCAGCTGATCGATCTGCGCCATTACTTTTGTTTCCACATCTGTGGTTATGGGCAGCGAAACGGCCGTATTCTCCCACATAATATGTAATTCGCAGGAGGTGGATTTAACATTGGCAAATTGCATCGTGAATGATTCCATGGTTTCATTCATCTTCATGGTTTTAGCTTCCACCCTTACCACATCCTGGTCTTGTTTGTAAGCTGCAGGGCCTGTAACATCCAGTTGTTTGGTAATGATTAATGTCCAGCTGTTTTTATCAGGTATACTTACGAAACCGTATTTACCGGCTTTGATCTTTGTACCGCCAATGGTCACATCATCACCAAAGGTGAGGGTGGTGGCATTGTTAGCACCGGTGCGCCATACTTTACCATAAGGTACCAGGTCGCCGAAAACTTTACGTCCTTTCATGCCGGGACGGGAGTAAGAAAGTTCTACCGAAGAAAGACCGAAATTCTGTTTGATCGTTTGGGTGGGGCTGGGTTGCGGGGTGTTCAGTTGTTGCGCATCAGCCAGGAATAAGGTGCATGCAGCAATGGTTGTGATAAATAGTTTTTTCATCTGTTTATTTTTTATTGTAAAATAAGGCCAGATGGAATTCGCCGTTGCCGGCTCATTTCATACAAGCTTTGTTCAGAGAGGGCAAAGGTAGGGAAACAGGGTTTGAAGAAGCAAACCGGAAAGTATGAGCGGCAGGCTGTTGCGGGATTATTGTAACAATAAGATAATGAGAGGTTGATTTTCTCTTAAAAGCTGATCGTTACCGTGGTACGCCCGTTCTTTTTAGCTTTTCGCTTCCATTTTGGGCCTTCCTTGATCAGGCGGATGGCTTCCTGGTCGCATTTGGGACAAAGCGATTTTTCCACTTTGAAATTGGTAGGCTCTCCATTCTTATCGACCTCGAAAGAAATTTCAACAGATGGGCTGCTGCTGGGTTTATTTCTTGCTTCTTCCGGAACGTTGAGATTGTTGGCAATATAGGTGTCGTAATTGGACCAGCCATCTGCAGGTTCAGGTTCTTCCAGTGTGCGGTTGATATCCAGCGAACGGGAAGCTGTATTCACCTGTTTATTGCTGATCACCACTTCGGAAAGACCGCGTCGGTCTTCCTGCATCACCACGGGGTTGTTCGGCAGGTTGTTTCGCAGCAATACGGTATTGTTCTCAAATCCTACGGAACGCACCTGCACATTCAGTAATGTGTCGGCATAACGAAGATTAAAATACCCGTTGGCATCGGTATAAGTGCCGGCGTTATTGTCCACCAGGTTTGTTACATTGGCAAAGGGAACACCCACGTTACGATTATCCGTTACACGGCCCCTGAATGTGTTCATATTGCGATAGGCCTGTTGGTCTTCTGCTTTGCGTGAAGCGTTTGCATTAGCATTTGCGGCCTTTTTCTTTTCCATGAATTGTTCACTATCTCTATCCATTTTCGCATAACCTGACACCACTTCTTTATTGTCTTTAGAGATATTTTCCTTTGCCACTTCTGATGTTACCGCTTTATAATTTTTGATGGTATCGGTCTGGTGGCCCGGAAGTTTGGCGGCAGGGTTTTTAGCGGCCACATCCCCTTCGGTCTGCACCTCTTCAGCTTTTGCTTTACTATCAAAGAACTCGTTCTTTTGCGGGCCCAGGGCGGGGGCTATATTGGATTTGCCGGTATTTTCTCCCGTACGGGCAACTGCTTTTTGATCGTTAACGGTTCCCGGGGCTGTTGATCCACTGGTTTCGGGTGACCCTGCCTGTGAAGGATTTGCAGTAACGGTATCGTTTGCCTTTATGGTTTCATTTTTAGCAGGTTCTTCCAGTTTAGCAACCTGTTGCTCACTCTTATTCTTATTATTAAATGCAAACTGGTAAGTCAGCACACCGGCCCCTGCGATCAATATAACCATGGCGGCCACACGCAGGAAGGGGAATGAAGAGGGTTTACCTGTTGAAAGCGGAACTACTTTGGTCTTTTCGGTTTTTTCTTCCAGTCTTTTCTTCAATTCGGCAATATCTGCTGCTACATTCACTCCCCGGGTGGCATAACCTTCCAGTGCATCGGCAAGGAAGGGGTCATCTAATGCGGCTTTTTCCAGGTCATGCATTTCTTTGGCAGACAGGAGCCCCTTGTGATATTTTTCAATATCCGCGGCGGTATAATGCTGTGTATGTTTGTCCGTTGCCATAAGGCTTTACAAAATTCGAATTTTTTAATCTTTTATTCCCTGACTTCTTTGTTCCATTTCTGATCTTTCCATACATATCTTCAGGTTCCTTCTTCCGTTCTGTATAAAACTCCTGACCTGGTTCCAGTCGTGGCCGGTAATTTCCACTATTTCATTATAACATTTTCCTTCCAGGTAGAACAGTTTGATTACCTGGCGCTGCTCTTCGGTCAGGGTGCTGAGGCAGAGTTCCAGTTTTTTGAAATTCTCCTCTTTTTCCAGCACACCATTCAGATGCACATTTTCCTCCGATTGCATAAGTTCGGTCTTGAACTCCACGGTTTTCAGGTTTTTAGGGGTCCGGAGCTGCATCAGGCAGTGATTTTTAGCCAGTTGGTGCAGCCAGCCCTTAAAATTCTCCACTTCGTGTTTTTTAAGCTTGGTAACCAGTTCTTCAAAGATCAGCATTACGCTGTCTTTTGCGGTTTCGGGTTCTTTGTAGTACTTGAGGCATACACCATAGACCAGTTCCATGTACCGCTGGTATAACTCGCCCAGTACGGCCATGTCGCCCGACTCTTTGTACAGGGCTACCAGTTCCTTGTCGGCCAGGGATGTGTGGGATATATTCCGGATGAATGCCACCGCTTAAAATTAGCAAATAAAAAATTAAAGAAGGCTTATGCAAATGCTAAAACAAGTGCATCTGGCTATCAGAATACTGCGTAAAAAGGCCAGGAAATGACCTTAAAAAATTATTTGGTGTACGATATGTAATTCATTTTGTCTCAGCATCCATACCCGAAAATGGCTAATCATTTAACAGCCGGTTAGTGATACGGGGCCGGTTTTTACCAGCCCCTTTTTCTTTTTAGTAAAAAAACCAATGACCCGCTTATGAGGATATTTTCTACACTTCTTTTTGTATGTTGTTCAGTTTTTCTGCATGCACAGTGGAACCATTTGTCCAACCGACTGACCGGAAAAGTGGATGGGTTGAATATGACCGTTCCTCCGGCAGATACTTCAAAACCTAAAATATTCATCCGTTGCGGATATAGTAAACCGTTAGATCCAGGCCCATTACTGGTGGTGGATGGGTTTCCTCAAAAGCTGTCGATGCTGGGCAGTATAAACCCAAACGATATTGCTTCTGTGGACATACTGAAACCTGCTGCCGCACAAGCCATCTATGGCCGTGAAGCCATGGAAGGAGTAATCATCGTTACTACAAATAAAAGACAGCAGGATGTGTTGGTGATTAAAGACTCCATAGATGGCAGTGCAATCGGAGGCGCCACAGTTACATTTATCTCTGCCAGTAAAAAAAATACAATGATGTATGTGGCGGATGAAAGGGGGATTGTGAATGTTGAATCCGCCCGCGGGGTACGCCGGGGTGAGGTCATTGTTTCTGCAGTGGGGTATCAAACTTACCGGCAATTTCTCCACAACCATTCAGCATGGAGTGAAGAAATTCAATTAAGCCCGGATGTAAAAGTTTGTTCAGAGGTAATTGTTGGCGGGGGAACCATTTGCACGATCAGGCGCCACCTGATCGGATGTGGTACTGCTTTTGGATGCGGAGTGAGCAGTGTTGTTATTACCGGAATAGATTCTGTGAATAAGAATGAAGAGGAGCAAAGATTGAATCGCCTTGCTATTTATCCCAACCCGGTTTCCAGGGGAAGCTTTCTGAATATATCGTTAAAAGAAAAACAAAATGCAGCATCCCTGGTACGAGTGTTCAGTCTGAATGGTAATTTAATATTACAACAGAATATTGTAAAGGGATCGGGGTTACAAACGGTTCGGACCGACCCCCGCTGGGCAGCAGGGATATATTTTGTACAGCTTGTGTATGAAAACGGCCGGGTGGCTGCATCTGAGAGGATAATCATTCAATAAATCCGGCAATATGAGCAAGAAAATACAGCTGACCATCCCCAAACCCTGTCATGAAAACTGGGATGCTATGACACCCGTGGAAAAAGGAAAATTTTGCGGCTCCTGTCAAAAACAGGTGGTCGATTTTAGCAATATGAGTGACCGGCAGATCGCTGCATTCTTTAAAAAACCCTCCACCGGCAGTGTATGCGGCCGTTTTATGAGCGACCAGTTGGAAAGGGATATTGAGATACCGAAGAAACGCATTCCCTGGGTCAAATATTTCTTCCAGATCCTGTTACCCGCCTTCTTTGTATCAAAAGCTTCTGCTGAAAAAACACAGGGAAAAATTACGGTTAAGTCTGCCCGTGATACTGTGCAAAGGCCTCTCGTGAATGAGCCTGTGGTCCTCGGGGAGATATCCACCCGCAATATCACACCGGTATGTGTGAAACCACCGGTTTCAGATACCGTTTCCCCCGTTACAGGCTTTACAGTACCAGATGTACAGGGAGAGGTCACAAAAAATGTATTCATCAGGGGTACGGTGGTGGATGATAGCGGATTGCCGCTGCCGGGTGCTACAGTGATGATCAAAGGAACAAGGACAGGAACGGCTACAGAAATTAATGGTTCATTTAGTTTAAAACCACCCAAAGACTGGAAAGAGCTGACCCTGATTATTTCCTATGTAGGATTTAACATAAAAGAGATCACTGTCAAACGGACCACTTATGTGAATAGTACTAAAATTGAATTGGCACCAGTTCCAATGGAGCATATGCTGATGGGTGTTATTGTTCAACGATTTGATGTTAATCCCGGGAAGTTTATACCTGTGATTTCAGATAATATAAGAGACACTGTAAAATACTTCAAAGTGTTCCCCAATCCCATACCAACCGGCTCTAACCTGACCATCGAATGGAAACAATCGGAGGAAGGGTATTTCAACCTGCAATTACTTAATGCATCCGGCCAGGTAACTTACCAGCAGGAATTATGGATCGATGCAGATGCAAGATTGCTGAATATCGATTTGCCACAGGTGGCGGCAGGTAATTATTTCCTGGTGCTGACGAGTAAGAAATCCGGGAAACGATTTACTGAACAGCTGATTATTCAATGATAGTTTTCCGGAACATTTCGATAAACTCAATGTGACATGGACTCAATATGACAGGGGCTCAGTGTGAAAGGAATGATTATCCTTTAAAACCCGGATGGAATTTTTCCAGTGTTTTTCGTAAAAATTCCCTGTCAAGATGGGTATAGATCTCAGTCGTGGTGATACTGGCATGTCCCAGCATTTCCTGTACGGCCCGCAGATCGGCGCCGCCTTCCACCAAATGCGTGGCAAAGGAATGCCGGAACGTATGCGGAGATACTGTTTTTTTAATACCGGCTTTGGCTGCCATTTCTTTGATGATATAAAAGATCATCACCCGCGATAATTTACTCCCCCGGTTATTGAGGAACAGAATGTCTTCATTGCCCTTTATAACAGGTATGTGTACCCGGATATCATTTTTGTAAATATTGATGTATTTGGTGGCGCTACGTCCCACGGGCACCAGCCGTTCCTTATCACCTTTGCCCACCACACGGATAAAGCCCACATCCAGGTATAACTGGGATATTTTCAGGTTCACCACTTCGCTTACCCGCAGCCCGCAACTGTACATCGTTTCCAGGATAGCTTTGTTTCGGCCACCTTCCGGTTTGCTCAGGTCCACCTGTTCAATGATGCTCTCAATCTCATCAAAACTCAGGACATCCGGCAATACTCTTTTCAGCTTTGGGGCTTCGAGCAGGGTGGTGGGGTCTTTGGTGGTAATATGCTCCAGTAAGCAATACTTGTAAAAAGATTTGATACCGGAAATGATACGGGCCTGTGAAGTGGCCGACATGCCCAGCTCCGCAATGTTTTTGATAAATGACTGCAGATCTTTCAGTGTAATATCCGCCGGTTTCTTCAATGACTTCTTCTCCTGCAGAAACTGTGTTAGCCATTCAATATCCCTTAAATAAGCTTCTACGGTATTGCCCGACAATGATTTTTCCAGTTGCAGGTAAGATCTGAATCCCTTTTTATAAGGCTCCCACATAAATGTTATTGGTCCCGGCAGCGAGGCAGGGAAAAATTATTTCAGCGTAATATTCTCTTCTAAGTTTTTCCACTCTTTGCCGATCTTCACTTTTGCCCAGATGCGGGTGGGAGTGATGTTGACAGAATCAAGGGTGGCGTGCATATTGTCGTATTCCATTTCTGTTTTTACACCGAAAGTCATGGAAGCTTTTTTGCCGGTGCTTTTCTCTTCCACGAAAATATTACCACGGTCTGTGTAAGCGATCAAAGAGTCATGCACTCGGAATTTAGGATCGATACTGTTGATGGCGCTGTTTTTACGGAAGATATTTTCTGTTTTGCTGAATGGTAATTTAATAGCATATCCCTGTCCCCATTCGCACTCGTTAAACGTAACCCAGGCATATTTTGATTCATACACATCGATTTTTACATAATTCTCATTGAGCTTCATATTTTTCCCGGTGAGTTCACCAAATGGCAACTGGCGGTAGGTGTCCATCTTTGCATTGCCCCAGGTAACGGAGTCGCCTTCACAGTTCTTTAAAAGTATGAGTACATAAGCCCGGTCCTTTCCGGTGGTTTTTACTTTAACAGAGTCGGTATCACAATTGCCCTCACAAAAGGCTTCGTGTTTGGTCTCTTTGGGGGAGGAATTGCAGGCGTTCAATGCCAGTACAAAACAAGCGGTGATGAAAAAAATGCTCAGTATTCTCATGATTGTGGGTTTGATGATGAACAAAAATAATTAATGAAAAATTTCAGGCCCTAAAATTCTTTCTGTTACGCCGGGTAACATTCTCCGTTGTATCTTCGGCGCATGATTGATATGAAACCCATTGATATACGTGTTTTTCGCAAAAAAGCAGTGGAGAACAAAGGCAGGATGAGGCGTTTTTTGGGCCGGCTGGAAAAAAAAGCATCCCGGGGGCTGGATAAGCAGATAGCCGGTATGGAAAAAGAGGTTTGGCAGGAAACAGATTGCCTTTCCTGTGCCAACTGTTGTAAAACCATGACCCCTACGTTCAATAAACAGGACCTGAAAAGAATATCGGCCCATTTTAGTATGTCGGTGGATGAATTTAAAGCAAAATGGTTGCGGCAGGAGAGGGGAGGTGACAGGGACTGGATGAATAAGACAGAACCTTGCCAGTTCCTCAACCTGAAGGATAATAAATGCAGTATCTATGACGTAAGACCGGCTGATTGCAGGGGCTACCCGCATTTGTCAAAGAAATTTAAGGACTATGCGCATGTACACAAGCAAAACGTGGAGTATTGTCCGGCCACTTACCGGCTGGTGGAAAAAATGATGGAGCGCATGAAGCTCTAAAAGAACATATCTTCCAGTAAAAAATACTCGGCTTCTTTATTTTTCATTAATGTGATGGCCAGTATATCATACCGGATCCATTTGTGGCCGGGGTTCAAATGCAGGTATTGATCGGCCGCACGCTGAAGATTTTTAAATTTCTTTTTGGTAACACTGTCTTCAGGATTCCCGATCATACTGTGGTTTCTTGCTTTCACTTCTATAAAATGCAGGAATTTTTCCGTGGTGGCAATAATATCAATCTCCAGGTTCCGGTATCTCCAGTTACGATGCAGAATGGTATATCCTTTTTCTTTCAGCCATTTTACCGCCATTTCTTCGCCTTCTTTACCTAATTCATTATGCTCTGCCATACCTTATCTTTATGTCAAAGTAAAAGAAATTCATACATGTCTGGTATTTACCATTTAAAAGGAACAGTCAAGCATTACGATTGGGGTGGTTATTCATTCATACCCGCATTGCTGCAAGCAGAGAACAAGGATAAAAAGCCTTTCGCAGAATATTGGATGGGCACCCATCCGCTGGGGAATTCAATAGTTGAGGCACCGGAGGGGTCTAAATTATTATCGGACTATGCAGGACATTTACCCTACCTGTTCAAAGTGCTGGATGTAAAAGATATGTTGTCCATACAGGTGCATCCTTCCAAACAAGCGGCTGAAATTGAGTTTGCGAGAGAAAATAAAGCCGGGGTCCCCCTGGATTCACCGGCGAGAAACTACAAGGATGACAATCATAAACCCGAAATGGTGGTGGCCCTGGGCGATTTTTGGCTGCTCCATGGGTTTAAACCTGAAAAAGAACTGGTGTATACTCTGCTGAATGTGGTGGAGCTTCGTGAATTATTACCTGTATTTAACCAGTCGGGTTATACAGGCCTTTATAAGCATGTAATGGAAATGCCACAGCAGGAAGTAAACAGGATCCTGCGTCCCCTGATCGATAATATTCTTCCCATATATGAAGAAGGTGAGCAGGATAAAACGGATGAGGATTTTTGGGCGGCAAGGGCGGCTAAAACTTTTTTTAAGGGTGACGATATTGACAGAGGCATCTTTTCGATCTACTTATTCAATATTGTTCACCTGCATAAAGGGGAAGGGATGTTCCAGGATGCCGGAGTACCCCATGCCTACCTGGAAGGGCAGAATGTGGAACTAATGGCCAATTCAGATAATGTATTACGGGGTGGGCTGACAACCAAACATATTGATGTAGTGGAATTGCTGAAGCATGTAAAATGCGGGCCAACTTACCCTGATATTTTACAGGGAAAGATGATAGACAGGTCAGAAAAGGTCTATCCCACGCCGGCGCCCGATTTTCAGCTGAGCCGATTTGAACTGCCGGAAGGGGCTACTGTTTCTTTTAATCCTGCTGCGACGGAGATACTGATCGCAGTGGATGGGACGGCCCTGTTGAAAAATGGAGCTTCGGTCATCCGGATCGGGCCGGGCCAGCCTGCTGCTGTAGTTTTCGCGGGAACAAATGTGCAGATGAGTACAGATGCTGCTGCTACTGTGTTTAAGGCCACTGTACCCCACCCATGAAGATAAACAGGCTATTCACAAGGGTTAATAATTAGGCTGATGATTTGGGCCAATTCTGTTATTTTTGCGACATAATTAATCATCATCAAATGAAGATCAACGGCAGGTTTATTGTTTTTACATTGATACTTATTGCGCTTGCAACAGCCTGTAAATATTATTTCGGTCCCAATCTGAACATGTCAGGTTTTTCACCAGTGATAGCTATCGCTTTGTTTTCAGGATTTATTATCAAGCAAAAGGATATGTCATTCCTGTTGCCACTGCTGGCCCTGTTCATCAGCGATGCAGTGATACAATTCCTGTACAGCCAGGACCTTTTCCCTTATGCCGGTTTTTATAGTGGTCAGTGGAAGAATTATCTTATCCTGATGCTGTCTACCCTGACCGGCTGGGCTTTGAAAGGAAAAAACTACAGCAGCCTGGCTATCGGCGCTATCGCCGCACCCACCGTATTTTTCCTTGTTTCCAATTTCAGTGTGTGGATGGGTGGTCATGCCACTTATACAAAAGATTTCAGCGGACTGATGAACTGCTACACCGCAGGGTTACCGTTTTATAAAAATGCCTTACTGGCAACTATCTTTTTCCTTCCCGTCATATTGTTTACTTACAATATTCTTACGAGAAAGAAAGCAGAACTGATCATTGCCTGATGAACGAATAACATCAAACGAAATGAAACCCGCGCCGGACTCAACCCGTGCGGGTTTTTTAGTTCATACAGGTCAGGTTCGGAGTTCTGCAAACCAATAGTTGTTGTGGAGCAATTTACTGCTAACGGCAACGCTTATGCGATCGCTGAACAGCGGGCAATCCAGCACCAGTGTATGAAATTCGCCGTTCTCGCCACAGGCATCGATGCCCATGGCCTCCAGTTCTTCCACCAAGGCGGGGGTGATGGGTTCGCCGATAAATCGTTCTCCCATGATCTCATTACAACTTACAATGATGGTTTCTATACCCGCTTCGAGCATTTGCAGCACCAATTTTTTTCTGTCCTGCTGCCAGAGGGGTAACACAGCCTGTAATCCTGCATTCGCACACACTTTTTCCTCCCAGTCACGGTGTGGCTGCAGGTCAATATCACCAAATACGGCATGGGTGAGATCGTATTCGTTCTTTAGCTGGCTGAGTGCGGCTGTAAAATGCTGCTCATATTCCTGCCAGGAACTGCTGATCAAACAGGCCGGTAAACCGGCAGAAGCCGCCTGGGCCCGGAGGATAGAGGAGGGGATGCCATGAGAGCGGGAGATATTTCCTTCTTCATTCAATACATTCAAGAGCACTTTGGGTGTATAGCCGAAGTGAAAGGCTTGCATCAATGCAAAGCAACTGTCTTTGCCACCGCTCCAGGAGCACAGGGAGTTCTTCATTTTTCAATATTAAAAAATAAGATCAGGCAGAAGCTTCATATCCGTCATCCGTTAATAAATGATGATGAGCTCCATCCGCTGCTTCTGTAGCCAATTCATCGCAGCGGTTGTTGAAGGGATTATCCGCATGTCCCTTCACCCATTTGAAACGGATATGATGCTGTTTCGACAGTTCATAAAACTCTCTCCACAGATCGGGATTTTTTTTTCCTCCTTTGAAATTTGTTTTGATCCAGTTTGCCAGCCACCCTTCTTCCACTGCTTTTACCACATACTGGCTATCGGAATAAACAGTAACCTGCATGCCTGGTTTTTTCAATGCTTTCAGGCCGGCAATAACCGCCATCAACTCCATGCGGTTATTGGTGGTTAATTTATATCCCTGTGATAATTCTTTGCGATGGTTTCCGCTCATGAGTATCACACCGTATCCACCGGGCCCGGGATTGCCTCTTGAAGATCCGTCTGTATAAATGGTAATGGAATGGCTCAATGATTCATATTTTGGAAAATGGATTTACACCTATACCTGGAAAACACCCGTTCTTAGTTCCTGCATATCGGGGTTATGATCAGCTGCTGCAATACCTTCTGAAATGACTTTCCGGGTATCGGCCGGATCAATGATGGCATCCACCCATAATCTTGCAGCTGCATAATAAGGTGAGGTTTGTTTTTCGTATCGCCCCTTTATTTCATTCAGCAGTTGCTGTTCTGTTTCGGGGCTGATGGCTTTTCCTTTGGCTTTTTGTGAGGCCACCTCTATTTGCAAAAGTGTTTTAGCGGCAGAGTCGCCGCTCATCACCGCGATCTTAGCCGAAGGCCAGGCATAAATAAACCGTGGATCGTAGGCTTTGCCGCACATAGCGTAATTGCCGGCTCCATACGAGTTACCGGTGATGATGGTGATCTTGGGTACTACTGAGTTGGCTACGGCGTTAACCATTTTAGCACCGTCTTTAATGATACCGGCATGTTCGCTGCGGCTGCCCACCATAAACCCGGTTACATCCTGCAGGAATACCAGCGGGATTTTTTTCTGGTTGCAGTTCAGAATAAAACGGGCAGCTTTATCGGCGCTATCGTTGTAGATAACACCTCCCATCTGCATTTCACCCTTTTTGCTTTTTACGATCTTGCGCTGATTGGCTACGATCCCCACGGCCCATCCGTCAATTCTGCCATAACCACAGACGATCGTTTTGCCATAATCCTCCTTGAATTGTTCAAATTCGGAATTGTCGACCAGTCGTTCGATGATCTCCAGTATGTCATAAGGTTTTCCATCGCTGGGGAAAATGCCATAGAGGTCTTCTGCATTCTTTGCAGGAGGTTTGGAGGTAATCCTGTCGAACCCTGCTTTGGATTGAACGCCGAGCATACTCATCATTCGTTTGATATGGTCCATACATTCCTGCTCGGTCTTGAATCTATAATCGGCGATGCCGCTGATCTCAGTATGGGTAACTGCGCCGCCTAATGTTTCATTGTCTATGTCTTCACCGATGGCAGCTTTAACGAGATAGGGGCCGGCCAGGTAAATAGAACCATTGCCTTCCACCATCAGTGTTTCGTCGCTCATGATGGGTAAATAAGCACCGCCTGCCACGCAAGGACCCATGACGGCTGCAATTTGTGTGATGCCCATACCACTCATGCGGGCATTATTGCGAAAGATGCGTCCAAAATGTTCTTTATCTGGAAAAATTTCATCCTGCATGGGAAGGAATACGCCGGCACTATCGACGAGGTAAATAACCGGCAAATGATTTTCCATGGCGATCTCCTGCAAGCGAAGGTTTTTCTTGCCCGTGATAGGAAACCAGGCGCCTGCTTTTACGGTTTGATCATTGGCTACAATGATACATTGTCTGCGGCTTACATAACCCAGACCGGCCACCGTACCTCCCGCAGGGCAGCCGCCCTGTTCGGCATACATATCATAACCGGCAAAAGCGCCGATCTCAATAAAAGGGCTGTCTTTATCGACCAGGTAGGCTATTCGTTCGCGGGGGGTGAGTTTATTTTTTTCTTTCTGTTTTTCTATAGCTTTTTTTCCGCCTCCTTCATATATCTTTTCCAGCCTTCTGCGCATATCGCTGAGGCTTTGTTTCATTACATCTTCATTACGATTAAAGTCAAGATTCATAATTGGATGGTTAGTTGGCAAAGATAAGGCGGGGGTGCTGTCATTTATTTAAAACCACCCTGAATGTGGTCCCTTTTCCGGGTTCAGATTGTTTGACGAAAATTTCACCTTTATGGTATATTGATATGATCCGTTTGGAAAGGCTTAGCCCCAGGCCCCAGCCTCTTTTTTTGGTGGTAAAACCAGGTTTGAAGACTTTTTGGATATTCTGTTTACTGATCCCTTTTCCTGTATCTGTAACGTCAATGCTCACGGTGCTTTTATCTTCCTGGATATTTACGGTGATACTGCCCTTTCCTTCCATTGCATCCAGTGCATTTTTGAGCAGGTTTTCAATCACCCAGTCAAATAGTGGCGGGGAAACATGGGCCATTACCTGCTCCTGCTGATGCGTATTCACCAAAAAACTGATCTTGCCGGTGGCCCTTTTCTTCATATAGTCCACCATATTGTTGACTTGTTTGATGATATCCACTTCTTCCAGTTGAGGGGTACTCCCAATCTTACCAAAGCGATCTGATACCAGCCGGAGCCTGTCCACATCTTTTTCCAGTTCATGTACGATCTTTTCATTTCCTGATGTTTCCTTGAGCATCTCCACCCATCCTTCCAGCGAGGATACAGGTGTGCCTAATTGATGGGCCGTTTCTTTGGCCATACCGGCCCACACCTGGTTTTGTACCGAACGGTAACTGCTCCGGAGTGATAATAAAGTGATGGCAATGAATAAAGCCACAATACACAATTGGACGATGGGGTAATACCTGGCTTCATTCAGCAGCGTGGTATTTCCGTAATAATACCTGTTGACCCTTGTGGAATCCTTCGGATCTGTCCAGATAATGGGAGTATTAAGTCCTTTGAATTTTGCTAATTTCCTTGTCAAATAGCTTTCATCGTCTTTAGCTTTTAAAGTATCCAGGTTGATATAATTGGTAATACTATCTTTTTCGTTTGTTTCAATGATGGGAATATCATCGTTATCCTGGATAATCCTGAAAGGGAGGTTTACGTCGTTATTGTCGGGATTATTGATGGAATTGATCGCAGCCACCCATTGTTCCACCTTTTCCTTTTCTTCCTTTGCGATCTTCTTGGCAAGGTATTGGGAGTAAAAAATAGTACCTGATACGATCAGGATCGCCACCAATGCCAGTAATGTCCGCCAGTTCAGTAATTGCCTAAACATATTTCGAATTTAGTACGGATAAACCGGCTTCCCTTATTTTTGAAAAAATATTTTACCCTCCTTGAACCCTTCACCTAAAGTATCGATCGTAATACTGAACTGGAATGGCCGGAAATACCTCGGGCAATTTCTTCCATCGGTACTGGCTTATATGCCGGGTAATACGGAAGTGGTTATAGCCGATAATGGGTCAACGGACGGTTCTGTTGAATTCCTGGAGATGCAATATCCAACGGTGAGGGTCATCCGCTTTTCGGAGAATTTGGGTTTTGCGAAAGGATATAACGAGGCATTGAAGCAGGTAAAGGCCGATTATTATGTTATCCTGAATTCAGATGTGGAAGTATGCCCGGGGTGGCTGGAACCAATGATCAGTTTACTGGAAGTCGATAAGGCCATTGCGGCCTGTCAGCCCAAAATACTTTCTTACAGGAATAAGCAACTATTTGAATATGCGGGTGCGGCAGGTGGCTGGCTGGATCAATATGGTTACCCCTTTGCCAGGGGAAGGATATTTGATATTTGCGAGGAAGATAAAGGCCAGTATGATGATATGGAACCCGTATTTTGGGCCAGTGGGGCCGCTTTATTTATCCGGGCTGCGGTATTTCATGAAGTAAAGGGTTTCGATGAATATTTCTTTGCTCACCAGGAAGAAATTGATCTGTGCTGGCGCATACAGCTGGCGGGGTATAAAATATATGTTTGCCCGTCTTCGAAGGTTTATCATGTGGGAGGAGGTACATTACCGCGGGGCAACACCTTAAAGACCTATTTGAATTTCAGGAATAATAAGATCATGATGTCGAAAAACCTGCCCTTATCCAAAAAAATATGGATCATGCCGGTAAGAAGCCTGCTGGATGGTATTTCGGCCTGGAAGGGGCTTTTGTCAGGTGACGGGGGATATTTTATTGCTGTGCTCAGGGCGCAACTGGCCTTCGTTAAATGGTGGTTGTTCCATCAGAAAAAAAGTGTGTTCCCTGACAGCCGAAAAGGGGAATTACGGGGATTTTGTAAGCGAAATATCGTATGGCTGCATTTTGTAAAAAAGAAGCAGTATTTTATTGAAATTGTGGGGAAAAGGAAGTGATTTTTTATATTGAAGCCTTATTTTTGCACCACAAAATTGCATTATGAGCAATCAGCAACAATACCAGGAAGACCTCAAGAAGATCCAGGACAGCGACTTTACCCATAACTGGGTTTCCTCTTCTGCATTTTTATTTTATTTGCAGGTAGCGTGCATCGTGGCATTTGTGCTGGGGGGATGTTATATGCTGTATACTAAGCGTTATGAGAAGCTGGATGTGCCGGTACAGGAAAGCACCCAATACACTCCGAAATACAAATAGTTGGAGCGAAATTTTTTTAAACAGGGCTGATGCCCTATTTTTGCGTCCCCGTTTGAGTCTAAGGTACTAGACGGCAATGACTTAAGATCTTTAAAAACAAGCGGAAGTAGCTCATTTGGTAGAGCACGACCTTGCCAAGGTCGGGGTGGCCGGTT
>CAZSGD010000023.1:39651-69251 GCA_964606155.1 uncultured Chitinophaga sp. | reverse complement strand
CGGGAGTTCGATCCTCCCCTTCGCAACAAGGCCCCGCAAAAGGCGGGGTTTCTTATTTAGCGCAGGAAATGGAAATGTAATTTTGCTCACTGGACAACTGCGACAATCCGTATAATTTGTGGCTGAAATGAAATCTGGTTTTGTGAACATATTTGGAAGGCCGAATGCCGGAAAAAGCACCCTGCTCAATGCATTAATGGGTGAAAAGCTGGCTATTGTGTCGCCCAAAGTACAAACCACCCGGCACCGGATAAAAGGCATTTTGACAGAAAAAAACTACCAGGTGATCTTTTCCGATACACCCGGAATTATTGAGCCGAGGTACAAACTGCATGAAAAAATGATGCAGGCAGTTAAAAGCGCTTTGGAAGATGCCGATGTGGCCCTGTTACTGGTGGATGTGAAAGAAGACTGGAACGAATGTGATGCCATCTTTTCTGCCCTGAAACTAAAAGTGCCGGCCGTGGTGGTGCTGAACAAGATCGACCTGGCCAGCCCCGAAAAGATCAAAGAAGCCATTGATTTCTTTTCGGTTAAGCCTTACTGTAAGAAAGTGATCACTATTTCGGCTTTGTCGGGCATCAATAAAAAGAAACTGATCGATGCCCTGCTGGAATTTTTGCCGGAAGGCGATCCCTTTTATGATGGCGAAGAGATCAGTGACCTGAATACCCGTTTCTTTGTCAGCGAGCTGATCCGCGAAAAGATCTATCAATTAGCCGAAGATGAAATACCCTATCATACGGCGGTACTGATACGGGAATACCAGGAGAAAACGACATTGGTGAAGATCGTGGCAGACATTATCGTACACCGGGAAACACAGAAAGCAATACTGATCGGCGAAAAAGGCTCGATGATCAAAAAGATCGGCAGCGAAGCCCGGAAAGATATTGAAGCATTCATTCAGCAAAAAGTGTTTTTGGAGTTGTTTGTAAAAGTGAAACCGAAGTGGAGGGAGAATGAGATGCAGTTAAAAGAATATGGATATTAAGAGATAAAAGATAAAAGTTAATAGATAATAGTTGGTATGTCATTTACAGTTGCAATAGTAGGAAGGCCCAATGTGGGGAAGAGTACATTTTTTAATCGCTTGCTGGAACAGCGTAAGGCGATCGTGGATGATGTGAGCGGGGTAACCCGCGACAGGCAGTACGGTGTGGCTGATTGGAATGGAAAAACGTTCAACGTCATTGATACCGGCGGCTTTGTAGCCGGCAGTGATGATGTATTTGAAAAAGAGATCGCCCGCCAGGTGCTGGTAGCGGTGGAAGAAGCAAATGTCATTCTTTTTATGGTGGATGCCACCACGGGTATGACCAGCCTGGATGATGCCATGGCCGATGTACTGAGAAGAAGCACCAAACCTGTGTTTCTTACTGTGAACAAGGTGGATAATAATGAAAGGTTACTGGAAGCATCAGAATTTTATAGCCTGGGATTTGAGCATATCTTTTTTATTGCGGCCGCCAGCGGCAGCGGAACGGGCGAAATACTGGATGCAGTAACGGAGCTTATCACAGATGATGCTTCAGAGGAAACAAAAGAAATGGCGGAGTTGCCCAAGTTTGCGATCATTGGTCAGCCCAACACCGGTAAATCTTCCTTGCTGAATGCATTGGTGGGGCAGGAGCGTACCATTGTAAGTGATATAGCCGGAACCACCCGGGATACCATTCACACCCATTACAATCTTTTTCAGAAAGAATTTATTTTGATCGATACAGCCGGTATCCGGCGCAAGGCCAAAGTGCATGAAGACCTGGAATTCTATTCTGTTATCCGGGCTATCAAAGCCATGGATGAAGCCGATGTGTGCTTATTGCTGATAGATGCAGGAAAAGGAATAGCCGCACAGGACCTGAATATCTTCAGCCTTGCGGTAAAGAAAGGTAAAGGCGTGGTGGTGCTGGTGAATAAATGGGACCTGGTGGAAAAAGAAACCAATACGGCCAAAGAGTATGAAAAAGAATTGAAGCAAAGACTGGCCCCTTTTACGGATGTGCCGGTCCTCTTTGTTTCTGCAAAAGAAAAAACAAGGATATTCAAAGCCATTGAAGTGGCGCTGGAGGTCTGTGACAACCGGAAAAAGAAGATCTCTACTTCACAACTGAATGAAGTGATGCTGAAAGCTATCCAGTCTTATCACCCGCCGGTGGTTAGAGGTAACCCGATCAAGATCAAGTTTATCACACAGTTACCCACGGTGGTGCCTTCTTTTGCCTTTTTCTGCAATTTCCCGGATGATATCAAACAACCCTATAAGAACTACCTGGAGAACCAGCTAAGGGCGCATTTCAACTTTACGGGAGTGCCGGTAAGGATATTCTTCCGTAAAAAATAATTAGCTGGTTATCAACTGATAGGTCTAAATATTATTAAGAAAAAGGTGTATATGTTTGGTATTTCCAGATTGACTTCTACCTTTGCGCAGCATTAAATCAAACAAACTCAAAAAACCAAAGTCAATGAAAAAAGTATTTGCAATTTTCGCTATTGCCGGCCTGATGACAGCTTGTAACGATTCATCTGAAAAGAAAGCTGAAGAAGTAAAAGACACTGCTAATAGTGTTATTGAGCAGGTAAAAGATACTGCTACTAAAGCAGTAGATCAGCTTAAAGATACTGCAAACAAAATGATCGAGCAGGCTAAAGATACAGCTGCTAAAAAAGTAGAAGATATCAAGAAGAAGATCTAATTATAGAACTATTTTTTATAGATCCCCTGGCCCGCCAGGGGATTTTTTTTATTGATATAGCTCCAAACCCACTCCAACAGGCTCTTCTGCCACTTTAAAAAAAATATTCATCTGTTGATGGAAGGATCGGCCCGCTTCATTACCTTAGTTGTGGCCACACCCTGTGTACTCTCTCTTAAAATAATCCTTTCAAGAACCTATTGTTAGCTGTATCTCTTGGAAAAGATATACAACCCGGGCATGATGTTATTCCGGCCTCTGTGGGCCGGGAGCCATTCTTGTGACAACCTGAAAAACACCAGTAGGAATGAAACGCCATTTTCTGTTGCTGATACTTTTTGTTATCAGCACTTTCCCGGCCTCTTCGCAGGTGAGCCTGGCCAATACTGCACCGCTGCCTTCTCCAATAATCGACAGTGCTGCATTACGTTTAACTCCCATTAAGATCGACCGGACCAAAAAATGGAGAATGAACAGTAACCGGTGGATCACGGGCGGCCTGTTATTTACAGCAGGGGCTGCCAAGGGGTTCAACGAGATATTACAATTTCACTATAAGGGATTTGCTAAAATATTTCCCGATGCCAATCCCCAATGGTTTTACCCGCCTTTCAGTTATAAGAATAAGTATAAGGGTGGAGACCCTGATAAAGGCCCTAAGTTTCCTTTCTCCACTTCCTTGCTGGTCATGTTCACAGATCAATACCATCTCAATAATTTCATACAGCGTTCGGCCATGACAGCCGCATTGGTCATTAAGATCGGGGAGGGCAAAAGACCCTTCAGGCATTATGTGTTTGATGTGCTGTATTATACCGCTTGTTACCAGTTAGGTTTTCATTCGATATATCAACCCATGAAAACCCGCTGATCAGTGCAGAAGAGACGTATCAATTTTCCAGGGAGAGAATGATGGATTGAACTTTTTTACGGAACTCGTTTAATTCCTGTTTTTGCTGGGCAATAAAGCTGTTATCTTTTAAGCGGCCGATCACTTTTTCCATTTCTTTTTGGGTATCGTACACCATTTGCCGGAAAGGATTGGAATAGTCCTTGGCCCTGGATTCATAAATGGCTTCCATCATCCATTCCCGGGTGCGGATGGCCCGTTGGAGCAGGTCCACCAGTACTTTTTTCTGAAATTTCCGGGCAGTTAGTCCCTCCGCTTCCAGTAAAGAAGCAAATGCATGTTCAAACTTTTCTTCCTGGTACACGCTGCTTTTTTTGTGATAATAAGCATGCACTTCATCCCAGTTCTTTACCCGGCCGGACTTAATTTGACGGATGAGGGCCTGCACATCATTTTCGGGAATAAGCTGTGCCCCGATATTCCTCCATTTTTTTCGGGTAGCCTTTGCCGGTAGTGCCTGGCTGATGTCCCGCCAGGAACTGAGTTTTCTTCGTTCGATGAAGCGGATCAGCTGGGTGGTACCATAAAAAGTGATCAGCTCTTTGAACAGGCGGTAGGCTTCCGGTACTTTTACCAGCTGGGTTTTTCGTTTGGTGTTCTCAAACCCTTCGGCCAGTATCTCGAGTTTAGATACTTCTGCAGCTTTGTTCTCCAGTAAGTTCCTGCCGATCCTGCTCCATTCCTTTTCCGGTATTTTTTTATTATGCTTTTTGGCAAAGGCCAAAGCCGTGGAATTGCTCATCAGTTCCAGGGCATCAAACATTTCATTCACGCTGTCAGGCGCCAGGTAATCATATTCAAAAACCTGTGTCTTATCGGTCCTTTTATCCCGGCTTTCATATTTATTGACATTCCTGGCCAATGCATACAGGTTATACAAAAACCAATAGCCCGGCATGATCACCAATTTATCACCCGACACATCATTGCTGACCAGTGAAAAAGGTATTTTAATATCCAGTTCAGCCGGGAAATCACCTTTGGCAATGATGGTAAAGGAGGCAAAACGGGAATTATGTTTCAGGCTCACGCATAATCCCGGCCAAAAGCCACGGCCCGCCACGATCTCACCATCTGCCCCGCGTGAATTATGATTGGAACCGATGGTGGCACCAGCGGCCATATTGCTTTGCCCCATTACCGTGGCAGCACATAAGAATGAATTATTATGGTGTTGTTCATGCGCGGGAAAGATCAGTGAATTCAACACTTCGCAGCAGGAAATGGTGGAGTTTTCACCAAGATAAGAGTTGATCAGCCTGGCCCCATACTTCAATTGGGAATTGGTACCCATCATAAAGCGTACCGCTTTTACACCATAAAAAATACGGCAGCCAAATCCGATGATGCCATTGACCAGTTCGCAACCTTCTCCAATTTGTGATTTTGATTCCTGCGAAGAGTTGATCGTGAGGTTCTTTAGTTTGTTGGCCCCTTTAATATAGGCATCGCTGCCGATCCAGGTATCCTTGATGATCCTGCAATTTTTGATAACGGATCGGTCACCTATCTTTCCATAATATCCCCGCTGTGTGTCAAATCTTTTATCGGTGAACTCTTTGAATTTTTGCTGCAATTTTTCATCATCCCGGTACTTAGACCAAAGCCAGGCATCTCCGGTGAGCATACCGTTGAAAGGTAATACACTTCTTCCTGCATTTTCATTGCAAACTTCCATCCAGATGCGTACCGACTCCGGCTCTCCTTCTTTCAACACACCATTGCCGAATTTGGAATGGTTGGTCGTGGCCAGCTCATTAATGTTCACCAATATGGCTTCATTACCCACAATGTAATGGCTCATGTAATTGATATTATCGATCACCACATTATCGCCAATATCACAGCTAATGATCATACTGTTGCTGATGCCGGTGGGCATTTTCAGATTATTGAACTCCCTGAAACAGGGTTCCAGTTTTCCAATACGTACCAATCCGTAAAAAGAACAGTTTCTTACCAGTTTAGGATCAAAGGCGTCAGCCACCAGTATATTGCCCCAGTCGTTGGAAGAATTGCCATTTTGTACAAGTGTTTTAATTTCTGCAGCAGATAATTTGCGGTATTTGATACCGCTGCGGTTTTGAATATTGCGGAGATAATATTCATTTTTCCCTTTGGGAATATATTCTTTGGCTATGAAATTGTATCCGAGTTCGGTGATCGCTTTTTTAGAAATATAATTCATGTAAAAGGTTAAGAAGTTTTAATCTGGGTTGTTCCGGAGTTTTTAATCCTTTCAGTTGAAGAGAAAACATCGCACAGAAAACTTCAGAACGAAACATGATCACTCCACCGTAACGGATTTCGCCAGGTTTCTCGGTTTGTCCACGTCACAACCTTTGGCCACGCCGATATAATAAGCGAGTAACTGCAGGGGTATCACACTCAGCATGGGGGCCAGTATTTCATCGGCTTCCGGTACCACCATCACATCTTCAGAAAGATCGGTGGAAGTGGCATCACCTTCGGTGATCACGGAAATGACCCTTCCCTTACGGGCTTTGATCTCCTGCATATTGCTGATGATCTTTTCATGATAAGAATCTTTTGTGGCCACAAACACCACGGGCAATGATTCATCCACCAGGGCGATAGGACCGTGTTTCATTTCAGCAGCAGGATATCCTTCTGCATGTATATAAGAGATCTCTTTTAATTTCAACGCACCCTCCAGGGCAACCGGGAAATTATAACCACGACCGAGATAAAGGAAATCACGGGCATCTTTATATTTTTCTGCCAGGGCTTTGATCGATTCGCTGTGTTGCAAGGTCCAGGCCACTTTTTCCGGTATTTCTTCCAGTTCTTTCAGCAAACGCATATAGCGTTCCTGAGGTATAGCGCCTTTGATATAACCGATCTTCAGGGCGATCATCGTGAGCACAGCTAATTGTGCGGTGAATGCCTTGGTGCTGGCCACACCAATTTCAGGGCCGGCATGTGTATAAGAACCGGAATGGCTGATACGGGCAATGGATGACCCCACCACATTGACAACACCCAGGATGATCGCTCCTTTGGCTTTGGCATTTTCAATAGCCACCAGCGTATCTGCTGTTTCACCACTTTGTGAAATGGCAATGATCACATCGCCTTTATTGATTACCGGGTTACGGTAGCGGAACTCGGAAGCATATTCCACTTCCACATTGATGCGGCAGAGTTCTTCAAAAATATATTCTGCCACCAGCCCGGCATGCCAGCTGGTGCCACAGGCCACCATCACAATACGATTGGCATTGACGATCTGTTCGGCGTATTGCTGAATGCCACTCATGGTAATGGTGCCTTCATTGGCATCCAGCCTGCCGCGGAGACAGTCGTAAATAGTTTGAGGTTGTTCAAATATTTCTTTGAGCATGAAATGATCATACCCGCCTTTTTCAATGGCTGCCAGTTCTATATCAAGCTTCTGCACATAGGGCGTGATCTTTTCATTACCGAGATTCTTTAAAATAAGTTCATCGGGTTTTACGATCGCCAGTTCATAATCGTTCACATACACCACTTCTTTGGTGTATTCCAGCATAGGGGAGGCATCGGAGCCGAGAAAATGTTCTCCTTTGCCAATGCCAATTACTAACGGGCTCCCTTTGCGGGCGGCGATAATCGTATCAGGCCTGTCTTCGTCTAATAGTAGGATCACATAGGCCCCCGTTACACGCTTCAGGGCAATACGCACGGCTTCTTCGAGATCACACTGGTTATTCTTTTTGATCTCTTCAATGAAATTGAGCAGTACTTCTGTATCTGTTTCGCTGGTGAACGTATAGCCTTTATTGGAAAGCTCTTTTTTTAACTGGCTGTAGTTTTCAATAATGCCATTATGGATCATAGCCAGTTTGCCGCTGGAAGAGCGGTGGGGATGTGCATTTACATCGCTGGGTTCGCCATGTGTGGCCCAGCGGGTATGACCGATGCCGATAGTGGCATGAAGGTCCTTACCTACGATGTTCTCTTCCAGTTCTGCTACTTTTCCTTTCTTCTTATAGATCTTAAGACCGCCTTTCTGGTTCTGAAGGGCGACCCCGGTACTGTCGTAGCCGCGGTATTCCAGTCTTTTTAATCCTTTTATGATGATGGGATAGGCCTCACGGGGCCCGGTATATCCAACGATTCCACACATGGATTTACTTGTTTATGCGGTAAAGTTATTGATTTCAAAACATGCAAACGGTTGACCGGTTGCATGTCACAAAACTCTGGAAAATAAGGCAGAATGACAAACTCATTATGCTCTCCTTTCTTTACAACAGCACCCCCTTTAGTAAGGTAAAAGCCGTCGTAAAATAGATCACTAACCCGGTTACATCCACCAGGGTGGCTACAAAAGGAGCGGAACTTACAGCTGGGTCGGCCCCTAATTTTTTAAGTATGATCGGGAGCATACTGCCGGCGATAGTTCCCCAGAGTACCACTCCCATCAATGCAAAGCTGACGGTGAACCCGATCAGCATCCAGTGATCGCCATAAGCACCCGGCGCAAATGTGTGCCAGATGAATATTCTCAGGAAGCCAATAACGCCCAGCACAGTTCCCAGTAGTAAACCGGAGATGATCTCCCGTCGCATCACTTTCCACCAGTCGCTGATACTGATCTCGCCCACCGCCATGGCCTGTATGATTAGGGTGGATGCCTGTGAGCCGCTATTTCCACCGCTGGAAATGATCAGTGGTACAAATAATGCCAATACCACGGCTTTGGCGATCTCATCTTCAAAATAAGCCATGGCTGTGGCGGTGAGCATTTCACCTAAAAAAAGCACCACCAGCCAAACGATCCTTTTTTTAAAGAGTTTGAAGATCGGGATCTCCAGGTAGGGTTCATTCAGGGCTTCTGTACCTCCCATTTTTTGCATGTCTTCACTATATTCTTCGCTGGCCACCCACAACATATCATCGATGGTAACAATGCCAAGCAATTTATTACTGTTGCTTACTACGGGCAGGGCCACCCGGTTATTCATTTTAAATATTTCCGATGCTGTTTCCTGGTCATCATCGGGGTGCAGTGCAATAAAACGTTCATCCATCAGGTCCTCCACCTTTTTATCCGGGGGATTCAGGATGAAGTCACGTATCCGGATATCATCGAGCAATTCACCTTTTTCATTGATCACATAGATCACATTGATCGTTTCGCTGTCTTTTCCATGTTTCCGGATAGTGGCAAATACTTCATCGATGGTATTCCACGGATACACATACACGTAATCCGGGGTCATCAAACGGCCAATACTGTTTTCAGGGTAACCCAATAGGGATAGCGTTATTTTTCTTTCTTCCGGGTCCAGCATTTTGATCAGTTCCCGCACCACGTTGCTGGGCAATTCTTCCAGAAAATCGGTACGGTCATCTGCCGGCAATTCATTTAGCAGGGAGGCCGTGATATTGGGAGGCAGTTCGCGGATGATCCTTTTTTGCACAGAGAGGTCAAGGATCTTGAAAACGCTGGCCGCCCTGTTCATGGACATATTGGCTATGATGCTGTCTTCCTGGTCGGGGAATTCATACACCAGTTCCGCCACATCACTGATATTCTGGTCGTCCAGGAAAGCCCTGATCTGGAGCCTGTCATTGGTGGAAATGACGGATTCAAATTGTTCTTTGAGGGTGGGCTGTTCAAGTTCCAATGACATATTTCAAAAATACGAAGTAGTGGTGTAAGGCCAGCAGCTTTGCTGTGTTAAGAAATATGTTGTGGGTCAATTTCAGGGTTTCTCGCAAAGCCCGCAACGGAGCGGCGCTGCGAACGTGGCTCCTCTGCGCCCGCTGCGAGAAATATTTTTTGACTGTTTTTTATTCTCACATTTCAAGCCGATCCGCTACAAGAAATATGTTTACTTCGCACAATATTATTAATGTATGATACTTCCTTTTCTGTTTATCGGTCCCACTTCATCCATGGGGCGGGGTGTTTTTACCTCCGAAAATATTGAAGAAGGCACCGTGGTGGAAATAGCGCCGGTGATCGTGATGAGCCGGGAGGAAAGAAGGCTGCTGGACCAGACCCTGCTTCACGATTATATTTTTGAATGGGGCGGGGAAAAAGATCTATGTTGTATGGCGTTGGGTTACGTACCGGTGTATAATCATTCTTATAAAAGTAACTGTGAATACGAAATGGATACAGCCCATGAACAGATCTCTGTTGTGGCCGTACGCTTTATTAAAGCGGGAGAGGAATTGTTTATTAATTATAATGGCAACTGGAATGATAATAAGCCTGTATGGTTCGATGCCAAATAAAAAACCCATCCTGTAAAGGGGATGGGTTGTAAAACAATATGTTGATCAGCTTAATCAAATGTGATCTGGGCCCTTATCTCGCCGAACGGATAAGTGGTATTATTGGTGCGGATCAGCAAATAATATAAGCCATTCAGCAGGTCTTGTTCTTTTACAGCAAAACCATCTATCAGCAAAGTACCTGAACGTGTGCCGGTAGCAGCTGTAGTCCCTGAGGTACTGATAGTTTGAACAGGTGTGGTGGGAGATACGGCATATCCTGCAGGGGCCAATCCATAAATGCCCATACCGCTGGGATTGGCAGCCAGGCCAGACCAGTTATAGGAATACGTGAGCAATTTGGTTTCACGGTTATAAAAAACATTGAGCTTACCTAATGCAGCAGATCCATTGGCAGGAACCACCTTTGATCCTGTGATGGGAATATCATTCTTCCTGTATTCCATGGTCTTCTTTAATTCGGAATCGGGTTCACAGGAAGAAAGCATCATCAAAGAAGCACCTGCCAGGATAGGTAAAGCAGTCAGTTTAAACAATTTCATGTTTTGGTTGATTTGTGGTAAAAATAAGAAGTTTTTGTTTATGTCCGAATTTTTCAAAAAATATATAAAAGCCTGTGGGTAAACTGTTAAGAGACCATCGCTGATCCCTACGATGACCTTTTTTCCGTTTCAGGCACTGCAGCATACATTTGTTTTTCCTGTATCTTCAGCCACTTCAAAACCAACAGTATGGCAGATCTTTCGGTTTCCGGCCGCAGCCGTATTCAATCCATTGATATTTTAAGGGGTATGATCATGGTCATCATGGCATTGGACCATGTCCGTGATTTTTTTCATAAAGTGGTCGTGGAAGGGGGTGCATCGGTGGCCACCAATCCCACCGACCTCGCCACCACCACACCTTTCCTTTTCTTTACCCGGTGGATCACCCATTTTTGTGCGCCCATATTTGTTTTCCTGGCAGGTACGGCTGCTTACCTGATGACCCGGAAAAAAACAAAAGCCGAATTAAGCATCTTCCTCATCAAAAGAGGTTTTTGGCTGGTACTGCTGGAAATATTTATCATTACCCTGGGCTGGACCTTCAATCCCTTGTATAATGTGATCATCCTGCAGGTGATCTGGGCCATTGGCATCAGCATGATTCTTTTGGGTTTACTGATCCGCCTGCCTTTCCACCTGCTTTTATTCATCGGTTTGATCATCGTTTTTGGACACAACCTGCTCGATTATCCTTCGGTCAATAAAGGGCTGAAAGACGGATCATTTTTATCCGACCTTATTTATTTTTCCAATTTTGCTGTTCATTCCCCTTTCGCTGATCATTTCATTTTAATCGTGTATTCCTTCCTGCCCTGGACGGGTGTGATGATACTGGGTTATTGTTTTGGAAAATTATTTACATCTTATACAGACATCGATAAACGCAGGAAGATGCTGCTGGCCCTGGGTACGGTGTTGGTGTTATTGTTCATTCTGCTGCGTTTTATCAATCAATATGGCGACCCCGTACCCTGGTCAGAACAACCCCGCGGCACAGTGTTTACCTTCCTGTCTTTTATCAACATCAATAAATACCCGCCCTCACTCGATTTTCTTACAATTACCATTGGGGTTGGTTTGATCGTACTGGGGTTGCTGGAAGGAGTGGGGAATAAAGTGACCGGTTTCTTCAGGGTATATGGCCGTGTACCGCTGTTCTATTATATCCTGCACTTTTATGTTATTCACATCTTCGTGGTGGTCGTATTCTTTGCAAGCGGCAAATATGGTGTTGATGATATTATCACCCCTAATAATCCCTTCCTGTTCCGGCCCAGTGATTTTGGGTTCGGTTTGGCCGGTGTTTATATTGTCTGGATCATTACGGTGTTGATATTATATCCCCTATGCAAGAAATATGATAAGTATAAGAGCACGCATGATAAATGGTGGCTCAGTTATTTATAGAGAATGGATAATAAATAAAAGATAATAATTAGCGAAACTCATCAGTATTCCGGAATTATCTGTGCTGTCAGGAAGACTCAAACTGAAACAACTATTATCTATCATCTATTAGTTATTATCTACTTCAGTTTGCTTTTAATTTCCTGTAATTTCAGCAACGCTTCCACCGGGGTGAGGCGATTGATATCTATGCCTTCGAGCAGTTTCCGGATATCGTCGAATGTTTCGGAGTGTGCATCAAAAATGGACAGTTGTACTTTAGAGGCCGTTATTTCTTTCAGTTTGTTTCCCATATTGCCGCCGGGCCCGTCTTCGCCCACATGTTTGCTTTCTAGTTGCTTTAGTATCTCATTGGCACGATCGATCAGGGAAGGGGGCATGCCCGCCATCCTGGCCACATGGATACCAAAACTATGAGTGCTGCCACCACGGGCCAGTTTGCGGAGGAAGATGATCTTATTGCCCACTTCTTTATTGGTAACATGAAAATTCTTTGCCCGCTGGAATTTTTCTTCCAGTTCATTTAGTTCATGATAATGCGTGGCAAATAATGTTTTGGGCTGATGAGGGGAATTATGCAAATGTTCGGCAATGCTCCAGGCAATGGAGATACCATCGTAAGTGGAAGTGCCCCTTCCGATCTCATCCAATAGTACCAGGCTGCGGCTGGTGATATTATTAATGATCGAAGCCGTTTCATTCATTTCCACCATGAAAGTCGATTCACCGCCACTGAGGTTATCGGAGGCGCCCACCCTTGTAAATATTTTATCCGTCAGCGGGATCTTTGCATCCGCAGCCGGTACAAAACTGCCGATATGCGCCATCAGGGTGATCAGGGCCGTTTGGCGAAGCAGGGCTGACTTACCACTCATATTGGGCCCGGTGAGAATGATGATCTGCTGGTCTGTTTTATTCAGCTCGAGATCATTGCTGATATAGGATTCACCGATCGGTAAATTTCTTTCGATCACCGGGTGTCGTCCATCCTTCACCAGCATTTCATCTCCTGTATGCAGTTGGGGTTTTTTATACTGGTACTGGATGGCATTGCAGGCAAAACAACAAAGACAATCCATGATGGCCACCATATTGCCATTGGTTTGCACCGGTAAAAGGTATTCAAATAATTCACCCAGTAATTTTTCAAACAATTCGAGCTCGATCCTCAGTATCTTCTCTTCAGCTCCGGTAATTTTTTCCTCGTATTCTTTTAATTCGGCGGTAATATAGCGTTCGGCATTTGCCAGCGTTTGTTTGCGCATCCATTCAGGAGGCACTTTGTTCTTATGGGAATTGGTTACTTCCAGGTAATAACCAAAAACATTGTTGAAACCTATTTTCAACGAGCTGATGCCGGTACGTTCGGCCTCCTTCAATTGCAATTGGGCCAGGTACTCTTTGCCGTTATAAGAGATGGTACGCAGTTCATCCAATTCCTTACTAACCCCGCTGTTCATCATGCCTCCTTTTATAGCCAGGGCAGGCGGATTATCCACGATCTCTTTGAATATTTTATCAGCGATATAGGGACAGGGGTTCAGGGAATCCCCCAATCGTTTTAAGTAATCATTGGTGGAAGAAAGACAAAGCTGCTTAATGGCTTCCACCTGTTTCAGGCCGCGGGCCAGTTGCAATACTTCGCGGGGATTGATCTTTTTCAAAGGTATCTTGGAAACCAGCCGCTCCATATCACCGCAATGTTTGATATGCTGCGCCATTTTATTCCGGAGATCGGTTTCTTTGATCAAAAAAGCCACCGTGTCAAGTCGTTCATTGATCTTCTGAATATCTTTTAACGGAAAAATGATCCATCTCTTTAATAAGCGGGCGCCCATGGGAGAAACGGTATTGTCCAGCACACTCAGCAGGGTATGATTGCCTTCTGAGTTTCCATACACCAATTCCAGGTTGCGAATAGTGAAGCGGTCCATCCATAAAAAATCATCACGACCGATCTGCTGCATGGAAGTAATATGCTGCAGGTTGGGGTGTTCTGTATCTCTTAAATAATGAATGATGGCCCCGGCTGCGATCAGGCCATTTCTTAAATGGTCCACTCCAAAACCTTTCAAGGAATGTGTTTGAAAATGTTTCAGCAAAGTATCTTCTGTATAGGTGCTGTCGAAGATCCATTCATCCAGGGTGTAAGTGTATATTTTGGTATTAAAATATTCTTTGAATTTTTTCTGCTGGTGACGCTGAAAAACCACTTCAGCAGGTTTAAAACTCTGGATCAGCTTATCGGCATATTCCCGGTCTCCTTCGGCCACCAGGAATTCACCTGTTGAAATATCTAAAAATGCCAGCCCGTATTGATCGTTATCTGCAAAATGAACAGCGGCCAGGAAATTATTGCTGGTATGTTCCAGTATCTTATCGTTTACCGTGGTACCGGGGGTTACCATATCGGTTACGCCACGTTTAACAATTCCTTTAGCCAGTTTGGGATCTTCCAGCTGGTCGCAGATGGCCACCCGGTGACCGGCTTTTACCAGTTTATGCAAATAAGTATCCAGCGCATGATGAGGGAAACCGGCCAGTTCGGAGGAAGCGGCAGCGCCATTATTCCTCTTTGTAAGTGTGATGCCCAATACCTGCGAGGCAATAACTGCATCCTGGCCAAAGGTTTCGTAAAAATCCCCTACCCGGAACAGCAGGATCGCATCAGGGTATTTCTGTTTGATGGCCCTGTGTTGCTGCATTAAGGGTGTATCGCTTGCCGTTGCTTTTGCCATATCCTGTACCTCTTTGGGAGGCGACAAAAATAAGGAAGTGTTTATGTAACCTTTCCTTATTCCGCATCTGTTGAAAAAATAAAGTTGCCATGAAAAATTTATTCCTGTTCTTCGGGATGATATTGATTTGTCCCCTTTTGAAAGCTAATTCCCCCGACACCGTACGTACAGATGCCACTATTCCCAATGCCACCGTATATTTTGGGTACGGGGCCGAACTCACCCACCAGTCGAAAGTGAAGGTGGATGCCGGTACAAAGATCATTGTGATCGACCGGCTGAGTACGGTTATCGACATGAACAGTCTCCAGATCAGTGTACCGGAAGATGTGGCCCTGCTTTCGTATAAATACCAGCTTTTTTATCCCACTGCGCCGCTGGTGGTCAAGAACCGTGAAGTGCAAAGGCTGGAAGACAGTATTAAACTGGTGCAAAAAGAGATCGGGCGTATCAACAACCTGATCGCTATTGAACAGGAAACCATGACCAAAACGGGATTGCTGATCGAAACGACCATTAAAACCAACGGTAATAAAGAAATAACCAGCGCCGAGGTATTGAAATTGCTGGAATACTATAATAATAAAATTGAAAAATCGAAGACCAATATTTATAATCACAACCAAACCACTGCGCAGCTCCATGAAAAAGTAGAAGATATTGAAAAAAGGATCGAACTGCTGACTATTACCATTCCTTCCAAAGACAAGCCCTATGGACAGGTGTTTTTGCAGGTAATGTGTAAAAAAGCGGGTGAGATACCGGTGGACCTTTCTTACTATACCACACATGCGGGCTGGACAGCGATATATGATATCCGTGTGAATTCTAAGACCAATCAAGTGAAGATGGTGTATAAGGCTTCGCTTACACAGACAACAGGTATTGACTGGAAGAAAACCAAACTGACATTAAGTACGGGTACGCCCAATTTTGGGGTGAGTGCACCTGTTTTAACGCCCTGGTACCTGCAATTGTATGTGCCGGGCCTTTATACTGATCTGCAACGAAGGGCTGCACAGGGTAATGCGGCCCGAAATATGATACAATCCTATCAAAATGATTCCATGTTGTCGGAAGTGATTGTAAGCGGGTATGGAACAATCAGGCAGGAAAAAGCGATTAGCGGTGAAATTGACCCCAGCACCCTGCAGCAATATACCACTTTGAATGAAGGCCAGCTGAACACCAATTTTGAAATTGATCTGCCTTATGATATTGAAAGTGATGGTCAATTGCATAGTGTTACGATCAAAGACCAGGAAATTACCTGTACGCTGAAGAATTATGCAGTGCCCCGGGTGGATAAAGATGCTTACCTGCTGGCCGAAGTGGCCGACTGGCAGAATTTGGACCTATTGCCCGGTGATGCCAATATCATCATGGATGATACGTATATCGGCCGGTCGGTGATCGATCCCAACAGCGTGTCAGATACCCTCAACCTTTCGCTGGGGAGGGATAAAAGGGTGGCTGTCAAAAGATCACTGGTAAAAGAACTGAGCAGCATTAAAACAACGGGTAAGGAAAGCAAACAGGTTTTTACCTACGAGATCATCGTGAAAAATAATAAACTCACGGATGTGAATCTTTTATTGAAAGACCAGTTCCCGCTGAGCACCATTAAAGAAATAGTGGTGGAATTGGAGAACAGCGGTGATGCGATGGTGAATCCAGAAACGGGAGTGCTGAGCTGGAAGATTGACCTGAAGCCGGGGGAGAGCAGGAAAGTAAGGTTTAGTTACGTTGTGAGATACCCTAAGGATAAGAAGATAATTAATTTGAAGTAACACGAATTACACGAATGGGCACGAATGACATGCCTGGCAGGGAATTAATCCACCTGCCAGGCATTCTTCTTTTCAGCGCTTAACTTACCTTTGCCCGATGCGAAAATTAAGCATGCAGGAGCTGGGGCGTAAATCGGTGGAAGAGTTCAGGAAATCTGATAAAATGCCTATTATTATTGTGCTGGAGAATATTCGCAGTGCTTATAATGTGGGCAGTGTGTTCCGCACTTCCGATGCATTTTTGGTGGACGCTATTTATATCATCGGCTATTCTGCCAAACCTCCTCATAAAGAAATCAAAAAAACAGCTTTGGGCGCAGAAGAAACAGTGACCTGGAAATATTTTAAAACAGCTGCCGAAGCGGTGGAAGATTTGCGGCATGAAGGATACAATGTATATGCGGCCGAGCAGGCCGAAGGCAGCTATAAATTGAATGCGATTGGTTTTGAACCAGACGAAAAGATAGCCGTGGTATTTGGTAATGAAGTAACCGGAGTGGAGCAGTCAACCATTTCGCTCTGCGATGGTTGTATTGAGATACCCCAGTTGGGAATGAAGCATTCGCTGAATATTGCTACGGCGGCAGGCGTGGTGTTGTGGGAACTGGTGCGGAACAGAATTAACAATGAATCATGAGCAAAGTAAAAAACTATCTTTCTCTTATTAAATTCTCTCATACCATCTTCGCAATGCCCTTTGCGCTGATTGGATTTTTTCTCCCAATCAAAGCGCCTGAAGTTATATATGGAGTGGGACAATGGAATCTTAACAAAACGGTTAGTGAGGGATGGAACCTTGGGACTGAGTTCGGTACTAGCTATTCAGGGTGGAAAGAGTTGGGGTTGCTGCTTTTACTTGTTATCCTCTGTATGGTCTTTGCCCGCAGTGCTGCCATGGCTTTCAACCGCTACCTCGACCGTCACTTTGATGCCAAAAATCCGCGAACTGCTATCCGGGAAATACCGTCAGGGATTATTACGCCGAAAAATGCATTGATCTTTACCATCATATCCTGTGCCCTGTTCATAGTCACTTGTTTCTTCATCAATCGCATTTGTTTGTATTTATCTCCTGTGGCTTTGGCGGTGGTGCTGGGATATAGTTATACCAAACGCTTCACCCCGCTCTGTCATTTGATATTGGGCCTGGGTTTGAGCCTGGCGCCCATCGGGGCCTACCTGGCCGTTACTGGTCAGTTTGCTTTGTTGCCCATCCTGTTTTCCCTTGCTGTTATTTTCTGGGTCAGTGGTTTTGATATTATTTATGCCTTGCAGGATGAAGAATTTGATAAATCGCAAAAATTGTATTCCATTCCTGCCTGGCTGGGAAAAAGTAAGGCATTGCGGATATCGGAGTTCCTGCATCTGTTAAGTGCGGCGGCGGTGGTGTTTGCCGGCTATTACGGCCATTTCGGATGGCTGTACTGGATCGGGGTGGCCTTTTTTGTATTAATGCTCGGTTACCAGCATTCCATTGTTAAACCACACGATCTTCGGCGGGTGAACCTGGCATTTATGACTGCGAACGGTATTGCTTCCGTTGTTTTTGCCATCTTTGTTATTGCTGACCTTTTTATTAATTCCTGAAATTGGCAAGAATACTCTCCATAGACTACGGACTAAAGCGCACAGGCATCGCCGTTACAGACCCCCTGCAGATCATTGCCACAGGGCTCACCACTATTGAATCCAAAACACTGATCCCTTTTCTCAAAGATTATTTTGTCAAAGAGCCTGTGGAGCTGATCATCATCGGGGAACCAAAGAACTGGGATGATACAGACACCCATGCCACGCCCCTGGTAGAAAAATGTATCAAAGACCTGCAAAAGAATTTTCCCACCATGCCTGTTAAAAAGGTAGATGAACGCAATACCTCCAAAATGGCCAGGGATGCCATGCTGGAAATGGGGATGAAGAAAAAGGACCGGCGCAACAAAGCACTGGTGGACGAGATCGCCGCCACTATTATGCTGCAGGAATATTTAAGGTCAATTAGTTAAGTCAACCATTGGTTAATTAGCATTTGCTGGGTAAATTTGCAGATTGATAACTCAAAGACAGGAATTAATAAACTAAGTAACTTGATTTTACCTATTATAGCATACGGACACCCGGTTTTAAGGCAGGTGACAAAAGATATTACCAAAGACTACCCTCAATTAGAGAAGTTCATTGAAGATATGTGGGAAACCATGTATGCCAGCAGCGGAGTGGGATTGGCTGCACCGCAGGTGAATAAGAGTGTCCGGCTTTTTGTGGTGGATACGGAGCAAATGTTCAAAGGAATGGATGAACGTGAAATAAAGGAGTTTGCCGATGCCCCGGGGACGAAAGAAGTTTTTATCAACGCCCATATTGCTGAACTGGAAGGCGATGAGTGGTCTTATAATGAAGGCTGCCTGAGTATTCCAAAGATCAGGGAAGATATCTATCGCCAGGAAACTGTGACACTGAATTATGTGAATGCTAATTTCGAAGCACAAACCAAAACTTTTACCGGCCTCACTGCCCGCGTTATTTTACATGAATACGATCACCTGGAAGGAAAACTGTTCATCGACCATATTTCTCCCCTTAAACGTAAGTTGATGAAAGGAAAACTGAACGATATTACCAAAGGGAAAGTGAATGTGGACTATAAAATGATGTTTCCGGGTTAATAACCTATGAAAAGGATACTCTTCATATCCTTGTTTTTCCATCTCGCTACTATTGCTAAAGCGCAGGAGGATTCAATCGATAACGAACGCCTGGCCAGGATGGTGAGTCTTTCTGAAGTGATCTTACGCTCCGATCTCAACGTGTCCAAATTCATGGACATCGTAAAGAACGACACCACTTTTTACAAAGCATTCCGTAACCTGCATGTGCTGGGCTTTACTTCCTGGAACTACGTGCAGATGAAGGATAAGAAAGGAAAGGAGAAAGCTTCTTTGCAAAGTAAGACCAGGCAGGTTGTGGAAAACGGGTGCAGGACGATGGAAGTATTGGAGGAAAAAACAGCTGGTAATTTCTACGACAGGGATAAAAAAAATAATTACGAAACGGGGGAGATGTATGCCAGTATTTTTTTTACCGAAGGAAAAGTATGCGGCGAAACCAATGTGGTAAAGGGAATTGAATTCGACCCCAAATCACTGAAGGGAATGGCCAGGCATAAAGAACAGTTGAAGATGCTTTTCTTCAATCCCGGTAAAAAGATACCCGGTATTCCACTCATAGGTGATAAGATCGACATTTTTGATCCAAAAAGGGCGGAGAAGTATGATTTGTCGATTGACTATGGCGATTATGAGAATGACCCCTGCTATATATTTTCCATTAAAGCCAGGGATGACCTGGGCGGTGGCGAAAGGAATAGTATCGTGATCGACAGTATGATCACCTGGTTCCATGCAAAGACCATGGAAGTAATGGCCAGGAATTATGATATGAGTTATGATGCCGGGGTGTACGATTTCAATGTTCATGTGGAAGTGCAAATGACCAGGTTCGGCGAATACCTCGTGCCACGTTTAATGCGATATATTGGCAACTGGGATGTGATGTTTAAGAAAAGAGAACGGGGAGTGTTTACGGCAACGCTGTTTGATTTTGATAGAGGAAAGTAGACAGTAGACAGCATACAGTAGAAAGGGCTATCGGCTCCCGACTGTTGTACTATACTTTCTCCATTTCTCAATCACTTCGCTCATGTCTTTGGGCAGCTCTGTATCAAAGAATACTTCTTTTCCCGTAGAAGGATGAACAAACCCCAGTGTTTTGGCGTGTAGCGCATGGCGCGGGCATATTTCAAAACAATTATCAACGAACTGTTTGTATTTGGCGTAGATAGTTCCTTTTAAGATCTTATCACCTCCGTAAAAATCATCATTGAAAAGCGGGTGCCCGAGGTATTTCATGTGTACCCGGATCTGGTGGGTACGGCCGGTTTCTAAAATACATTCTACCAGTGTCACATAGCCGAAACGTTCCACCACCCTGTAATGCGTGATGGCTTCCTTGCCGTGGTCACCTTCGGGATAGGCTTCAAATAATTTCCGGAATCGCTGGTGGCGGCCCACATGGGCAACAATGGTTCCGCTGTCGTTTTGCAGATCGCCCCATACCAGGGCCAGGTACTGGCGCTTTACGGTATGATCATAAAATTGTTTGGCCAACTGGCGCATGGCTTTATCAGTTTTGGCCAGTACCAACAGCCCACTGGTATTCTTATCGATCCGGTGTACCAGTCCAAACCGTGGCAATACGTCTTCAGAAATAGCAGGGTTCTGTTGTTGTAAATAATAGGCAACACCATTTAATAAAGTGCCCGAATAATTACCACTGCCCGGGTGCACCACCATACCGGCAGGTTTATTGATCAGCATCAGGTCATCGTCTTCATAGGCAATATTCAGGTCCATCTTTTCCACCACCACATCCGTTTCATCGGGGTGCATGTCTGAATACACGATAATAGCATCCTGTGGTTTTACTTTATAATTGGGCCTGATCTCTTTACCATTTACCAGCACCATACCGTGGTTGATGGCCTGCTGCAGTTTATTCCGGGTGGCTCCTTCAATGCGGTTCATCAGGAATTTATCGATGCGCAGGGGTTCCTGGCCCTTGTCGATCACCATGCTGAACCTTTCGTACAGTTCATCGTTATTATCCTGCAGATCGCCGTTATTATTATCCAGTTCTTCTGTCATAGTGTGCAAAGGTAAAGGTTGGGTAATTGTTGGTAAATTTGCCATTCTTCATGATCAAACAAGAAGTCATATTCAGGGACCTGGGCCTGATGGAATACCAGGCAGCCTGGGAATACCAGGAAAAGTTGTTGCAGGCAAATGTGCAGCAAAAAGCTATGGTCAGCGCAGGAGCGGGGGATGAAAAGCCGACCACGCAACATTATTTGCTGTTTGTGGAGCATCCCCCGGTGTACACATTGGGTAAGAATGGAAATAAATCCAATGTGTTGCTGGATGATGAGCAGCTAAAAGAAAATGGTATCAGTTTTTTTAATACCAACCGGGGCGGTGATATTACTTTTCACGGCCCTCACCAGATCGTTGGTTATCCCATTCTCGACCTGGAGCGTTTTTATACTGATATCGGTAAATACCTGCGCAACCTGGAAGAGATAATCATCCTTACCATGGCCGATTATGGCATTGCAGGAGAGAGGTCCAAAGGTGAAACCGGTGTATGGATCGATGCACATGTTCCCGGAAAAGAAAGAAAGATCTGTGCTATTGGTGTTCGCTGCAGCCGGTGGGTCACCATGCACGGATTTGCCTTTAATGTCAATACGGATCTTTCTTATTTCAACCACATCATACCCTGTGGTATCAATAACAAGCAGGTTACATCTTTACAACAGGAATTGGGCAAAACCCTGCCGATGGATGAAGTGAAAGAAAAAGTGAAACGAAATTTTGAGAAAGTATTTGGTGCAGAACTAGTGTAGCGTTAGAATTCTTTTTCTATAAGGAATTTATGTTTTTCCAGCAATTTTTCATCTTCATATAATTCAAAACGGAACCAGCCTGCATGATAAAAATTAGTTTTATCAAGCTTAAATTCCTTCTCCCGCATATCTTTTAGCTCAAACAGGAAATTGCCATTGTCTTCAAAGAATTTAATAGAATATTTTTTTATCTTTTCTGCGTCGGGAAGGCTGACACGTACATAACCATCTTTAAAAGTGTACACATACAAAGACGGAGTGAAGGCGTTGAAGGTGGGACGTTTATTATTGTTCACCACCGGTGTTGCCACGGAATCAGTTTTCGGAAACTTGTCCAGCTTCACCCCACCAAACGGTTTGGCCACAATAAAGCTATCGCCTATGCGGATCGTATCGGGGTTCACTACTGCAGGAGAAGACGGATACGTAACGGTTACATCCGATGCAGGCAGGCGAACACGGGTAGTATCTTTCATAGGCCTTTTAGCATCACTGAATAAAAACACGCCTTTGTCCCGCATGATATACAGCCTGTAAAACATCCGGTCGTTCGGTGCCCTGGTATCCACATACCCGTTTTGAGGAATGTCGGGATCTGGTACGGTCAAAATAGTTTTATAACCGGCAAGGCTATCCGAAGACCGCTGTATACTGATCTGGCGTATGTCTGTGAATGTATTGGACCAGCCAATGATGACCCGGTTATTACCGGCATTCAATAAAGAGAATTTGGGAAGTGTATCCTGTCCGTATGCAGCCTGGATAAAAATTAAACTTGAAATTAAAATAGACAGGGTTGTTTTTTTCATGTTCTTATAACGAAACTGATAACGGATTCTTACATGTGTAACAAAGATACTGGATGCATTCAGAAAAAATCAGAATATTAACGTTCCCTTTTTCAACGAGTCATTTCCCTGTAAACCACCACTATGAATGACCAATAGCCTGCTGCCGCTGCTAAAATAATTACTCCGGATCAGATCATCCACTGCAAAGAACAATTTGCCGGTATAAACGAAGTCGGATGGGATATTTGTCAGGGAATAATACCCGTTCATGAATTGCAGGAGTTCGGTGGTATGTTTGGCATACCCGCCAAAATGATAATCATGCACCAGGTCAAATGCTTTTTCTTCCGGTAACAATGACCGGATTTCACCAGCTAATGCCATATTGTTTTTTAAGATACTGATGCCCGTTAGTTGCTGGGAGGGGAGGGCTGCCTGCAGCAGCCCCGCCATCATGGTACCGGTGCCCACTGCACAGCTGATATGCGTATAATCCTCTTTGTGGCATGTATCCAGTATCGTGGCAGCACCCCGTGCACCCCTTAGGCCATAACCACCTTCAGGTATAATGTAGTATTCATCTTTCCTCCATTCTGCCGGCACCTGTTCTTTTTTATACTCATCGCGGTTGCTGAAATGTAAATGCATACCGAGTTGCCGCGCCATGACCAGGGTGTGAGATAATACAGCGGGTTCTTCACCCCGGATAATGCCGATACTTTTAAATCCCGACATCCGGCTGGCTGCTGCTGTGGCAAGTATATGATTGGACCAGGCGCCTCCAAATGTGACAAGGGTTGATTTCCCCAATTGCCGGGCATCATCCAGGTAGTAACGTAATTTGAACCATTTGTTACCGGATACCTGCGGATCAAGCTTGTCCAGGCGTAAAACAGACAGCCCGATATTTTTTTTCTGTAACAAGGGATAGGAAACCCGGTCGATAGTGATATGGTTGAGGTCGATGATGGGCATAGTAAAATGAAACTACTTGACGAATTTACTTTAATTTCGTGCCGCATTTTAGAGGAGCGTAATTCGAACATCCATTCAAAGCAAACATTCTGATGAAACCTACTTTGGTAATATTGGCAGCCGGTATGGCCTCCCGTTACGGCAGTATGAAACAGGTGGAAGGGTTTGGCCCTTCCGGTGAAACGATCATGGATTATTCCATATTCGATGCCATCCGTTCCGGTTTTGGTAAAGTGGTGTTTATCATCCGCAAGGAATTTGCCGATAATTTCCGTTCCATTTTTGAACCTAAGCTCAAAGGAAGGATACTAACAGAGTATGTTTTCCAGGAAATGGATTTATACACCCACGGTCATGTGCCTGCTCCCGACCGTACCAAACCCTGGGGTACGGCCCATGCTGTATTATGTGCCAAAGAAGTGGTAAAGGAAAACTTTGCCGTGATCAATGCCGATGATTTTTACGGGCACAATGCATTCAGGAATGCAGTTACTTTTTTAAATGCGGGATGTAATTCCCGTAACTACGCTATTGTGGGATATGACCTGCTGAAAACATTATCTGATCATGGTACGGTGAACCGCGGTGTTTGCGGGGTGGACCATGCAGGGGCGCTGACCACCATTACCGAAAGGATCAATATTGCTAAAAAAGGGGATAAGATCATTTGCGAAGATGGCCAGGAACCCAGGGAACTGCCTTTGAATACCAGGGTTTCTATGAACTTCTGGTGTTTTGATCCTTCCTTTTTCGGGTATACGCAACAGTTATTTATCACTTTCCTGCAGCAGCACGGAAAAGAATTAAAGTCAGAATTTTTTATCCCTATTGTGGCCGACCAGTTTATTAAGGAAGGCGGCAAGATCGATGTGATCCCGACCAGTTCCTTATGGTTTGGGGTGACCTATAAAGAAGATGCGCCCTTTGTGGCCAAAAGCCTGAATGCATTGATCAGGGCGGGAGAGTATCCTGATAGTCTTTGGTCATAACCTTCATAAAAAAACCCCTTGAATAAGGGGCTGTTTTTTTCTATAGGGAGTATCTTTCTCAGTTGTTGACTTTCACCATGAAGACATAGTCCTCTAATTTTTCCACCTGCTGCGGCCTTTCCAGTCCGGCGATAGAAGACCTGGTGGTCAGTTTCACTCTCTGGTAAGAAGTATCTTTTTTCAATCCATCGAGCACTTTATAAATATGCTTTCCTTCAATAGCGAAAGCAAATCCTTCGGTGTTGGTCTGCCTGCCGTTCAGGATACCGATCACTTCACCATTCTTGTTCAGGATAGGGCTGCCGCTATTACCACCGTTAGCGGCTATATCGATCTGGCAGCTGAGTGTATCACCTTTGAAACCGGTTTTGGCACTCAGGTAACCTTGTCCGTACACCACTGCATCATTACGGGGATAACCTAAGGTGAATATGGGCTCTGCCAGGTGACCGGATGATTTACTGATGGCATAAGGAACAGCAGCGAAAGGTTTGAAGCTTGCATCGGTGATTTTCAGGATCGCAATATCTTTTTGCACATCGGTGTACACCACTTTGGCAACAAACTCACCTTTTTTATTCTGTACTGCCACATTCTTTGCGCCATTTACCACATGGGCGTTGGTAATCAAAAATCCCTTTGGATCAATTACAAAACCAGTACCGTTGGTGGTGTATATAATGGGCGCTTTGTGGGGATTATCGATATCCTTTTTAATATCCCGCTGAATATCCTTTATGTCTTTATCGTTTTCCTTAACCTTCGACTCTACTGCGTGGATCTTTCCGCTCAGCTCATCAAATTCTGAGGCCGGTGTTTTAGGAGAAACAGCCCAGACCAATGCGCTGATGGTAAGCGTGGTGATACCGGCAATAGAGGCCGCAATAGCAGCCACTCTTTTATAGCGTTTCCAGAGGTAAACAATTTTTGATTTGCCGGTAAGTTTGGCAGAATTGATCTTGCCTTGTTCGGCAAGGTCGGTATGTGTATCGTTCAGCGAAGAGCGGAACTTCTTCCATTCTCCAAAGCGGTTCATTTGCTGTAAAAAGAGGGTATGTTCCACCACCAGCTGGTCCACTTCCGTATTGGTCTTGCGGAGGTTTTCAAAGTAGAGCCTTTCGTCAGGATTCATTTCGCCCCTGATATATCTCTCCACAGCATCCAGAATTTTAATATCATCCATCACCATTCCCGTTTTTATAGTGAGCAAAAAATATTTTCTTCAGCCTCATCAGGCATTTATACTTCTGGTTCTTGGCATTGTCAGCATTGGTATACCCAAAACTGGCCGCAATTTCCTGCATATTCTTTTTTTGCAGGTAGTAAGCCTCCAGCAGGCTTTTGCAAGGTTCACCCAGGCTGATGATCGCCTTGTCCATCATTTCAAATTCAATATTCCTCTTTTCGTGGTCCTCTATCTCTTCTTCCACCGGCACTTCCGATTCCAGGGACTCGACCTGGGAGCTGTACCGGTTTTGTTGCTGTAACTTCTTGAGCCAGAGCCTTCTGCTAACTGAATAGACATAGGTCTTGATCTGGCAGTTCAATTCAAAGGTCCCGGACCTCACTTTTTCATACAAAACGATCATAGCCTCCTGGAAAATATCTTTGGCATCGTCGGCCGATCCGTTATTGTTGATTATCAAGGCTTGAACCATGTTATAATTTTCTTTATAAATGGTTTCAATGGCCTTTTTGTCGCTGGCGGCTAGTCCTTCCAATAAAAATCTTTCGTTATTCTCAGGTTTCACTAATCCAATGTTTAATACAGGTTTTTAAAAATAGTAACCCTGCCGGACTGTAAAAAATAAACTTAAAAACTGGCCGGGCGGGCCCGGGGAAAAAATTTTAAAAAAAGCCGGGTTACCTTTTGCCGCTTTGGGTATAAAGAGCGAAATATTTCAAACAACCCTCAAAAAATCACAACAAATGAAAAAATTCTTATTGGTTTTAGCTGTTGCCGGTTTCGCAGTAGCTTGTAACAATTCTGGTGAAAAGAAAGATACACCTGATACAGCTACAACAACCACTCCTGACACAGCTGCAAAAGCTACTCCGGATACAGCTGCAAAAGCTACTCCTGATACAGCTGCTAAAGCTGCCGGAGATACAACTAAGAAATAAGTTTTCAATTGGCAAGCAATCGCTAAAGAGCCGTCCCGGATCCGGAGCGGCTTTTTTCTTTTCCACTGGTTTCCCCGCCGAAAAGTTACCTTTGCCGCCTAATTTATCATTAAACATTATTAAGTGACCTCAACTTTTGAAGCATTAGGCATTGAAGAAGGACTGCTTCGTTCGGTTTCAGCGCTGGGATTTACTCAACCCACTCCCATCCAGGAAAAAGCCATACCCGTTTTACTACAGGGCACCAAGGATTTTATTGGCCTTGCCCAGACCGGTACGGGCAAAACAGCCGCTTTTGGCCTGCCCCTCTTACAACTTATAAATAAAGCCGACCGCTTTCCGCAGGCATTGATCGTTTGTCCCACCCGGGAACTTTGCCTCCAGATCACCAACGACCTGACCAATTTCAGGAATAAAAAAGAGATGGTATCCGTAACGGCAGTATATGGCGGGACCTCCATTACTATGCAAATAAGGGACCTGAAAAAAGGATCTCATATCGTGGTGGCCACACCCGGTCGTTTGATCGATCTCATCGAACGGAAGGCTATAAACCTGGAAAAGATACATTACGTGGTGCTGGACGAAGCCGATGAAATGCTGAACATGGGTTTCAAGGACGATATTGAATTTATTTTAAAGAATACACCTAACCGGCAAAGCACCTGGCTATTCAGCGCCACCATGCCAACGGAAATAAGACAAGTGAGCAAAAGATATATGAAACAACCTTTTGAGATCACCATCGGTAAGGTGAATGCCGGCAATGCCAATATTGATCACCAGTATTACGCCACGCAACATCACAACCGCTATGAAGTACTGAAACGTATCATTGATTTTAATCCCGGTATTTATGGGATCGTTTTTGCCCGTACCAAAGCAGATACACAGGAAATAGCAGAGCGTTTGACCAGGGAAGGATATGATATCGATGCTATTCATGGTGACCTGACACAACAACAACGAGATAAAGTGATGGGCCTTTTCCGCGACAGGAGCATACAGTTGCTGATTGCAACCGATGTGGCGGCGCGGGGTATTGATGTAACAGGCATCACCCATGTTATCAATTACGAATTACCCGATGATGTGGAAGTGTACACTCACCGCAGCGGCCGTACAGGACGTGCCGGTAAAAGCGGTATTTCGGTTTCTATCGTTACGCCCAAAGAAACCTATCGTTTAAGACAGATTGAAAAACTGGTGAACACCCGTGTGCATAAAATGGATGTGCCCAGTGGCAAGGATGTTTGCCGTAAGCAATTCTTTCATTTTGTAGATAAAATGCTGAACGCCGATATCAGTCATGGCGAATATGAAACTTATATCCCGGTGCTGAAGGAAAAATTTGCAGCGGTGGAAAAGGAAGAGATATTACAACGTGTGGCAGCATTGGAATTTGACCGGTTCCTCAAATACTATGAAAATGCGCCCGATCTGAATATGCGGGAAGAAAGGAGAGGCGACAAGCGGACGGAAAGAGCAGAGCGTTCTGTGGGTCGTGAAAGTAAGGGCAGGAGTTTTGCAGGCAATGGCAGTTACCAACGCTTGTTCGTAAACCTCGGAACTAAGGATGGTTTCTATAAAGCCAGCTTTCTGCAGTTTATATTGGATATGAGCGATCTGAACAAAGAAGTACTTGGAAAAATTGATATGAAGGAGATGAACAGCTGGGTGGAAGTGGAAGCCGGGGCTGCTAAAAAAATGATAAAAGCCATCGATGGCAAGAACTACAGGGGCCGGAAGATCAGGATGAATGACGCAGAAAGCGGAGGTCGGAGAAAATAATTTTACCAGCGGTGTTGGTTGGCATCGGTTGAAGAGTTACATTTGTTTCATGACGATCACAAAAGCTTATTTCGGTTATTATTTTTATTACTTCTTTTTTGGAAAGAGGCCGGAGATGCTTTTGCTGATAACAAAATAGACAACTAGAAAACAACAGCATAAAGAGTCCCGGCCAGAACAGGCCGGGATTTTTTTTGCCTCCCCAACCCCTTCAAAAGAGGGGCTAATGGAAATAAAAATTGTGGAAGCATGCTATGAATAAAGGTTCATCCATAAAAGAATCATTGCAAACAGCAACTGTTGCCATTCAAGGTTATGAAGGCAGTTTTCACCAGGTGGCTGCCCATTTATACCATGGCAGGCAAGTGGAAGTGATCCCCTGCGATACATTTCGCGATGTGGTGAAAATCGCATCGAATAAAAAAGAAAGTGACGGGGGCGTGATGGCCATTGAGAACTCCATTGCAGGAAGCATCCTGGCCAATTACAACCTGCTGCAGAAAAGCAACCTGAAGATTGTGGGTGAAATTTATTTACAGATCCGGCAAAACCTGCTGGTAAATCCCGGTGTGAAGCTGGAAGACATCCGCGAAGTACATTCACATACCATGGCGCTGCAGCAGTGTTATGATTTTCTTGACAGGCATAAATGGAAGCTGGTGGAAACAGATGACACGGCCCTGAGCGCAAAACATATTCACCAGCATAAGAGCAAACATATTGCGGCTATTGCCAGTAAACTGGCAGCGGAGTTATATGACCTGGATGTGATTGCACCTAATATTCATACGATGAAGAATAATTATACCCGTTTCCTGATGTTGCAAAGAGAGGATAGGGTGAATGTGATAGAAAATGCGGATAAAGCCTCTGTCACGTTTCATACCGATCATTCCAAAGGGAGTTTGGCCCGGGTGCTGACTAAAATTGCAGATGGTGGTATCAATCTCAGCAAGCTGCAGAGTTTCCCCATCCCGGGTACCGATTTCAAATATGCTTTTCATGCTGATATGGAATTTGAATCGCCTGAACAATTCAATAAAGTATTGGAAGCTGTGCGACCATTAACGGAGGCAATAAAAGTATATGGGATTTATAAACGGGGATTATGGAAATAGACAACAAAGCCCC
>CAZSGD010000023.1:0-39551 GCA_964606155.1 uncultured Chitinophaga sp. | reverse complement strand
ATAAAAGTATATGGGATTTATAAACGGGGATTATGGAAATAGACAACAAAGCCCCAAAGGGGCGTCATATCAGTAGCCTCGTAGAGGCGATATGTCAGTAGCCCCGTAGGGGGCGAAATATCAGTAGCCCCATAGGGCGCCATATCAGTAGAAGAAATCGTTAAAAGAAATAAGCTACGCAGGAGCGAAATATCAGAAATAACAATGACAACAAGCAAACGGTTAGAAGGTATCGGTGAATATTATTTTTCGCAGAAGTTGCGGGAGATAGATGGTTTGAATAAGGCCGGTAAAAATATTATCAACCTGGGCATTGGTAGCCCTGATCTGCCACCGCACCCGGATGTGATCAGGACCCTGCAGGAAGAAAGCGCCAAACCGAACGTACATGCTTACCAGTCTTATAAAGGGTCGCCGGTATTGAGAAACGCTATGAGTGAATGGTATAAAAAATGGTATGCGGTGGACCTGGATGCAGAGACGGAGATATTGCCGCTGATCGGCAGCAAAGAAGGGATCATGCATATTTGTATGACCTATCTGGATAAAGGTGATGAAGTGCTGGTGCCCGATCCGGGTTATCCCACGTATCAAAGTGCGGTGAAGTTGGCAGGAGGTAAATGCATTCCCTATAAATTAAAAGAGAAAAATAATTACGAACCGGATTTTGAAAGGCTCGGAAAAAAGGGATTGAAAAAGGTAAAGCTGATGTTTGTGAACTATCCGCAGATGCCCACCGGTCAGTTGCCCACAAAAGAGTTGTTTGAAAAGCTGGTGGAATTTGGAAGGAGGAACGATATACTTATCGTGCATGACAACCCCTATTCATTTATCCTGAATGAGCACCCGATGAGTTTATTAAGTGTTTCCGGGGCGAAAGAGCAGGTCATTGAACTGAACTCGCTGAGTAAAAGTCATAATATGGCTGGCTGGAGAGTGGGCATGTTGTGCGGGGCTAAAGAAAGGATCGATGAAGTATTGCGGTTTAAGAGCAATATGGACAGTGGTATGTTTCTCCCGGTGCAGTTGGCTGCGGCAAAAGCATTAACGCTGGGAAAGGAATGGCTGGAAGAAGTAAATAGAGTATATACGGAAAGAAGGGAAAAGGTCTTTGAGCTATTGGCTTTTTTGAATTGCAAAACGGCAAAGGATCAGGCTGGATTATTTGTGTGGGCAAAAGTTCCGGTAAATTATAAAGACGGGTATGCACTGAGCGATGACGTTTTGTACAATTCCAATGTTTTCATTACACCTGGCGGCATATTTGGTAAAGCCGGTGAAAACTATGTGCGGGTAAGTTTATGCGCTCCCGTGGAGAAGCTGGATGAGGCAATAACAAGGATCGGGAATCATAATTCAAAAATCTAAAATCTGAAATACAGGATGGACAGGAAAAAAATAGCCATTGTGGGGGTGGGCCTTATAGGTGGTTCACTGGCCATTCAGTTGCACGAAAAGAAATTGTCGTCCCGTCTTATTGGCGTGGAAAATAACGAAACGCATGGCCATCAAGCTATTGAACTGGAGCTGGTGGACGAGATGCTGCCTCTGGACAAAGCTATTGAGCATTCCGATGTGATTGTGTTGGCGATACCGGTGGATAAGATGGTGGACCTGCTGCCACGGTTACTGGATAAGATCGATAACCAGGTGGTGGTGGACCTGGGTTCCACCAAAATGCAGTTGATCGATGCCGTTAGAAACCATCCCAAAAGAGGAAGATACGTGGCCACCCATCCCATGTGGGGAACCGAATATAGTGGTCCCGGGGCAGCGGTACGGGGAGCATTTGAGAACAAGGCCGTGATCATCTGTAATGCAGAAGAAAGCGATGCCGATGCATTGAGTTGGGTGAAAAGCATGTATCAAAAGATCGGGATGCATTTGCTGGAAATGGAGGCAAAGGCGCATGATCTGCATGCGGCTTATGTCAGCCATATCTCACATATAACGTCCTTTGCTTTGGCGAATACAGTACTGGAAAAGGAAAGAGAAGAAAATGCCATTTTTGAACTGGCATCGGCGGGTTTTGAAAGTACCGTGCGGCTGGCCAAGAGCAACCCCGCCATGTGGGTGCCCATCTTTTTACAGAATAAGGAGAATGTGCTGGATGTACTGAAGGAGCATATTGCGCAGCTGGAAAGATTTAAAGAGAGTATCGAGAAAGAAGATGATCAATATTTGATGCGCCTGATCGAAGATGCGAATAAGATACGGAGGATCATAAAGTAGATGGGTCTGCAGGGAACATCCCCTCCCCCGGAGGGGCGAATTAAAACAAATAACTGCTTTGAGAAGCGGGAAAACAAAATGATAGTTAACCGAAAAAGCCGTGATAAACTGCTGGGAGTAGCAGCATTGATCACATTTGTTATTGGGTCATGTAATGCATTTGAGTTTTTCCTGACCGGCAAAAATTACCTTAATCAACAAACAGGAATTGTAGAGGAGGTAACTCATGAGATGTACAATGGAAGGAGGAATGTGATGCATTACCGGACGATTATTCACCTTGTTGGTAAGTCAGGAGCATTTTACCTTACTGAAAAGGCGGATGAAGGCGGTTATATAGAAGTTGAAAAAGGAGAAACGATTACTCTTTACAAAAGATGGTTTTTTCAGCGATTATATAATTATGATTTCCGGAGTAATTTTTTTTATGCTGAGAAAAACGGAAAGCTTGAGTATAATAATCTGGACCAATGGAAAAGCACAGCTTTTTCAAATATGTGTTTGTTTGGTGGTTGTGCGTTGTTTCTGCTGATCATGTATCTCGACCAGGTGAAGAATATTTCAATCAGCAACTGGTTTCAAAAAAGATTCCTTCATAAGCAAAGAAAATGAGCTGATAAATAAATTAAATTTGTATCAATGCAAACAACAGAACAAACCAGGAATGAACTGGCACAGACAGCATGGAGCAAGCGCCCACTAATCATCAGCGGCCCCTGCAGTGCGGAAACTGAAGAGCAGGTATTGGCCACGGCACAACGCCTGGCTGCCACGGGCAAAGTGGATATGTTGCGGGCCGGTATCTGGAAACCGCGTACCAAGCCCGGGATGTTTGAAGGCGTGGGCGCAAAAGGATTGCCCTGGTTACAACAGGCAAAGAAATTAACAGGACTTCCCACTACCGTGGAAGTGGCCACGGGCAAGCAGGTACAGGATGCACTTACTTTTGATGTGGATGTATTATGGATCGGGGCCAGAACAACGGTAAACCCTTTCAGTGTGCAGGAAGTGGCCGATGCATTAAGAGGTGTGGATGTGCCGGTACTGATCAAAAATCCTATCAATCCCGATTTGGAATTGTGGGGAGGTGCCGTAGAGCGGGTGGCGAGAGCCGGGGTGAAACAGATCGGTTTGATACATCGCGGATTTAGTTCTTATGGCAATACCGAATTCAGGAATGCACCCATGTGGCACCTGGCAATTGAGATGAAGTTGAAATACCCCAACATGCCCCTGATCAACGATCCCTCACATATATGCGGGCGCAGGGATATTTTGCTGGAAGTGATGCAAAGGGCGATCGACCTGGATTATGACGGGCTGATGATCGAAAGCCATATCGACCCCGATGCGGCCTGGAGTGATGCCAAACAACAGGTTACCCCGGAGCGATTGAAGGAAATGCTGGAATCTCTTATCTGGAGAAAAGAGGATGTAAACTCGGAAGAATATCATGCCGCCCTGGAAAAATTGCGCCAGCAGATCAATCACCTGGATGATGAACTGATGCAGATACTGGCACAGCGGATGAAGATCGCCGAGCAGATCGGTAAGTATAAGAAGGATAACAATATCACCATCCTGCAAACCAACCGCTGGAACGAGATCATTGAAAGGGCCACTAAAAAAGGGGAGAAGATCGGGCTGAGCAAAGAATTTATCACCAAATATTTTGATGCCGTGCACATGGAGAGTATCAATCACCAGAAAAAAATATTGGATAGTTAACCTTCCGCCATTACTAATGAAGAAATTAACCTATCGATTCGGGAATACCTCCACTGATTATTTTTTTGCCGGCGGTATCAGTCATCTGAAAAAGATCACTGATCCCAAAGCGACGATACTCATCACCGACGAAAACGTTTATCATGCACATGAAAAGCGATTCAAAGGCTGGAGTACGATCGTGCTGAAACCAGGCGAGGAATATAAGGTGCAGGCAACAGTAGATGCAATCGTGGAAACCCTGATCGAAATGGAAGCCGACCGCAAAACAACCCTGGTGGGTGTGGGCGGGGGCGTGATCACAGACCTTACGGGCTATGTGGCTTCGGTGTATATGCGGGGATTGCGCTTTGGTTTTGTTCCCACTTCCGTTCTGGCGTTGGTGGATGCATCTATTGGCGGAAAGAATGGTATTGATGTGGGGGTATATAAAAATATGGTGGGTATCATCCGTCAGCCGGCCTTTATCCTGCACGATATGGTCTTCCTGAATTCCCTTCCCGAAAAAGAATGGGAGAATGGTTTTGCGGAGATCATCAAGCATGCCTGTATCAGGGATGCGGCTATGTTTGCAGCACTCGAAAAAAACACTTTAAAGACCTACCGGGTACGTCAGACCGCCATTTGTGAATTGATCCGGCGCAATGCTGTTATCAAAACAAAAGTGGTGCAGCAGGATGAACTGGAAAAGAACGAAAGAAGGTTATTGAATTTCGGTCACACACTGGGCCATGCATTGGAGAACCAATATGAGTTGTTACATGGACAGGCCATATCCATTGGTATGACCTATGCCTGTCATATTTCTGAACAACTCGCCGGGTTTAAACAAACCGAAAGAGTGGTGAACCTGCTGGAAAGATATGGATTGCCGACTTACGCCTCCTTTGACAAACAAAAAGTATTTGATGTGCTGAAGATGGATAAGAAACGAGAGAGGACAAGTATCAATTATGTAATGCTGGAAAAAATAGGGAAGGGGATAGTGCAACCCGTGGCATTAAAACAATTGGAGAAAATCATTCAAGATCTGTAGCCGTGAAAGTAACTATACAACCGTCAAAACTAAAGGGATATATTCAGGCACCTGCTTCCAAGAGCTCCATGCAAAGGGCTTGTGCGGCGGCATATTTGAAAAGAGAGTTTTGCAGCATTTTCAATCCCGGACATTCAAATGATGATAAGGCGGCTTTGCAGATCATTAAAGACCTGGGTGCCGATGTACAGATCATATCCAACAAGCTGGTTACTGTTGATAAAGGCCATGCAACAGTTGCTGATGAGATAAACTGCGGGGAGAGCGGATTAAGCATAAGGATGTTTGTACCCATCGTAGCGTTGAGCACGAGAACTATCACTGTAAAAGGGATGGGTAGTTTGCTGGATCGCCCAATGGATACATTTGATGAGGTGCTGCCACAATTGGGGGTAAGTATTCAGTCAAACAATGGCAAACTTCCGTTGGTCATAAAAGGCCCGTTGGTACCTAAAAATATAGAAGTAGATGGATCGCTGAGTTCGCAGTTCCTGACAGGCCTGCTCATGGCTTATGCAGGTGCTAAAGCAGCGGATGTTTCTATAAAAGTAAAGGACCTGAAAAGCAAGCCCTATATAGATCTTACACTGGATGTGATAAAGCATTTCGGCCTTGCCCAAATTGAGAACAGGAATTATCAGGAGTTCTATTTTCATGCTTCAATTAGTCGTGGCATTTCTAATTATCAGGTAGAGTCGGACTGGAGCGGAGGAGCTTTTCTATTAGTTGCCGGCGCTATTGCCGGACCAGTAACCGTCAGAGGGCTTGATCTTAGCTCCACGCAGGCAGATAAAGCTATTGTGGATGCATTAATGAAGGCAGATGCAGGTATTGCCATGGAAGCCAAAGGCATAAAATTGCACCCTGCGGAAATGAAAGGCTTTGATGCCGATGCCACGGACTGCCCTGATCTTTTTCCGCCCCTGGTGGCACTGGCTGCTTACTGTAAGGGACAAACGAAAATAAAAGGGGTGAGCAGGCTCACGCATAAAGAAAGCAACCGGGCACTGACCCTGCAGGAAGAGTTTGGGAAAATGGGGGTGAAGATCGAACTGGAGGGTGACTTCATGGTTATTCATGGCGGTAAGGGTGTTAAAGGTGCGCATGTACATTCCCGTCATGACCACCGCATCGCCATGGCCTGTGCAGTGGCAGCATTGAAAGCAGATGGAGAAACCATTATAGAAGATGCTGAGGCCGTGAATAAATCTTACCCCGATTTTTATGAGGATTTGAAAAAGCTGGGCGCTGATGTATCTTTAAATAATAAGATCAGGTTATTATGAATAGTTTCGGCAGGTTATTCCGCATATCTATTTTTGGCGAATCGCATGGCGAATGCGTGGGCATCACCATCGATGGTTGCCCGGCAGGACTGTCATTGACTGCAGACGACCTGCAGCCCGATTTAGAAAGAAGAAAAGGCGGTAAAGAAAAAGGCACTACACCGAGGCAGGAAGAAGACATTCCTATTTTTAAAAGCGGCCTGTTCAATGAAAAGACAACTGGGTTTCCCATTACCATATTATTCGATAATAAAAATATCCGCAGCGAAGATTACCAGAAGCAAAGAAGTATACCCAGGCCTGGCCATGCCGACTGGGTGGCCCATCAGAAATTCGGGGGCAACGAAGATTACCGCGGTGGCGGACATTTCAGTGCCCGGTTAACTGCCGGGATCGTTGCAGCCGGAGCTATCGCTAAAAAATTAATGACTGGTATCGGCATTCATGCGGAGGTAATAGAAGTCGCCGGCGAAAAAAACAAAGAAAAAGGTTTGCAAAAAGCTATTGACGCCAAAGATTCAGTGGGTGGTATCGTGGAATGTAAGGTAAATGGATTACCGGTTGGTTTGGGAGAGCCCTGGTTCGATTCAGTGGAATCAGTATTGGGACACATATTATTTGCTATACCTGCAGTAAAAGGAGTTGAATTTGGTTCTGGATTTGGTGCAGCCAGAATGTTTGGCAGTGAAAACAACGATGCCATCCTGGACATGAATGGTAAAACAAAGACCAATCATGCAGGTGGGGTGGTGGGGGGTATCACCAATGGAAATGAACTGGTATTCCGGATCGCCATTAAGCCAGCTTCATCCACACCAAAAGAACAGGAGAGCCTGAACTGGGATACGGAGAAGCTGGAAAAATTTTCTGTAAAAGGCCGCCATGATCTCTGTGTTGCATTGCGGGCACCCGTTATTGTGGAAGCGGTCACGGCTATAGTCCTGGTTGATTTTATGCTATTGGAACAAAAAATAAAACGAATTGTCTGATGCCAATTATTTACCACATTACTACAAAGCAGGATTGGAAGGAAGCGCAGCAAAAAGGTTTTTATGAACACCCTTCTTTGAAAGATGAAGGGTTTATTCATTGTTCGCAGGAAGAACAGGTGGCAGGTGTATTGGAAAGATATTTTAAAGACCAGTCCGGTTTACTGAAACTGGTGATCGATACAGACAAACTAAAAAGCAAATATGTTTTTGATTGGTCACCATCCACACAGGACACATTTCCGCATGTGTATGGTCCCATTAATTTGGATGCAGTGATCAATACGGTACCCTTATGATCGGTTCATTTTCCTCTTTTCAGTTTTTCAAAATCAATATCTAAAATTTCAAACCGGTTCCCTTCAGCCAGGAAATAATGCCACCATTCGGATTCAAAAGCCCTGAATCCATTCTTCTCCATGATCGATTTCAACAGGATCCTGTTTTGCAGAACCTCTTCCGGCAATTGAGTGAATACATGGTGTGCCGTATCGGTAAAATTATCAAAGCCGGTACCCATATCCAGTTCTTTCCCCGTTTGCAAGTGGATAATGGTCAGGTCCACCGCGATGCCCCGGTTATGCCCGCTTCCTTTGGAGGGATTGGCCACATAACGTTCATCCTTTACCAGTTCCCAGAATTTGGCCGTAACAGACCAGGGACGATAAGCATCAAATATCTTCAGGCCGAGCCCTTTTGTTTGCAATTCTTCCTGCACCTTCCGTAAAGCAAGGGCTGCCGGATGGCGCAAAAATGTGACATTCGTTCCGGCAGGATACATCAGGCGACGCATGAAATTGTTGTGCGTGGCATAACGCAGTTCATATATAATGGAAGGGATGATGCTTTTGAGTTCGATCATCTTTTTGGCAGAGTCGGTTTTAACTTGTTTTTTGTATTTGTTATACTTGTCCGTTAATAACGGTTTGGTATAACTGCTATCCTGTGCCTTAACAGAGGGGATGAAAATTGGGGAAAAAATAAGAGATACGACGAGACAGATGTAGAAACCTTTGCTTAAATTAGTAAACATGTTCCCGGGTTGTACTGGTAAAATACTACAAAACAGGGACATGAATACAGACACCACTTCACCACTATGCAAATTCGTCGTCCCTTGTACCCCCTCACCCCTGGCTTGTTGTTTTGCCTTTTATTGCTGGCTGCCTGTGCCGGTAAAAAGGTAAAGAACGATCAGTCGGTTATTGTCGACAAGCCGGAGGAAATGATGGAAAAAGTAGCAGAACTGATCCGCGTTTCTGCAGACCAGGCCATTTCGTCGGCAGGAGATATTGGCGATTCTGTTTTTCTGCATCAGCCGCAGCTGGCCCGGGATATCTACAGTAATAATTCTTACAAACCGCTTTGGAGTGATCAGCGTGCCTGGTTGCCATTGGGTGATTCCATATTCCAGTTCATACAATCCTCCCGTTTATTTGGATTGTTCCCGTCCGATTATCATGAGAAAGCAATATCTGCCATCCGTGAAAAATTCGGGATGGATAAGACCACGCAGTTTTACAGGAAAGATGCATCCCTGTGGTCGAAAGCAGATATTATGCTCACGGATGCCTTGCTGCAGATGATTAAGGATATCAAGCTGGGCAGATTACCCAATGACAGCATCACTTTAAGAAAGGATTCGGTTTTGACGGATGAGTTTTACCTGCATTTGCTGGACTCTGTAAAAATATCCGGATCATTGACTGCCATCCTGCAATCATTAGAGCCCCGGCAAAGAGGGTATCAATTATTGAAAGCAGGTATCAAAAGATTTTTAGACAGTGCAGATAACCGGGAGTTTACGAAAGTGCCGGTGCCGGCCAAACCCATGCCTGCAGGTTTTAGGGAAGCGCTGCAAAAAAGATTATATGAAGGCCGGTATCTTGCTTTTGATAGTGTGCGGGCCGATTCAGCGCAACTGGCCGAAGCCGTAAAAAGATTTCAAAAAGAAAAAGGAATCACGGTGGATGGTGTGCCCGGGGAAGCAACTGTGCGGATGCTGAATGTTTCAGATAAAGACAGGTTTGTGCGTATTGCGATCAGCATGGACAAGTATAAAATGTTGCCCGAGCAAATGCCGTCAAAATATATCTGGGTCAACACTTCCGGCAATTACCTGGAGGTAGTGGCAAATGATACGGTGGAATTATATTCCAGGGTTATCTGCGGAAAGCCCAAAACGAGAACACCTTTGCTGAACAGTTCCATATCCACCCTGATCACTTACCCGCAATGGGTGCCGCCACCCAGTATTGTTTCCAAGGAAATTTTGCCTGCGGTTAAAAGGGACCCGGGATACCTGGCCAAAAAAGGATTCAGCCTGGTGGATAGTAAGGGGGAGGAAGTGGATCCGTACACGGTCGATTGGTCGAAATATAATAAACACATTCCTTACAAGGTGGTGCAGGGCAGCGGTGATGCTAATGCATTGGGGATCATGAAATTTCACTTTGATAACAAGTACTCCGTTTATCTGCACGATACCAACCAGCGGTATCTTTTTGCCAATGCCATGCGGTCTCTCAGCCATGGTTGTGTGAGGGTACAGGAATGGCAAAAACTGACCTGGTACATCATTGCAAATGACAGCCTGATCAACGGCGGCAGAAGTAATGTGAAGAAAGACTCCATAAAAACATGGCTGGAAAGAAAGGAAAAACATAATATTTCCATCCGGAATAAGTTTCCCGTTTTTATCCGCTATTTTACCTGCGAAGGCAGGGATGGGAAGGTGATTTTTTATGACGATCCTTATGGTGAAGACCGCTTTTTGAGGGAAAAATATTTTGCTTCCAAGTAAAAACCGCCATAAGCCGGCAAAAAGGCCTGTTTAGGGCCATTTTGTGCTAAAAAGAATACCCCCCAAAGTGGTGAATATTAACTAAATAATTTATTTTAGGATGTAGAACTTAGCCGTTATTTTTGTTCAGCTTTAAAACCAAACTAATCTCTTTATGAAGAAGTTACTATCAGTCTTGATAATGCTATGTCTTCTTGTGCCTGTTGCCCATAGCCAGAATGATGAAACACGGTCCAGGGCTTTAGGCGTTAGTTTTTTCCTCAACGATTTTGTAACTGCAGACAGAATTCGCACAACTTCATTAAGCAAAGTGCTCAGCGATAAGAAATTTGCCCGGATGAGTGAAATGAATCCCGGCGTTGCCATCACTTATTTCAAAGGCATAAAACCACATGTTGATATTGCTGCCTCTTTGGGCGGTTCATTCCTGAAATACCCCATGCCCAAGAGATCTTTTCTCACCAACTATTTATTGCTGGAGGCAAGTGCATCCGTGAACCTTAAAATGACCACCGAAAAATATTGGGTACAACCTTACATATCATTGGGTGTGGGGGCTCATAAATACCGTAGTTATTATGGCGCATTTCTCCCACTGGGTTTGGGTATGAAGGTGAACCTGTTTGATGAAGCCCATCTTTTCATTACTTCAACTTACCGGGTGCCTGTAACTACGGAAACAGCCAACTATCATTTCCAGCATAGCATTGGTATTGCCGGCAGATTAGGTAAAAAGAAAGAACCTAAAGTGATTGCTCCTCCTCCGCCGCCACCCGATACGGATGGTGATGGTATCATTGATAGTTTGGATAAATGTCCCACCGTTCCGGGCCTGGCTAAATATGAAGGTTGCCCGATACCTGACACCGACAAAGACGGAATCAATGATGAGGAAGATAAATGTCCAACTGTTCCGGGACTGGCCCGCTACCAGGGTTGCCCGATACCTGACACAGATAAAGACGGTATCAACGACGAAGAAGATAAATGTCCCACTGTATTCGGTGTGGCACGTTACCAGGGTTGCCCCATTCCGGATACAGACGGAGATGGTGTGAATGATGAGGAGGACAGGTGTGTAACAATACCCGGGCCAAAAGAGAATTTCGGTTGCCCTGTTATCTCGGAAGAAGTGAAGAAAAAAGTTAGTACGGCTGCTAAGAATATCCTCTTTGTTACCGGTAGTGCCAAACTGCAGTCAAAATCATTCAAAGGATTGAATGATGTGGTGCAGATCATGACAGACAACCCGGGAATGAGCCTGGATATCGATGGCCATACAGATAACGTAGGTACTGATGAAAAGAATATGGTACTGAGCCAGAACAGGGCCGATGCGGTGAAAGCTTACCTGGTAAGCAAAGGCATTGATGCCAGCCGAATCACGGCCACCGGTCATGGTGAAACAACGCCGATCGCTGATAATAAAACAGCCGCCGGCCGTCAGCAGAACCGTCGCTCTGAACTGACATTGAGTTATTACAAATAAACCATTGCCTTATATAAGAAAGTCCTCCTGTAACCAGGAGGACTTTTTATTTAGGGTATGCATTCCCGTTAGTCAGAATTTTACATACCGTTCAGTCAATTGCCGGTCGATCCCTTTTTGCCTTGCTTTTTTTGCCTGTTTCCGTAAAATAAATTCGAATAGGCTCATCCACCCCGGCAGATTGCTTTCGCTGATGTCGAAGAGCCAGGCCAGGGCCAGTTTATCTTTCGGAAACCCGTTGGATTTGGTGAGGCCGTCATTGGCCAGCCCATAACCGATCTGCAGCGATTGTTCAAAGCCACGACTGGCGGGTCGCAGTTCCACCCTGAATTTGCAGGGTTTGCCGCTGCGGTTCCTGAATAAATGGTGAATATGTGGATCAGCGGTGGCAGATTCACCCGGCCGCAACGTATAGAGCTTCTTTCCGAGTTTTACCTGCACTTCTCCTTCCAGGCAATCAAATTTTTCTGAATAGGTTTTATGATAATGCAGTCCCACGCCACCACCGTCGGCCAGTTCCACTTCCACCAGTGTGCATTCGCCGTTGGTGTCGGCATGTGTTTTAAAAAAAGTGACCTGGTCTTTTTGGATGGGGTTGTAGATTTTTCTTTCCATGTTGTACAAATACGGTTTTTATCATCAATAGGTTTTCATGTGACTATTATTCGTCCAATACCGCAATACCAATAACAATCTGGAAAAGGACAAAGGATAAGCAGCATGCCAGCAGTAAGCCGGAAACAATATTCAATGCAAAAGATTTGCTCAACTTAAGCCTTAGTACCAGGGGAATAGTGATAAAGGGAGTAAAAAATGCGAGGATCAATGAAGCCTGTGCAATAAAATTGAGCAGCCCATACACGAAATTGAAATTTCACCTAAGTTATTGTTTTTTAGGCTAAACAGGCAGGTTATCCACAAAGCCTATTTAGAAAGACTTAAGCCTTTATTTTCCAACATTTTCCCTTACCTTTGCGCCGCCATTAGGAAAAGACGCAGTGGGCTGTTGAAAATGTAGAATCAGGGTTTTTTCTTCAAGTGGCAGAATATGAGAGTCTAATCTATTATAATCAGCTATTGCTCCCGCACTTTGGGATGCTCACTGTTAGCTGATACTTTCCCTGAAACAGCTGGATAGTGGACCTGCCCAACGGCAGCAAATCAAAAAAATAATTTAAACAGGTTAATAAAACACAATTCAAATCAAATAGTCATGGCTGACTTAAAATTTCAAAGAAACTTTGGTATCGCCGCTCACATTGACGCGGGTAAGACCACTACTACGGAGCGTATCCTCCGTTACACAGGTATGATCCACCGTATTGGTGAGGTGCATGATGGCGCCGCCACTACCGACTGGATGGAGCAGGAAAAAGAAAGGGGTATCACAATTACCTCCGCTGCTGTAAGCTGCAAATGGAATTTCCCTACTGATAAAGGAAAAGCCACAGCTGATACAAAAGCTTATTCTTTTAATATCATTGATACTCCGGGCCACGTGGATTTTACCGTGGAGGTAGAACGCTCCATGCGTGTACTGGACGGGCTGATCGCCCTGTTCTCAGCCGTGGATGGTGTGGAACCGCAATCTGAAACCGTATGGCGCCAGGCCAACCGCTATGGTGTTCCCCGTATCGGTTTCGTGAATAAAATGGACCGTGCCGGTGCTGATTTCCTGATGGTGGTAAAGCAGGTAAAAGAAATGCTGGGTTCAAAAGCTGTTCCTCTCCAGTTGCCCATCGGCGCTGAAGATGATTTTAAAGGCGTGGTGGACCTGATCAAAATGAAAGGCATCATCTGGCACATGGAAACAGAAGGAATGACCTTCGATGAGATCGATGTTCCTGCAGATATGCTGGAAGAAGCAAAAGAATGGAGAGCTAACCTGGTGGAAGCTGTGGCAGAATATGACGACAGGTTGATGGAGAAATTCTTTGATGACCCTAATAGTATTACAGAAGATGAAATGCATGAAGCGATCCGTAAAGCAACGGTTGACCTGAGCATCGTACCGATGATGTGCGGTTCATCTTTTAAAAATAAAGGGGTGCAAACAGCTTTGGATGCCGTTTGCCGTTACCTGCCTTCACCGGTGGATATTCCTGATACAAAAGGAACGGACCCGGATACAGGTGCTGAACTTACCCGTAAAGCAGATCCGAAGGAGCCCTTTGCAGCATTGGCCTTTAAGATCATGACCGATCCGTTCGTGGGCCGTTTGGCATTCTTCCGTTGCTATTCTGGTCACCTGGATGCCGGCTCTTATGTATTGAATGTAAGAAGCGGTAAGAAAGAAAGGATCAGCCGTATCATGAAGATGTTTGCCAACAAACAAAACCCGATCGATTTCATTGAAGCGGGTGATATCGGTGCCGCGGTTGGTTTTAAAGAGATCAAGACCGGTGATACGCTCTGCGATGAGAACCATCCGATCACACTGGAAAATATGTTCATTCCTGAGCCGGTTATTGCGGTGGCAGTAGAACCCAAAACACAGGCAGACGTGGATAAAATGGGAATGGCGATTGCCAAACTTGTGGAAGAAGATCCCACACTGCGTGTAAACACCGATGAAGATACGGGTCAGACCATTCTTCGCGGAATGGGTGAATTGCACCTGGAGATCATCATCGATCGTATGAAGAGGGAGTTTAAAGTGGAAGTGAACCAGGGTGCGCCACAGGTTGCTTATAAAGAAGCATTCAATGCTACAATAGAACATAGGGAAACCCTGAAAAAGCAAACCGGAGGCCGTGGTAAATTCGCCGATATCCAGTTCAGCCTCGGCCCGATAGATGCAGATTGGAAAGAAGCTAACCCCGATAAACATTACCAGTTCGTGAACGACCTGTTTGGCGGATCCATTCCTAGGGAATTTGTTCCGGCTATTCAGAAAGGTTTCGAACAGTCCATGACAACAGGTGTATTGGCTAACTATCCTGTTGACAATATGAAGATCCGTGTGTTTGACGGAAGTTTCCACGCAGTTGACTCAGACTCCATGTCGTTTGAATTGTGTGCCAAGCAAGGTTTCCGTGAAGCGGCAAGAAAGGCGAAGCCTGTATTGCTGGAGCCGATCATGAAAGTGGAAGTGATCACACCTGCCCAGTACATGGGAGATGTAACGGGTGACCTGAACCGCCGCCGTGCGATCCTGGAAGGTATGGACAACCGTGCCGGTGCAGAGGTGATCAAAGCCAAAGTGCCGCTGAGTGAAATGTTCGGGTATGTAACACAGTTACGTTCACTGAGTTCCGGCCGCGCCTCTTCTACCATGGAGTTCTCTCACTATTCTCCGGCACCCAACAATATCGCTGAAGAAGTGATAGCCAAGGTGAAGGGTAAAGTGACAGCTTAATCACAACAAGTCCAGATTTTTATATAACCCCGGTTTCAAAAGCCGGGGTTTTTCAATTTTATTTCAGGATTCTTGCTCGAAATCAACCCTTTACTCTGATATGGCACTGAAATTGCTGCATTTTCGGCAATTCACTCCGTTTTTAGGATTCCTATACAAAGGCCGAAGAGCCAATTTATGAAAAACACTATGTTCAAAGGTTAAGGACTCAGTAATGGGTCCTTTACTTTTTTGGGCCCATCGGATCTTTGAACACATACCAGGCCCCCCAGGCAGAGGCAAAAAGCGTGATCAGGTAAAAAAGCAGGCTGATCAGTACCGACACTTCCTGTGCCAGCCCGAAGTATTTCGACCCCTCCAGGAAGACAACTTCCCTGGCACCAAGCCCGCCGATCGTCAACGGCAATACCGCCACGACAGAAGAAACAAGAAACAGGAATATGTACTCCGTTACATGGGCCGGAATGCCCAATGCCGCCATGATAAGGTAAGCGCATACTACCTGTGATGCCTGTACGAAAACACCCAGTATCAGGGTGGGAAAAAAACCGGGGATGAAATCTTTGAGATAATATTTAGTAACAAAGTACAGCAGTCCCACTGCTAATAAGGCCCCGGTGACAATAGCCATACTGTACAAATTATCTTTCAGCACAAATAAGGAATACACGGCCAGTATTAATCCCAGTCCCAGCAAGCCGCTTACACGGTCCAGCAGGACCGCAGCCGTTGTTTTTTTGTAAGGCACCTGGTATTTCCTTGTTAGTATAACCACTTTATACGCATCACCGCTGATGGAGCCTGGCAAAAACAAATTGTAAAACATGCCCAGCCAGTACAATTTTATATTCTGCCATTCGGGCAAATGGATGCCGATATTTCTGAAATAGATATTGAGACGATAGGCCGAGATCAGTTTGGAAATGACAAAAGCAATAAGCGCCAGCAATAAATAGAACCAGTTGGCTTCCCGCAGCGCTGTACCGGCTTTGGTAAAATCGATCTTGCCCGATACATACCAGAGACAGATTGCCGTAACAGCGATCTTCAATAGCCATTTCAGCCATTGGTTGGTTTTTGATCCTGTCTTCGGCGTTTCTTCCATTATTGATGTAAATTGTTGCAAATAAACTCAATTTGATGATAAAAAGAATGCTGCTGGTCCTGGTATTGGTTTTTTGGCAGTCGGCCCTTTGGGCACAGGAGAAGCCGCTGGTGCAGGGAATGAGGATTACAAAGTCAGTAAAGATCAAAAAAGGAGTCTATAAGATCGATGCACCGGCTGATACTGCCAGGACGGTGATACTGATCACGGGGAATAATATCGTGGTGGATTTTAACAACGCCGAACTAACGGGTAGCAATAAAGCCAAAAAACCGGATGAATACAGCGGTGTGGCCATACTGATCAGCGGGGGAAAGAACATCACGATCAAAAATCTGAAAGCCCGGCAATATAAAGTGGTTGTACTGGCCAGGAACGTGGAGAAACTGACACTGGATAACTGCGACTTCAGTTATAATTACCGGCCTTATCTCAACAGTACCCGGGAAAAGGAAGATATCTCCGACTGGATGAGTTATCATCACAATGAGAAAGATGAGTGGCTCCGGTATGGCGCTGCTATGTACCTGCGTAATTGTGATTTTACCTCGATCAGTAATTGTAAGGTAACAGGCGGACAAAATGCCCTGATGATGATGGAATCTGATCATGGAAAGATCTATAACAACGATTTCTCTTTCAATTCAGGCATCGGTATTGGCATGTATCGCTGCAATGCCAATGAAATATCCTATAACAGGTTAAACTTTAACGTGAGGGGTTATAGTCACGGTGTGTACAACAGGGGGCAGGACAGTGCGGGTATTTTAGTGTACGAGCAAAGCAGTTACAATATTTTTTATAAGAACTCAGCGACGCACAGCGGAGATGGGTTTTTTCTGTGGGCCGGACAAACCACGATGGATACCGGGGAAGGCGGTTGTAATTACAATGAAATAATGGGAAATGATTTTTCCTATGCACCCACCAATGGGGTGGAAGTTACTTTCAGCCGGGTGGGGGTAAGCAGCAACCGGATATTTGGGTGCGACCATGGCATTTGGGGCGGGTATAGCTACGGGTCTAAATTTTCCAATAACCAGTTTCGGGATAACCGTATTGCCATTGCCATTGAGCATGGACAGCATAATGAAATTTCCTTCAACCTTTTTTCAAAAGATAAAGAAGCCATCAAATTATGGTCGAGAAAAGAACAGCCGAAAGACTGGGGCTATGCTAAATACCGGGATACCCGCAGTGCCAATTATATCATTGCCAGGAACAGTTTCAACAGCAATCCGGTGGTGATGAATATAACGGGAACGGATAGCCTGAAAATTTTTGATAACACGTACTCTAACTATGAAACACTATTGAAAGCAGACCTGACTGTTACGAATGTTGATACCACCGGGGGACAGCTGCTGGATACAGCAGCTGTTTTGCCCGATGTAAAGAACCCGATGGATGCTTTTAAAGGAAATGGAAAACTGGCAGGAAGAAAAAATATCATGATTACCGAATGGGGGCCTTATGATTTTCGCTACCCCATCATCTGGCATACCAACCCGGTTGATAAAACTGACACGATGAAATTTGATTTGTTAGGACCAGGCGGAAACTGGGTAATCAAAACTGCAAAAGGGCTGGAAAATATATCTGTATTGAAGGGCGTTTTTCCGGCAACTATCACGGCGCTTAAAACCAAAGGAGACCGGACCGATATCCTGCTGGAACTGGAATACAATGGACCTGCCATCACCACTGTTTTTGGCAAAACAATTGCGGCTGGGAAACCGCAACGGTTTCAGTTCAGAAAATTCTTTCAGCCTGTTGACTGGGAAGTATTGTTTTATTCGCTGGATACGGCCAATCATAATCCCATTACCACCCATAACTTGTTTTCACCCACTGAGCGAAAAGCGCCTGTAAAAGAAGAAAAGGTAAAGGAATTGGCCTACGCCTGGTGGGGAGGATTGAAAGTCAAAGAAATGCAGCACCCGCAGTTCCTGAGTATTGCCAATGGGTCAGCTGATTTTCCGCCCGGGAAATATGAAATTTCAGTAACCTGGGATGATGCTGTGCGGGTGTATGTGGATGAGAAATTGGTGATCGATGAATGGAACCCTGGAAAGTACAAATTTGATGAGTCGCCGCACCAAAAAATACAGCTGTCATTGGGTGGAAATCACCGTTTTAGAGTGGAGCATGTAGAGCTGGGCGGCTTTGCAACACTGAGCTTGAAAATCAAACCTGTAGAGTAAATTTGACCGCTGGGGCACCCGGTTGTCCACAGCCTATAAAATTCTTTCCCAAGTATTTGGAGGATATGGGTCACAACCCTACCTTTGCACTCCCAAAAGAAAATTGGGTTTTCACACATGTCTCAGCGTATAAGAATCAAATTACAGTCATACGATCACAACCTGGTGGATAAATCTGCCGAAAAGATCGTGAAAACAGTTCGCAGCACAGGTGCTGTGGTAACGGGTCCAATTCCCCTGCCCACACGTAAGAAGATATTTACTGTATTGCGTTCACCCCACGTGAATAAGAAGAGCCGTGAGCAGTTCCAGTTAGCCACGCATAAGCGTTTGCTGGACATCTACACTTCTTCTTCCAGGACAGTGGATGCGCTGAGTAAGCTGGACCTCCCCAGCGGTGTGGAAGTAGAGATCAAAGCGTAGTACGCCGCGGTCCGTGAGTGAAAACAGAATAGTTCTTATAAATAAATTTTTGCTATCTCTCAAACTGGGTCGCAAAGGCCCAACCAAAAGAGCTCTGGCGCATTAACATAAAACAAGCCATTCAGGGTTTGTTTACTACCGGTACTTCTGAGGCCAATAGGCCCGCCTTCGCTGGCGGATAAAAGAAAAGGTCGGTGGCAAACGGGGATTGAAGCTATCATTGCTCAAAACAATGATAACTGTCCCAATAATCCTGCAGGCATAAATTGAAAACACATGAAAGGTATTATTGGGAAAAAGATTGGGATGACCAGCATCTTCGATCCCTCAGGCAAGCAGACCGCCTGTACGATCATTGAGGCGGGTCCCTGCGTAGTTACCCAGGTAAAGACAAAAGAGTCTGACGGGTACAATGCTCTCCAGCTGTCATTCGGCGACAAAAAAGAAAAACACGCTACTCAAGCCGAAAAGAATCACTTCGCAAAAGCTTCTACAGCTCCCAAAAAATTCTCTAAAGAATTCAGAGATTTCTCCATCGAAAAAAATATAGGTGAAACTATTACTGTCGACATTTTCGCTGAAGGCGATAAAGTGGAAGTAGTGGGTACCACTAAAGGAAAAGGTTTCCAGGGTGTTGTTAAACGCCACGGTTTCCATGGTGTGGGCCAGCAATCACATGGTCAGCACGACCGCCAGAGGGCCCCGGGTTCACTCGGTAACTCCTCTGATGCCAGCCGCGTAATGAAAGGCATGAAGATGGCCGGCCGTACGGGCACTGACCGCGTTAAACTGAAAGGTTTGAAAGTGGTGAAAATATTCGCTGACAAGAATTATATCCTGGTAAGCGGATCAGTACCCGGCTACAACGGTTCAATTGTTTTAATTCAAAAGTAATGGAGATGTCATCCTGAGCTTGTTGAAGGATGATCTTAAAAAGAAATAACATGCAAGTTGAAGTTTTAAATACAAAAGGAAAGAAAACAGGCAGAACAGTGGAACTGCCCGAAGAGATCTTCGGTGCTGAACCTAACAACCACGTTATCTACCTGGCTGTGAAACAATACCTCGCTGCCCAGCGCCAGGGTACTCACAAAGTGAAGACCCGTGCTGAAGTAAAAGGTGCCAGCCGTAAACTGCACCGTCAAAAAGGTACAGGTGGAAGCCGTAAGGGTAATATCCGAAACCCCTTATACAAAGGTGGTGGTACCATCTTCGGCCCCAAGCCTCACAGTTACGATATTAAACTGAACCGTAAGGTGAAGGACCTGGCCAAGATCTCTGCTCTTTCTTACAAAGCAAAAGATAACGCTATCATGGTGGTGGAAGACATCACACTCGATACACCCAAAACAAAGACATTCGTGGATATCCTGGGTAACCTGAAAGTAGCGGATAAGAAAGTGATGTTCGTGCAGCCTGAATACAATGATAATGTGGAACTCTCTCTCCGTAATGTGCCTTCCGTATTAGGTGTATTACTGAGCGACATCAATACCTACGATATCGTGAACTCCGAAGTATTGGTGCTGACAGAGAGCGCCGCTAAAATATTTGCAGAGGAAGAAACGGAAGCCTAATTAAAAACATTTTAAAGAAAGAGAAATGAAAGTTTCTGAAGTATTGATAAAACCGATTTTAACAGAGAAGGCAAACGCCCAGCAGGACAAACTGCGCCGCTATGCTTTTAAAGTGGCTAAAAAAGCCAACAAACTGGAGATCAAAAAAGCAGTGGAAAGCTTTTACGGCGTAACAGTAACGGGCGTGAACACTTCTGTTAGCCCCGGTAAAAACAAATCCAGGTTTACAAAAGCCGGTGTTATTTCAGGTCGCAAGCCTGCTTATAAAAAGGCTTATATAACCGTAGCTGAAGGTGAAACGATAGATCTGTATTCGAACATCTAAAGCTGCAGCCCGTCTTCGATGGGCAAGAATGGCAATCAACCGCCGCGAAGTGTTGGAATTTTGATTTTTAATTTTTGATTTTAAAATGGCACTAAGAAAATTTAAACCAGTTACAGCAGGAACCCGTTGGAGAATCGGGAATGCTTACGCAGAGGTCACTACCAATGTTCCTGAAAAAAGCCTGGTGGAGCCCAAGAAAAGATCCGGAGGCCGTAATTCATCCGGTCATTTGTCCATGCGCTACAGGGGCGGTGGTCATAAAAAGAAGTACCGTGTTATTGATTTTAAAAGAAATAAACATGGCGTGGAAGCTACGGTGAAAACGATCGAATACGATCCAAACCGTACCTCTTTTATCGCTTTGCTGGAATATACGGATGGTGAAATGCGCTATATCATCGCTCCGCAGGGACTGGAAGTGGGTGCGAAAGTGATCAGCGGTATCGATGTAGCCCCTGAAGTGGGAAATGCTTTGTCGATGAAGAACATGCCGCTGGGTACCAACATTCACAATATTGAAATGCAGCCTGGCCAGGGTGGTAAGCTGGCACGCAGCGCCGGTTCATCCGCACAGCTAACCAACAAAGAAGAGAAATACGCCGTGTTGAAAATGCCGAGTGGGGAGCTGAGAAAAGTATTGATCAACTGTTTTGCCACCGTAGGTGTGGTAAGCAACAGTGATCACAGCTTGCAGAGCATGGGTAAAGCGGGCCGGAACAGGTGGAGAGGTATCAAACCAAGGAACCGTGGTGTGGCCATGAACCCTGTGGATCACCCGATGGGTGGTGGTGAAGGTAAGGCATCCGGTGGTCAGCCCAGGAGCAGGAACGGTCAGTATTCCAGGGGCCTGAAAACAAGGACGAAAGGAAAAGGAAGTGATAAACTGATCATCCAGAGAAAGAACGGAAGCAAAATATCCAAGTAATTAACTAGTAATAAAACAACGTCATAAATCATGGCACGTTCGATTAAAAAAGGTCCTTATGTAGCAGCACATCTTGAAAAGAAAGTACTGTCTGTCAACGAGGGAAAAAATAAAAAAGGTGTTATCAAAACGTGGAGCCGCCGCTCTACCATTACACCTGATTTTGTGGGTCACACTTTTGCTGTGCATAATGGCAATAAGTTCATCCCTGTGTATGTAACGGAATTCATGGTGGGCCATAAGCTCGGTGAATTTGCACCTACACGCCAGTTCAAAGGACACTCTAAAAAAGAAGGTTAATTAAGAAACCCGCCTTCGATAAAACTATGGCGGATAAACTGATAATAATGGAAGCAGTAGCTAAACTTAGGAATTACCCGACATCGCCCCGCAAAATGCGTTTGCTGGCCGACCTGATCCGTGGTCAGAAAGTGGAGAAAGTGCTGGCTGAACTGGAGCACAACCCCAAGCACCCTGCAGTACCCCTGCGCAAGCTGGTGCTGAGTGCGATCAGCAACTGGAAACAGAAGAATGATGGTGGTGATGAGAGCCAATTATATGTGAAGACAATATTTGTGGATGGCGCCAGAACTTTAAAAAGAATGCGCCCTGCCCCGCAAGGCCGTGGTTACCGTGTGCGCAAGCGCAGCAACCATGTCACTGTGATTGTTGACGCCAAAGAATCTAAAAACTAAACGTATTAACGAATAACCTAAATAAACATGGGTCAAAAAGCAAATCCGATTGGTAACAGGTTAGGCATCATCCGCGGATGGGAGTCCAACTGGTATGCAGACAAAAAAACATTTGCCACCAGGCTGATCGAAGATAATAAGATCAGGACCTACCTGAATGCCCGTATCAATAAAGGTGGGATATCCAAGATCGTTATTGAGAGAACACTGGGCAAACTGATCATTACGATCCACACATCCAAGCCCGGTATCATCATCGGTAAAGGTGGCGGTGAAGTAGATCGTATCAAAGAAGAGTTGAAGAAACTGACAGGTAAGGATGATGTACAGATCAACATCCTGGAGATCCGTCGTCCCGAACTGGATGCGATGATCGTGGCCGATACGATCGCCCGCCAGATCGAGAACCGTATCAACTATAAAAGGGCTATCAAGATGTCTATCGCCTCTGCCTTGCGCATGGGTGCTGAAGGTATCAAGGTGAAAGTAGCAGGCCGTTTAGGTGGTGCCGAGATTGCCCGTACCGAAGAGATCAAGCAAGGCCGTGTGCCCCTGCATACATTTCGTATGGATATTGATTATGCCAACGTATTTGCACTGACTGTATATGGTAAAATCGGTATCAAAGTATGGATCTGTAAGGGTGAAGTTTTAACGAAGAGAGACCTCAACCCGAATTTCGTGGGTGGTAAGAGTGAAGTGAGCGACAGAAGGGAAAGAAGGGATGAACATCGCGGCGACCGCCGGGATGACAGGAGAGGTGGAGATAGAAGAGGGGGTGGTGACAGAAGAGGTGGTGGAAGAGATAAGAGAAACTAATGGAGAAATGACTCAATGGCGCAATAGCTCAGGGCGTCCGGAGAGCAGAAAGAATTTAGTAATTGAGCAATTGTCAAATTGAGAAATTAGTATACAATGTTACAACCGAAAAGAACGAAGCACAGGAAGATGCAGAAAGGCCGCATGAAAGGCGATGCAAAGAGAGGCACTACGATTGCCTTTGGCTCTTATGCTTTGAAAGCATTGGATAGTCATTGGATCACAGACCGCCAGATCGAAGCAGCCCGCCAGGCGCTGACCCGTGAAATGAAGAGAGAAGGTAATGTGTGGATCCGCATTTTCCCTGATAAGCCGATTACCCGCAAACCACTGGAAGTGAGGATGGGTAAAGGTAAAGGTAACCTGGAGTTTTGGGCAGCCGTTGTAAAACCCGGTCGTATCTTATTTGAAGTGGATGGTGTAAGCGAGCAGGTGGCCCGGGCATCACTGGCATTAGCAGCCGGTAAATTGCCCATCAAAACAAAGTTTGTAGTGCGTCACGACCTGGCCACTGCTTAATAATTCATAAATCGTAAAGCGATGTCTAAGAAATCTGATTTTGTAAAAAGCATTCATGGTATGAACGAGCAGGACCTGAAGGCCCGTCTCGAAGAAGATAAGCAGCGCCTGAAAAAACTGGAATTCGCTCATGCTATTTCTCCCCTGGAGAATCCCATGACAATCCGTGGCCTGCGCCGGGATATTGCCCGTTTGAGAACGGAACTGAAGTTAAAGCAACAAGGCTGACAAAATAACAAAAGACAAATTCCAAATACCAGCCGGTGAAATGCAAGTATGGAATTTGGGATTTAAAAATTTGGAATTTTTAAAATTATGGAAGCAAGAAATTTAAGAAAGACCAGGATAGGTGTTGTAACCAGCAACAAAATGGCGAAGACCATTACCGTGGCTGTGGAAAGAAAAGTGAAACACCCTATTTACGGTAAGTTCGTAAAAAAGACCACGAAGTTCCATGCGCATGATGATAAGAATGAATGCAGCATTGGTGATGTGGTAAAGATCATGGAAACCCGTCCGCTGAGCAAAACAAAGCGTTGGAGACTGGTGGAAGTGGTGGAGAAAGTGAAATAAGAAAGCTACGAGCTGATAGCATGGAGCTATGAGCCGTTAAGATAACTATAGATTGTAAAAATTGCTAAAGGCTCGCAGCTCGCAGCTAATAGCTAAAAGCTTAAAAATATGATTCAGCAAGAAAGCCGTTTGAATGTTGCGGACAACAGTGGTGCCAAAGAGGTGCTTTGTATCCGTGTACTCGGCAATAGTGGTCAGCGTTATGCTAAGATCGGCGATAAGATCGTAGTTACAGTAAAGGATGCCATACCCCAGGGCGGTATCAAAAAAGGAACGGTGGCTAAAGCAGTGATCGTTCGTACCACCAACAAATTACGCCGTAAAGACGGTTCTTATATCCGCTTTGACGATAATGCAGTGGTGATCCTGAACCAGTCTGATGAACCAAGAGGTACCCGCATCTTCGGGCCTGTGGCGAGAGAGCTGCGTGATAAAGGTTATATGAAGATCATTTCACTGGCACCAGAAGTGTTATAATTCGAATTAAAAAAACATTCCGCAAAAACGGAGTAAAGAATAAAGAAAATGAAAGCAAGATTCAAACCAAAGTACAACATCCGCAAAGGTGATAGCGTGGTGGTGATCGCAGGCGATGACAGGGACCTGTCAAAACCCCGCACCGTGAAAGAAGTGCTGGTGGATGAAGCAAAAGTGATCATCGAAGGGGTGAACATCATCACCAAACACAGCAAACCTTCTGCACAAAACACCAAAGGTGGTATCGTTAAGAAAGAAGCTCCGATCCACATCAGCAATGTGATGCTTTGGGATGCTTCACAAAAAGCAGGCGCAAGGGTGACAAGAGTGAGAAAAGATGGTAAGACGGAAAGGGTTTTTAAAACAAAAAAAACTCAGGGAGGTAAAAAATAATGGCAACAAAAACATATACCCCGAGACTGGCAGATAAATACAAAAAAGATGTAGTACCTGCCCTGGTAAAAAAATTCGGTTACAGCACAATGATGCAGGCTCCCAAACTGGAGAAGATCTGCCTGAACCGTGGTGTGAACGGAGCCGTGTCAGACAAGAAAATGGTGGATATCGCTTTGGAAGAGCTGACAACCATCACCGGTCAGAAAGCTGTGGCTACCATGTCCAAGAAAGATATCTCCAACTTTAAGTTGAGAAAGAACATGCCTATCGGTGCCAGGGTGACCCTGCGTGGCGACAAGATGTTTGAATTCATGGACAGGCTGATCGCCGTGGCATTACCCCGTGTGCGTGACTTCAAAGGCGTGAATGAGAAAGCTTTCGACGGTCGTGGTAACTATACACTGGGCGTTACAGAGCAGATCATCTTCCCGGAGATCGATATCGACAAAGTGAGCAAGATCACCGGTATGGATATCACTTTCGTGACAACAGCCCAGACCGACGAAGAAGCATACGAGCTGTTGAAAGAATTAGGTATGCCTTTCAGAAACGCAAAGAGTAATTAATATAAATCACAAATAACAAAATCCAAATCTCAAAACACAGGCAGGCTTTAAAGAGAGTTAAAGGAAAGCGGAATTTGGGATTTTAAATTTGAAATTTTAAAAAATCATGGCAAAAACATCAGTAAAAGCCAGGCAAAGAAAAAGGGAAAGAATGGTTGCCCAATTCTCAGCTAAAAGAGAAGAGCTGAAGAAAGCAGGTGACTGGAAAGCCCTGGATGAACTGCCGAAGAATTCTTCCAAAGTTCGTCTGAAGAACCGTTGCCAGCTGACAGGACGTCCAAAAGGTTATGTTCGCTACTTCGGTATTTCCAGGGTGGCTTTGAGAGACATGGCGCTGAATGGAAAAATACCTGGTTTGAAAAAAGCAAGCTGGTAACCCTTCGGCAGGCTCAGGATGAAATGAAACAAAATTGTTTTTGGGCCGGTAACCGGAAACAACAAAATTTAAAACTGATTTAATTAGTATAAAATGGTAACAGATCCTATAGCAGATTTCCTGACCAGGATTCGTAATGCACAAATGGCTGGTCATCGTGTGGTAGATATCCCTGCTTCTAACCTGAAAAAGCGTATGACGGAGATCCTCTATAACCAGGGGTATATCCTGAAGTACAAATTTGAGGATGACAGCAAGCAAGGCATTATCAAGATCGCTTTGAAATACGATCCATCCACCAAGCAGCCTGCTATCCAGAGCATGGAAAGAGTAAGCCGTCCTGGTTTGCGCCAGTATGCAAGACCTGTTGAGTTCCGTCGTGTGAAAAGCGGACTGGGCATTGCTATCCTGTCTACTTCCAAAGGAGTGATGACAGATAAAGATGCGAAGGCGCAGAATGTAGGTGGTGAAGTTCTTTGCTATGTATATTAAAAACTGGCAGTTGTTAAAAATGTTGTGGATACATTAAGCCGATACCTAACAGGCTGACCGGTCAGCAACGATAAACTATAAACAATAAATTATAAACTATTATGTCTCGTATAGGTAAAAAATCGATAACGATCCCTGAAGGAGTTACGGTAACGGTAAGTAAGGATAACGTGGTAACTGTAAAAGGTAAGAAAGGTGAACTGAAACAGGCGATCGATCGTGACATCACAGTGGAAGTGAAAGATGGCCAGGTATCATTTGGCCGTCCTACTGATCAGATCCGTCACCGCGCTTTACATGGTTTGTACCGTGCATTGGTATCTAACCTGGTAAAAGGTGTAACGGAAGGATATGAGCGAAAACTGGAACTGATCGGTGTGGGTTTCAAAGCTTCTAACCAGGGCAACCTGCTGGACCTCTCTTTAGGTTATTCACACAATATCATTTTCGAAGTGCCGAAAGAGATCAAAGTGGCTACTCAAACAGAAAAAGGTCAAAACCCCCTGATCACGCTGGAAGGTATTGACAAGCAATTGATCGGCCAGGTGGCTGCTAAATTGCGCAGCCTGCGGAAGCCGGAGCCTTACAAAGGAAAAGGGGTGCGCTATGTGGGTGAAGTGGTTCGTAAGAAAGCTGGTAAAGCTGCTGGTAAATAATTGTAATTGAATAAGCAATCATGATCCGGTCCCGATCCCGGCAACTACCGGGGCAACCAGGACAGGAAAAAAATAAAGAAGATGAATCCAAAAGTTAAATCACAAAGAAGACAGAATATCCGTTATCGCATCCGCAGGAAGATCAGCGGTGCGAATACCACGCCGCGCCTGTCTGTATTCAGAAGTAACGCTGATATCTATGCGCAATTGATCGACGATGTGAAAGGGGAGACCCTGGCGTCTGCTTCTTCAAGAGATAAGGATATTGCTGCGCAAAAAGGTACCAAATCAGATAAAAGCAAGCTGGTGGGTGCAGCTATTGCCCGCAAAGCCACGGAACTGGGTATTAAAGATGTGGTGTTCGATCGCGGTGGCTACCTGTATCATGGCCGTGTGAAATCTGTAGCGGACGGTGCCAGGGAAGGGGGATTACAATTCTAATGAAGCAATAACTCAATGGCACAATAGCTCAATCTTGGGCCAGCGAGTTACAATAAATTGGGAAATTGAGCAATTTTCAAATTTTCAAATTATAAAATGTCAAAGTTTAACGTAAACAGGGTAAAAGCCGGTGACCTGGAACTGAAAGACAAAGTAGTTGCTATCAACCGTGTGGTAAAAACAACCAAAGGAGGCCGTGCCTTCAGTTTTTCTGCACTGGTGGTGGTAGGTAACGAAAATGGCGTGGTAGGTCATGGTCTGGGCAAAGCCAAAGAAGTGCAGGAAGCTATCACAAAAGGAATTGAGGATGCTAAAAAGAACCTCATTAAAGTTCCTATCATGAAAGGCACTATTCCGCACGATCAGTGGGCTAAGGAAGGCGCTGCGAAAGTGCTGATCAAGCCTGCTGCTCATGGTACGGGTGTGATAGCCGGAGGTTCTATGCGTGCTGTGCTGGAAAGCGCCGGTGTTACCGACGTATTAGCCAAATCACTCGGCTCTGCTAATCCGCACAACGTGGTAAAAGCAACTTTTAAAGCCCTGGCTTTATTACGGGAGCCTATATCAGTTGCCAAAACACGTACATTGGGATTGAAGAAAGTATTCAACGGATAGAAAGAGTAAGCGATAAGTAATAAGTTGTAGGTTTTGATCCCATCACTTATAGCTTAACCCTTACAACGCACAACTTATACAATTATGAAAAAGATAAAAATAACACTGGTAAAAAGCCCGATTGACAGACCTGAGCGTCAGAAGCAGACCGTGCAGGCATTGGGTTTGAATAAAACAAATTCTACCAAAGAAGTAGAAGCCACTCCACAGATACTGGGTATGATCCGTAAGGTGACACACCTGGTAAAAGTGGAAGAAGTAAAATAATTTTCAAAAGCGAGCTCCGTTCCGGAATCCACCGGAAGCTTTCGGGGCGTTAAGTAAAAAATAAAAGCAACATGAAATTACATGAATTAAGGCCTGCAAAAGGCGCAACACACAAAACAAAAAGAATAGGCCGTGGTGATGGATCAGGACATGGAGGTACTTCTACAAAAGGTACCAAAGGTGCCCAGAGCCGTACCGGTTTCAAGAATAAAATGGCCCATGAAGGTGGCCAGATGCCTATCCAGCGTCGTATCCCCAAGCGTGGATTCACCAATCCCCACCGTGTGGAATACAAAGTATTCAACCTCGGTCAGGTGGAACAACTGGCTGAAAAATACAATATCAAAGAATTTAGCCTGGAGAACCTGTATATCAACGGGCTGGTGAGCCAGAATGACCGGGTCAAGATCCTCGGTAATGGCGAACTGAAAAGCAAATTCACTTTTAAAGTGAATGCGGTAAGTGAGAAAGCCAAAACCTCCATCGAAGCCGCTGGTGGAACGGTGGAAATAGTAAAGTAAATTCGTAAATTGCACGACGCACTGAAAATGCGTCTTTTGTTTTTACTGCACGGCAGTATTTTTAAGCGCTTTTAAACTTTTGTAATCCCCGTGAAGAAACTTATAAAAACACTCCGGAATATCTGGAGCATTGAGGACCTGAGAAGCAAGATACTGTTTACACTGATGATGATCGCCATCTATCGTGTAGGCGCTCACATCGTATTGCCCGGTATCGATCCTAATAAAATGGCACAGGACGCCCAGGCCAATACGGGTATCCTTGGCCTGATCGATGCCTTCTCAGGTGGCGCCTTTAACCAGGCTTCTATCTTCGCCTTAGGTATCATGCCTTATATCTCTGCTTCTATCTTCATGCAATTAATGACAGTACTGGTTCCCAGGTTCCAGAAAATGCAAAAAGAAGGCGAGAGCGGAAGAAAGAAGATCAACCAATACACCCGTTACCTGACCGTTATTGTTACCATCTTACAGGCATCTGCATATGTAACCTATCTTCATGGCCTTACCCAGCAAACCGGGGCGATCATGGAAGGGTTCGCAGGCTATTTCTGGTTATCAACTGTGGTAACCTTAACAGCCGGCACCCTCTTCGTAATGTGGATGGGCGAAAAGATCACTGACAAAGGTTTGGGCAATGGTACCTCGCTGATCATCATGATCGGGATCCTGGCCCGTTTACCACAGAATTTTTTACAGGAACTGAGTGATAAATCAGTCCGGAACGGTCAGATCCTGGTATTCATCGTGGAGATCGCTATTCTTATTGCCATCATCATGGGATGTATCCTGCTGATCCAGGGCGTGAGAAAAGTACCGGTGAACTACGCCAAACAGATCGTGGGTACACGCCAGTTTGGCGGAGGCGGTGCAAGACAGTTCCTCCCCCTGAAAGTAAACAGTGCCGGTGTAATGCCAATCATCTTTGCACAGGCCATCATTTTTATACCAACGATCTTTGCCAACTTCAACCCTTCCCAGGGAAGTTTCCTGCTGATCCTGAATGATCACAAGAATTTCTGGTATATGCTGATTTACTCCTTAGTAGTAATAGGTTTTACCTTCCTGTACACGGCATTAATTTTTAACCCCAAGCAGATCGCTGAGAACCTGAAACAGAACAATGGCTTTATTCCGGGAGTCAAACCTGGTCAGCCCACAGCCGACTATATTGGTGCTATTATGGATAAGATCACTTTCCCCGGTGCGATCTTACTCGCCCTGGTAGGTATCCTGCCCGGTATTGCCCAGCGATTCGGTGTTACCCAGCAGTTCTCCACTTTCTTCGGAGGTACATCCCTGCTGATCATGGTGGGGGTCATTCTGGATACATTGCAGCAGATTGAAACCCAGTTGCTGATGAGGCAATACGACGGTTTGATGAAGAGCGGACGTATCCAGGGAAGGCAAACTACATCTGCCGTTCAATATTAAGACAGACTATATTAAAAATACTCAACCCGGTAAGTCAGCCTTGCCGGGTTTTTTGTTGTCAGATACCCCCGGGGCAAATAGTAAAAATTGCCTCAGAAATAGTTAATTTTGCACTCGCAATATGATGATCTATAAGACAGAAGAACAGGTGGAGCTGATGAGGCAGAGCGCTTTGCTGGTCAGCCAAACAATGACGGAAGTCGCATCACTGCTGAAGCCTGGCGTTACCACCCTGTCGATCGATAAAATGATCGGCGGGTTCATCCGTGATCACGGAGCTGTTCCTTCCTTTTTAAATTATCATGGCTACCCCTTTAACTCCTGCCTTTCTGTAAATGATGTAGTGGTGCACGGGTTCCCCAACCAAAATGAATTGAAGGAAGGCGATATTATTTCTGTGGACATTGGTGTGATCCTGAACGGCTGGCATGGCGACCATGCATATACATTCGCTATTGGCGACCCCGGTGAAGATGTGGCGCAACTGATAAAAGTAACAAAAGAATCTTTATACAAAGGCATTGAAAAAGCCATTGCAGGCAACCGCGTGGGTGATATTGCTTTTGCCATCCAGGAGCATACGGAAAAGAAATTCGGGTATGGGGTGGTTAGAGAATTAGTGGGACACGGCCTGGGTAAGAACCTGCATGAGGATCCACAAGTGCCTAATTATGGTAAACGTGGAACCCTGGCCAAATTAAAAGAAGGATTGGTATTGGCTATTGAACCAATGATCAACCTGGGCAGACGGGAAGTGTTTACCGAGGATGATGGCTGGACTGTACGCACAAAAGATGGTAAGGCCTCGGTTCATTTTGAACATGATGTTTGTGTAAAAAAAGGAAAAGCGGATATTTTATCTGATTATAGTATTATTGAAAGAGCGGAAAGGCAGAATCCTAATCTTTTTACGCATCATTCTGCAGAGTCTCTCGCCTAATTTTCCTGATTCGCAATTATTTATTGTAGTATACACCCCAAAGTTTTGCCGGAAGCATTAATTGACGTTGTGTTTATATTACACGGCCTATTTATTTTAATTAATGCAGTATGAAAATTTATTCTACACGTTTCGCTTTGGTAGTTACCCTGATGCTGGTTTTTCAGTATTGTTTTTCACAACAAGTGATGATGCAGGGCTGGTATTGGGATTATCCCAAAACGGCTACTGGTAATAGCTGGGCCGATACCCTTCGCATAAAAGCGGCTTCGCTGAAACAAGCCGGGTTTACGCATATATGGTTCCCTCCACATGCTGCGGCCAGTTCCGGCAGCAATAGCAATGGTTATGATCCCAAAGATCTGTTTATTGGTAATCAAACAACAGGTTTGGGCTCAAGGTCGGCCTTGAATGCCATGCTGAATGAATTAAACAGCCAGGGTATTGCTCCGGTAGCCGATATGATCTATAATCACCGGGATGGCGGTGCGCCAGAACCTAATTCTGCAGTTAAGAACTATATCCTGAATCATTATACCGCTGCAAAAGAACCTTTTCCTTCAGACCGCTACCGGGTGGTATTGCCACTTGGAGGGCCCAGTGGTAATGTTGCCGGTGATTATTATTTCAAGATCAGTTCCATGACCAATGACGGCCGGTTCAATAATTATGGTTACAAACTGTACATGGAAACAAAGACAAAAGGCTGGCAGAACCAGTCTCCACTTAACGAAACTGAACCTAACGGTGGTGGTGATTGCGGGCAGGCAAATAATAATACCAGTTTAGGCAGGGATATGATCGCCACCGTGGAAACAGGCGGTGGTTGTGGCACCGACGAATTTCACCTCAACTTAAGTACATCGGATTTTAATGGGGCGGGGGATACCCTGTTTATTTATTTGAGTAACACAGGTGGTTATTCGGACCATCGTATCTATGGTTTATACAGCGCACCCCGCGGCGCGGATATTGCAGATGACCTCATCTACCAGACCTATACGAATTTTTCCGGCATGCCAAGCGGAAGAGGACAAATGAATTTTGAGTCTTTCAAACCTAATTCAGCGAATGCATCCACTACTTTTTTAAATGGTGACTGGGACGGTATGTATTTCTTTTATGATTATGATCAGTTTCAGAATGCCACCAGGGATACATTAATAAATTATACAAAATGGAATTGGACAGATTTAGGTGTTCGCGGGCTTCGTATGGATGCAGTGAAACATTTTGCGCCCGGCTTTGTAGGCGACCTGCTGGATAGTTTGCATGCCGGCGGGATGGACCCTTCGATGGTGGTGGGAGAATGGTATAGCGCCAACACTGCAGAGCTGAACGGATGGGTCAATAATGTAAAAGCTGCCATGGACCCGGCTACCCAGGCAGCCATACCACCGAAGATCTTTGATTTTGCATTGAGAGAAAATCTTCGCAAAGCATCCGATGATCCATCTTTTGATACAAGAAATGTTTTTTCAGGAAGTTTGCATGATGCTGCGGGCACGAGTGGTTATAATATCGTTACCTTTCTGAATAATCATGATTTTCGTGACGCCTCAGGATTTGCATCGCTGGTAAGGAACCATCCCATGTTGGGATATGTTTATATTCTTACCAATAACCAATTAGGAGTTCCTACGATATTTTATCCTGATTATTATGGGTATCCTGCACCTGCGGCGGGAATGTATACGTATCATCCCACCGATCAACCCTTATTGCAACCCCAGATCGACCGGCTTATCAAAGTATTGAAATTGTATATCAACGGTTCGCCAACTGCGGATTATTTGAACAGGTTCTCTACGCCCTATGCTTCCAGCTTTATCCAGGGTTCAAGTAACAAAGCACTGATCTACCAATTGCAGGGCTTCCCGGCAAACGGTAACAAAGACCTGATCGTGGCTATTAATTATGGGAATACAACTTTGAAAGTGGACCATGGCATCAATACCCGCGGCGGGGCCATTATCCCGGGTACACGGTTTACAGATATATTGGGTTACTCGGCATTCCCTGCCCAAGTGGTGAGCGGAAGTAACCAGGTGTACATTGAATTGCCTCCGAATAGTTATTCTGTATGGGTTCAGGGTGACCTTCCCGTTCTTCCTCTCCATTTGGGTTCATTCAATGCGATTCCCCGGCAAAATAAAGTACAACTTAAATGGATGGTGACCGATAATCAGGAAGCTGCAGGTTTTGAAGTGGAGAGGGCCGACGATGCATCTAATTTCAATACGATTGGTCATGTTGTTGCCAGTAACCAAAACGGTGATGCCGCATATCAGTTCATGGACAACCATCCGTTGCACAATAAAGGAATGTTGTACCGGTTAAAGATTCTTTTTAAAAGCGGCGCTGAGCAATACTCTGACCTGCGGCTGGTGCGCATCAACGGCAGGGAAATGATGATACGAGTGCGTAATAATCCCGTAACAGATAAACTGAATTTTTCTTTGACCGATGCTTCTTCTTCAGAAGTGACGGCGCAGATCGTGAGCAGTAACGGACAGGTGGTTAAAAAGAAACAATGGCGTATCAGCAATAATGATGCAAGCCTGGATATACCGGTGTCTTCGTTGGCTGCAGGAGTATATCTTTTGGTAATTCAAAATGGCGATAGCCGCAAAACAATTCAATTCATCAGGCAATAATAATAGGTTAAGGCGGGCCCGGCGATCAGAGCAAACGGTATTTGAACTCCACACGCTGGTCCTGCCATATTTCCTGCGGACTGATATAAGTATCGTTGAATTTAAAAACAACACCACCTTTAGAGAAAGCATCCCTTACCAGTTCGGAACAGATATAACTTTTATTCTTCTCTCTTTTCCCCACTTTAAACAGGATGCGTGTCATGATACGGATGATCTCCCAGTTATCATATGGCCTTGTCAGCTCATCCAGGCCAAAACTGATGGTCTTTTTCAGTTTTTCTTTTTCCATGTCAAAGTTCAGTTTGGCAATTACCACCTGTCCCTTATACGGCCTGTTCTTTCCTTTATAATTGCGGAGGTAATTCGATAAAGGGATCATCCGGATGCCCACATAAGGTTCTGCTTCCAGCACCAGTACCCGGCCCAATTGCTCATCTTTATAAACAATGGCCACATGACTCCATACACTTTTGGTCAAACGCTGAATGATACCCGAAAATGTGTAACTGCCCGAACTGAAAAAGATATGCCCCGTTTGTAAGAAATCCCTGATCTTTTCATAGGGCATCACGGGCAGTTCCTTTAATTGTTTTTTAGTGAGTAGTTGTGCCATCAGGGGATGTTGTCGCGTAACGAACTTAAGAAAATTTCAGCGTTCTTTGCAAAAACAACTGATGCCGAAACAGCTGATCGTAACAGGCGGGGGAGCAGCAGGAATTTTTTGTGCTGTAAATGCAGCCAGGATAAACCCTGCCTTGCGGGTGATCGTGCTGGAAAAGAGCAATAAACTTTTATCCAAGGTAAAAGTAAGTGGCGGCGGAAGATGCAATGTTACCCATGCCTGTTTTGATATCACAGAAATGAGCCGTCGCTATCCAGGAGGGGGCAATTTTGTCAAAAAAGCGTTTCACCAGTTTTTTACTACCGATACTATTCAATGGTTTGAGGAAAGGGGAGTGAAGCTGAAAACAGAAGAGGATGGAAGAATGTTCCCTGTTACCGATTCTTCCCAAACCATCATCGATTGTCTTTTGAAAGAAGTGAACCGCTACGGCGTTACCATTATGATGAATGCCGAAGTAAAGGAATTAGTGAAGGAGAATGGTTCTTTCCGGCTCAGGTTGGCAGATCAGCGCCAGTTGAGTGCCGACCTGGTTTGTATTGCCAGCGGAGGCTATCCGAAATCTTCCATGTTTGAATGGCTGGTAAAAACAGGGCATACTATTGAAGAACCTGTTCCTTCCCTGTTCACCTTCAACCTGCCCAACCATCCTGTTTCAAAACTCATGGGGGTCAGTGTTCCGGATGTAAGAATAAAAATAAAAGGGACCAAACTGCAGCAGGAAGGGCCATTGCTGATCACACATTGGGGGCTGAGCGGGCCTGCTGTACTGAAGTTGAGTGCATGGGGTGCCAGGGAGTTGAAACAAAGAAACTGGACATTTGATATAACAGTGAACTGGTTACCGGCTTATAACGAGCAAAGTTTGCAGGAAATGTTTGCCAAACTCCGGTATGAAATGGCTTCGCAGAAGATGGGGAACAAAAATACATTTGGCCTGCCCCAGCGTTTATGGGAATTTTTACTGGAACAGAGCGCTGTTCATAAAGAAAAGCGATGGGCCGATCTCCCGGTCAAAGACCAGCACCGGCTGATCAGAAACCTGTGTGCCGGGGAGTTTAGTGTAAAAGGTAAAACAACTTTTAAAGAGGAGTTTGTAACAGCAGGAGGCATACGGTTAAATGAGATCGATCACCATACGATGATGAGTAAAAAACTCCCCGGTCTTTTTTTTGCCGGTGAGATCTTGGATGTGGATGGTATTACGGGGGGATATAATTTTCAGCATGCGTGGACCAGCGGGTTTATTGCCGGAAGATCTGCGGCGGAAATGGCGAATGATCATTTATCCAGCTGAGGTTTTAGTTGGGTGTATGACCAGGCAGTAAAAGGCAGAAAAAGAAACACCAGCAAGGAATACCAGCTGTGGGTACTGATGAATAATACAATTGCTATCAGTAACAGGTAAAGCGGGTATAAGATAAACAGGATGCCCGTCATCACCGAATCATAGTGGTCATTATCATGCGTTCTTTTCCAGGTAAAACTTTTTACAGGAAGGAAAACGGGGAGGTGTAATAACCATCCGAGCAAGGCCGGGAAGGATAATATTATTTTTTTCAGCAAAGGTATTTTGACAGATAGTAGCGAAGCCTGTTTCTCCTTATCGTTTTGGGGTATTTCATACACCAATGCTTGTAGTTGTTGCTGCAATTTGTTGTTGAACTGCTGATGACGGACACCATCTGTTACCGACCGGTCAAACTCTTCTGCTGTGATCATTTCCCCCAGGTTGATAAACATATTTTTTCCAAACCGGCGAAAGGAACTGTAATTGATACCCAGCGGCAATACGTTTAGCGGAATATTTTCTTCCCATGCTTTCATGGCCAGCCTCGCTGTTCCTTTTTTGAGGGGGCGCAGGTGCCATTCATTGATACATTTTCCTTCACTGAAGATGGTGATGATGCCATTCTTCCGGAAAATATCGATACAGGCTTCAAAGGTTTTATAATTCTCCGAGAGGTTCTCCACACCTTCACTGGTACGGTAGACCGGTAATATTTTTAAGGCTGTTAGTAGTTTGATATAAAAAGGTTTTTTGAAAACATCGCCACGGGCCAATGACCAGACCGGTTGATCGAAAATGGTATCAATAATGATGGAATCAAGAAATGAATTGGGATGATTGCAGGCGAGGAGCAATGGACCTTTTTGCTGCAGCATTTCCGGCTTGTTGATGATGATCTTCCGGCAAAAGATCCGGATGGCGAGCCTGGCCATTATTTTGAGAAAGGAATAAAGCAAAGATTTTTTGCAGTGAATATAATAAACCTTTTCAGTTTTTAATATTTGTTGCCGCTATAGCACTATTTTGTTTTTACGTTCCCAAAACGGGCCAGGGCCCTTTTGAATTCTTCGGGGTTGGTTTCTTTGAACTCCAATACGGTCTTTTCTCCTTTTGATACCGTGAAACGCTGAATAGAACTGAAGACCTTTCCTTCTTTTGCGCCCACGCAGATAACGTTTACATTTTCACCCACCGGCAAGCTGGTGAAAGAAATATTACCATTATTCCAGTAGCCGGGCATGGCGGAGTTCTCTCTTTCCAGCAATAAAACGGCCTGGAAATAGGTCCCTTCAAACCCGCGGCCGGTGTTAACAACGAATTCTGTAAGCGAGGAGGGAGGGAAGTTGTAAAACCGGTCGCAATTGATCCACCCCATATTGGCTATGCGGAAATCATAATGATCTTTTATCTGCAGAAATTCTGAGTAAGCTTCCTTTCTTTTCAGGGCATCCTGGTACTGCTTCAGCCATTTCGCCTCGTATTGAATGCTGTCTTCCTGGCTTACCAGCTTCATCCGGCGGGCAATAGCTAAAGGAATAGTGATAGAATCAGCTACCATATGACTATCGTAAAAATCAATGACAGCATTTTCCAGGATTTTTCTTGTCCGTTTAGATAAGGGCTTCCATTGGCGTTTCACTTTTATTTTATCATAATGAATACTATATCTTTTTTCGAGCTCCTCTCTCATTTTTTCGGTGGATATATCAGCATCGAAAGGGATGCGGAATTTACCCAGAACTTTGGTATTGTTTTTATACATCCGCACTTCGTAGGGATTGTCTGAAATGTTCAGTATCGTAATGTTCTTTTTTTTCTCATTGAGAAAGAACTGTTGTTGTCCCGCAGCCATCCAGTTGATACCGGATACCTGCATTCCCAATGTATCCCGCTGGGTACGGTTTTCAATTTTAGTGGTAAACGTATCGGTCGAATCCTGTAGTACTAATGATGCCTGGTCAATTTTCTTTTCGGAAACGGCGTATGCAAGCATGGCTGGATCAGCAGGGTTACCGTTGCCGACAAACAATTGCATTTTGGGATCAAAAGTTCTGGTGGGCATTTTAAGATTGATCGCAGAACCGGGCTTGATTAAAACATCTTCATTAGATGCCGATGCTTTGATATGCAGCATGCCCCCGGTGACCAGCGGGCGACCATTGGAAAGGGTGGTGAGTTTGTTGCCGACAATATCACTGAGATTATAAAACTCCTGTACCTGCATTTTTACCATTCCGCTGATGGCAACACCGGATAGCGACTGGAAGCAAAAGGCCGGGATAAAGAGGGTGGTACCTTCTTTGCAATAAATAGTCGTATCCCTGCCGGGGTCGATAACAAATTCCTGGGACGTTTTCTTCAGGTCTTCATAAAAGGCAGCAAAAACAGTGGCATTATCCGGCTGATCTTCTTTGGGTGGAATGGCAGCAGTATCCGGGATAATTGGAATATTATTGACGGGGGCAGAGCCAGGTTTCGTTTTTTGTAAGGAATTTTTTTTGCTGACCCTTTTTTTTGCGGTTTGCAAAGGTTGTGGATGTGTAATTGCATTTACAGGTGAGGCAGCGATATCTTTTCCCTGTAGGCGCAGTTCTTTTTTAGTTGTGGTGGTAATGGCAGGTGTTATTGATTTATTTTTCCAGGGTTTTGAAATGGCTATATACATCAGTGAACTTACCAATATCAGGATGGCTGCATATTTTAAAAAGGGCCTTAATAATGACGCAGGTTTCCGGGCAGGAAGCACAGGCTGTGATTGCAGCATATCCGCCATCTGTTCCCAGTGCAGGTTGGTGGCGGACTCATCGATAGATGATGCCTCATTCTTCTTCCTGAAAAAATCATCAATATGTTGCAGTTCGGATGCCATGAGTTGGGTATTCTTGGTTAAAAAAAGTTTCAAGTTTTTGTTTTAATAATCTTCTTGCTTCGTTCAGGTGCCACTTGGATGTGCCGGGGGCGATGCCAAGCAGGTTGCCGATCTCTTCATGTTTATAACCTTCCATTACAAAGAGGTTGAAAACAAGTCCTGTATTAGAGGGCAATTCATGGATAAGCGCCAGCACATCATTTGCGGACAGCCTGTTGTACACATCAGGTATCACGGGTAGGATATTCGCGGTATCTGTCAGTTCATCTGTTTTGAACTTTATAGTGTCACGACAATGATCGATGCAGCAATTGACCACTATCTTCCTGATCCATGCACCAGGTTCGCCTTCACCTCTGTATTGGTGTAGTTGCCGGAACACTTTGTGCATAGCCTGGTTATAGATGGCTGATGCATCGGCCATGTTCCCCCGGCAGTACCGGAAACAAATTTTCATCATGGGCCGATAGAAATGCCGGTACAATTTTTCCTGGTGTTGCGGCTCTTGTTTTTTGCAACCATCGATAATATGATGCCAGTTGATCTGCAAATTCAAGTTTGGTTTGTGGCAGATTTCACAGGCTGGATTATTAAAATTGACGGGGAACTTTGACAGAAAGGTTGGGAAAAAGTAGAATTTATTTTTCCTGGAAAATAAAGGCCACAGTTAAAATTCTGTTTCAATATGGGGATAGAGATACAGGGTTTGCAAAAATATGTTATAATATTTTGATATTCAATAGTTTAATAACTACATCTTCGCAGAAAATCAGGGCTAAAAAAGGGCGGGTACCACATAATTATGTTATCTTTGCTGCCCCGAATTTTTTAAACCCTTCGGG
>CAZSGD010000022.1:9167-73801 GCA_964606155.1 uncultured Chitinophaga sp. | reverse complement strand
ATTCCAATATTGGTTATGGCGTTTATCCTGCCAAATTTGTGGTAAAAGACGGCAAAGCGGAATCGGTGGATATCAGGGCTAATGATTTTGTGGAAATGGATTCTTATATTTTTATGAAGTAAGCAGCTCTTCCCTGCCGGGGGTATAATTTACAACTTCGTCGATGTCTCGCTGAGGTACGAGGCGGACCCGGCGTCTTTTGGCAACGGCTATTCTTATCAAACTACGCCGGGTCCGTTGCAGAAGACTCGAAGGAGTGTTTAGTCACAGACTAAACACAACCTTTCATCTTTTTTATTTATTGAGCATTTCGGTTTGTTCATCCTTCTTTTCTTTAAGCCTAACACTCAGGAGATCAGGAGCCCGACCCTCTACTCCCACACACTGCAACACTATCATTATCACAACTAGTTTTATTAACCTTGTCATCTTACTTTTTTTAGTTCATTATACCAGTGGTTCGTGAGGACACGAACCACGGCAGCAGACAAAGTTTCAAGGTTCCTTTTATTTGTTCAATCTGCCACTGAATACGGGGTAGCTTGCCCTCTAATCACTAAACCGTTAGAACTCGGTATTACTTCTTTAATATTATGCACAACATATTTCCAATCATAATTAAGCTTCTCATTAGCGTTGCTTTCAAAATAGTTATTAATATACCAAAACAGCCCTAATGAATGGCTTTTTTCGTCTTTGTCTATAATAGCTTGTTGGATATCCTCATCAGTTATACTTTTACCCGAATAACTCTCAATTATTCTAATTAATTTTTCTTCCGTATAATCTATAAAAAAATCATAGGTCAAATAATTAATTGGGCATTTTTTATAGTGATACCATATATCATCCATCCTTAGGCTATCATTGTTAATTACTAAAGAAACTGCCATCATTAAAAACTTTTAGCTACCTTCTCAACATCTATTTTAAAAGCACCACCCTTAGCCCGCATATACTCTTCAGGAGACATGATATTAACATCTAACGGTTTGCCAGATTTCTTTGCCAGCCGGGTGTCCAATTTACAACTTCGCAGCCGAGGAACCAGGCGGACCCGGCGTCTTTTGGCAACTGCTGTTCTTATCAAACTATGCCGGGTCAACTGCGAGAGACCCGGCTCGGAAGGAAACAATTACCACCCTTATCATGTCACCGACGAGTCCCTCCACTAATTTTCCTCAAGTACTCTTGCGTGAAGGAGGAGACTCCTCGGCGAAGGGAAATATTTTTTTTCTTCTTTTCCCCGTCGAATGTCCAATTTACAACTTCGCAGCCGATGTCTCGCTGAGGTACGAGGCGGACTCGGCGTCATTTTGCCAACGGCTATTCTTATCAAACTACGCCGGGTCCTCTGCGAGATATCCGGTCCCGGAGGAAAAATAATAAAGTTAACGGATTCCGGTTCGTGAGACACGAACCGGGGCAGTAGCCCAAAAGCGACAACAGCAGCAGAAACCTGCTCCGCTAGTTTACAACCAATAAAAAAACCATCCCGGAATCCCGGGATGGTTTTAGTTTTATGATCAGCCAGTTCTTACCTGGTTACAATGATTCGCTTAGAACCTACTTTCTTACCGCTTCCATTCACTACTTCCACCACATAAGTACCGGAAGGTATCCGTGTACCGAGGTTGATCTCGATCTGTGTGTATGGGAATGGTGAAGTAACAAGGCTTTGCTGGTAAACTCTCGAACCTTTTTCATCATAGATATTCACCGTTGCACCTTCATTGGCCGCGTTGAAGTACCTCACAAGGAAGTTACCGCTGTTCGGGTTGGGGTATACCCACAAACCTTCTGTAAACGCACCTTTCACTTCCAGGTCGGCAGATGTGCTTACACAACCATTCGGATCCGTATAAGTTACCCTGTAAAGGCCCAATGCATCCACACCTATTCCTGACAATGATGAACCGGTAACACCTGCAATCACCTGTCCGTTCAGCGACCAAACAAATGAACCGCCTGAAGGATTAGTGGTTGCCGTGATCGTGGTGGTTTGCGTTGGCAACAATACCGGTGTTGGTGTTGCAGACAACTGAACCGATGGCAACGGATTCACAAACAAAGTGGCATGGTTTGAGAAGATAGTCGTACAGAGACCCGCGATCCTTACCCTGTATGATTTGGTATTCATCGCCACAGTAGCACTGTTGACAGTATAACTGGATGCAGTAGCACCGGCTATATCCACCCATGCAGTACCGTTGAACTCCTGCCACTGGTATGTAAGCGCATTGGAAGAAGTAACACTGAATGTTGCATTGGTACCGGCACATACCGTTCTGTTGGCAGGCTGTGCGCTGATCACCGGCAACTGACCATCCAGCACAGTAACGGTGAAGGAACAAGTGGAAGTATTACCGACGGCATCTGTAGCCCTCCAGGTCACTGTATTCACACCCAGTGGGAATGCTGATCCGCTGGCAAGGCCTGCCTGCAATGCTTGTGTAACACCCGGACAGTTGTCCGTAGATGTAACCGCATAAGTTACATTGGCCGTACAAGAACCAACAGGTGTGGTTACGGTAATGTTACCCGGACAAGTGATAGTTGGGTTCTGTGTATCATTTACTGTTACATTGAACGAACAGGTGGCTGTATTACCCGCCACATCCGTAACACGGTATGTATTGGTGGTGGTACCCAGCGGGAACACACTGCCAGGGGCCAAACCAGATACTAAAGTCAGCGGGTTAGGTCCTGCAACAACACCGTTAATATTAAGGATGATATGCATGTTGGGGAAGCCCAATGATGCCAGTGTAACCGGGCTGGCTACACCGCAATCAGCTGCCGAAATATAACAAGGCTGAGATTGACCGAGGTTGTTACTGCCTACAAAGAACACGTTGTTAACCGGGGCCCTGCCATCAGGTGTAAATAATTCAACCACCAGGATAGCGTTGGCCGGTACCGTTACAGGTGTTGAGAACGTGGCCGTGAACAAGCTGACAGTCTGATCGGGAACGTTGACTACCTGTGTGCCCACCAGGGTGCGTACACCGGCAGGGAATGCACCAGCACTGGTCCACAATCTTACCGTTACGGGTTGTGTGGTACCGGTACCATTTGCATTAGCCGTTTCAATACCAAATGTTACACTATTTACTGTTAAGGCGCCTGCCAGGTTATAAGAAGCCAGGTTATAAGCTCTCCAATAGCTGTTGGCGGTGTTGAAACCACCGGCCTGGCAACCGATCTGGATCACAGGTCCTACACTATTAGATGTATTCTGACTCAATGCAACAGGGCCGGGCATTCCGCAATTATCACTATAAGTGGGCAGCGGATAGTTCACCACAGCACTGCAATTATTAAGGTCATTACCTACGGTGATATTAGCAGGGCAGGTAATAGTGGGAGGTGTAATATCATTTACCGTTACGGTGAAAGTACAGGTTGCTGTATTACCACCTGCGTCCGTTGCTGTGCTGGTAACAGTAGTGGTTCCGCTCGGGAATAAGCTTCCGGAAGCAGGTACACTGGTTACAACCACACCCGGGCAGTTATCCGTTGTGGTGGGTGCAGGGAATGAAACAAAAGCTCCGCACTGGCCCGGTGAGTTGTTGACAGTAATATTAGCCGGGCAAGTGATAGTGGGTGGCTGTACGTCATTTACTGTAATGGTAAATGTGCAAATTCCACCACCTGGTTCAGTGGCTGTAACCGTTGTTGTTCCTCTCGGGAAGAACGAGCCGGAAGCAGGTGTAGTGGTCACAGGTCCGCAAACACCACTTGTTGTTGGTGCCGGATAGTTAACAATGGCTCCGCACTGGCCGGGGTCACTGGGTGCCGTTATATTGGCCGGGCAGGTGATGATACAAGGTGGAATAAATATATTCACATTATAATCTTCTGTTTCACCCCATGTATATGTACCACAGGCAGAGATATTGCCAGGTGTTCCGGTTTCCACATTCACCACCCTCATCCTGGTAACTCCGCTGGTCGCTGTTAATGGCACAGTAATGTTACCCGATTCGATATGCGGGCCTACAGTACCGGCAGCCGATACATATACTCTTTCAGCCAGGCTAAATGTTCCGTCCTGGTTATAATCTATCCAGATTGCAAGCGAGTTAGTAAAATTGCCGCCGCAGGATCCTACCTGAACAGAGAAAGGTATTGCACTGCCTGCTGTAAGTGTTGGCGCTGCAGGGGCCCCGGCACCTGAAGTATAATTGGAATAGCGATTTTGAACGGAGCCTGGCCCGGGTGCAACCGTGGCACAGGTTGAACTATTATTAAGTGTACCCAGCGTAACATTCAGAATGTCTTCATCGGCACTGCTGGTGGCAGTGGATGTACAATAACAAGGAGGTGCGCCGCAAGGCACAAAATGCTGGATGGACAGCGTTCTGCAGGAACTTTGAGATCCGCAGGCTGCGCTGGTATTCACGTGCTGGTAGTAGTTACCTGCCACAGTGGAAGTCCAACTGAGCGGAGTGGTACCAAAAGCGATTACCGGCCCATTGGATGTTCCCTGGTGAATGGTGATGAAGTCTGTGGGAATGCTGCTGGTACTGATGTACTGTGTTGTAGCCGCCACACCGGTGATAGTGGAATATTCACCAGCAAATGCGCAGGTTGTCAGAACGGTGATGCCGCCACCAGTAGGTGCTGCGCCAGTACCGAAAGCAGATCCATTGGTACACTGGGCATTCATCTTCAGATTGATGGCCAGTAATACCAACAGCATGCAAACGACGTTGACTCCTTTGTGAAATAAAAATGCAGTGAGTGAGTAAACATTTGTTCTCATACAGTTTTGTTTTGGTTTTTAAGTAAATAACGGTCTCGTCAGGAGGACATGGAGCAGTTGTTTATAGGGGGAGATTGTCCTTAAATCTAGTGCTAAATCTTCATAAATTCAAAATAAATCTAACGGGTTTGCATGCATTGGGCTTTTGAAGTAGAGCACATATTTCTTTTACTCAAAAAGAGTTAACCCAATTATTTTGCCAAAATGTTGTAAATTAATTAGTTATGTAAAATTATTTTTTACCCGTCTCTTTGGCCCAACCATCCTTCAGGGTAACCGTTCTATTGAAGATCATCCGGCTGGCACTCGTGTCTTTATCCAGGCAGAAATACCCCTTGCGGAGAAACTGGTACCGGTCTTCGAACCTGGCTTTGGCCAATGACGGCTCAGCCATGGCTGTCGCCACCACTTTTAGTGAAGACGGATTGATATAATCCTTAAAATCGCCATCTTCATCGGCAGGATCTTCTACTTTGAAAAGGCGGTCATATTCCCTTACTTCAACTGAAATAGCTGAAGGGGCGCTCACCCAATGCAGCGTTCCCTTGACATGTATTCCACTGGTATCATGCCCGCTCTTACTTTCGGGGATATAAGTACAGCGAAGTTCTGTCACATGGCCTTTATCGTCCTTTATCACCTCCTCACATTTGATGATATAAGCGCTTTTCAATCTTACCATTTGCCCGGGCGCCAGCCTGAAATATTTTTTGGGCGGGTTTTCCATAAAATCCTCCCGTTCAATAAATAATTCACCACTGAAAGGAATTTCCCTCTCCCCTCCTTTTTCATCTTCAGGGTTGTTTTCGCTTTTCATTAACTCTTCACCCGCCGGATAATTGATGAGTACTACTTTTAAAGGATCAAAGACAACCATTCTGCGCAGTGCAATCCGGTTCAAATGTTCTCTTACACAAAACTCCAGTAAGCCCACATCCACCATATTTTCTCTTTTTGCCACACCTATCCGGTCACAAAACTCACGGATACTTTCAGGGGTATACCCTCTTCGCCGTAGCCCGGTGATCGTTGGCATCCGCGGATCATCCCAGCCATCCACATATTTTTCATTGACCAGTTGCAACAATTTTCGTTTACTGGTTACGGTATAATTGATATTTCTCCGGGCAAACTCATACTGGTGTGATGGATAGATCTCCAGTTTTTCAATGAGCCAGTCATATAATTCACGATGCGGAACAAATTCCAGCGTACAAATAGAATGTGTGACTTCTTCGATCGCATCGCTTTGCCCGTGCGCCATATCATACATGGGATAGATACACCACTTATCTCCTGTCTGGTGATGATGCGCATGCTTGATCCGGTAAAGAATGGGATCACGCATCAGCATATTCGTGTGGCCCATATCGATCCTGGCACGAAGGGTACGGCTGCCATCTTCAAATTCACCGGCTTTCATTCTTTGAAAAAGATCGAGATTCTCTTCGATCGTCCGGTCCCTGAACGGGCTGTCTTTTCCGGGCTCTGTGGGTGTGCCTTTCATAGCCGCAATTTCATCGCTGGTACTATCATCAACATAAGCCAATCCTTTTTTGATCAGCTTCACGGCCTGCTCATACAGTTCATCAAAATAATCGGAAGCATAATGTTCATTCTTCCACTCAAAGCCCAGCCAGCGGATATCATCTTTAATACTTTCCACATATTCGGTATCCTCCGTTACAGGGTTGGTATCATCAAACCGCAGGTTGGTGTACCCGGGATATTTTTGAGTTAACCCGAAATTGAGACAGATACTACTGGCATGACCAATATGGAGATAGCCATTCGGTTCGGGAGGAAAGCGGGTGATGATTTTTGTGTACTTACCGCTTTTCAGGTCCTCTTCGATGATCTCTTCCAAAAAATTGAGGCTTCTTTCTTCCTTTTTAACTTCTTCCGGCATAGTCTGCAAATTTAAGGAATAGAGGCCATTATGATATTCAGGGAGAAGCAAAACCAGGCTTTTACATATAAAATGAGGCCTATTGCCGGCACAAACGACGGATCATATTTTCATGGGCGGGATACACCGCCGTCAATTCTTTTGCTTTCGCCAGTTCAAAATCAGCAAAATCAAATCCGGGCGCCACCGTACAACCCACAAAAGAGAAATCAGACCCGGGTGCAGGTTCACTGGCAAACCAAACTCCGGCAGGTACCACATGTTGATACAATGCACCGTTTTCTATATCGCTGCCCAACCGGGTTACTTTCAACTCCGCTTCCGGGCCGATCTCATAAATAAGCAGTGGCCGGCCGGCATAAAAGTGCCAGCACTCATCGCTTTTGATCCGGTGAAAGGCCGAAAAATTTCCTTTATCCAGTAAAAAATAAATAGCGGTTGAAATATGACGATCGCCGGTAAACCTGGCCGGGAGACCTTCCTTCTTTATCGTTTCTTCACTCCGGTAAGTCTGGCAAAAAAAACCTCCCTCGGGATGGGCCTGTAATTTAAAACGGCGGATAAGTGCTTCGGCATTGATCATGTATGAAATTACAGATTTGAATGAAAAGTAAATTCACCGGCACATTTCTGTGAGTTAACATTTCATTTGTCACATATCATGAAAATGTGCGTTCCTGTAAATGACAAGCCACCGTCATGAAACAAATCACTGCCTCTGGTCGGTTACGGCCGGAGATGAGAACCACCGCAGCACATTATTTTTCACGGGCCCTTGTTCTACCCCTCATCACGATGTCTTTCGTAAGCCTGGCACAACCACCTCCCCCTATAAAAAAAGATGCCAGGCCCAGTATCTTGTCCATTGCATATTTCATTGAAAGCGCCAATAATTCCATCAATTCCATCAACAGTCTTTTAAAAAAAGATAATTACCGCAATAAGATCACCACGCTGAACAATCCCACAAACAACGAACTGGGGTTTAGCTTAAAAAATGAAATACTCAATGCATTAAAACCCATCCTGGATAAAACAAGAAAAACAGACAGTCACAAGTTCAAAGATGTGATCGAGAATTTCTTAAGTAATCCCGAAGAAAATGGCATCAGTTCCGTAAAAAAATACTTACCTGCCCTGGGCATTTTCAGCACCGTTTTATCCCTGGTGGGCAACCTGGTCATCGTGGAGCGATCCATCACCAAAGAAGACCTGAATGTTTTCATCAGCCGGATCCAGCAATATTTTTCACAGTATGAAAAACTGAATTCCATCAACGAGCAATTTGGAGAAGATGTACAGGTGCTCCTCGATCGTTCCGAAGAAATAAAAAGCGACCTGAAAGATTTCCTGGTGGATTGTATTTGCACGCTTGACAGGAATATCAACCGGGCAACGGTAAAAGATATGAGCGTGGAGGCATTGATACAGAAATATTATGATCCGCAAAAATTGCAGGTCCGGCTGGATACCGCCCAATTCAAAAACGAAGGACCGGTGTTTCCACCCGACGCCCCCACTTCGGTGAAGATGCTCACATCCGGCATCAAGAAACTGCAAAAAGAATTCGAGTCATTATACAATAACAATTATAAACAGCTGAAAGAACTGATCGCTTCATTGAAAACATTACCCAATCTTGACGAAGACCAGTTGGATAAGACCAACAGCGAAATTGACAAATTGTATATGGAAAGCCGCCAGGCAGATATGATCAATCTCAACATCAACCAGGTGGATGAACGGATGAATACTGCCTGCCGCACCATCAACGCCGGCAAGTAAACCTTTCTACCCTCTCCTGCTCCGCCACAAATGAAAAAGTTTATAATTAAAGCTGATGGTAAAAAGCAGGTGCCCGTCCACGTGAGTAAAACCGGCTTTTTGAATCAACATTTTCCCGTCTTCATCAAAACTGGTCACAATATCTTTTCCAAAATGCAGCATGTATTGTGCCGATAAAGAGCAATCAAAACGCGGCGTGATATTAATATGCGTTCCCAGGCCTGCCTGGGTGGCCATGCTCAGTCTTTCGGCTGTATTGGTCTTATCCGATTGGTCTGTGACTTTACTTTTATCAAAACAATGCCCCACGATAAAATAAGGCTGGAATAAGCGGTCGTCATAGAAATTTTGTCCCATGTAAAACATCAGCGACCAGCCGATATGATAATCGTTACGATAGGTCAGCTCTCCATTCTTCGAGGAGATATAATCAAAATACCATTCGGAGTTCAGCTTATTTCCCAGCCGTACCCGGAACTGCCCTCCGATTCCTTTACCCAGGGTCTCGTCTTCCTGGAACATACTTACCGTGTTCCGGGTACCCAGGCCGAAGGTCCCGGCTGGTCTTTCGTTTATATTTTCCCGTTGGGAATGGCCCAATAGAGATAGGAGCAGCAGGGCGGCTGCGGCCAGTGGCTGTTTCAATGTGTAATGATTTAGGTAGAAATGTCCGGGTGAATAATAACGAATAGATGACCGGTTTATTTTATATATAAAGTCCGCAGCAATTATATTTGAGGTATTGTCTCTGACTGAAATTCATGCAATGACCACACCCCCCCGCACTGCAGGGCCTTTGCGTAAATTACCGCAGGCCATTTTACTCACGGGCCTCGTAGCCGGCACACTGGATATCATAGCCGCCTGTATTCAATTTTATAGCAAAACCGGAAAGGGGCCGGGCCCGGTGCTCCGGTATATTGCCAGTGGGGTATTTGGCAAAAAAGCCTATGCTGGTGGCACCCCCATGGCCGCTTGGGGCCTTTTATTTCATTATCTCATCGCATTCGGTCTCACTATTTTTTTCTTTTGGCTATATCCCCGGATCAGCTGGATCGGGAAAAATAAAATACTGGCGGGAATATTCTATGGCATTTTTGCATGGGCGATCACCACACAGGTCATCGTAAGGCTCAGCGCCATACAGGCCGGACCAGTGGTATTCCCGAAGATCTGGTTGCCCATACTGATATTAATATTTTGTATAGGACTACCTGTTTCACTCATGGCGAATAAGCATTATCTTTATAAAAAATAATATCCCCTATGTCATTACTGAATCAGCAAAACAACAAAGGAAAAAAGAAAGACAATAAGAAAGGTAACCAGGCGAATAACCAGGGTTCAAAATTCATCCAAAAACCGAAGTCAGGGTTTGTGAGCAAGCAGCAAAATACGGGTTCGCAAAGAGGCAGCTAGATCAATTCAATTTTCTATTTCGGATATTGATTTTATAACGCAGTACCAGGTCGTTGTTATATTTCAGGTATAACCACTCCACATCGGGCGATTCCACCCTGAATGAATAATTGTATTTATGGGGAAATACCGGGGTTATTTCTTTCTCCAGCGGGTCCAGGAATATCCAGGATGCCGATTGTGTGAAAATGGCTGAATCCAGCAACATATCCGGTGATATTTTTTTGTCCTTCTCCGGGTCGGCCGTCACTAATTCCAATTGAATGACATCTCCCACCGATGCCTCGATCACTCCTCCAGATGGCAGGAAAGAAGTGATCCTGTATTTGAGAAATGATTTTTGTTTGAAAGGCGAGTGTTTGAATTCGTCCGGTACGGCATCATCCGTAAGTAATGTCCATCGCTGATCGTCCGGGTAATGGTCCCGGATAAAATCTTCGGGCCTTGTTAAAAAATAATGGGGATCATATTCCCTTACAAACTCCCCGGTTTGGCGGGTAATATAACCACTGGCCCAGGTAGCATCCAGCAATTGCCATTTATTGTCGAAAAAAACTGCATTCCAGTAATGGTTAACCGAAAATTTCAGATCGGGCCGGTGAATACTTCCTCTCGCATATCCAATAATCACTTCGGAACGGATGCCTGCATATTCGCATAAGGTGGCAAATAATCTTGAATAGCCATCGCACACCGCCACCCTGTTACGCAGAACCGTTTCAGACACCCGCACATTCAAAGGTTTCAGCGCTCCGGTATCTGTGTCAAATTCTGTTTGGGCAAATTTTTTCGACGCAGAGCCAATCACTTTCATACGGTCGTATTGGGTCCGGTAGCTGATATTGTCGGTAATCCAGCGGAATATTTTAGTTACTTTTTCTTTATCCGTCTTGCAGCCATGGGTGATTTCGCGGGACAATAATTCAATTTCATCCTGTGCCTTTACAGGTTGAAGCAGGAGGAGGAATGATATGATCAGCAAGCTCCTCATTTCACAGACATTCTTTTAAAGTTACGGAAAAAACGGGCTTTATAAAAGGACAAGGCGCTGCTCTTTTTCGCTGCGGCAGGCTATCGCTTCAAAAACCGGTTTTTAAGCAACTTATCCATCACCTCATCCTTCTGGTTGCGGCTGATGGGAATATGATGCTGCCCGATCCGTATCTCATTGCCTTCGATACTGTCGATCCTGGAAGCGGCCACGATGTAAGATTTATGCACTTTGAAAAACTGGTCTGCCGGCAGGTATTCCTCCACCGATTTGAACGTGAGATAGGTCATGTATTTCTTTTCGGCCGTATGAATGGTGACATAATTCTGCACGGCTTCCACAAACAATACATCCTTATAAAATATCTTCACCAGTTTATTATCTGCTTTGATAAAGAAGTACTCCGATGTATTGCCTTCTGCGGAATTCTTGCCTCTTACCTCATAGTATTCCCGCACTTTCTGCACCGCTTTTAAAAACCGGTCGAACGAAATAGGCTTTACCAGGTAATCCAGTGCATTTACTTCAAATCCCTCCAATGCATATTGCGGATAAGCGGTGGTGAATATGACCGGCGGGGCTTGCTGCAGTGTCCTGAAAAATTCCAGCCCGGTTATTTTAGGCATCTGTATATCGAGAAATAACAACTTTACTTCTCCTTTACTGATCATTTCTGCGGCTTTAACGGCATTATCAAACTCCCCGACCAGTTCCAGGAAATCCACATCTGCCACGTATTCCTTCAGTCCTTTTCTTGCCAATGGTTCATCGTCGATTATGATACAGCGTATTTTCATGACAGTTGTAGATTTAAATGGACCCAATATTTATCGCTGGTTTCATCCACTTTCAGTTCATATTTACCCGGATATAATAATTCCAGTCTCCGTCTTACATTCACCAGCCCGATACCGCCGCTTTTTTCTTCTGTTTGCCTGCCGTTTTCTTTGGAATTCTCGACAGAGAATGAAAAAACCCCATTGGAACGCTGCATATCCATGCGGATAAAATTAACCCGGTCGTTGTGATGTGAAATATGCTTAAATGCATTTTCTACAAACGGAACAAGCAATAAAGGTTCGATAAAAAAATCTTTTACGGCCGTATCGCAATGAAACTGCACCGAATACTTTTCATCTTTGCGTAACTGCTGCAGGTACACATAATCCTTCAGGTAATGGATCTCTTTTTCAATAGGTATCTTATCCCCGTTCATTTCGTACAGCTGGTAACGGAGCATTTCAGAGAACTTATGCAGTGATTCCCGGGCTTCCGTGTTGTCTTTATGAATGAGGAAATAGACGGAGTTCAGTGAATTGAAGAGAAAATGCGGGTTGATCTGTGATTTCAGGAAATTCAATTCTGCTTCTGCTTTTTCACGGGCGGTCTGCGCCATTCGCTGCTGCAGTTTACTATAGTCGAACAATAACTTTACCGCTGCCCCGGCAATGACCAGGAAGAAATGGGGTATAACGTTATCGTATATCCGCCTTTTTACATCGGTGGACCAGTCGTACAGGGCCGGGTTATTGATATAATGGCCGATAATGCTCATTTTCCACACACTGCTGGACAGCACCATCACGACGAACACCAGTGTGAACCAGACATATCCTTTTTTATAGAGCAGTTGCGGGATGAGCAGGTAATTGGTGATATAGATCATCAGCGCCAGGTCGATAACCTTGATCATCGTGACATAAAAGGCTTTTACAGGTGATGAATAATCATCCACCCGCAGGAAGAACCAGATACCTGCCACCAGCAACCAAAACAGGAGATGGTGCAGTTTGTATTTTATAAAGAAAGCCGCGTTGTGCATAGTTCAAAATAAAATTACAAATTCCCTGCGGCAAAAGCGATTACACCACCGGCAGCATTTCGTTGATAAAATGCAGTTCTCATTTCATCAGGCAAAGTACCCCATTCGTGTAAAGAATTTGAATAAACAGGTGGCGGGCGCCAACTTTATCATCAAATAACTCATATGAAATCAATATGGCTGCTCCTCGGGTTTTCCGCAATCACGCTCAGCGCTTGTTCACAAACGGCCCCTGTCAACAAAGAAAGCACAGCCGACCAGAAAGTGGGTGGCCGCTGCGAAGGATGCGAAGCCATTTATGAAAGCCCTGTTGCTTTTGACAAATTAGAAAATATGGTGCACCTGCCCGATTGGAATGATAAAGGCACTAAGCTGGCCGTAAATGGTATTGTATACAAAGCAGATGGCAAAACGCCGGCTGCCGGTGTGATCATTTATATCTACCATACTGATCAAAATGGGATATATCCCACCAAAGGCGGTGAGAAAGGCTGGGAGAAAAGGCATGGCTATTTACGCGGCTGGATGAAGACCAATGAAAAGGGGGAATACAAATTCTTTACATTAAAACCGGCCTCCTACCCCAACAGCCAGAACCCGGCACATATCCATGTATTTATCAAGGAGCCGGGGAAGACCGCCTATTGGATAGATGAATATGTTTTTGATGACGATCCTTTATTGACAGCAGAGCAGCGTAAGTACCACCAGGGCCTCGGTGGCAGTGGCGTGCTGGCCCCCAAGGATGTGGGCAATATGCTGAAAGCAGAAAGACATATCTACCTCGGAAAGAATGTACCCGGTTATCCTAATGAATAACGGTGATCATTGCACGAAAAAATCAGCTTTTACTTTGTAATAGGTAACAGACCGCTCCACCATGTTGCGTATCATACCATTCACCACCAGGTGCCACATATCCTTTTCCTTGTCAAAACTAACCGCCAGTTTGCCCGAGGAGAGACTGATGTAGGATACCTGTTCCCCCGATTTGAAGGAATAAGCGATCTCCACTTCTCTTCGCTTGCCGGAGCCTTCCTCTATCTTATAGTTTTTTTCTTTCAGGTTTTTCATGTGAAAGAAAAGGGTGAAATACTGGTCACGCTGCTGGAACTGGATCGTTAATTCCCCTTTTGTACGGTACACCCGCATGGTGGCGGCCAGTCCTTCTATAAAAAAATTGTTGGAACTAACGGTATCTGTAATGAAAACCGGGCAACGTTTAAAAACGGTATCCCTTGATTTCTGGGCCTGTAAAGAAAAGACAGTACCCAGCAGTACAACTAAGAAAAAGTACCGCATGTGTGGTGTTTGAAGGTTAAAATACGAATAATTAGCAATTTCGGATAGCTGCTGCCGTTATGACTTATCCCGTTCGCCAAATAAGAGGCTGCCGATACGGACCATGGTGCTGCCTTCTTCCACAGCGATCCTGTAATCGCTGCTCATGCCCATGGATAATGTTGTTAAACCCGGGAGGATTGTCTTCACCCGTTCGAATATCTTTTTCAGCGACTGAAACTCTTCACGCACCGTCACAAGGTCACCCGTAAAACTGGCCATTCCCATAAGGCCGATGACCCTTACATGCGGCATTGGTTCTTTAGAGAGATGACCAACCGCCCCTTCCAGTTCTTTTTCATCCAACCCAAACTTGGTTTCTTCCCGGGCAATATGGACCTGCAGCAGGCAATCGATGACACGGCCCATTTTGCCCGCCTGCTTATTGATCTCTTTCAACAATTTCAGACTGTCCACGCCCTGTATCAGTTGCACAAAAGGTGCAATGTATTTCACCTTATTGGTTTGCAGGTGTCCGATAAAATGCCAGCGGATGGTTTTGGGCAGGTGGGCCACTTTATCCACCAGCTCCTGTACATAGTTTTCTCCAAAATCAAGATGCCCCAGCCTGAAAAGGGCCATGATATCTTCCACGGGCTTTGTTTTGGAAACAGCCACGAGGGTGACATTGTTTTGATCAAGATCCCCTTTAATATCAAGATATGCTGCTTCGTTAACAGGCATGAATGGAATTTTGGAACCGGGAAATTGGCAAATTGGGAAATTGAGAGTTTTCCCAATTACGACCTGCCTGAACAAAGTTACTTCAAAATACTTCGGCTTATTACGATTCGCTGTACTTCGCTGGTGCCTTCATAGATCTGGGTGATCTTGGCATCACGCATCAGCCGCTCCACATGGTATTCTTTTACAAATCCATATCCGCCATGCACCTGCACGGCTTCAACAGCTGTCCACATCGCGGTTTCAGAAGCAAACACTTTTGCCATGGATGAGCTTAGCGTATAATCCATATTATTATCTTTTTCCCATGCTGCTTTCAGGCATAACAACCGGGCCGCTTCCACTCTTGTAGCCATATCCGCCAGCTTGAACGCAATGGCCTGGTGGTTCATGATCTCGGTTCCAAAAGCTTTTCTTGTTTTGGAATATTCCCTGGCCAATTCATAAGCCCCGCTGGCAATTCCCAATGCCTGGGAGGCGATACCGATCCGTCCGCCGGCCAGTGTTTTCATGGCGAATTTGAATCCAAAACCATCTTCGCCAATACGATTGGCTTTTGGCACTTTCACATCATTGAACATCACGGTATGTGTATCGCTGCCGCGAATACCTAACTTATTTTCTTTAGCAGCCACCACCACACCCGGCCAGTCTTTTTCCACGATCAGGGTATTGATACCCCTTGATCCTTTGGAGGCATCTGTTTGTGCCATTACCAGGTAGGCAGAAGCAGTACCCCCGTTGGTGATCCAGTTCTTGGTACCATTCAATAAATAATAATCGCCTTTATCTTCGGCTGTGGTACGCTGCGAAGTGGCATCACTGCCTGCTTCCGGTTCACTAAGCATAAAAGCGCCGATATAGAGTTCCCCGTTTTTTTTGCCCTGCGCCAGCGGCACCAGGTATTTTTGTTTTTGTTCTTCAGTGCCATATTGTTGCAAACCATAACAAACAAGGCTGTTATTGACACTCATCACCACACTCACACTGGCATCCACCTTGCTGATCTCTTCCATAGCCAGCACATAACTGATAGTATCCATACCGGCACCACCGTATTGGGGGTCCACCATCATGCCCAGAAAACCGAGGTCTGCCAGTTTCATGATCTGTTCTTTAGGGAACTGTTGTTTTTCATCTCTTTCAATAACTCCGGGCAGGCATTCATTCTGTGCAAAATCCTTTGCGGCTTTTTGGATCATCAATTGTTCTTCGGTGAGTTGAAACAGCATATGGCTTAATATATTATAATAATTAGATTTCCTGGCGTGAAAGCGGCCACAAAGATAAGGCCTGGGACCGTTGAAAATGAACCTGGATGATTTGCAACTAATTATGGAAATACGACGACAAAACAGGTCAATACGAAGCATTTTGAATTACCTTTGCACCGCAAACGTGTAACCCATGAAGAAAATCCACATTGCTTTGCTGGTACTGATCGCCGGAGCGATCGCCGTCCTGCTCACTTTCCTGAAAGGGGCCAGCACTTTTGACACTATCGACACTGCCATGGCCAAACCCGGCAAATACGTACACCTGATGGCCAGGCTGGATAAATCACAACCCATCGAATATGATGCGGTGAAAAATCCGAACTATCTGAGCTTTACCGCTGTTGATACGCTGGGTAAAAAAGTAAAAGTGGTGTATCATGATGCAAAGCCGGATAACCTGGAAATGAGTTCAAGTATTGTGATGAAAGGGAAATACATGAACGGACAATTTGAATGCTCATCCATACAACCAAAATGTCCTTCGAAATACAAGGAAGAACAGGCCAGGGGTGAAAAACATCCCGATTCCATCAGGATACAAAAATAGCTACTGCTCTGCAGTAATAAAATCATACGATGAACTATATAGGGGAGCATCTTTTACCAGGACAAATAGGGCATTTTTTTGTGGTGTTATCTATCGTTGCTTCTTTGGTAGCCACATTTGCGTATTTCATGGCCACCCGGGTTTCGTATGTACCACTGACCGCCTCCACCACCCTGGCTGTTTCTACCGATGATGGGGCCTATTGGAAAAAACTGGCCCGTATCGCTTTTATCATCGAAGTAATATCGGTTATCTCCATTTTTTCAATCCTGTTCTATATTATTTATAATCACCTTTTCGAATATCATTACGCCTGGAAACACAGCAGTCGTTCGCTCGAATTAAAATACCTGCTGGCCTGCTTTTGGGAAGGACAGGAAGGAAGTTTTTTACTCTGGAGCTTTTGGCACTCCGTGCTGGGGCTTATCATCATCAAAACAAGCAAGAATTGGGAAGCGCCGGTCATGACGGTCATCAGCTTTGCCCAGTTTGCGCTGGCCACCATGATCGCCGGCATTTATTTTTTTGGCTGGAAGATGGGTTCCAATCCCTTTATACTGCTCCGTGATTCTGGTGTTTTTGACAATGCACCGGCCATGCATGTGGGACAGGATATTCATAATGCCATCCGGCCGGACTATATGTCTGTTATCAAAGACGGGAATGACCTGAACCCATTATTACAGAATTACTGGATGGTTATTCACCCTCCCGTTTTGTTCCTGGGCTTTGCTTCTACTATTGTTCCCTTTGCATTTGCCATTGCGGGCCTTTGGAAAAAGCAATTCGGAGAATGGACCAAACCTGCCCTTCCCTGGGCTTTGTTTTCCACCGCAGTTTTAGGTGTGGGTATCATGATGGGTGCCAAATGGGCTTACGAATCACTTACGTTTGGCGGTTATTGGGCCTGGGACCCTGTGGAAAATGCATCCCTGGTACCCTGGCTGGTGCTGGTATCGGGCATACACACGCTGCTGATCTATAAACATACCGGTCATTCCTTGCGTGCCACGCACCTGTTCTTCATACTGGCATTCGGGCTGATCTTATATTCCACTTTCCTCACCAGGAGCGGTATACTCGGAGAAACTTCGGTGCATGCATTCACCGACCTGGGCATGAATATTCAGTTATACATGCTCATGTATGTCTTTATCTGGTTAGGGGCGATATTGGCAGCCAAAAATAGAAGACAAAATATAATTGCTTTAGTAACCGGTTTTGTTTTAGCGCTTGTCACTTACTGGCTCAATTTACCCTGGCTGGGCCTGCTATCCCTGTTAACCGGACTTGGATTTATTATTTACCATATCCAGACGCAGGTGCCTACTATTGTTAAGGAAGAAGCCACTTCTTCCCGTGAATTCTGGATGTTCATTGGTTCGCTTGTTTTCTTTCTTTCAGCCACCGTGATCATTGGTAAAACATCGCTTCCTGTTTTTAATAAATTATTCGGCACCAATATTGCCCCGCCGGAGGATGCAGAATACGCTTATAACAGTATACAGGTATACGTAGCCGTTATTGTGGCTTTACTGACCGCTGTTTCTCAATACCTGAAATATAAAGAGACCAGTGGTTCCTTTTTCTGGAAAAAGATAGTATGGCCCACCCTCATGGCTGCTGCCCTGGGCGGCCTCGTGTTTGCCTTTGGCAGTATCGACTATGATAAAAAGGGCCCTGTATTCCATGGCGCCCTTTGGCTGGCTGTCATCTGCAGCATCTATACCATCATCGCCAATGCCTCTTATATCTGGCTAGGCCTGAAAGGGAATTTGAAACTTACAGGTGGTTCCATTGCACACGTTGGCTTTGGCATGGTACTGTTAGGTATACTTATCTCTTCTTCCAACAAAGAAGTATTGTCGAACAATATTGCCGGCATTCCGGCTCCATTGGGAAAAGGAGAAGATCCGAGAGAGAACCTGACACTGGTAAAAGATATGACGATGGACATGGGCAAGTATTCGCTCACTTATCTGGGCGACTCTTCGCATCCCAAAAAACAGCAGTCCTATTATAAAGTGCATTTTAAAAGTAAGGATGGCAGGGAAGAATTTACGTTGATGCCCAATTCATTTGTGAACTACAAAGGCAATGAAGGCCTGATGTCGAATCCGGATGCCCGGCATTACCTGGACCACGATGTATTTACTTATATCACTTCAATCTCCAATCCCGATGTAAAAGATACGGCCCTGTTCAAACCGGTGAATATGAGAACAGGTGACACCCTTTTCTATTCAGGTGGGTTTATTGTATTGCAATCTGTACAAACAAAGGATTCCGTACCTGCTGAATTATTTGGCAAGGATGGCAAATTGCATGAAGCCCCGGTGAAGATATTTTCGAAAACAGGGTCAATTTATTCAGTTACACCCCGGCTGGCTGTTGCCAAGGGCGAGCTGTTTGCCCTGCCCGACACCATCACAGCAGAAAGCCTGATTCTCCGTTTACAAAAATTCAATCCCGACAAGAGTATCGAGATGGGCATTAAAGAATCCAATGCGGTGATGAAATATGTGACTATCAAAGCCTATAAGTTCCCTTATATCAACTTATTGTGGTTTGGCGTGGTCATTACTGCCATCGGCATCCTTCTCAGTATGATCCGCAGGATACAGCTGCTCCGTAAAACTACGTAGCCCCATCATTTTTTGCTTTTTTAAAACAGCTTCTGTTGTAGCTTTATGGTCTTATTTGCATGATTCTGAAGCGGAATCAACAACCCGATGAATAAAGCCATCAGATATAAAGTTTTTATCGGAATGGGATTGCTCCTGTTGGCGGCAGCATGGAATAAAATAGCTGCTCAAACTCCCGTACCGGTAGATACCCTGGCTTATAAGGACTCCACTCAATATGCCCTCCATGCCATGAGGGAGCAACGAAAGAAATGGGGACCCAACGACACTATTCTCACGCCTGCTATTTTTTACCAAAATGAAATTGTGAATTATAAGGAAGAAGAAATGGTTTGGATATCCAGGCTTTCTCCCGATAAGCTGGCCAAATATATCCAGGAGTGGACGAGGCTCCGTAATGCTGTGTATGTTACTTACCCTTATGCGAGGATCGCCGGCAGCACCATTAATGATATTAACCGCAACCTGGCCAATGTGAGTTCCAAAAAAGACAGAAAAAAATATATCAAATCCAGGGAAAAAGAACTGAAAACCCAGTTCAGTGAACCGTTATCCAATCTTTCAGTGTACCAGGGAAAAATATTAATGAAACTGATCAACCGCCAAACGGGCAATAACTGTTATGAGATCATCAAAGAATACAAGGGTGGTTTCAATGCCAGGTTCTATCAAACGGTGGCCTGGTTTGTGGGTGGTAACCTGAAACAGGACTGGGACCTGAAAGAAAACAAGATCGACAGAGAGATTGAAGCGATCGTAAAAGAGATCGATGGGTCCTGGTATGGGAATCCGTATAGGAAGTAAGAACGGAGGAACAGAAGAACATTAGAACAGATGAACAGGGGAGCAGTGTTTAAAGTTGAAATGTCAGGCTGAGCTTGTCGAAGCCGGTATGGAACACAAGAACATTAGAACATGAGAACAGAGGAACAGAAGAACAGAGGAACAGATGAACAGGGGAATAGTCTTAAAAATCGAAATGTCAGGCTGAGCTGGTCGAAGCCGGTATGGAACACAAGAACATTAGAACATGAGAACAGAGGAACAGAAGAACAGAGGAAGTATAAATAAATAACATGAAACTGGATTTATTGGCCATCGGCGTTCACCCGGATGATGTGGAATTGGGTTGTTCCGGCACACTTATTAACGAAATAAAAGCGGGAAAGAAAGCAGGTATTGTAGATCTCACCCAGGGGGAACTGGGTACCCGTGGCACCATTGATACCCGTTACCAGGAGTCGGCCAACGCCGCCATGATCATGGGCGTACAGGTAAGAGAGAACCTGAAAATGCGGGATGGTTTTTTCGAGAACAATGAAGAGAATAAACGTAAACTGATCACAGCCATTCGCAAATACCAGCCCAATATCATCATTGGAAATGTTTTGCATGACCGGCACCCCGACCATGGCCGTGCAGGAAATATGATCGCTGATTGTGCCTTCCTGGCAGGATTAGCCAAGATTGAAACAAAAGACGAACAGGGGGTGCAACAGGAAAAATGGAGGCCCGCCTATGTATTGCATTATATCCAGGATTGGTATCATGAACCAGACCTGCTGATCGATATCTCCGATGTGTTTGAGCAGCGCATGAATGCAATAAAAGCCTATTCCACCCAATTCCATACGGCCACTGCCGGGAGTAACGAGGGTCCGCAAACCTATATTTCCACCCCCGACTTCCTGGAAAGTGTGATCGCAAGGGCCAGGATGCTGGGTAAACGGATCGGTGTAAAATATGCGGAGGGCTTTATTTGTGAGAAAAAGATCGGTATCCGCAACCTTGATGCGCTTATCCAGGTAGAAACGTAGAGCTTTTAACTAACAATTGATCGGAATTACTACACAAAATCACGTAAATCTGGATAATTGGGCCATATTAATTGCATCATGGTAGCAGATTTAAGCTTACCTTTGCATACATTAATTTAATCTTAGAGATGGCCATCCCAAAATTCTCACAGGTTTCACAGTCTTTCCATAGCGAATTGAAAAAGCGGATCAGTGATTATTTTAAAGAAATTGGAACCTCTTCCACCGGTAATTATAAATTATTCATTAAAGCCATTGTGTTGGTGGTTGCTTACGTATTCGTATATACGCATCTCGTTTTCTTTACACCTGCCCCCTGGCTGGCCATCATCGAATGTGTTGTGTTGGGTGGATTAACGGCAGCTATCGGATTTAATGTTATGCATGACGGGATGCACGGCAGTTTCAGCAAATACAAATGGGTGAACACACTGGCAGGATTGTCTTTGAACTTTTTAGGCGCCAATAACTTCATGTGGAAGACCAAGCATAACATCATCCATCATACCTACACCAATATTGAAGGAGTAGATGATGACATTGAAGCCAGGCCATTTCTTCGTCTTTGTGAAACACAGAAATATTATAAAATACACCGCTATCAGCATTGGTATTTCTGGGCGGCCTATTCTTTACTGTACATGTGGTGGGTATTTGTTACGGATTATAAAAAATATTTCCTGAAAAGGATCGGTCCTGTACCCCTGAAGTCCATGACCGTTGCAGATCATATTTCCTTCTGGGCCTTCAAACTGCTGCATGCCTTTTTGTTTGTAGCACTTCCCATTTATATGTTAGGGTTCACCCCCTGGCTCATCGGGTTCCTGGTTTTTGCTTTGTTTGCAGGATTTGTGCTGAGTATCGTTTTCCAGTTGGCCCATACCGTGGAGCATACAGAATTTCCAAAGGCCAGTATCGATACGAATAAAATGGAAGATGAGTGGGCCATTCATCAATTAAAAACAACGGCCAATTTCGCCACCAGGAATAAACTGATATCCTGGTGGGTGGGCGGTCTGAACTTCCAGATAGAACACCACTTGTTCCCCAAGATCTCGCATGTGCATTACCCGGCTATCAGTAAGATAATCAAGAAAGCCTGCCAGGATTTTGGAATCCCCTATATCGAATACCCGAAAATGAGGCTGGCGGTGGTGTCGCATGTAAGTCACCTGAAGAACCTGAGCAGGAAGTGATCCTGCCCGGGACAACCGTTTGCTTCGGCCATTTTTTGCACCTTTTAAGGTTTGATTTTGCGGCCTTACTAAAGGCGATTAACTTGCACGGCCTTATAACCCAGTAAGCATGACCGATCTCACCAATTATGACCCTAACAGTGTGAGTAACCCAGAGAATAATATTTTTGGTTTACCCACAACTGAAGAAAGCTCCCGCCTGATCATTCTCCCCGTTCCCTGGGAAGTAACGGTTAGCTATGGCGCCGGTACGGCCAGGGCTCCCGAAGCTATTTCCAAAGCCAGCTTACAGGTAGACCTTTTTGATCCTGATATGCCGGATGCATGGAAAGAGGGTTTTTATATGCGTGCCTGCGACAGAAAGATCCTGATGAAAAGCGATTATCTCCGCAAAGAAGCAGAACTCTATATCGATTATATTTCCAGGGGTGATGATGTACAGGCAAACCAGTTTATGCGCAAAACCCTGAAAGATGTAAATGAAGGCGGCGTATATCTCAACACCTGGGTGTATGATCAAACAAAAGCATTATTGGAGCGGGATAAACTGGTGGGTATTTTAGGTGGCGACCACAGCACACCGTTAGGTTATATGAAAGCGATCGGCGAAAAACACGGCCAGTTTGGTGTGTTGCAGATCGATGCGCATTGTGACCTGCGGGATGCCTATGAAGGATTTAACTACTCGCATGCCAGTATCATGTTCAATGCACTGAAGGAGATACCTGAGCTGGAAAGACTGATCCAGGTGGGTGTTCGGGATTATAGTCAGAGTGAGTGGGATTATATCCGTTCCAGCAATTACCGGGTGATCACCTATTTTGACCGGGAAATAAAGAACCGGCAGTTTGGCGGAGATACCTGGAGAAATATTGCCGAAGAAATTGTGAGCAAATTACCCGAGAAGGTTTTTATCAGTTTTGACATTGATGGTCTTGATAGAAAATTATGCCCGCATACCGGCACACCAGTGCCCGGCGGTTTTGAACTGGAAGAGGTCTTCTTCATCTTCCGCACCATGTTACAAAGCGGCCGAAAGATCGTGGGCTTCGATCTCAGCGAAGTGGGCATCAGCGACACCGACTGGAACTCCAACGTTGGGGCCAGGGTATTATTCAAATTGTGTAATTTGTTAGTTACAAGTAATAGCTGACATGAAGCAATTTGCGATCACCCTGAAAAATGAGAAAAGAAAATCGTATCAAACATCCCTGCTGGTGATCGTTCTCCTGAACCTGCTTGCTTTTCTCTTACTCGCCTTTACCGCAAAAGACCAGCCCTTTCAAAACAAGGCATTGATTGCAGGCGGCTGTATCCTTCTCTTCCTGGTACTGGATTTTTTTTTCAGGAAGAAAAAAAAGTTTGATGCCCGGGCGGCCGCTATTGCTATCAGTGTTTATTTTTATTTGCGGATGCATCTATACTGGCCGGCCATTGCTGTAATACTGGTCGCCTTGTTATTTGTAATAGCCATGCGGAATTTAACGATACGTTTCACCTACGATCAGATCAGGTTTCCCTCCTTTCCGCAACGAAACATTCAATGGCAGGAGCTGAACAATGTACTGCTGAAAGACGGGCTGCTGACCATGGATTTCAGGAATAATAAACTGGTACAGCAGTATATCGACCCGGGGCAGAATGATATTGATGAAAAAGAATTTAACGACTTTTGCAAAGAACAATTAAAGCCTGCCGCCAGCGCCGGATAAACTGATTCAAAAAATGAACCCCGATTTATCGCCATATATTCTTTATTCTGATGGACAAGGAAATATTTTTGAAGACACTTGCTTGTATGTTACAGGCCGTACGGGCTGGGACGCTGTTCCTGTTCCGGAAGATGAATGGATCGAACTGCCCGATGGAGGGTCCTTGTATGAACTTCCTGGCCGAAGAGGGATTGGCATTGATGTGAAGACCGGTGACATGCGTTTGTGTGAAAAAGGCTGGGCGGTTGCCGCATTCATTCCGCCTGCACATACCGGCTTTTACCTGGCTGCTTATGAAACCGCAGCCGATGCACCCACCCTTCCATTGTTTTGTTATACAGCGGTAGGCTGGCACAATAAAAAATTTTATGTTCCTGCTGTCCGCATTGAACCGGATATCCGGCAGGAATGCAGTGGTTATGATAAAGAAAAGATCGACGCCGGTACGGCCCGGTTGCTGAAAGCTTACCCGCATAACCGGTTGGTAAAACACCTGATGGAAAATTGCTGCCAGACTTATAACTGCCCTGCCGCCAGGAATTTTGCTTTAGGCCGATGGGAATGCCCGGTACCTGCTTCACCGGCCTGCAATGCCAATTGTGTGGGATGTATCTCCTTGCAACCGGATGAGGAACCCATTGTATCCACACAAGACCGTTTAACTTTCAAACCCACACCGGAGGAGATCGTTGAATTTACAGTGCCCCATCTTGAATCGGCACCTTATCCAATCATCAGTTTCGGGCAGGGCTGTGAGGGAGAACCTTTGCTGATGTGGGAAACCATCCGTGATGCTATTATTGAGATCAGGAAACATACACCCAAAGGAAGTATCAATATCAACACCAATGGATCAAAACCAGATGCCGTGGAAGAATTATGCAAAGCAGGTTTGAATTCCATACGGGTAAGCACCAACTCGGCACGGAGAGAAGTGTATATGCCTTATTACCGGCCCAATAATTATGATTTCAACGATATTGTTGAAAGCCTGAAAGTGGTGAACGGGTATGGCGGATGGACATCGATCAACTATTTTGTATTTCCGGGCATGACGGATTCGGTGGCGGAATATGAAGCGTTGCGAAAACTGATCAGGGAAACAGGATTGAAGATGATACAGTGGCGCAATTTTAATATCGACCCTGATTGGTACCTGGGCAAGATCGGCGCTACGGATACAGGTGAGTTTCTGGGTGTAAAACAATTACAGGAACTGATCCGCGAAGAATTCCCTGCGCTTCGCTTTGGTTATTTCAATCCGCCTATCGAAAGGATCAAAGGCCGGTTTGAGCTGGACTTTGCACATTGATCCATGACTGATAAATTTTCACAGAACAAAGTACTGATCGGCGTATTGCTCGCTGTTCTTGCCACCATCATCTGGTCGGGTAATTTCATTATTGCCAGGGGCGTTATTGAAGAAATACCGCCGGTTACACTGGCTTTTTACCGCTGGGTTACTGCCACGCTTATTTTACTCCCTTTTGTATGGAATACCATCCGGAAAGAATGGCCGCTGGTTAAAAACAGGTTATGGTATTTCATCCTGGCTGCCGTTGCCGGCGTTACACTGTTCAACACTTTTGTTTATATCGCCGGGCATTATTCTGATGCCATCAATCTTGCATTAATTGGTACTACATCCTCCCCCATTATGTCGGTAATACTGGCCCGGATATTTCTAAACGAAAAGATCACCTGGCTGCGGGTGCTGGGTTTACTGGTATGCATTGCCGGTGTATTGACCTTACTCTCCATGGGCCATTGGGAAAAATTATTATCGCTTTCTTTTTCCAAAGGCGACTGGTGGATGCTGGGAGCTGCTTTCACATTTGCCGTGTACAATGTATCGGCCAAGAGAAAGCCCAAAAGCATGAGCAATTCAAATTTTCTGTTTACAGTATTCCTGATCGGCACGATATGCTTATTGCCGTTTTACATCATGGAATGGCAAAGCAAGGGCGGTATTGCCATCAATTTTTCCAACATCGCAGCGATTGTTTATCTTGGATTGGGCGCTTCTGTTATTTGTTTCTTATTGTGGAATATCGCCATTGGGCATTTAGGCGCGGGCAGGGCCTCGTTGTTTGGCAACCTGATCCCGGTTTTCAGCAGTATTGAAGCCGTGATCATTTTGCAGGAAAAAATAAAGGGGTACCATATTGCCAGCTTTTTATTGGTGATAGCCGGCCTGGTGGTGGCGAATATGCAAAAAAGAAAAACTGCCTGGCCTAATAAATAGTATTACTTGTCAACCATACCAAAACGAATACTGCCTCTAATTGTACTGTCGCAATTTGCCGGCACCTCTCTATGGTTTGCAGGCAATGCCATCCTGCCGGATATACAAGCCAGTTTTGGTTTGGGAAAGAATGCCATTGCCAACATTACTTCTGCCGTACAATTTGGGTTTATCACCGGCACACTGATCTTTGCCCTGTTATCGATAGTTGACCGCTTTTCCCCCACCCGCATTTTTTTTGTATCATCCTTCATCGCATCTTTTGCCAACCTGGGTGTAATATGGATACCTCCTGATGGCGCTTTATTAATGCTGATACGTTTTCTTACGGGGTTTTTTATTGCCGGCATTTACCCGGTGGGCATGAAGATCGCTTCCGATTGGTATGAAAAAGGATTAGGCAAAGCGCTGGGTTATCTGTTGGGGGCCCTGGTGTTAGGCACCGCGTTTCCGCATTTGTTGCGCAGCTTTTCCGTTCAGTGGCACTGGCAAACGATCATACATCTTACTTCTTTATTTGCAATGCTGGGCGGTTTTTTGATGCTGCTGTTGGTAAAAGACGGGCCTCATCGAAAAAAAAGCGACAGTTTCCATCCCCGCAACCTGATTCAAATATTTCAGTCAAAGCCATTCCGCAGTGCAGCCATTGGTTATTTTGGTCATATGTGGGAACTCTATACTTTTTGGGCATTTATTCCCCCCCTGATCCTGATGAACAGGACCGCAGGCATACCTGTTTCTTTATTTACTTTTCTGATTATTGCCTCAGGTGCGCTTAGTTGTGTGGCCGGAGGATATTTATCACAAAAAAAAGGGAATGCCTTTGTTGCCTTCTATGCGTTACTGGTATCCGGTATATGTTGCCTGTTGTCTTTTTTGATACCATCATTACCGCAGGCCTTGTTTATCCTGTTTATGTTGATCTGGGGGATGTCTGTCGTAGCCGATTCACCGCAATTTTCCACCCTCGTGGCTGCCACAGCGCCGCCATCATATAAGGGTACCGCTCTCACCCTCGTCATCAGTATCGGGTTTAGTATCACAATCCTGAGTGTACAGCTATTGAATTATGCACTGGCAAATATTTCTGGTTCCGCCGCCATATTTATGTTATTAGCACCGGGGCCACTTATTGGCTTATGCTTCCTGTACAGATCTTTTATCAAAGGTGGTAATGACCCGGGGGTATATTGACACTCTTTATAAAATTAAATTTCAGAGTATTCCTACCGTATGAGCGGAAATATTTGCCCTCTCACTTCACCATTCGGTTCTGCACTGGTAATGATTGTGAAATAATGTTTACCCAGCATAAAATCCCCTTCCTGCTGATCTGTCAATGTAATACTGCCGCCCCTGGTACCTGCTGTGGCCCCAGCACTGATATCGACAGAAAAAAGCAGAGCGCCATTCTCCCCTTCCAAAGCTGGCCCGCGAAACCCGATGGCCATGGCGGTACCTGAAAGAGATGTCCAGGTGATCTCGTAATCCAGTTTATTGGACCCTTTATAATAAGTACCGGTTAATAAAGCGGTACCGCTGGTGCTGACAGCAGGAACTACTTTGGCGCCATCAGCATCACCCCGCACTGTATAAGACTGACCGGGATCTGTTTCGTTATCATCCAGGTTGTCTTTACTGCAGCCGGTCAGCAACAACGCTGTGATGACCATCATTAATGGAAGCCATGTGGCTTTTCTCAGTTGATCAACTGATATTTTCATAACCCTTATTTTAAATGAATAAACGATCCGTATGTATGAAGCTCAAAAATGCTGCCATTTAAATGATGGGTTTTAGTGAGCATGTATAGTGAAATGAGGCAGAGCCCATCATCCCTGGGCCGTAAAAAATACCCCGATCCGGGTTTTTCACGGAAAGTTCTGAGCTTCCCCTGCGGAAAATGCCCGATCCTGGCAATCTTAACATTTTCTATATCCCTTTTTACACAAGTTGCACGTCATTTGCTTCGTTACTAACAGGTGTGAAAAACATTGATTTCCACACCAAAGCACACAAAACTACTTTTGTATGAACAAAGCTTACACCATGTCTGCATCCCTTGAGGAAGAAAGAAAGCACAGAAATGAGGCTTCTATGATCACTGCGGGTTTTGCCGTGCTGATGATCGTACTGATGTTTTTGTGGAAATGGAAGCTCCCTGTATTCGAAAAACCCGACCTGTTTGGAGCTATTGAAGTGGAGCTGAACCTTCCTGAAGATCCCCCGGTCCTTGCTGAAGGTGGTGGTGGAGGTGGTAACCCGGTTCAGGCCGCAGGTGCACCTGGTGTTGCCCCTTATGTACCTCCCGTTCCGGGAGATAAGGAAGAATCAAGAGATGTGGAAGAACATGATGATAAAGAAAGCCCTGCTTTGGCCAAGCCCGATGTGCCTAAACCTGCGGCTACAAAGGTGACCAACCATTCTGTGGCTAAAACAGAACCCAAACCGGTGATTGAAACACCTGCTCCCCCCAGACCGAAAGCCGTGTTAGGCAAAACAACGACCGGTACAGGCAAAGGTGGCGGGGCTGCTGATGATTATGAAAAAAGTGGCGGACGCGGTACGGGTTACGGTGTGGGCAATGGTAGTGGCACGGGTGGCGGTACCGGCACTGGCCATGGTGGTGGTAATGGTTCGGGTACCGGGGGCGGCAATGGCCCTAAAGTAATGGGCGGCGACAGGAAGATCGTTCGTTATTACTCCTTTACCGGCGACCTGGACAAGGCAACGATCTATGCCAATGTTAGTGTTTCTCCTGAGGGCATGGGAAAATTTGTGAGCATCGCGAAAGGTTCCTCCAGCAGTGGTTCGGCCTATAAGGATGCGATCATCCAATACCTACAAAATATCCGTTTTGATAAATCAGATCACGAATCGATGGTAACGGTACGATTCAATTTTGAAGTTCAATAACCCGCTATATAAATTTTAAAAGCCATTCGTTTCAAACGGGTGGCTTTTTCATTTGCAGGCTTGTCTTTTTAATACATTTGCGGGGATGAATTACCCGCAAACCATTGACTATTTATATAACCGCCTGCCCATGTTCAGCAGGATTGGCGCAGCTGCTATTAAACATGATCTCGTCAATACCATTCAGCTTTGTGATGCACTTGGTAATCCTCATCACCAGTTTAAGAGCATCCATGTTGCAGGTACCAATGGTAAAGGATCGGTAAGTCACATGCTTGCAGCTATCCTGCAAAGTGCCGGTTATAAAACAGGGCTCTACACCTCCCCTCATTTGAAAGATTTCCGTGAAAGGATCAAAGTAGATGGAAAGATGATCCCCGAAGAAACAGTAGTGGAGTTTACAGAAAAAGCCATACCCCTGATCGATGAGATAGAACCCAGTTTTTTTGAATTGACAGTCGCCATGGCTTTTGATCATTTTGCCAGGGAAAAAGTGGACATTGCTGTGATTGAAACAGGTTTGGGAGGCCGGCTGGACAGCACGAATATTATCACCCCGGTATTATCAGTGATCACTAATATCGGGTGGGACCACATGAATATACTGGGCGACACACTGGAAAAAATTGCATCCGAAAAAGCAGGTATTATCAAGCCCGGGATACCGGTGGTGCTGGGTGAAGTATTGCCGGAAACAATATACGTGTTTGAAAAAACTGCGGCAGAGAAAGGTTCACCTATTACCTATGCTTCTAAAAAAAGACAGGTGACCGACTGGTCCAGGGAAAAAAATGTACTGATAGTGCAGGTGGAAGAAGAACGACATACCGATCATAAACATTACCATGCAGACCTTACAGGTATTTACCAGGTTAAAAATTTACTCACCGTACTGGAGGCCGTATATCAGCTTCAGCGGGCCGGCTGGAACATACCTGTTGATGCTTTGGATAAAGGGTTAAGACATGCCAAAAAAATAACCGGTTTGCATGGCCGGTGGGAAGTGATACATTACTCTCCTTTGGTAGTATTGGATGTGGCGCATAATGTGGATGGTATGCAGCAACTGGTGCAGCAGGTGGAAGTAACGGAACACCGGCAGCTGCATATCATACTGGGCATGGTAAAAGATAAAGAAGTGGAAAAAGTATTGGCGTTGCTTCCCAAAAATGCTGTGTATTATTTTACACGTGCACAAATACCCCGGGCCATGCCGGAGGATGAACTGGCCCGGCATGCGGCAAAAGTTCATTTAAAAGGAACAATTTTCCCGGAGGTGAATGAGGCGCTGCAGGCTGTTTTGCAAAAAGCACATGCGGACGACCTGGTCCTTATCTGCGGTAGTGTATTCCTGGTGGGTGAAGTCAATACTTCCATTCATTCAGCTTCATTAAAGCATACATGATACAGGAAACATGCATGCCCTGGATGATCTTGTTCTCCCGCAATAATTGCTTCAGTTCATCCATACTCAGCAGCAATACCTCAATCTCCTCGTTCGGATCCAGCTTTTGTTCTGCCACTTTCTTTCCTCCTGTGGCCAGGTACATATGCAGTAAATTATTATTAGTGGAAGGGTTGGCAGAAATGCGCCCCAGGTAATGCCATTCAGAAAATTCATAACCGGTTTCTTCCAGCAGCTCGCGGGCAATAGCCGCGTCATAATTCTTATCTGTATCATCCACGCAGCCACCAGGCAGCTCTGTACAAACCTCACCCAAAGCATGGCGGTATTGCCGGACCATGACGATCTTCCCCTCTTCGGTGATGCCCAACGCAGCCGCCCAGGGAGGAAACTCGTATACATAATACGGTGAAACGATCTTACCATCCGGCGTTTCGCAGGTATCCCTGCGCACTTTGAACCACTGATCGTTAAAAAGATACGCTGAAGAAAGGACCTTCCATTTCATAATACAGATTTCCCAACTATTAACTATTAACTATCATCTATTATCTATTATCTATTATCTTTCCTCTGCTCACTACCATCCTTTTCTGTCTCTCAGCGAAGTAATATGTGCCACATGGTGCTTTCCATGCCAGGCATACATACCCAGCAGGTACCAGAGGCGCACCGTCTTTTTAAGGCCCGGATGATAGGCCGTCTTGTTATTCCACTCATTATCTGAAACTTCTTTCAATGATTCATACCAGCGGGCATGCAGGGCATGTAATAGCGTGATCGATATGTTGACAGGAAGTTTTTTCACATCATACATTTCCGCCCATAATTGCTCTTCATACGTTTTCAGGGTAGGGTTATCCTCTGTCAAAGTCACTTTAAATCGGCAATAAGCGTTCATATGACTATCCGCCACATGGTGCACCACCTGGTGTATGGTCCAACCTCCTTCCCGGTAAGGGGTGTGCAGTTGTACTTCATCGAGATTCAGGATGGCATGCTCCAAATGTTCCGGTAAAAATTTCAGGTCGGCCAGCCATTCTATTTTTTGTTCAATAGAAAATGGCCTTGGCTCATACTGCCCGATAGGATAACGCAGATCTGTTGCAATAGCTGGCATAACAATTATTTTCTTAGTACTTCAATTAATTCCACTTCAAATATCAATGTAGCCCCGCCGGGAATATCGCTGCCGGCTCCCCTGTCGCCATAGGCCAGATCGGATGGTATCCATAACCGCCAGTGGCTTCCTTCTTTCATCAGCGGCAAAGCGATCTGCCAGCCTTTGATGAGTGCCCGAAGGGGGGCAGAGAAAGGAGCACCCCGCTTGAAGGAGTTATCAAACTCTTTTCCATCCAGCAGGCTTCCCTTATAATGCGCTTTCACTGAATCGCCGGCATTCGGTTGTGCCCCAGTTCCCTCTTTCAGCACCAGGTATTGCATGCCCTCCGGTAATTCCACCACAGCTTCCCTTGTTTTGTTGGCAAGCAGAAAGGCCCGGCCTTCTTCTTTTTGTTTATCCAGTTTTCCTGTCATAAAATCTTTCAGTTTATTTTGAATACTCATACAGTTACTTAATACTTATTTGTTCAGAAATTCAGGCTTTGAGCTAAGAGCTGCGAGCTTGGTCCGTACTAATTACAAATAGTAAATCACAAATTCCAAATACCAAATAGCAAATACCAAATCGAAAATTCCACTACCCCTCTCTCAACGAATGTCCGGTTAAATTAATAAACACATCTTCCAGGTTCGCTTTTTTCATTTCTTTAGGTCTTTCAAAACCAGTGGCAACGAGGTTATCGATCAGTTTATCGGGGCTGTTCAGGGCAATGATCTTACCCGCATCGATGATGGCCACCCTGTCGCAAAGATATTCCGCTTCATCCATGTAATGTGTGGTGATGATCACGGTTGTACCCCGGTCGCGGATATTTTTTACTAATTCCCATAAGCTCCTCCTCGCCTGCGGATCAAGGCCCGTGGTGGGCTCATCTAAAAAAATGACCCTTGGATCGTTGATCAGTGTGGTAGCCACCGAGAAGCGTTGTTTTTGCCCGCCACTTAATTCTTTGAATTTTGCTTTGGCCTTGTCTTTCAGGTTTACCATGTCCAAAAGGTCCATCGGCTGCACATCCCGGTTATACAAACCACAGAATAATTGAATGAGCTGAATAAGATTCAGGCCGGGGTAATACCCGCTGGTCTGTAATTGCACCCCAATTACCTTCTTGATCTCGTTGGGTGATTTATCCAGGTTTAGTCCATCCACTATCACCTCACCGGATGTTTTTTCCCGGAGCGTCTCAATGATTTCCAGTGTAGTGGATTTACCGGCCCCATTGGGACCCAACAAACCGAATATCTCCCCTTCGTACACATCAAAGCTGATGCCTTTGACGGCATGGAAATTACCGTAGTTCTTTACCAGGTCCCTGACAGATATGATCGTTTTGTTCATGCTTATTTATTTAACCAGGCTGAATACATCCAAACCAGTTTCTCCTGCTGCCTCAGGTAATCACTCATCAGTGCATTTGTACCTTCGTCACCTGCCGAATCAGAAAGGTCCAGCAGCTTTCTTTCAATGCCGATCAGTACTTTGAACCCGTCTAAAATATTCTGTATCGCTTTTTTGCCGTCTTTTACATTCTTCACTTCTTTAATGGTCGATTTTGCAACATAATCTGTGAACGAGTGCACCGGCACATGACCCAATGTCAATATCCTTTCTGCGATCTCATCGATCTTCAGCAGGCTGTCGTTATACAATTCTTCAAACTTGACGTGCAGCTCAAAAAATTTATCCCCCCGGATATTCCAATGATAGCCACGGGCATTCATGTAAAACAACTGGTAATTGGATAAGAGGTCATTGAGCAGGTCCGACAATTTCCTGCCCTGCTGCTCGTCGAGACCAATTGCATTAAGTTTTGCCATGGAAGGTATTTTTACAAATGTAATTCCATTTTCACGTCCGCCGTCAGAAAGGGGGCGTTTGTCACATCAACATGTGCGAACCCGTATTGTTCGTACAATTTCAAAGCTGTCTTCAACTGGCTGTTGGAAAACAGAAACACCTTTTTTGCTTTGTTGGCTTTAGCTTCTTCCAGACAGCGGTTCAGTAAAAGTTTACTTACCCCCTGGCCGCGGTAGGCGGGATCTACCGACATTTTCACCAGCTCATACTCCTGCTCATTCTCTTTCCATAAACCTGCCGTGCCAATCGCCTTCTCCCCGTCCAGGGCCATAAAAATGCATCCGCCCCTGCTGATCACGCTTCCTTCGGGATCATCCAGTACTTCCAGGTCATGGGATTCAACAAGGTTGTATTTTTCCAGCCACTCCAGGTTGAGCCTTCTGAAATCGGCGTGAAATTTTTCGCTGTATGGGATGATCTGTATCATAATTCCATTTCTCCGGTTGCACCCTCAGAGGTGCGTCTCCAATTCTTCCATCATTAATTTACTGCCAATGAACATCGGTGTGCGCTGATGCAGTTCCGTGGGTTCCACATCCAGTATCCTGATCTTTCCATTGGTGGCCTTACCCCCGGCCACCGTTACAATAAATGCAAAAGGATTGCACTCATACAGCAAACGAAGTTTTCCTTTGGGCTTGTCCACCGTACCGGGATACATGAAGATACCGCCCTTGATCAGGTTGCGGTGCACATCCGACACCATGCTGCCGATATAGCGTTGCGTATAAGGCCCGCCGTTAGATTTATCTTTTTTCTGGCAGGCATCAATATATTTCCGCACGCCTTCATCATACTGGAAGAAATTACCGTGGTTAACGGAATACAGTTTACCCGTGGGCGGGCATTTAATATCAGGATGGCTGAGGGTCCATTCACCGATGGAAGGGTCCAGCGTGAACCCGTTTACACCCCGGCGGGTGGCATACACCAGCATCGTGGATGATCCATACACCACATACCCTGCTGCCACCTGCTGGTTGCCCGGCTGCAGGAAATCCTCTTTTGTCACCACGGTGCCAATCGGTGTTTTGCGGCGATATACGCCAAAGATGGTGCCGATAGAAACATTTACATCAATATTGCTGCTGCCGTCGAGCGGATCGAAGAGGCAGACATATTTGGAGTTCACACTTTTGGCATCATTGAAAGCCACAAAATCATCCAGCTCTTCGCTGGCTATGCCCGCACAACTAATTCCGTGCTGTAATACCCGGATCATCTGGTCGTTGGCAAACACATCCAGTTTTTTTACTTCCTCGCCCTGCACATTTACCGTGCCGGCATCGCCCAAAATGTCTACCAGCCCGGCCTTGTTCACTTCCACGTTGATCCGCTTGGCGGCCAGTCCGATATTTCTCAGCAGGTTCGACAACTCACCGGTGGCATGGGGAAAATCCCGTAGCTGCTGGATCGTGAATTCGTCTAATGTTTGAACTTTTCTGTTAACAGTCATATGGGCTCGTTTAGGTGATGACAAAAGTAAGGCTTTGGGCGTGAGTTAACACTACCGAATAGGGTGATGATTGGCTTCGTTTATGTCGTCATTACATATTGAGAAAACAAAAGTGCCCGGTCTGATGACCAGGCACAAAAATATCGGGTGTTGCAGTATTATTAATCCTGTTTACAGCCTACGCCGGGAATACCCGAAAGACGGCAGCAGGCTAATCCGGCTTTTACAAACCCACCATTACCTCCGTCTCCTGCGGCAGCCCAGTTGCCCGCCAAAACAAGTTTGTAATAAGTAGGCTTGCTTCCGCTGGTACCAAAATCAAATTTAAAAACATGCTCTTCGGGACTCATACAGGAAGAGCTGGGATCAGCTTTCATTTTAGGGGTGGGGATTATCTGATTCCAGCTGTAATCATTGTTATAAGAATAATATGCTGCCAGGATATCCTGGGGATGATAGTTCAGGTCTTCACCACCCACACACTGAGGTTTAAAAGCCCAATGGCTAAGATCCTGCTGTGTCCCATTTTTTCCATTACCGGGTTTGGGGTTCACGATCTTCCAGATAAAGGTGGTCTGACCATCAGCATAAGTGCGGGTCATGGTGATCTGAAAATCGTAACAATTATTAGTACCCACCGGAGGTTTGGCAGTAGCACCATCTTCCATTTTTGCCGAAGCTTCAGCTGCTTCGTTTTTTGCAGTCTTTTCGCAGCTGTAAAATACCGTTAAAGCAATAACAGAAACAATCGTAAGCAATACAATTTTTCTCATGATAAGTTTTTTTAAAAAAGTGATGAATTGATTAGGGTCTTACCAGGAGATGGATCGCGAGGGGCTTGCAGCAGGATGGGTGGATGGAGAGATAAAGATAAAATAAGTGGACAAATTGAAAAACATATCGTCCATCAATTTATTCACATCCTTAAGATGATGATTGAATTTAATATCACAGATAGGAGTATATGAAAACTGAAATAAACAGGCTGACTATCAGTGTGGTACAAATTTCCGACATTTGCATCCGATTATTGGAATATCAAACAGCACTATGAAGGTTTTCAAATTCGGCGGGGCATCCGTCAACAGCGTGGACAGGATAAAGAATGTGGCACAGATACTCCGGCAATACCCGCATGAGAAACTGGTTATTATCATCTCCGCCATGGGCAAAACCACCAATGCACTGGAAAAAGTAACGCAGGCTTTTGTGGCTGGTAAAAAGGAGGAAGCGCTGCAGTTATTTGAACAGGTAAAACAACAGCATCTTACCACGGCCAAATACCTGCTGGTAACAAATTACCTGCCCTGTGAAGAACAATTAAAAAATTTTTTTACAGAAGTGGAATGGCTGCTGCACGACAAACCAGTGCGGGAATACGATTATTATTATGACCAGGTGGTTTGCGCAGGCGAGTTATTCTCCACGGCTATTGTGAGCGCCTACCTCAACGAAACAGGTATTCCCAATCAATGGATCGATGTACGGGACGTATTCCGCACAGATGATGATTTCCGAAGCGCCAATATCGACTGGACCTATACCCAAAACAAGGTGACCCATACCGTTATACCCATTTTCGATCATATTAATATTATACTCACGCAAGGCTTCATTGGCGCCACGGATGAAAATGAAAGCACCACCCTGGGCCGGGAAGGAAGCGATTATACAGCAGCTGTTTTTGCCAGCATGACCGATGCCGAAAGCCAGACCATCTGGAAGGATGTGGAATCGGTAATGAATGCAGATCCCAAGCAATTTCCCGACGCCATTGCTATTCCCGAACTGAACTACAACGAGATCATCGAAATGGCTTACTATGGCGCCCAGGTTATTCACCCCAAAACCATCAAACCCCTGCAGAATAAAGACATTCCCCTGTATGTAAAATGTTTCCTGGACCCTTCCCTGCCCGGAACAGTTATTCACCATCATCCTGTTCATCACCTTCCCCCCATCATTGTACTCAAAGAAAACCAGGTGATGATAGAAATGAGTTCCAAAGATTTTTCTTTTATCGGCGAACAGCATGTGGGCCATTTATACCATCTTTTTGAAAGCCTTCATATCAAACCTAACCTCACCCAAAATGGCGCTATCAGTTTTGTGTGCGTACTGGATGACTGGGCGGAGAAAATAGAAAAGCTGGCATTGGAAGCTTCTTCTTTTGTGGATGTGCAGGTAACAAAAGGTTTGTCATTACTTACTGTAAGACATTATACCAAAGAAGTGTTTGAAAAATTAACGGAAGGAAAAAAAATATTACTGCGGCAGCAAACACCGGAAACAATTCAGTTGCTTTTACAGTAGCCTGTCAATCCGTGGCTGAAATAGTAATGGTTTGCACCATTTTTTTGGCCACAGGTTTATTGTCGCTGAGCAGGGCGGGTTGCCAATGACTCATTTTTTCAAGCCGGGTTATTAATTCATCAACCAGGTCATCGTCCCGGGTGCCTTTTAATACTTTGAAGTTAACAGGAGCGCCATCTTTATCTACAATAAACTCTACTTGTACAAATGCTTTATGAACGCCTTCCGGAAGATATTCTGTCATCTCCTTCCCTACTTTGTCCAGAAACTTCATGAAGGCATCACCACCACCGGGATACTGTGGCCACTGTAATACAGCACCGGCCAGTTCGGTAATATTCCTTGTATGATGGTCTTTGGGCGGCCTTTTCACCCCATTTTCGTCATCGATGATCGTTTTTTGCCTGGGCAACCCTGTTCCGTTGATCAGGTATTCCCCGGTATTACTGATCATGACCACCGGTAACTGCTTATTTTTCTCAAAATAATTATACGCTTCCTTCAGCCGGTTGGCAAAATTTTTCAATTCAGCATCATCTTTCGTCAGATTGTCGAGGTACTTTACACTTTTTTCTTTGTTGAACCGTATCGGGAATATATGTACCGGTATAAAATCCTGGCCCTGGTCCTTGGCATGAGCGGCCAGGATATACAGTTCGTCGATCTGCTGATCGGTAAGAGGTATACACCCCACCGTTACACAGCTACCGTGAATATAAATTTCACTGCCAGGCCTCAGCGAGTCGCTGAGTATCTTGTCGGAAACATTGGGATAATTAATGCCTAATGACAGGTAATAATTACTGTACGGATTGAACTCATTGATATAATAAAATCCTTCCGGCACCTGGTAATCGCCCTGCATTCTTTTAGGGCCCAGTGAACCAGCCAGCGCACACACTTTGTAAGTCTTGAAAAGTTTGAATGGATCTTTGATTTCGTTCTTTACCCAAACTTCTAACTGGCTGTCATATTTGAAAGAACGGATATAGATGTATTTGGCCGGCCATTTCAGTTTCTTCTCTTCAAATTGTTTCTGCAATGTATCTTCTTTGCGTTCCAGTGCTTCACCGGGACGTGGAAGTGATTTTTGATAATCGATAAAGGAGTAGGAATTGCTGCCGCCGTTTCTTTGGGGGGACGGTTGCGGTTGCGCCTGTGAGATAACAGACACGAAAATCAGAAAGAATAATATAGAATGGTTTTTCATCACGCTCTCTTAGAAAAACGCCTTGCTTTGACGATTATTTTGCCTTTAACGCTAACTATTTGTAAAGATAATACTTCGGGTCACACGAGTCAAAAAGTCAGGTAAGTCATTATCAACAATCCCGAAAGAATGGGTAAAACCACTTTACCCTGTAAGGGTAATCTGCTATTACAAGTTCCCATTGGGTCATTTACCCCCTTGACCAATTTATCTTACCGGCCTTTATAAATTCCCTCTTTCCCCCTGCTCCCGCTCAATAGCTTCAAATAAGGCTTTAAAATTACCCTTGCCAAAACTTTTGGCCCCTTTGCGCTGGATGATCTCGAAGAAAAGGGTGGGCCTGTCTTCTACCGGCTTGGTAAATAACTGCAAAAGATAGCCCTCGTCGTCGCGGTCCACAAGAATGCCCAGTTCCCGCAACGGGTCCAGGTCCTCATCGATATGCCCCACCCTGTCGAGCAGATCGTCGTAATAACTGGTGGGCACCCTTAAAAACTCCACCCCGCGGCTTTGTAATTCCCGTACTGTTTTCACAATATCCAGGGTGGCCAGCGCCACATGCTGCACCCCTTCTCCATTGTAAAACTCGAGGTATTCCTCTACCTGCGATTTTTTCTTCCCTTCTGCGGGCTCATTGATGGGGAATTTCACATACCCGTTGCCGCTGCTCATTACCTTACTCATCAGGGCCGAATACTCAGTGGAGATATCCTTGTCATCAAAAGAAAGGATATTCCGGAATCCCATCACATCCTCATAAAATTTTACCCAGGGGTTCATCTGGTTCCAGCCCACATTGCCCACGCAATGGTCCACATATTGCAAACCGGTATCTGCGGGTTGATAATGCGGATTGCTCCAGGCCCTGTAACCGGGCATAAAAGGCCCGTTATAATTTTTTCGCCCGATAAAAAGATGCACGGTGTCGCCATAGGTATGGATACCGCTCATCACCAGTTCTCCAAACTCATCTTTTAAATGTTGAGGTTCCATATAACTCCTGGCCCCCCGTTTCGTTGTTTCCTGCCAGGCACTAACGGCATCGTCTACCCGAAGAGAAAGGAATTTTACGCCATCACCATGTTTATAAATGTGGTCTGCTATGGGGTTTCCGGGGCGGATAGGTGTGGTCAGTACAAACGTGAGTTTATGCTGGCGGACCACATAGCTGGCCCTGTCTTTCACCCCTGTTTCCGGGCCTGCGTAGGCCAGTGCCTGGAACCCGAAGGCGCTCATATAATAATGGGCCGCCTGCTTGGCATTACCCACATAGAATTCCACGTAATCGGTTCCCTGCAATGGAAGAAAATCGGTGACCGTTGTTTGATTATCTGTAAGTGTTGTTGTTTTCATGATCGTTAAAATTTTGGGGACTTATACCACAAGAAAATTGAAGGTCAATGCATGCTATTGCGTTATTCACGGAATAACATTTTCCGGAATTAATGACTGTCCATTGCCAGTGCTTCCATCAGCAGGGTAAAATCACTGCGCTCATCGGGGAAAACCTTATGGGGATAATCGGGGATCACGATACAAATATAAAATATAATAGCGAACCGGCAGATGCTGCGGCGGCGGCTGTCCTTATCTTTGCCGCATGCCAAAAATAGGTATCCTTGGAGGCGGCCAGCTGGGCCGCATGCTTTTACAGGCAGCAGCGAATTACCCGGTAGAAACATTTGTAATGGAGAATGATCCCGGCTGCCCCGCTGCCCATCTCTGCCATCATTTTGCAAAAGGGGATATCAAAGACTATCACGCCGTTTACAATTTTGGAAAAGGACTTGATGCCATCACTATTGAAATTGAGAATGTAAACGTGGAGGCCCTGGAAAAACTGCAGTCCGAAGGCATTAAAGTGTATCCACATCCTTCTGTGCTGCGGACCATTAAGAATAAGATCAGGCAAAAAGAATACTACCAGCAACACCAGATACCAACAGCCCAGTTTGTGATCACACAATCGATCACAGACCTGGAGCAGCAGGAAAGTTTTTTACCTGCTGTTCATAAGATCGGTGAAGGAGGCTATGACGGGCGTGGGGTACAACGGATCCGTACAAAAGAAGATATCCCCAATGGATTCAATGCGCCCGCCGTACTCGAGAAAATGGTTTCCATTCATAAAGAGATCGCCATGATGGTGGCTGTGGGTGATAAGGGCGAAACAGCACTCTACCCTCCCGTTGAAATGTTATTTGATCCAGATCTCAATTTGCTGGACTACCAGTTATGCCCGGCAGAACTCAGCACACAAACTTTATATATTGTAGAAGCAATTGCACTGGCGGTGGTCCGCAATTTTAAATCGCCCGGCATTTTTGCCGTCGAAATGTTTGTCAACAAAAATGGTGATGTACTGGTCAATGAAACGGCCCCCCGGGTACACAACAGCGGGCACCATACTATAGAAGCCCATTATTCCTCACAATTTGATATGCTCTGGCGGGTGATGCTGGGTTATCCGCTGGGCAATACTGACCCCATCCTTCCTTCGATCATGGTCAATATCATCGGCACAGACGGACATAGCGGCCCGGTGAAATATGAAGGGCTGGAGGATGTGCTGAAAATTGAGAATGCTTTTGTACACCTTTATGGTAAGAAAGAAACAAAGCCTGGCCGCAAAATGGGCCATGTAACGGTTTTAAGTAAAGAAAAGCAGGAATTGCTGCATCAATCGAACAAAGTGAAAAGAACCTTGTTGCCAAAAAGCTGATGTCCTCTTATCCCCTGATACAACCGCTTATAATTCATTGAATTTTCGTGCAGGTAGTGATATGCTTTTGACGTCCAAATGCTTGCAATTTAGGATAGTGGGCCCATTTTATTTACCTGTTGTAAAATAATTACAAACTGACCCGCTACTCAATTTAGCATTAACTTTATTGGCCTTAAAACCAGCTTAGAGAACACAGCACATGAGATCCATAACAAGACTTATTCCCCTGATCATTATCTTTCTATCCTCCTGCAGCAGCAAGGAGAAAAAGAACGCTGCTGGCCCGTCAGGCGGAGCTCCCCGGCAGGCCGCACCTATGCGGGTAGATGCTTATATCGTAAAACCACAACCCTTCCAGGAGAATATTGAAGTGCCAGGTACCATTGTGGCAAAAGAGACCGCTGAAATCCACCCCGAAGTATCCGGCAGGATCGTGCAATTAAATGTAGCCGAAGGAAAATATGTTGGAAAAGGCACTGTGCTGGCCAGATTATATGATGGTGATCTGCGGGCACAACTGAATAAATTAGAAGTGCAGTTGGCCATTGCCGAAAAAACAGAACAAAGACAGGCGCAATTACTCAAAATTCAGGGTATCAGCCAGCAGGATTATGATCTTAGTTTATTACAGGTCAACAGCCTTAAAGCTGATATCGGTATCATTCAAACCAGCATTGCTAAAACAGTGGTAAGGGCGCCCTTCGGCGGTAAACTGGGACTGAAGGATATCAGCCCCGGTTCTTATGTTACTCCTGCATCAATTATTGCAGTGATCAACCAGACCGATCAGCTGAAACTTGATTTCACTGTTCCGGAAAAATATACTGACCAGATCAGGATCGGCCAGGTGGTGAGTTTTGGATTTGAAGGCTCCGGCGCACAGCTGCAGGCAAAAGTTATGGCCACTGAATCGAACGTAACGGAAAGTACCCGGAGCCTGGTGGTAAGGGCCAGTGTTACCGGCAAAGACCCGCGGCTGATTCCCGGTGCATTTGCTAAAGTGAAACTGAGTTTTGACCCCGACCCGGATGCTTTATTGGTACCCACACAGGCTGTATTGCCACAGGCAAGGGGTAAGAAGATCATTTTGTATAAAAGCGGAACGGCGGTGTTTACCGATGTAATAACCGGTACCAGGGATTCGGCCCGGGTGCAGATCACCGAAGGCCTGAAACCGGGTGATACGGTGGTGGTAACCGGGTTGCTGAGCCTGCGGCCGGAAGGCAAGGTGCAGGTTGCCAGGATCATCAACCCGGAACAAAAATAAAAGCGGTTATTCAACACCGTTATGAGTTATTGACTATTCACCATTGACCATTCACAAAGAAGTTTGCGATGAATATTTCAGAACTGAGTTTACGAAGACCTGTGCTCGCCATTGTGATGAACATCATCATTGTGGTGTTTGGTTTGATCGGTTTTAAATTCCTGGGGATCCGTGATTACCCCGCCATCGATCCGCCGAATATCAGTGTGCGTACTTCTTATCCCGGCGCTAATGCCGATATCATTGAAACACAGATCACCGAACCGCTGGAAAAAGCGATCAATGGAATTGCCGGTATAAAAAATATCACTTCCTCCAGCAGCAACGGGTCCAGTAATATCAATGTGGAGTTTGACCTGAGCATTGACCTCGAAGCGGCGGCTAATGATGTACGTGATAAGGTATCTCAGGCCACCCGCTCACTCCCCTCCGACCTGGACGCACCCCCGGTCGTTTCCAAAGCAGATGCCAGCTCTGATGCCATTCTTTCCATGACCGTGCAGAGCAATACCCGGAACCAGCTGCAGATGAGCGAATATGCCAATAATGTACTGGTGGAAAGATTACAGACCATTCCCGGTGTGAGTGGTATACAGATCTGGGGAGAAAAAAGATATGCCATGCGGGTATGGCTGAACCCTGCCAAACTCGTGGCCTTCAACATTACAGCAGGTGACGTACAGGATGCTTTACAAAGAGAAAATGTGGAATTGCCTTCGGGTAAGATTTCCGGGGATGCCACTGAATTAACCGTAAGAACATTTGGAAGACTGAATACAGAAGAAGAATTCAATAACCTGATCGTAAGAAATTTAAATGGCGCCGATATACGCCTGAGAGATGTGGGCGAAGCCGTGCTGGGGCCTGAGAATGAAGAGACCGTTTTAAAAGAAAGCGGTATCCCCATGATCGCCCTTGCCATTGTACCACAGCCCGGTTCCAATTATGTTTCTATTTCCGATGAGTTCTTTAAAAGGCTGGAACAAATCAAAAAAGATGTACCGGAGGATGTAAAGATCAATATCGCACTGGACCAGACAAAATTCATCAAGAAGTCTATTTTAGAAGTGGAAGAAACGCTGATGATCGCCTTCCTGCTGGTGGTGATGATCATTTATGCATTTTTCCGCGACTGGATCATTGCCATCCGTCCGCTGATCGATATCCCCGTATCACTGATCGGCGCTTTTTTTATCATGTACCTGATGGGATTTACCATCAATGTACTTTCCTTGCTGGCTATTGTACTGGCCACCGGCCTGGTGGTGGATGATGGTATTGTAGTCACGGAAAACATCTATAAGAAAATGGAACGCGGCATGAACAAGTGGCAGGCCGCGGTGGAAGGTTCTAAAGAAATTTATTTTGCCGTTATTGCCACTTCTATTACACTGGCCGTGGTGTTCCTGCCCATCATCTTCCTGGAAGGATTTGTAGGACGTCTTTTCCGTGAATTTGGTATCGTGGTGGCAGGTGCCGTTCTGATTTCAGCCTTTGTATCGCTCACCCTCACGCCGGTACTAAACGTAAAGCTTACCCGGAGAGATGTGCATAAGCACGGCTGGTTCTATAATAAAACAGAACCGTTTTTCCGCTGGATGGAAAATAGTTACCAGGCCGCTTTGCGCCGCTTTATGCGGGTGAGGTGGATGGCCCTCGTTATATTACTGGCTTGTATTGGCGGTATCGTTGTTATTTATAGTAATCTGCAATCTGAGCTGGCACCGATGGAAGACAGGAGCCAGTTTCGCCTGCAAATGACTGCCCCCGAAGGGACCTCCTTCGATGCCATGGATAAATTTGTAGACCGCGTTTCCAATTTCATGATGGACTCTGTACCGGAAAAAGAAGTGGTGCTGTCTGTTACCTCGCCGGGCTTTACCGGTTCAGGTAATGCCAACACCGGTTTTGTGCGGGTAACGCTGATCCCGCCCACTGACAGGGAAAGGTCGCAGAAGGAGATCGTGACGATGGTGAACCGCAACCTGCCCAAATTCAATGAAGGAAGAACATTTGCTATTGAAGAACAAACGATAGCTGTGAACCGCAGGGGTGGTCAACCCGTTTCTTTTGTGGTGCAGAATAATAATTTCGAAAAATTGACAGCCATACTTCCCAAATTCCTCGAAGAGGCCAGGGAAAGTAAAATACTTTTGAACGCTGATGCTGATTTAAAATTCAACAAGCCGGAGTTAAGGGTGGAGATCGACAGGCTGAAAGCTGCGCAATTAGGTGTAAGCGTGAATGATATTTCGCAAACCCTGCAGCTGGCATACAGTAACCGGCGCCTCGGTTATTTTACGATGAATGGAAAACAATACCAGGTAATGGGACAGGTGGCAAGGGATGACCGGGATGATCCGAATGACCTCAAGACATTATTCGTCCGGAATAACAGGAATGAACTCATCAGCCTGGACAACCTGGTGGCTACATACGAAGCCAACACACCCCCCACGATCTATCACTTCAACCGATATAAATCCGCCACGATATCGGCAGGGCTACAACCCGGTTATACCATCGGAGACGGTGTGGATGAAATGAACCGTATCGCTGACAAATTACTGGATGAAACTTTCGCTACTTCATTATCCGGTTCATCGCGTGATTATGCGGAAAGCGGCAGTAATACCTTATTTGCCTTTTTACTGGCCATCGGCCTCATCTTCCTAATCCTGGCGGCTCAGTTTGAAAGTTTTGTTGACCCGTTGATCATCATGTGCACGATCATATTGGGTATTGCCGGTGCTTTGCTCACCTTACTCATTTTTAATCAAACGCTGAATATATTCTCCCAGATCGGTATCATTATGCTAATAGGTCTTGTAGTAAAAAATGGGATCCTGATCGTTGAATTTGCTAATCAAAACCAGCGAAAAGGAATGAAGAAAAAAGAAGCTGCGATTTATTCGGCCACCCAGCGTCTCCGGCCGATTTTAATGACGAGCCTGGCTATGTCACTTGGCGCCTTACCGCTGGCCTTGTCCTTAGGTGCTTCGGCCACCAGCCGTATTCCACTGGGTGTTGTTATTGTAGGCGGTATCATGTTTTCACTGGTGCTGACCCTGTTTGTGATACCCGCTATATACTCCTTCCTTTCTACAAAAAAGAAAATCAGCGAGATCGATAAATTCATTCATCCCGAAACGCAAAGAACTGCTTCCGAAGAAATACATGCATAAATACGGCTTTAACATGATGAAAAGTTTGATTTTCCCTTTATTGCTAATGATTCATACGGCTGCGGACGCACAAAAGGCCCTGACCCTGGAAGAAGCTATTGCTACTGCCCTGCAAAATAATTATGATATCCTTTTATCCAGGAACGACTCTGCTGCTGCTGCAATCGATTATTCCTATAAAAATGCAGGTTTTATCCCCCGCCTCAATGCAACAGCGGGAGCGGTATGGAATAATAACGATGTAAAACAGGTATTATCAGATGGTACAAAACGTGAAAGTGATGGCCTGAAATCCAATAATATTAATACCCAACTGGCCCTGAACTGGACATTATTCGATGGACTGAAAATGTTTGCCACCCGGGATAAAGCGGCCGAATTTGTACAACTGGGAGAATTGGGCATCAAGAACCAATTGGTAAACACTGTAGCGGATGTTATTATCACTTACTACAGCATTGTGCAGCAAAAACAACAACTGAAAGCCATTGAAGAGCAGATATCGATCAATGAAGAAAGGGTAAAGCTGGCACAATACAAACTGGATATCGGCGTGGGCGCCAAACCGGATGTATTGCAAAGCAAAGTGGACCTGAATGCACAAAAAGCATTGCAACTGGAACAGCAAACGCAGATCGCTCAATTAAAAGACCAGTTGAACCAACTGATGAACGTAAAGGATAAAAGCATGTACGATGTCAGCGATTCTATTCCGATCAACACGACCTTATCATTGGGCGACCTGTTAACAGAGGCAGAGAAAAATAACCCTTCCCTGCTGATCGCTCAAAAGAATATCGATATTGCCGGGCTTACCCTAAAAGAAAGAAAGGCGGACCGTTTTCCAATTATTTCTTTTAACTCAGCTTATAATTTTAGCCGTACCAACAACAAGGCGGTGATCAATTCCTTCTCCACCTTATTCAATCGCAACAAGGGGTTTAACTACGGCTTCACTGCCACTATACCTATCCTGAATAATTTTACTGTAAAGCGGCAGATACGGCAGGCGGAACTGGATATCCGGTACCAGCAACTGGTATACGATAATCAGCGTTCCCTGATCAGCCTGGCCGTGATGAATGCTTTTATGAATTATGAACGGCAGAAAAAAGCACTGGCTTTGGAAGAAGAGAATATCCTGCTGGCCAGGGAAAATGTTGATATCGTTTTACAGGTGTACCGGCTCAATTCCACCACCCTGATACAATTGAAAGAAGCGCAGAAAAGTTTGCAGGATGCGCAAACGAGGCTGATTTCCGCACGATACAATACGAAACTGGCGGAAACGGAGTTGATGCGTTTGAAAGGAGATCTCGTGAAGTAAGTTTATAACCTGGGGTTTATGGTTTATTGTTTTTAGTTTATCGTTATCTCCCGGCAGATCAGTCATTACAATTTTGTTGTTTCATCTAAGACCAAATAAATATATTATTCACTACTAATATGTATTTGAAATTGCTTTAAGTTTGGCGGGTAATCCTTACTTACTATGGCAACAATACATCGCTTTGAAGATCTTGAAATATGGAAATTAGCAAGAGAGCTTTACAGTAAGATATCTCCCATTGCAGAAAGGCTCAGAAAGAACAAAGAGTATCGTTTTGCGGAACAAATTAAGTCTGCAGCCGGCTCAACTATGGATAATACAGCTGAGGGGTTTGAAAGGAACAGCCGTCTTGAATTTCTGAACTCCCTTAGTATTGCTAAAGGAGAATGTGGTGAGGTCAAATCGCAACTGTACAGGTTGTCAGACGATAAATATATTTCCAAAGCCGAGTTTGAAGAGCTGTATGAAATTGCTGATAAGCTTTCAAAAAAAATCGCCAACTTCGTCAAGTATTTGAATGCAGCCGAAATAAAAGGTCTGAAATTCAAAGGAAGGAAGTAGTGACAATCTTTAGTGAGGTTCGTAACGATAAACCCAAAACCAAAAACCATAAACAAACAATGTCTCCATTGATTGGTATTATTATGGGCAGCGACAGCGATCTGAACATCATGCAGGCCGCAGCTGATATCCTGAAACAATTCGGTATTTCGCATGAAGTGACGGTGGTTTCGGCGCACCGCACGCCTCACCGCATGATCGAATATGCACAAAAAGCAAAGGAAAGGGGACTGAAAGTGATTATCGCGGGGGCCGGTGGCGCCGCACATCTTCCGGGTATGGTTGCCGCCGTGACTACTTTGCCGGTCATTGGGGTTCCTATCAAATCTTCTAACTCTATCGATGGATGGGACTCTGTGCTGTCCATCTTACAAATGCCCAATGGTGTGCCTGTGGGTACCGTGGCGCTGAATGCGGCGAAAAATGCCGGTATACTTGCGGCTGAAATTTTAGGTACTGCCGATGAGGCGATTTCTAAAAAAGTGGCCGATTATAAAAACAGCCTGAATAATGAAGTGATTGAAAAAGTGGAGAAGCTGAAAAAAGAAGGCTGGGAAAATAAGTTTGACTGATGAACGCATAACTGATGTACAGGCTACTACTATCAATAGCGCTATCCCTTTTCCTTTTTTCCTGTCATCATAATACCACGGAGCTCCGGGAGATCAAACCCCTCCCCGATTATCCCTCTGCTTCCGGTATTGAATTTTATGATGGTAAACTATACGTGATCGGCGATGATGCCAAGAATATACTTGTGCTTGACAGCAACCTTGCATTGACCGATTCCATCCCGCTTTATGCTTATGCCCAAAAAAAGATACCCAGGGCCATCAAACCCGACCTGGAAGCGATGACGGTCATCCCCCGTAAAAGAATATTGCTGCTGGGGTCTGGTTCGGTTAGCCCTTACCGTAATATGGGCTGGATCCTGGACCCTGCCACCCAAAAGACCGACAGCATCCGGCTGGATACATTTTACCAACGGTTACAGGTGAACGATGTTAAAGACCTCAATATAGAAGGGGCCTGTTTGATACCCGGCCAGATGCTGCTCTCCAACCGCGGCAATAAAACCCATCCCAGGAACCATCTCATTTTTGCGCATCCTTTCTTTTGGACCAACCCGTTGTCTTCCCCGCTCTCTGTGGTCCGCATCGGGGTCCAGTATGACAGCAGTCTTTTCCAGGGAGTATCCGGACTTGCTTACTCGGTTAAAAGCGACCAGTTGATCCTCACCGTTTCCACCGAAGACACCAAAAGCAGTTATGAAGATGGTACGATCGGCAAAAGTTATCTCTGGATCGTGAAAAGTATTTCCTCCAAGAAAAGATGGGCCGCTATCAATCCCAATCGTATCATCGACCTCGAAGAAACAGACCCCCGCTTCAAGGGCCAAAAAATAGAATCTGTTTGCATTTTGAAAGAAACCAGGCATTTCCTTCATCTTGTGTTAGCTGCTGATAATGATAATGGCAGCAGCACCCTGTTCAAGATGATCGTGGAAAAGGATTGAGGTAAATATTACAGGAAATTTGTATTTTACCTAAGCAACCAACTGTAATCCCGGTAATTGTCAATTTTGGTTTCCCGAAAAGCCGCAAAGGTGCTTTTTATCCGCTTATTTCCTTTTACGTCTATGCGGACATTAGCGTCCTGGCGTGAAATGATAAGTCAAACTTGACCACTACCTAATCTTCACCCATTTGCAAAAACGAATGCATGAGAACGATCTTTGCCTTGATCCTCTTTTTATTGACCTGTCCATTCAACGGGGCAGCACAAACTCCTCTCAAAATGAGGGACTCGACGATCAAGGGCCCCCAGACCTTCGCGATGATCGTGGGCATCTCCAAATACCGTTATGTTCGTCCGCTGAATTTTGCCGATAAGGATGCAGAGTTATTCCGCGATTACCTGAAATCGCCGGGTGGTGGTGGCGTAAAGGAAGAAAACATCTTTTGCTTATTGAATGATAAGGCGCTTAATTCCACATTCTGGACCAAGGGTTTTCAATGGTTAAATGCCAAACAACTCCGTAAAGGAGATAAATTATTCATTTACCTGGCCGGACATGGGGATGCGATCGACGAAGACCAGTTCTTTTTCCTCACGTTTGATTGTAATCCCGGTGGCGACAAGAACAGTTATCTGAGTGGGGGCGCCATCCAGCTGTTCAACCTGAAAAAGAAGATCGCGGCCGAGACCACCAAGGGTGTGGAAGTATATTTTATCATGGATGCCTGCCGAAGCAATGAATTACCTGGTGGCGCAGAAGGATTGAATTTTTTGAATACCGCTATATCACAGAAAAAAGTGGGCGAAGTGATGATGCTGGCTGCTGCTGCAGGGCAGGAGTCGCTGGAAGATGCTTCTATCGGAAGCGGGCACGGGCTTTTTACCTGGTACCTGGTGGACGGGCTCAGCGGTATGGCCGACAATGCCCGGAACCCCGATCAAAAAATTACGCTGGAGGAGATACGTGCCTATGTGGACAATAATGTGCCCACCATCGCACAGCAGCGGTTTCGCCGCCAGCAACAACCCTATTTTTGCTGCAATGAGAACAGCAGTAAGATCGTGGGGACCGTGGATACCACTTACCTTGCCCGGTGGATAAAAGAAAAACAAAAAAGCCGGGCTGGCGATGCTTTTTCGGGTATCCATAACCGTTATACATATTCGCTGACTGCCGACACCCTGCTGATGGAAACGTACAATAAGTTTTACCAGGAAGTGAACCGAAGGAACCTCAGCGGCCCCTCCTCTGCCGAAGAATATTTTCTCCAGCTCAATAAGAAATTTCCCGGCAATCCCTACACGTTAGATGCAAAGACCACGCTGGCCGCTGAATTCATCAACGGTGCACAGGCAAGAATGAATCTCTATCTCGATTGCATGGGTGATGTTTCCACCAAAGGAAAACAAAATGATTTTGAACTCGCCGCCCATTTGGAAAAAGCCATCCAACTGATGCGGGAAGAGGAGCCCGATTTCGCCGCGTCACTGATGGGACAGATGTATTTCCTGAAAGCCTGTGGTGATTTTGGTACTTCCGGTAAAAACGGGCCAACCGCTGACGCTTTTCAATATGCTTATGCAGCCTTAGCTGTTCATCCAAATGGAGCTTATATTCAAAACAAACTGGCACTACTTCATCTGGAAAACAATAACCCGGACAGTGCCAGGTATTATGCAGATAAGGCAACGAAAACGGCGCCTAAATGGAACTGTGCGCTGGCAACTTTAGCATTGGTTCAAAAAGCACTGACCTCAAGACCGGAAGAACCCGGGAAACAAGTACCGCGGCCGCGTTTCAAAAACAGTTTTGGCATCGTGGTAGCAGGCGGACTCAATAAATCACAGCCTTCCCGTGCGGCTAACCCTAACAGTAATATTGTGGGTGTTACCGGCGAAAACCGTCCTGCACTGGCCCTGGGCCTTATTTACCAGGTGGGGTTGAGCGAAAATGTTTCCATACGTCCCTCCACACAACTTTCTTTTGAAGGCGGTGATGTGGTGTTTGAGCGCAGGCCTACTGCCGGCAATACTTTCTTTGAAACTGTTCGACTGGATAATGTGATCGCCAGCCTGTCCGCACCTATCGTATTCCGTTTATCAACGAATAAGGTCGCTCCTTTCTTTTCGATTGGTCCTTCCTTCAGCTATTTGATAAAGCAGAATACAGAATCGGCTGAATTGCTTCCCTTAAAGAGTACAGCCTTTCTTGCCGATGCCGGATTGGGAGTGGATATCGAAATACGCAAAGCAGGTTTGATCCTTTCACCTGAAGTAAAATATACACAGGGTCTGAGCAATATGCAGGAGAGCGGCGGAACGGTGTATGCTAATGCTCTTTCCTCATTGAAAAGAAATGCGTTCACGCTAAATCTCTATGTAAGGAAAAGATAGATGATCAGGTCTCAGCAAGGAGCACAAACTCCTGTTCCAGTGCCAATGAATGGTCGTATAATTTTTGAAGGAAGTCTTTCCCCCATTTGGCATAATAATAACTGAGGTTCTCATAACGCTCCTGCAAACCGCCACCAGGGAATAAATGAGATAATAATGTTTGTATTTGGCGCTGCTGATCGGCATATTTTCTTTTTTCTGCCCGCAGCATTTTTTTCTCCAGTTCCTGCAACCGGTACACGGTTTGTGACTTCAGCGCCTCCACATGTTTTTCCAAAGTAGTGTCAACTGCCGAAGCCTGCTTTTTAAAAGCATCATACATTTGCTCCAGTTCCGACAATGAACCATTGAGTTTTGTTTCATTCCTGCTCTCCTTTTCCACCAGGCGGTTGAGCAATTCCCGCTCACCTAAAAAAAGGTCTTCTGTATTAAACCCAATATGAGTGGCACGCTCTTTCCATTTTTTTTCTGTGATCAAAAATGAATTACGCAACACCAGCACCGGAAAAGGTATTTTATAATGATCAAACAGGTCTTTCAACTGGAGCCAGTAAGCAGTTTCTCCACCGCCACCAATGAATACAAGATTCGGCAATATCGTTTCCTGGTATAAACCTCTTAATATCACATTAGGACTAAACCGCTCCGGGTTTGCACGAAGCTCTTCGAGCATTTGTTCCTTTGAAAAGGATAAACGTGTATTGACAACCGAGAATTTATCCTTCTTCCATTCGATCCTTTCGCGGATATCATCTTTCAAATAAAATAAATTGATCTCCCTGGGGTTGGCCTGTACTTTATAACCGGCATTAGCCAAACGATGGGCCGATTGCTCCACGATGCCCGACGCTGCCTGGTGCAGCAGATCATCTTCGAACACCGACACCATTTGCTTTTTCAGTACAGCATTATCCGGCAGTAACACGATCAAACCATATTGGCCAAACAGTTCATTCACCAATCCAAAAGTGGCTTGCTGAATGTTCGCCCCTTCTGTATAATATTGTTTGAATAATGAAATGACCTCGCCGCCGTGAGGCAAAACAGTCAGCTGTCCTTCCATCTGCCCGATCAGCTTCACCAGTTCCTTATCCACTTTCATTCTTCCCACGGCGCCGCTCTGTTTCGTATTCCATACCAGTTTCTCACCCCCCAGGTGAATATGATTGAGTTCATCCAGGTCGGCATCCTCGGAACCGATATAATAGACCGGAACAAAATCGTATTGCGGCAATGATGCTTTTAAATGATCGGCCAGCTTAATGGCATGAATGATCTTATAGATAAAATACAAGGGGCCGGTAAATATATTATTCTGGTGCGCTGTAGTGATCGTGAAGGTATTGGCAGAAGATAATAATTGTATATTCTTTTGTACCCGCTCAGCTGTCTTCACCGTTTCGTACTGTTTTTGCAGCTCTTTCACCAGTATTTCTCTTGGGGTCTTAAAAGGCAGATGTGCTTCAATGGCTTTTTGAATACCCTGCAGGGATGGCAGCTGTGCATAAAAGGAACGGAGGGCAGGCGCCTGGTCGATATAATCCAAAGCCGTTTTGGAAAAAGCATTCGTTTGCCGGTAAGGTAGTCGGGTAGATATACAATCCATAGAACAATAAAAGTAAAAAGACCCGGGCTTATATAAAACCCGCCGGGCAAAATTAACGTTCCTTTGGTTGACCGCCTCCAGATTCTATAGGCCCCGGGCCAACAGCTTAAACGAAATGTATCTCTCTATTCCCCCTTTAGTCATTTTCGCATGCAGCAATTTCATTATTTTACTTCGTAAGCCACCACGGAATTTCTCCAAAAGGTCGGCACAAAGACAGTTTTTGTTTTTGCATCAAAACCGATATCAGCGCTGTTTTTTTTATCAGGCCTGCCGTCCAGTATCATTTCTTTGGTGCCATCCTCGTTCACATAATACATCACCCCCGCCCAGCAGGAAATGATATATTCCTTTCCTTTTACATTTTCAATACCATCGGTACCGCCCACCATGCCATCCGTGATCATGGTCATTGTCTTGTCCTTATTCAATCTCAGCATAGACCCGGCATCCAGCACATACAGATCATCCCCGTGCATCAGCAGGCCGTTAGGCCCCTTGAGGCTATCAAGATATATTTCACCTTTTTCATCCTTTACCCGGTACACTCTTTTTGTTTTGGAATCCGAAACATATACTACCCCGTCTTTATCAATCGTCACATCATTTAAACCCATAGCCATGGGGACCGTAATATTTTTTTCGATACTTCCTTTCTGCACATCAATCACCACCAGGTCGCTCATATCGGCCACATACAGTTTCCCTTTATAAAGTCCCATTCCTTTGGGCGCATTCAACCCGCTTACCCAATCCACCGCAATCACTTTACCATCCGCTGTTATCTTACCCACCGAGCCCTGGCCATCCCGGGCCCAGGGGTCTTTACCATCAATATTGGTAACATACAGCACCTGGTTCTTATCGTCAAACAATACAGATTCCGGTACTTTGAATACCGAATCTGTTTCCCATTTCTTTACCAATTGGTGCTTTTGAGCTGCAGCCGTTAACACCATCAGGAGCAGGGAGACAAAAACAATCATTCTTTTCATACGTGCAATTTTATTAAAGATACAAATAGCTGCTAACTCAGTGTGAGAGAGTTATTAACTAAAACGGTTAGGGTCATACGAAGAAATGGGGATCGTCAATGCCCTGTTCGAGATGATCTCATCCACGAGCCTGCCTGTCCCGGCGCCGAGGCTCAGCCCCAGCATAGAATGGCCTGTGGCCACCGTCAGGTTATCATATTTTTTTACACGGCCAATGTAGGGCAACCCATCAGCTGAACAGGGCCTGTACCCATACCATATTTTTTCTTTAGGTGGCAGCGGCACATCAAATTCGGGATAGAAACGTTTTACCGCATTGAGGATACCCTGCACCCTGTTCATCCGGGGCGGCGTTTTATGCGAAGTGATCTCCATGGTGCCGCCAAAACGGATCTTATTTCCATCCATGGGAGTGATGGCCGCCCGGCCTTCGAGCAACACGGCCGGGTAATTAACTTTATAAGGCGAACCCTCCAGTGTTACGGAATAACCCCTTCCGGGCATCAAGGGTATCCTCACTGACAATAACCGGGCTGTTTCCCTTCCCCACGATCCTGTCGCAATAATGATCTCCTCCCCTTCAAAAACATTTCGCACTCCCGTTACACTGTTTGCAGTATATACTTTATTGACTTTCCTTCCCTGCTTCTCAAACCCTGTTACTTCTTCCTGTGGGATCAATTGCACCCCTTCCTTTTTCAAATAAGCGATCAATTGCTGCATCAGTTTATTCGGGTAGCAATGAGCATCGCAATTGAATAATATGGCACCTTTGCCATTAATTCTTGTATGCGGTTCCAGGGCCTGTAATTCATCCTTATTCAATAGTTGCGTATCACTGAGCCCCAGTTCATGTGCTTTCTCCACCGTGTGCCGGGCATGTTCACCACCCGCATCTGTTTGAAATATTTCCAGCAACCCCTTCTGCTCATATGCAAAATCAAAGTCCGGCAGGGTGAGCCAGGATTCATATTCTTTTTTACTGAGGATGGCAATATCACGGAGAGGGATAGCCGCTGTTTCCACATGATTGGCCGTGGCGCTGCGGATGAATTTTAATCCCCAGTTGACCAGGTTCCAGTCGAGCCTCGGTTGTACATAAAATGGACTGGTGGAGTTCCACATCCATTTCAATCCCTGCCTGACAATACCGGGTGTGGCCAAAGGAATGAAATGACTGGGACATATATAACCGCAATTGCCATAAGAGCAATTATCACTAAAATCCCCTTTGTCCAGTACCGTTACTTCCCAGCCCGAACGCCTGAGGTACAGGGCTGAACTTAAACCGATGATACCACCCCCGATAATGACTGCTTTCATACTCCTGATTAAAAAATCCTTGCTTTAATAATTCCCGCCATCTTCATACTTCGAAGCATAGTTGATCTTCACTTCCTTTATTTTAACGGGCAACCACACCTGCATGGCATTGGGTCCCCTGTTAGCCCAGCAATAATAAGGTATGGCGGTCACTTTTCTTTTTTCTATCACAACCCCTTTCCCATCGGCGGCGGCCATAGCTGAAGACAGTTCGGCCTGCAAACATTTAACGGTTTCGTTCAGCACCTGGTAATTGGAAACTGTAAATGTTGTTCCGGCAGGTAATACAAGATTCCAAACCCCTTCTTTATTATCAGCGCCTTCTATACAATATACTAATGGACCACGCTGAATAGCCAACCTGTCCATACCCGCTTTTAATTCTGACCTGGCCCCTATGAACTGTACATTCATCGGCATTTCATATTCCACCACATCTCCTTTTTTCCATTCCCGCTCCACCACGGCATAGCCATTTTCTATTTTATACTCCACCTGCTGCCCGTTGACCTTTAAGGAAGGACCAAAAGAATCTGCAGCGTTTGTAACAACATAGTACAACCCTCCGGGCGATGGTTTATTGATAGCCCAGGCCGGTATCCTCAAACTCAGCCTGGTTTTTATTTTCCTGGCAGGATCAATATTCAGTGTCACTTTACCATTCCAGGGATATTGGGTCTCCATTTTCACTGCCACATCCGTGTTATTCATTTTTATAACTGTATTACTTCCCACAAAAAGCTGTACCCATATCCCATCCCCGCTTTTTGCATAAATATAATCGCCGAGGGAGGTAACCAGTCTTGCTATATTGGCCGGGCAACAGGCCGTACCAAACCATTCCCGGCGTTGATGCTGACCGTTAGAGGCAAGAACATTGTCATAAAAGAATTTTTTCCCGTCCAAACTCAACCCATCCAAAGCGCCATTGTATAATGATCTTTCCAGTACATCCACATATTTACTGTCGCCAGTGAGCTGGCACATGCGCTGGTTCCACAACACCATACCCACAGATGCGCAGGTTTCGCAATACGCCTCTTCGTTGGGCAGGTCATAATCCCTGCTGAAGCCTTCATTATCGCCTGCCGAACCAATGCCACCGGTGAGGTACATATTCCGGTGCACCACATCTTCCCACACTTTCGTCATGGCATGGAGGTAATCTCCATTGCCGGTAATAGCCGACATATCCGCCGCTCCACTATACAGGTACATGGCCCGCACGGCATGGCCTGTGATCTCTGTTTGATCTTTCACCGCCATCAGGTCCTGCCAGTAAGCGGGGGTAAACCATGTTTTGCCATAAGTATAATATCCTTTTCCCCGCTGCTGCAAATACCAATCCGCCAATTTAAGGTAACGGGTATCCTTAGTCGCTTTATACAATTTCACCAGGGCCAGTTCAATTTCTTCATGGCCGCTGAACCATTTTTTTTCTCCCAGCCGGAAAGTGGAATCGATATGATTGGCAAAACGGACCGCCACATCCAGCAGTTTTCTTTTTCCGGTGGTATGATAATAAGCTACGGCTGCCTCAAATAAATGACCTGCATTATAATCCTCATGCGCTTCAATATTGGTCCAGCGCTGGTTAATATCCCTTAATGTATAAAAGGTGCCGAGATAACCATCCGGTAATTGTGCGGCGGCTATTTTATCGATCCACTCATCCGCTTTTGCTTCCAGGGCACTGTCGGGATGTGTTTTTAAAGCATACGACATTGCCTCTAATGCCTTGTATACATCGCTGTCATCATAATACAGCCCCTCAAATTTCTCCCCCTTGTTCCGGGCCACTTTTTCAAAATTCCGGATCCGGGGCGTTTTTACTTCAGTCTGGTAAATACAGACTTTCATGGTTTCTGTGGCCACTTTATCAATTTTGGGTTTCCAGAAACTATCGGTAATGTTCACCTGCGAAAAATTGACAAACTCAAATTTTTGAATGGGGGTTTGCGCATACGCTGCCCGCATAACACCCAGGATCAGGAGAACAGGTAACCATTTTTTCATGCTGGTATGTTTTACTGTTTATAATGCAATGACCATTCCCTCTTCAGCCACCCGGAATCCTTTTGAATGCACTTGCTCCCTTTCGGGTGATTGCTGTTTCAACAAAGGATTGGTATGATTGAAATGAATGAAAGTAATCTTTGACCGTACAGAATCCGGCAGGCCTGAAAATAATGCCATACTTTCTTCCACAAAAGGATGCGGCACTTCCCGCATATCCCTGCCCGGTAGTTCACCGTTCCGGAAAAAAGTCCCATCAATCAGCACCCGGTCAAAGTCTTTCACTTCTTTTACAATATCCCAGTTCCATTTTTCCCATTTATCAATATCGGGTATGAACAGAACCCTTTTCTTCTTACTGAGAATGATAAATCCCACCGTTTCCGAATACTCATCGCGGTGCGGTACCCTTACCGGTAATACACTCAATGATGGAGAAAGCCGGGTGGCTGTATCCTCATTCAGCAATTGCAGATGGATATTGTTCAGTTTTACCAATTGGCCCCAGGGGCCATTATTACGCAGAAAGGAATCCATCCGGGGCATCACATGAACGGGAATATCTTGTGCGCCCATTGCTTCCCTTCCTAATTGCATCAGTCCTGCATAATGGCCAATATGCGCATGTGTGAGGAAGATACCATCCGGTGAATAACCAGGAGCTGATGAAATGTATGGCTGTACGGCATGTAATTGCCCGCCTATATCCGGTGTGGCTTCAAACAACCAGTATTGATTCGTAGTATTATCAACCAGGGCCAGACTGGTGATATGTTTCTTTGTTTCCTTCCCCTCCCAATAGGCTTTGCAGCATTCTTTTTCGCATCCCACCTGCGGATAACCGGCATCCTGGGCCACACCCAGTATCACTAAAAACTGTTCCGGTAAATCTTTTTTCACAATATCATTGTTCAATGCTTTTTTTTCCCGGCAAGCAGTTGTCAGTATAAAAGAAGTAATGACTATTGCAAAAATTCGTTTCAGCACTTTTCAATTATTAATCCGCAGGCCCCCTTCCAACTTCCCCCGTTAGGGGAAGGGTTAGCAGCATTACGTTTATTATTATGCAAGATCATAGAATTCTTTTAACCTCATCTTAGTCGCAATTCCGAATCCGAATCCTAATCCCAATCATTATCCGCATCCCCACAGTAGTCGGAGCCTAATTCCAAATCTCCAATACTAATTACAACACCTGGAACCCCCATGCATAAGGATCATCCTCTTTATAATCCGCAGGCCCCCTTCCAACTTCCCCCGTTAGGGGAAGGGTTAGCAGCATTACGTTTATTATTATGCAAGATCATAGAATTCTTTTAACCTCATCTTAGTCGCAATTCCGAATCCGAATCCTAATCCCAATCATTATCCGCATCCCCACAGTAGTCGGAGCCTAATTCCAAATCTCCAATACTAATTACAACACCTGGAACCCCCATGCATAAGGATCATCCTCTTTATCGATCCAGATCGTATTATACCCATAGATCTTTGCCCATCCTTCCACCGAAGGACGAATAGCCGGTTTCCCATGCTGGGTCAGCTCTTCTTCTATCCTGCCCATGAATTTACTGCCGATGATACTTTCATGAATAAATGTATCTCCTTTCTTCAGCTTCCCTTTGGCATACCATTGCGCCATTCGGGCGCTGGTGCCTGTGCCGCAGGGTGAACGGTCGATGGCTTTATCGCCATAGAATACGGCATTTCTTGCAGTGGATGTTTTATCCAGCACCGCTCCCGTCCATAATATATGCGAACAGCCTTTGATCGTTGTATCATCGGGATGAACAAACTCGTATTTCGCATTGATGTTCTTTCTCAGCTCCCTGGCCCAGGTAATTAATTTATCGGCCGCATAATGTTCCAGTCCCTTAAAATTCGGTTGCACATCCACGATAGCATAAAAATTACCGCCATAAGAAACATCGATTACCAATTCCCCCAATTCCGGGCATTGTACTGTTAGTTCTGCTGAGTGAAGAAATGATGGCACATTTGTCAGCTTTACCGACTCTACTTTAGGCGGGTTTCCTTTGTCCGTGTTCCGGGGATTGGCTGCTGTCCTGTATTCCACCCTGATCAAACCGGCCGGCGTTTCCATTCTAACTTTACCGGGTACTTGCGGTTTAATCAATCCCTCTTCAATGGCGATGGTAATGGTACCGATAGTGCCATGGCCACACATGGGCAGGCAGCCGCTCGTTTCAATGAACAAAACAGCCACATCATTTTGCGGATCATGTGCGGGATACAGGATGCTGCCACTCATCATATCATGACCACGGGGTTCAAACATCAGGCCTGTCCGTATCCAGTCATAGTCTCTTAAAAAATGCTGGCGCTTTTCACTCATGTTCTTTCCTTCCAGTGCAGGACCACCTTGTTTCACCAGCCTCACCGGGTTGCCACAGGTATGTGCGTCGATGCAATGGAATATATGTTTTGACATGCGGGCAAATTTAATCTTTAGTCTGTAGTCGTTAGCCCCATACTTTAAAATTGAAAAACTTGTACGCCCTTTCAAATATTGATTGCCAAATACGGACCGGGGCTCCAGGCTCCAAACTCCCGACCCCTCAACTCATCCTGCTTTCCATTCAATTCATTCAACCTTAGGTTTCCGGCTATCCATACGCGTTAGATATTTGGGCATAAAAATTATTCATTCTTAAACCTTATTTATGAGAGCCAGGACCTTATACAGACTTATTTTCCTCAGCCTTGCCGGCGCCATTTTGCTGGCTATTGTAGTGACCATGTCATCTTTTGTAGCTTCACAAAAAATAGCGGATGATGTTTGGAAGCAACTAGGAATCACCCAATTGCAGGGAACAGAAAAAATCAAAAACAGTTTTGTAAGCGGCTATACCGATATCTACGGGTTGCGAAATGCTAAGAATGTGGCATTGAATCAGCGGGCTGCTGTGGTGAAGAACCTGCTCATCTATACCAAGTCGTATGTGAGCAGTGCCACATTCAAAACTTACTATGCCCAGCAAAGAAAAGACTTCAAGCCTTTTGAACCCGTAAAAGAACCCAGGACCAAGGAACAGGTACGCAAAGAAATGATCACCGACATGGAAAAAAGTGTGAAAGATGCCGAGAAAAGCATGGCACAGATGACACCGGAGATCAAAAAAATAATGGAGGAATCCATTACCAAAACTAAAAAGCAGATCGAGGAATACAGGCAGCCGGATAATAAAATCGTGGAAATAAGGTACCAGGGCGAATTATCTAATCATAAATACAATTGGGACCGCTATAACCAGGACCTGAAAAGATGGGAAACCACCTACCCTGAAGATGTACGGGTAATGATCAAAGACCGCTTGACCAAATACCTCTCCATTGCCAATACGGTTGACTTTGATGCTGAGTTGGTGGAAAAATATAACAAGAAAAGATTTGTGAACCCGGCTTATGAATCCAAATCCGGCGACTGGAAGATGATCTATCGGGCGGGACCGGATGTTTATTCAACGACAAAACAATTTGTAACGGAATGGCTAAAAGAACTATAATCGTTTAAATACTGGTTACGAGTTATGGGTTACGGGTTGTCCTCCAATCGAACTATCCTAAAGTTGCCCATCAGTGGTGCTTGTCCTGTTTTAATACACCCGTTACTCATAACTCGTAACTATCTTTCAATCTGCACACAATGCTCCGAAATAAGCTTCAGTTTCCCGTTCAGTTTTTGAATGACCAATCCGCAGCGCTGGTCATCGTTGAATTTCATATCCCCAAATGTTCCATTACCCACCCAATGAGTGCTTACAACAGCGGTGTTGCCATTTAATATAATGCTGATCTCGTTCCGGTAAGCCGTATCCATTTTATATTTATCAGCGGGGGTAAACCAGCCCAGGATTTTCTCTCTTGTGGTAGTACTGCCCGTGGAGCTGAAATAAATGTATTTCTCATCCATCATTTCTTTCATCTTCAGGGCATCCCGGTCTTCCCAGGCCCGGTCATAAGCGGTGATAAAGTCTTTTACCTCCTGCTCCGTTACCAGGCTTGCGTCTATTGGTTTTGTGGTGGAGGGTTTACATGACGCAATAAGCAATACGATAATCAAGAACCGAATGTTATCCATAGTTAGCATTTTTTTAGCATTCAGTAGAGAGTAGACAGAATACAGCAGACAGTAGCGCTTCGAAACCTGCTCCCTGTCTACTGTATTCGTCTACTGTATTCTGTCCACTTATTTAATCTCCCCAAAAAAGCAACCCTGTAAGGAGCCAGAGGGGTTCTATTATCAACCTGCTACCCAATTTCCCAATTCCAAATCCCCAACCACTGCTCTTTACTCCCCGTTTGCTTCTTCCTGCTAAAACATTAAATTTGTAACCAACATCACATTCATGGAGGCTTACGGAAAGATACTACTGATTGCCATGCCTGCCTTCCTGCTCCTCGTACTTTTTGAGAAATGGTATGGATGGCGCAAAGGAAAGGATACTGTCCGGAATATGGATATGATCAGCAGCTTGACGAGCGGTGTGACCAATGTGACCAAGGATGTGATCGGGCTTTATTTTGTGATACTTGCTTACCCTTTTTTCCTGCGAAACCTGGCATTGACGACGGTACCCAATACTATCCTGACTTATGTGATCGCATTTTTTGCCCTCGACTTTGCGGGTTACTGGGTGCACCGTTTACAGCATGTGGCCAATTTTTTCTGGAACGGGCATATCGTACATCACAGCAGTGAAGAGTTCAACCTGGCCTGTGCCTTACGGCAAAGCGTATCCGCTATTGTAAAAACATTTGCCATTTTTTTATTGCCTGCCGCCCTGTTGGGTGTGCCTGACCAGGTGATCAACGTAGTGGCGCCATTGCATTTATTTGCCCAGTTCTGGTACCATACACAGCATATCAACAAGATGGGTTTTTTGGAAAAGATCATTGTCACCCCTTCGCATCACCGGGTGCACCATGCCATCAACAAAGAGTATATTGATAAAAATTACGGGCAGATCTTTATTTTCTGGGACAAATGGTTTGGCACATTCCAGGAGGAATTACCGGATGTGCCGCCTGTATATGGTATCACAAGACCTGTTCGCACCTGGAACCCCATTAAGATCAATTTCCAGCATGTATGGCTATTGATAAAAGATGCGTGGCGTACTAAAAGCTGGATGGAAAAATTTACGCTCTGGTTCCGGCATACGGGTTACCGCCCCGCAGATGTGGCTGCGAAATACCCGGTGTACAAAATTGAAGATGTATATCATTTTAAAAAATATGATACCCGCACATCCCCAGCTTTCAATGCATGGACCTGGGTGCAGTTGCTGATGATACTTTTATTTACCAGTTATTTGTTTGGCAATATTGCCCCAATCAACCAGTTGGATACAAACTATATTATTTGGTATGGCGGTTTTCTTTTCCTCAGTGTGTATGCCCTTACAGAGCTGATGGACCGTAATCAGTATGCTATTGTATGGGAATTGCTGCGCTGCGGATCAGGATTATATTTTATTTATTCACAGGATGATTGGTTTGGCGCCTCGGTATATCTTTCTGCAGCGAAATACATTTTATCCGGGTACTTTATGCTTTCCCTGGTGGTGACCGGATGGTTTGCTCTGAAGCATAAAAAAGAAGACGCAATGCTTCTGTCACCCTGAGCCTGCCGAAGGGTGATCACCGAAATGCTGCTACTAAACTCACGGTAAGCGAAGAAAATACCATAAAAATGGTATTGACTTTCGCTTCCAGATTTCGTAAACTTTGTATACTTACCCGCCCATTATTATTTCCACTTATCACCTGCTACTGAAACCGGAGAGTATTCACGATAAGGCATCCCTGCTTCTGTAGTTTTCCGCCCGGAAAATGGTTGAAAACATAATTCATCATTTCAAAAACAAAGACTATGAGAAAACTATTTGATCTGAACGAGTGTTCTGAAAGCGAACCTATGGACCCCGGTCCGGGTAGCAGCGCCGAAGAATGGTACGGGTACTTTACTTCCTGGGGTAGCTGGCTCAACTCCTGCATCATGGAGCTGGGCAGAGTACCCATGGGCCCACCGCCACCCAATCCTAACGATGACCCCAACCTGTTTGAAGACAGCAAGGGCTTTGTATGGGCAAGAAATATTACGGCCAAAGCTGTTGAGTTCAAACTGGACCTTTTTAATACCCCCGGCCATACAAAAACACCGGCTTTAAGCGGATCAGACAATGTATTGATAGTAGGCTTCCGCATTTCCCCGGGCGATTATACCGTGATGACCCTCGGCGCTGACGGGATAAGAAAACAAACTATCAGCAGGGCTAAAGTGCGTTTTAAGAGTTTATTAAAAGCCGTATCTGACCATACCAAACTCCCGAATAAGGACATGGATAAAATGCCGGCGGATGTATTGACAAAGTAAAAGCCACTGGGGATTCCATTTCTTAAATTCCAAAGACCCTTTTTGTAGTTTATTGATTATAGAAAGGGTCTTTCGTATTCCCTTATTTTTGGTGAGATGTTCTAAAGCAGACAAAGCATTAAACTTAAACACCAACAACGGCGTAAAGTGAGATTTTCCAACTATTTTGCACACCTGATTAAAAAGTATTCTTTAAAAATCAGCCATACTATGAAATCTATATCACTACTTGTACCCCTGTTAATAAGTTTCACCTTAACCAGTGCACAAACACCGAATACGGCAAAAATCGCTGACAGCCTGTTAAAACCAGGAACCTACAAGGCAGCCTTTGTTTCTTATGAGTTTACGGGAGAAATTAAAACACTGCAACAAACTGCTTTAAAAAACCTGAAGGCCAACCCTGAATGGACTGATAAATATATCATCAGGATGGTGGAAAGGGGCGACCGGGATGTTTCCTATGTGAATGGAATGGGTCTGACAAAAGAAGAGTTTACAAAAATGATCGGCGGCTTCAAAAAAGGTAAAGAAGCAATCCTGAAGGATACTATATCTCTGACCCTAACAAAAAAGGACGCAGTTATTGCTTTTAAAACATCCACTGGCGCCGCTATCCTTAACAAGTTGAAAATTAATACAGCATCATCTGAAGTTATCTACGAGAACATGAAACTCACCATGGAATTAAAAGAAACAGGGTTAAGCGAGTTTCATCCTAACCTGCTCGGCTACCAGGCATATTATCCAAAAGTCTTCAATAACCCTGCGGCAAAGAGAAGTATTCATTCCTTTGTTCTTTATGTGGGGACTAATAAAGGAAATAGTAAAACAATACTATCAGTCGGCTATATGGAGACCTTTCAATCTTCCGGT